>JAZDPL010000048.1:0-31398 GCA_043797665.1 Candidatus Omnitrophota bacterium
ATCGGTTTATAGTCCTCGCCTTCGCGTTGGTAGATTTCCCTAACCGCTTTTTCCAGTTCTCTCTTTTTCTCTTCTGACAAAGGGTCTGGATGATGACTCTTCAGTATCCGGCGTGCCTTTTCTACGGCACAGGTTCTTAAGTCTTTACCGCCGGAAGATTCCCAGGAATTACGGGAATTACGGCTAAGGATATCAACAAAGTGCAACTCCTCCCGGAAATATTTGAGGGTATGCCGGTGACCAAGGTAATTCCCGCCCGGGCCGGTTTCGCGAATTACATCCAGGGCTAATTTATCGTCGGTTACTTCAATACCCTGGAGTATTCTCTGAATATAGCCGGCGATTTCGTTGTCAATCACCACCTGTTCGTAGTTAGCAGTCTTGGCAAAGTCAATCAGTCCGCCGAACAGGGCAATTTCATCGGCACCCGCCAGGGCGGGAAGAAGGGAGGTCATCATCTTCTCAATGCCGGTCTGCTGGTCGGGAATTTTTGAGTCGGTGGGACCGCAGACAATATTGCTGGGAATTTCGTAATACTTTGCAATCTGAGCGGCAGCCGCACCGATTAAAGCGCCTTCCGGGCAACCAAAAACATGGGTACCAACCTTCATATCCATCATTCCCGGCCAGACCCAGTAAATACCCGGAGCACCCAGGCTAACCAATTGATGAAGAACCAGAACGCTGAGTATCTCTGCGTTCATCTGGATTAGAGTACCGGCCAGCGTTACCGGGTTCATAGAGCCAGGGAATGGCATCGGACCATATTCTACGGGAATTTTGGATTTACCGGCCTCAATAAAGACCCAGACATTCTCACCCCAGGTAAGAGCACTATGGGGACAGGCGGTCATGGTGTAGGTCTTCTTTTTAGCAGATTCGTCTTTGCCACCAAGAACGGCCTCAACCAGATGAATGATATCTTTTGTGGTTTTTTCATCAAGTCCGTCGCCGGCCGGTGTTACCTTTCCGTTATTCTTTACCAAGGCTTCAAAATAACGCGCATGAAAAACATTTTTTGGGACATCCTGTGCCCAGATCATACCGTTTCCGATCGGAAGATTTTCCATGGCGTCAGAAAGCCGTGCGAAGTCTACAATGTCTTTCTCTAACGCCTTCCGATAGTTTCCATCTAGGTCTAGGACAAACGGCGTAGTAGAACCGGTGCCAAGATAAGCCTTTCCTTCACCCAACCTGACCGGTTTGTGTTTAGGGTCCAGGGGATAGCGGGTAAATCCCGGAGGAACCGAGCGGATACATTTCTCTACCAACTCCGGCGGGAAATAGACGGTACCGTTCTTGTCAGATTTAAGACCACAGTCAGAGAATATTTCCTGCGCCTTTTTACAAAGAAACCTTACGCCGGTATTCTCCAGAATCTCCAGGGTTCCCAGATGTATTCGCCGAATCTCTTCCTCGCTTAATACTCTTAACGCCGGGGACAGGTCTAATTTCATAGCCACTCCTTTTCAATATAGGGGCTGTCAGCCCCTTAGATTCTTAACCGCCTTTTTTATAGATGATATCAGGTAATCAGACTGGATATCGGTCAGCGCCGGTGTAAAAGGCAGGTTGATTAGTCTGCTATAGAACCTTTCGGCTATCGGACAGAGTCCCTTTTTATAGCCCATCTCTTTATAGATGGTAAAGTAATAGACCGGTGGATAGAGGGGAACTGTCCTGATGCTGTATTTATTATGAAGAGTTTCAATCAGACTGTCTCTGTTTCCTGTGAAGAGCACCGGATAGAGATGGTAGACATGTTGACTGCCGGGGGATTCGGAAGGAAGTTGCAATTCCTCAATGTCTCTTAGCCCTTCGGTCAACTTTTTTGCCACTACTCTTCGGCGTTCATTAAGAGAATCCAACTTTCTCAACTGAACCCTTCCCACGGCCGCCTGAATTTCGTTCATACAGAAATTGTAAGGTATCCGACCCCTTACCTTTGCGATGTCATAGAGATAGGGTATCCAGAACCTCTTCTGTTTTTCGTACTTTACCATACCCACATGGCGCAGGGCAGGAATATCTTCGGCTGCCCGGTCATCATTGGTCGTAATCATGCCGCCTTCTCCCAGGGTAGTGATATTCTTCGCGGTGTGAAAACTGAAACAACCAAATCTACCAAACCCCCCCACTTTCTTTCCTTGATACTCTGCTCCCGGGGTATGGGCACAGTCTTCAACTACCGCAAGGTTGTACTTCTTTGCCAGTTTCAAAATCGGCTCCATATCCGCGGGAAGTCCGTAAATATGGACTACATAAATCGCCCTGGTTTTAGGTGTAATCTTTCCTTCAATTGTTTCTGAGGTGAGGTTATAAGTAGCGGGGTCAATATCCGCAAATACTACCTTTCCACCGAGTCTCAAAATGCCTAAGGTGGTAGAGAAAAAGGTAATCGCAGGAACAATAACCTCGTCTCCCTCTTTTATGCCGATAAGATAAGCCGCCATCTCAAGAGCGCTCGCCGCATTGGTTACCGCAAAGGCATACTTGGTGCCGATATACTCCGCAAATTCTTCCTGAAATCTTTTGGTATAGGAACTGAGAGTATAGATAGGTGCCTGCATCGCTTCTACCACTGCCTGTACCTCTTCCAGACCATACATCGCACAGACCTCCGGATAATCCACCTTCAGTCCGGCCTCCGGAACACCTGTTCCGCTCCAATCTTCCATCTTTTTTCTTTTACTTTTTTCCATTTTCTCCTCCTGATAGAACGAAATCACCGCCTTTTACTCCTTTAATCTTTTTCATATTACGGGGAACAAGTAAAGTATCAGTAGTGGTTATAAGATACCCTTCCGGGTCAGTAAAGGTAAGACGGATAAGACCCGGCTCACCCTTCTTAAGGGCTTCTTGCATCTTTTTGCTTAAGGCTATCTTTATTATCCTGGCTTTGAGGGGTGGAATATCAAACTTTGCCTCTTTCCATTCCGAGGTCGTTCCCAGATTAGCGGCGCCGCAGGATTCCTGAACGAAAGTTTTTCCTTCGGAAAGATTGGTAAAACTGAAAAGGTTCCTGACCTTGACGGGTGCATTCTTTACCTCTGAGATAGTGTGGAGTCGTTGCTCCACCTGTATGGGAGCAAAAATACTCCTTACAATCCAGTAAAAAGGAAGTGGGACAAGATAGGGAGTAACAATTCCCCAGGGAAGCCCTTCGTCGTAACTGGTCCACTGATAAGGCTTACCAACCGCCGGGTCCTTAAAGTGAAAGAATGCTCCACCCAGGCTTGCCGGGTCCTGCTCCATATAGGACCACTCCCGCTGGAGCCTTTTCTTAAATACTGACCAGGTATCATGTTTCTGAAATCGTTCCTCCGGCCTCTCTTCCTCAATCAAGGAGAGATAAGGCGCTTCCAGGAGTTCCGGAACCGTACCGAAACAGAAGTATTCCGAAGAGAACCATATTCCTTTCCAACCCCTTTGCTTTAGGTCTTCCGGAGTACAGGACTTTTTCTTTTCCCAGGTGGTATAAATTGTTATCTTACCTTTTTTCTTCCACTCTTTTATAGGCAAAAAGGTATAGTGAATATCCGCAACATCTCCTATGCCTGCCTGCAGATAGGCCGGGAATGTGGTTAACGGTCCGGGCGGAGGAAACATAGTAAACCGGTCCGGGGCAAGCATCTTTGCCCATTGGTGGAAAATCCGACTGTGCCTCCAGAAGGATACCTCTTCTCCCTGATTCCACAAAGGGGTATCGGCTTTCCTGGGTCTGGGGAGGTTCTCATTTCCAATTGACCAGACAAGGACTGAGGGGTCATTGATGTCCCTCTGAATTGCCGCCTGGATGCGGTGCAAGAATATCGGCAGATTATCAACCTCAGATATTAAATCCGGAGACCAGTCAATCGGAATCTCCTGCACGAGATAGAGGCCCATTCTATCGCAAAGTTCTACAAAACGGTGGGTAGGGTTGAGGTGGGTCCGGACGCCATTGATGTTGGCACGCTTAATCATAAATATTTCCTGTTTCAGCCATTCTTCGTCTTGAGATAGACCCTTTTCCGGATGGAACTCCAAGCGATTAATGCCCCGAATTTTAATGGCCTGGCCGTTGAGCAGGGGTCGTCCATTCTCTACCTCAAACCGGCGAAAACCCACGCTTTCCGAAACACTCTCCTCTTTTTTCCCTTCGGCAAAAAGACGCAGAAAGATTTGGTAAAGGCAGGGCTTCTCGGCAGACCAGGGAATAACTCCGGGGACTTCAAAGGAGAATTCCTGATTAGACACACCGCTTTTTTCAATCGTTACTTCGGGTAATTCCCGCAAAAAAATGGAGTTTGGACCATCACAAATCTCAACCTTTATTTTGCCGCACACCCTTTTTTCTCTTTTGTTTATCAGCCTGACCGCTCCGCTCAAAATTCCCTGCTTGTTTTTCTTATCCCAGGCGGAGGTAAGCCGGCAGTTGAGAATCCGGAATAAAGGTACTTGATGGATGTAGATAGGCCGGTGGATTCCACAGAAATCCATTACCCAGCGTGGCATATCAAGCCTGACAAAAGGATGTTTCCGGTAGATTCTGATAGCAATCA
Source organism: Candidatus Omnitrophota bacterium (assembly GCA_043797665.1). Classification (GTDB taxonomy): domain Bacteria; phylum Ratteibacteria; class UBA8468; order MWAK01; family MWAK01; genus CAZVUE01. The sequence goes on from JAZDPL010000048.1 coordinate 4,545, forward strand.
GGCTTTCCCCCTGACTGCAGAAAGGGGTGACATCAAACTCCCGGCTGGTCAATCCGCTCCATACCTCACCAGACTTCTTCCCGTTAATCCAGATTTTGCCACCCGGGTAGATACCGTCAACCCTTAAAATGGCGTCCTTTCCTTTGGAAGGAGAGAAAGTAAACCAACGCCGCAAGAAAAATCCGTCTTCCGGGTCAATATGGCTCAGCGTAATTTCGTCCCGCATCTTGTTAGGACTGTCAAATGGAGAACGTAAGTAAACCGGTCCTGGTACTTCTACCTCTTTCCATTGTCTGTCAGGGAACTCTTTCCGGAGGCATTCTTCTTCCGAAAAGGGCCATTTCTGGTACCGCCACTTACCGTAAAGAGAGACAGAATTCTTGGGTTCTGATAGATTTTCATCTATATCTACCGGAGTAAGAATTGCCGGCAGATAGGGATGAAGTGGGCAATTTTTGATAGCCTTACCTCTGACATCCGCTTTGAACCTCAGGTAGAAGGAAGAGATAGAACCCTCAAGGAATTCTAAAAGGTTAAACTCAAACTCCGCCCAACCGTCCTTACCGGTAAAATCCTCTTTGCGAATAAGGTTTCCTTGTTCCGAAACTATCTCCAGGACTATCTTTTGCCCGCTCTCTTTGAGTATTTCTTCTCCCTGAAAGACCCCGGCTCTTACTTCTCCTCTTTCCGCCACCAGATACTTCAAATTCAGATTCATACTTGCTCTCCTTAAATCACTCAGACTTGAGATTTCCCTGTAGTCCGTCCTCTACCAGTTTTAAATAAACGTCACTGGGGGGCGGACATCCCGGGCAGAAAGGAATCTTCCCCTGGTATCTTTTCAGGCAATTCCCGAGGGCAATCTCATCGCCGGTAAGTCTTGCCTTTGCCCTGGCTCCAATCAATATCTTTATGCTCCGGACAGATTTTCCCACTACTTCTTTCCGGAGGTACCCGTGGAGGTAAGAAGCCAGTCCGGCCACACAGTTACTGCAGGGATTGCCCGCTACCACCTTTATCTCTTTATAAGGAGAGATGCCTTCAATAGTAAGAGGCGGTTTTTCAAAACTCTCCGGTGTCACCTCTTCCAGCCTTTCGCCTGACACCTCAATATCCCCGGGGTCAATCTTTCCCAGTCCCTGTTCTCCGGCTAATTTAATATGCTTCACCTCTTCTGGATTAAGCCTCATTATCCGGCAACAGGTGCTGTCTACCGCTACCGGATCTTTTCCGGCTATCAGTATGCCCAGGTCTTTCGGTCTTCCCGGTTTAAAAGGACCAATTCCCTCTAAACCAATAAGCCCTTCCACAATGGCTAAATCAGGTTTAAAAACTTTATTCAGGTCAACCAGACACTGATTCACATCCAGGAGATGGAAAGCCAGCCTATCCTGGTCGCGGGCAACGATTCCTTTCATATTCTTTAGCGATAGACTGGCGACCGTTTCGCAATGGGTCTTTAACTTAGCCACACTGATGATGAAATCACATCCTAAAATTTCTTCAGCAACTACCACTTTTTTCAATTTCTTTCCCGGAATTTTAACCTCAGTCGTTCGGCCACTCTTAAAATCGTAGAGCGGCAGACGTAACTCTTCAAATACTCTTTTTGCGCCACACTTCTCAAAGGCATCCTGGCTTGATACTCCCCAGCCCACTCCTTCTCCTACGATAAAATTGAAGCCCGGATTCTGAATTAGTTTGATTAAATGAGTTAATAAGTCCAGATTAACGGTTATCCCGGTGTCCCACCTTTCACCACACATCAGATTTGGTTTGATGAGAATCCTCCTGGTGGCCGGAGGGATAATCTTTTTTAAGCCACCCAACATTTCCAGGAGGGCATCCAGACCGTTTGCAACCGTTTCTTTTTTGTAGTTTTCTACCCTGACTATCGCTACCCTTGATTTTTCCATCAGACCTTAACTACCTTGACCTTTAACATTTCACACACATTCTCTATTTCTTCAACCACATTCAGGTGAATAAGAGAAAAGTGGTGTTCAAACCCCTGGTAAATGATGGCATCCACTAAACTTGTTATCCGGGGGAATTTGACCCTGGTTGATGTTCCGGTAAAGATTGCTTTGCCGGGAATTGCTTCTCCGGAGGCAAGAAGCATCTTGTATTCCGTATCCTCGGATAATCTGGCAAGGGTAACCTCTCCTTCTTTACATCCAAAATTACACCCCAGGCCAAAAGAACAGGGGATATGAAGAATGCTAACTTCCTCCGGGTTACGGGCAAGAGAGATGGCCGCATTTCCACAGTGCCAGAATGTCCCGATATCCTCGTTCTTATCTACCGAAACCAGGTCGGCCAAAAAAGGGGGTCTGCCGGTAAGAAAATACTGGATAAGCATGGTGAGGGTACCGTAGATATCGCCCTCACACCCGATCGGCAGTCCTTCATCGGTAAGTTTTGAAATTACCACACAAGGATTCATCCCGAAAATCTTACCCGCCTCAGGCCAGCACTTTATCGCCAGACCATCCAGATGATACCTTTCCGCCAGAAGGTTCAAGGCGCAGTACATCTTTCCATAGGTGGAGAGGTCTTTCTCCTTCATCGCATTCCTGGAAATAACTCCTTTCAGTTCCTTTACCCTCTTCTCTATTTCTCTGCCGGAGACCTCTTCCATCCTTTCCCTTACCTCTGCTAAATCAATGTGACGGATTTCCGTGCCTATTTCTCTTTTCAATTTCAGTTCGTCAAAAGCGAGGTTATAAAAACCCGGCACATGGTAGCCAACCAGACCGATTTTTGTACTTCTGAGTTTTTTGACCACCCCCACTGACTTCAGAAACCTACCAAGAACCGATAAAATCTTGTCATCTTTATAGGAACCGTAGAAAAACTTGTAATCTTTCTTTAGTTTATAAAGGAGAGAGGTCACCATATTTGCCCCGCAGAAGGAATTCAGGAGCAAATTCCCATCTCCTTTGGGTTCTGGCAATGCCCAGACAATAAAAGGGAGATTAAAATTCTCAACCAGATTAACAACCCTTTCTCCGTTAGGAAAGGTACCGGTCTGAATAAGAATACAGTCAACCTCTTCCTTTTTAAACCTTTTAATGGCTGAATCCAAATCTCTCTGGTTTAGAATTATCCCTTCCGGACTAATCAGCCTGCCTTCAAGTTTAGCAAGTTTTTCTTTACTTTTAGTAAAGATTTCCTTCGCTAAATTAAAGTTGAAATCCTCACCTGCAAGGGTCACCAGACCAAATTTTATCGGTTCCATTAATTTTCCAGTTCTTCCTTCGCCTTTTGGTAAATTCTCTCCAATTCCCGGTTCTTCTCAGGCTTAAGAATGAAATTATGGTTCTTAATCTTTTCCTTGATCAACTCTTTAACGCGTTTCTTTTGATTTTCACCCCGGCCGGAATACTGCTGGAACATTGCCCGGCTAAAAACCTTTGGCATCCAGTAAGCCTTCCGGAAATTTTTGAGCGTCTCTTCTGAAGAAAGGTACGAACCATCGCCTAAAACTGCTTCCTTGCAAGACCTGATATCTCCTTCTCCATACTCAAAACCTTCTACCAGCCTCATAACATTTTCCAGGATTTCACAGTCATAGATTGCCTGTTCCGGCGAAAAAATCTCATCAAGGGAAACCTGACCGATATCAGCCAGAATCATTGCCCCGGAAAGGACTCCGCAGAGGGCCGAGGAGAATTTCTCTGTGCCTGACTGAACGCCTGTTTCTTTCGCCATGGTATTCATCTGGCAGATATGCGCATTGCCATAAAACCTGTTTATCTCAGCGATAAACATTTCTGATAAGCAATCTTCCGGAGTGCCATAAGCCAAACTTGCCTCCTTCATATCAAAGGCATGGAGTCTTACTTTAAAACCAACCAGACTCCCATTACTCAACAGTTTTAGAATCGTATAACCACCCAACACTTCAGCCAGGGACTGAACAACTGCTTCGGGAAAGGTAATCGGTGCGGTGGCGCCCAGCATCGGCCAGGTAGATACCGCAATCGGCACTTTCCGGTCAATAAAATGCATAATCTTGTCAAAATCATTGCCCTCCATCCTTAAAGGACTAATTACATACATATTGGTGATAAAAGGCTTGCCCATCACTTGAGCCATCTCATAAATATACTCTGAGGCTCTGATGTCTCCGGAAGGAGCAATTAACCCTCCATGCCTTGAGTACTGACAACTTATCTTATATCTGGCAATTGGTTGTAAGAATGGCGGCAGGTCCTGAGGGTCACCAGGAGCCGCTGCCTTAATTGATGTTTCCAGAGAAAGGGTATCCATAAATCTGGTCATCTCAATGACGTCGTTGGTATTAAGGGACCGGACCTTTTCTGTTGCCGGGTCAAGGAGCCAACTGGCATGGTTACACATCAAGAACGTTGGCCGGTAAGGATACGGAAGACCTTTTTCCGGAAGCCTCATTATATGGTCGGTATCCACATTCTCTATCCTTGACCAGAAGCCTATGCATTTTTTATCCTTTTTGTACTCTTCAACCTTCTCTTTTACAAAATCTGCTTTAAGATAAACTCTGTTATTTTTAATTTTTATTTCGTCAAAAGAAGAAATCCGTTCCAGCGCCTCTTTGTTTGATACTTTCATTCCATAAGTCTCAAGAACCTCCAGCGCCAATCTCTCTATTCTGCTGATTTCTCCTTGTTCAAGCAACGCCTGCATCCTCAACGTTTTCTTCATCTTAATCCATCCTTATCTTCCGTATTGCGTCCAGATAATACCGGTAATTATCCAGAGAGACTCCCGGAGGGACCGAATGGTCCAGAAGAGGTATAAAACCCCCTTCCCTGATGTTTTCTATATTTTTCTTAATCTGGATTTCAATCGCTTCCTTTCCCTTGGCAACCTCAAACTTATCAATTCCGCCGATGATTCTGACCGACCTGCCGAATCTTTTTCGCCACAGCCGGATATCATTGTCAGAGGTTCCCTGTTCTGCCGGAAAGAAGATATTGATACCCGCTTCCAGCCAGATAGGTACCAGTTCCTTCACCGTTCCATCAGAATCTACCCAGACCAGGTCAATACCATGCCCCCGAAGGAAATCGGTAATCCTTTTATACCTTGGTAGCATCATCTTTTTAACCAGGGAAGGCGAGATGAGAGAGCCTTTGTTATACGCCATATCCTCCCAGAAGATAGCAAAGTCAAAATCAAGTTCCTTGAGGAGAGGTTTAGCATATTCTATGGCAAAACAGGCCTGATACTCCATCATCTCTTCAATCAAATCCGGGTCATCGTAAAAGAGGATGGAAACGCTCTCCAAGCCAATCATTTGCCGACAAAAGGCAAAGAGACCGTCAATATGAAGACCTAAGGGATAATCCCTGCTTTTATGTTTCCTGACTACCTCGGGCCAATCATTCGGATATCTCCCGGATTCGGTAGGATTGAGCCTTTTACAATACCCTTCAAAATCCGCTCTTTTCTTTATAGGAAATTCCAGAAACTGGGGAAAGGTGCTTTCCCTTTTCTTTTCTGATTTCGGCACCCTGACCCTTCTGCCCCAACTATCCAACATTATTACTGTTTCCCCTTCATCTTTTATTACCTCTTCCCCAAAAACAGGATAGGGTCCCGTCTTTACTTCCAGAAGTTTCCACCTCTTATCAATACCCAGGAATTCGGCCGGGTCCGCATCTTCCGGTAATCCCTCTTTCTTCCATCTTTCCAAAGTCTCCGGCCAGTAATAAAAATCCCAGACCATCATTCTGTCCGCCGGCTGATAATTCATAATCCCTAAGAACCTCTCCCGGCTATTCATAATGGTTTCTATCAGAACGCCAATTAGGAATTTTAGCCAGTTAAATTTTAAAAGAAATAAATCCTTTTGGTCCAATTCTTTTTCCCAACACAGTAGCCTTCTTGTTTGAATAGTTCACCACTACCCAGGTTCCATCGGAGTATTTTGTACCAAATACCTGCGGAGCCAATTCCTTATGGTCTTCAATAAATTCAAATTGCAGGTGTCCCAGTTTCTTGCATATTACTTGGTATTGGCTCGCTTCATTTGGAATTCGGGTCCGGGGATTGTTATCCCGCCACTCATCCTTAGGCAGGGCCCCTGTTTCAAGCGCGTGCAAAAATTCCAGGCGGGCTTCTTCCTCATCAGGAGAAGAGGTATTGGTAAGTGAGTATTGAATTATCCCATGGTAAACGATACAGTCCAGGGGAATACCTTTGTGCGCCAGCCCTTTCTGATAGAGTTCGGTAGTATGGGCCCAGGTTGAAACGGGCTTCCAGTCATACGCCGGAACGTAGGAGAGGTAATTAACCGTACCGAGTAATTCACTTATACCATACTCAGTTTGTACCGCTCCAAAAAGAGATTTGGCATAGTTCAAATATTTTTTTACAGCCAGACAATACCCTTTCCTGGTAAGGGGGTGTTTTTTATCATAACAACAAAATGGGGTAAGCAAAACTACGTCAAAATAAATCGCACCGTTCAACCCCAAAGATTTCAATTTCGGGAGGTCTCTTTTTACAAACCTCCCTAACATTGCCTGCGGACAGGCCTTGTAACTTTGTCCACCCGCCCATATCGGGCCACCTCTTAATGTACCATCCTTATTCTTCATGACAAATTCCGGGTCCCACTCCGGGGAACCTTTATAGCAATCACCGTAATTTATGTGAACCGCTATTCGGTAGCCAAGTTTTTTTGCCTGCTCCAGTAATTTCTTGAATTCCTTTATCCGGCCAAATTTTGTCTCTATAGGAAAAACGGTAGGATACATACCATCATGGCCCTGTCTGTTCCATCCCGCCAGCCGGATATTTACTTTATCCATGCCCGCTTCGTTCATTCTTACGAGCAATTTCTCTGCTTCAGAATAAGATAGAAACTTTTGCAGGTACCCCCGTCCATTCGCCTGTATCCTTTTGTGACCAAAAAGAATAGTCAGCATAAAAACGTTATGAAAATATTTAACCAGCGTGTTCTTCTTCATTAAACTTTTCAATGATGTGACCTTTTTTTCGTTGATAAGATATTCCCTATACATCTTTGCCATTTCACAGTAGTTCGCCTGGTGCTTAGCGAAAAAGCAGTAGCGGACAGTTCTGTCAGTCGGGTTAATAACATCCTTACTATCCCGGCGGTAATAAAACATGAAATGAACGGAACTTAACTTTTTTTCTCCCTGATTTGCTTTAACCACTATTTCGGCATCATGTTGACCGCTTGTGATAAAAGCCCCATATCCTGAATTATTATGAACCAATCCGAAAAGCGGAAGACTGACATGGTAAGTATCGTCGTAAATTCCAAGTTTTTGCTGCCGAGGTCCACTTTTGTCATAGTGAAAAAAAGTTTCCGTAGCAAACGACGGAAGCAGAGAAGTAGGACTTCTCAGGATTTCTTTTCTTGTGGGTTCAAGTAAAATTCTGTGCTCGTGGTCAAAATAACGGACAACTCCTCCCCAAATCGGAAGTACCATATACCCTTTTGCACCGTCCGGTACCCCTCCGAAACCAGGCATTATTTCAAGGCCAATAAGTTTCAAATAGTTCCCTTTTTCCTCAGCGATATCTTGAGTTGGCAGCCGGAACTGAAGATAATTTTCATTCAGGGAAACCTCTAAATAAAAGATTGTCTTTGTCCGCTCACTTGCATAAAAATTATTATAAATAGTATATCCAATAGAAACTTTATCAACATCAGTTTGTTTGTAAGTTACATCCACACAATTTGGGTCCCACACCGGTTGGGAAATAACTTCCTGTCGGAGGGAATTCCAGAACCAGATGATGAAAGGAATTTGCTGGCCTTTCCACAACTTACCTGTTCGTTTATCCTTTACCGAAATAAGCCCCAGCCGTTTTTCATCTATGAAGACAACTAAGAAAGGATTTTCCAGTTTCATCCGAGAATTCTTATCAATTTACAACCAGCAACTATAATTTCCTTAACTGTATGATTAGTGCTGACCAGTATGGTGTATCAGGAAGTGTAATCGTTTGTTTAAGAATGTCTGATTTGAATTCAATCGGAATAAAATCTTTTTCAGGAGCTATCCAGGAAACTGAAGAAATTTTCATAGATGCGGGAATTACCAGAGATACCTTGCACTTTGTCACCGGAACCGGTTCAGCCCGGTCATTTATATTAATGACATTATTCGCTCTTTTGCCAAGAATATGACATACAATAATCCGTTCGTTCTTGTTTATCCCAGGCTGGGTTGTAATCAAGTTGGACCGCCAGAGACCGTCGCCTTCTACCTTTAGGTCACAACCCGCTGGTAGACCACGACGAATAGACAAATCGTAAAGAAAACGGCTATATCGCATTGCAAAACGATGAATAGGAATACTCTCTTCCGTTGAAAATCCAGAATAATGTAGCATACTTTGCTCATTAGAAAAAGCGCTGGCAAAAAGGTGAGCGCCTGAAGCATAAAGCACTGGAAGATAATGCCGGGCAAACCCTGGAGCAAATGCTACTGTACCTGGGTCAGGTGGTATGATATATTCGTATCCGCCTGCTTTGCGCGTGATATCTACCTCACCTTGAAAAGCATCCAGTGCCATATCCCATGTGTGGTAGGGGTCTCCCTCCCGATTCATACACCGAGATGATTCCCACACTATAGCGCTATTATTGGCACAAAATTCAAAAGTCCTGGGAAGTTGTGCACCCATATTCCGGTATTCAAAACCGTAGTTATAACCAAAGAGGAACTCAGGGGCAAATTTATGAATAATTGCTATCCCCTGTTTCATATTACGGAGAGAAAGAATATCAGGGTCCTGACCATGCGCCTGCATATAACCATCATATCCGTAAGTTACCTGATTATCATAGGATATACCATCTAAAGTCCAATGGCCATCAAAACGAATTCCATCCCAGTTAAACATCTTTGTGGAACGGATAATTTCATTGGCAGCAAAATCTATGACCGCCGGATGGTAAACATCTACGTGCATATAACTACTACCAACATTTGCTGCATTACGGGTGGCGTCATCAATAATGCCGGGTACTTGTACTTCAAGAAAATGCTGGTCATACCGTCCAGCAAATTGTCCCAGATTGGTACGTTGGACCCATTCGGGATGTTGTCTGGCAAATTCAATTCCTGGTACTCCTGTGACAATAGGAGCGTGATACATAAAAGCACGTATACCATAACGATGGGACTCATCAATTACTTTCTTAATTCCTCCTTTAGACTGCTGATAACATCCCCATCCAGACCACCAAGACTCCTCTTCCGGTGCAAGGTTTGAAAATTCTGACGGCGGCACACCGGATTGCTCACACCAGGTAACATAGTAGTCCCGAGCTGTTTTTAATAACTCGTCTGTAGACCAGCGAAAACCACCGAGGTTTACACCGAAATTTTCCTCCCCAGATTTCTGGCATGCCTGAAAAACGGTTACCTGCTGCCCAGATGCAAATGGCGTGTGGTGTACTGCAAAAGTTTCACTTTTGCGCCTAATAACTGTGCTATCCAGACGAAGTAATTCTGCAATTGCTTCACATCCCCAGAATTCCTCTTTCGGAACCCAGGAAACGCTCATCCTGAAAACTTCCCCAGGTTTCATAGAAATCGGTATTTTCTTAAGTTCTTCAGAATCAGTAAGATTCCACATCACTGATATCCGCAGAATATTTGCAGTTTCTTGTTCGGTATTATTTTTAACCACTACCATAATTTTTACTGTTTCACCTGGTTGGTAGTAAATCTTATCGGACTCGCAGGAGAGAAGAGTCGGGTCTGCATAGACAACTTTTCCTGCAATAAATAAAATAAACAACATAAGAAATGAGCGCACGATAGAAAAACCCACCTTTTTCATAATCAGTCTTGAATAACCCATTTGATGAGCGATTGCATAATTTTTGTCCAATCTTTCCATTCGGTAAAAAGTATTTCTTTGTGCCCGGGTGCACCAAGAACCGAGCCAGTTATCGCTATTACTCTACCCCGGTCCACCTGCCAGGCTATAGCAAAAGGTGTTTTACCAAACCATAACCATACTTCTGCACCCGGTTTGAGACTACCAGGATAGTTGGCCCAGAAAACAGAAGGATTTTGTGAAAAATCAAGTGTTTCAGATAAGATTCCATTAGAATTTCTTAAACATCGCTCTCCCTCTGGAACGGCTCTGTTATCAAACGGTCCTGTAATTTGAAAAGGAATAAGAGAGTTTAATATCGTATTATCGTAGCCACCATTGCCATAGCTTGTTGGCCCACCCAAAACAAGTAGCCCCCCGCCCTTACGGACATAACTAACCAGGCTTCGCAATTCATCCCTGCCAAACGCTTGAGCTGGTATATCAGCAAGAATTACAGCATCATATTCATCTATAGAGGGGCCGGTTGGGTACTGAGAGATTTTTTGTTGGCCAAGAACAAGTGCCTGAAAATAAGCATTATCTATTACTAATCCAAGTTCATTAACTGCTTCGGAAATTTTCCAAAAAGGTGCATGGAGTCCATGGACATAAAGAACCTTGTTAGTTTTTTTGATACGCGGTTCTAGATTAAGCACAAGTTGAGTTTCCACTTTAGTTTCTGGTCCCAAAAGTTGGTAGCACCCAGGGGAAAGTCCCATTGAAATCCGTTGTATCTGTTTTCCACCAAAGAGTGTTTCAAATATCAACTTTTTTTCATTACTTATATAGTTTTTTACAATAAGGTCATCGGTCCCATACTTTCCCAAGTTTATTTCTTTTGTCCAGAGAGAAAAGTCAACAAGAGATATCCGTTCATCTATTCTGGTAATAGTTTTCCGGCCTGGCATAAGAAAAATTTCAGTTTGCCAGGAGAAATTAGTTCCACTCTTTACCCCTGGTTGAGCTGTCATACGCATTGTCAGTTGGTCTACGTTTGGAAGGAAATCTATTCCAAGGATATATTCTTCCGAAGCAAAAACAGGTGAACCACCCTGCCGGTATGGTATGATTACATAAATAGTTTCCCAGGAGCTACCCGGCGGTATTACGGCTGGTTCCATTATCCACTCATGAGTCCCCGCACTCAGACAATTATAGAAAGCATCTAGTTTTTGGAAATCAACCAGGAAGAAAAGACCGTTACCATTTTTTTGATTGTATCCAGCACTCCAGCCCGCATTTGGGTCTCGGACCCAGTCATCTCCAATGTTCCTACGTTCAAAATATGCCTGGATGATTCCTCTTCTGCTCGGTCGGTAGTAAATCTGGTTTGCCGGGTTTCCACCAAGAGTATAGATATGCTGGGCCCAGTACTGTATTTGCCTTGAAGAATTGGTTGGATTAAAAATACGAATTTTTACCTGCACTGCCCTATCTTCTGTTTCAATACTGATTTCCTTTTCTAATATTAAACCAGCGAGATTGTTTTGTGCTTTTCCTTCCCATTGTCCGCTGACCGTTTTGCGTAGTTTCAGAAATGCCCGGTTATTATCATAACCCTGGTCAATAACCTCATATGGTGCTTCCATAAGTTCGCCTGGCCAGGATTGCTCCCAGAAGTGGTCGATAGCAAGAGATAATTCTTTCTTGTTTACATATTCATGTCCAGTAATCAGGTAACTGAATTGAGTGATGCGGCCTCCATGATTCGCATCTACCATCAAGCGGATATATTTATTCTCAAAAAGATAAATTCCCTGCGTTGTCTGGGTAAGCATCATTGCTTTCCCATCCACCGCAAGTAGTTCTAAAAAAACTATTCCAAGCAAAACAACCAGGTAGAATTTTTTAGTCATTGTTTTTCTTTATTCTACCACCGGCAGTGGTTGAGGCTTCGGCGGATAAACTACTACCGAGTAGTCATCCAGGTCAAGTTTACCAAAGTTGTAGAAGCACAAAGCACCCTGTACAATAGTAAAATCTTCTATTCTAAATTCATCCTTTATATTTTGCCATTCATCTGGAGAATCAACTTTTTTTACTACCTCCTTTGAATACATAAACTCACCTTTACTATTCTTAAGACCAATACTAGCGTGAGCTTCGCCTTGTCCTCGTACCCAGAATGATATGGAGACCAGACTTCCTGCCTGTAAGGAGAAACGTTCTTCTTGTACAATACCGCTTGGCAAACCAGTCGTCACAGATTCACTATGTAGGTACTGTTTTCCGTCGTGGGCTTTACCGTCAGCCATAATAAGAAGTTTACCAAGATACCCGCCATGCTGTATCCAGGGAGATTCTAAGGTTGCTTTTGTTTGCGTGAAAATACCTGTTGGACATTTCTCAAATCCAGAGTCAAGCACTTGTTCTTTTCCAAGTTCACCTATTTCCGGGATAGCACCGCGCGGCGTTAAACTGAAGTCAGCGAATAACAACTCCATACCATCCTTATTTCTACCACAGGTATTACTCCTGACTTCAAAAAGCACAAAGTGAGTGTCCGGGCCAGTGAAAAAACCATGAGTGGCATAGTTCCATTCTACCGGAATCTCATGGAAGTCACGGATAGTACGCTCTGGTCTCACCACATCACCATTTTTGTTGATTTCGGTAACAAAAAGCCATGCAGATGGAAGGTTCGGGCTTTTGAGGCGCAGTGTCACCGCATATTCAGAATTTGGTTGTACTGGCCACCCCGGTTTTTTACTCTGGACCCCACCTTCATTAGTGCCGGGTGGAAGCGAAATTTTGATTACTTTAAGCCCTTCAATTGAAAAAGTAGTTGCTGTGCCAGTTGTAATGTCCCAGGTCGGTTCTGCATTGAGGTAATTTATAATACCTAAAAAAAAGAACACCACGCCAACATAGATGTTTCTTCTTATGCTACTATTATTTTTCATATGCCTCCTTTTTTACTACTCCCAGTATGGGTCACACCAGAACGTATCTTTCCCTGGTGGGCATGGATACACTCGCCAGGCTGCATGGCCATCTAAAAAAAGACAATTTACTCCGTCAGTATGACGCCAGCGAATACTAGTTTCATGCCCACTTAGGTTCCCATCAGAGGTTACACGTTGAACTGAATTTCCCTGGTTGGCGTCTATAAGAAGACAGATATCTGAAGTTCTTGTGCACTGGCCCATTTTATAAACTGGCCGAACATAATTCTGCCCAGGCGGATTCAACTCAGATTGAAGTTGTGCCAGGGTTTTGGAGGCATCACCCATTACCCGTACATTTGGGCCATAAGAACCACGAGTTTTAGGGTTAGTCGGCACACCACCATCATGTAACTCTTCAGTTGGTGCACTTGGACAGCGCGTTACTAAAGGCTTGCTGTATATAGTATTTTCCACATCATTTCTAACAGGTTTACCTGTGAGAAAACTAACAACTTGTAAATCCCAATAGTACCAGGTATCACCAGGAAGGACATAGGGTAGGATTAAATCATCATAATCATTAGCATACATATTGATAACTAAACCTATCTGTTTTAAATTATTCAAGCAACTTGCCTGCCGTGACTTTTCCCTGGCTTGACTGAGTGCCGGTAACAACATCGCCGCCAGGATGGCAATGATGGCGATGACCACCAGAAGTTCTATTAACGTGAAAGCCCTTTTTTTGTTCCGCATTCCTTCTGCCATCTGCGCCATTTTGACCTCCGATTAAAAGTTCCTTCCGTTAAGGGGGAGGCCCAGGATTTTTTCTGATACCTGGGACTCGCCTTCAGCAAAAAATCGGTTTAAAACCAAAGTGGCGGCTCCTAAGGCACCGCTGTTTTCCGGAAGGTGGCTTATCTTAATGACGGTTTCACTGCGGGGTTCAGGGAGCGCTCTTAGTTTAACGGTCCTTTCCACCACCGGAAGCAGCAGGTCACCACCTTCTCTGGCGAGGTAACCTCCGAGAATAACCAGAGCCGGGTTGAAGATATTGATAAGCGTGGAAATGCCTATTCCCAAATGCTGACCCAGTCTATCAACAATCTGGAGGGCTATTTTATCTCCAAGTCTCACTGCCTTAAATATCTCCGGATAGGTAATCTCTTCCTTTTCTTTGAGTACGGTGGCCACTCCCTGTGCTACCAGTTTTTTGGCTTCTTTTTCCATTGCCACGCCAGAGCATAAGGATTCAAGACAACCATAATTTCCGCAGGTACATAAAGGGCCGTTTTCCTCAATGGTGATGTGCCCAAATTCACCTGCCTTGCCGCTCTTTCCGTAATATAGTTCACCATTGAGGATAATCCCGAGGCCGATTCCCAATATCCCCAGGTCAAGAAAGAGAAAGTTCTTAACACCTTTACCGGAGTCGTAGTCTCTTTCTGCGAGGGTGAAGGTTCTGGTGTCATTATCCAGAATAAGGAAAAGGGGAAATTTTTCTTCCACGATATCTCTAAAAGGAATTTCTCTCCACCAGGGATAGAAGTGGTAGGATAGGGATAAACCTCTCTCCAGGTCCACTGAGCCGGGAATACCCAGACCGATGCCCAGAACCTTTTCTTTTCTTATTTTTTTTACTTTTAGTAGATATTTTATTCCATCAAGTATTTTTACTACCAGATCCTCTTTACTTTTGATGTTTCTTGCATCTGTTTTGTACTCCCGAATAATGTTGCCTTTTAAATCGGCTACAACAAAATAGATGGAGATATCCGAAAAATGGACCCCTACGGCATAATGAGCCTCTTTATTTAACTCAATCGCCATCGGTTTCCTACCACGATTGTTGGTAAGAATAGGTTTTCCATCGTTCTTTATTAAACCTTTTTCTTCCAGTTCTTTTAAAAGGAAATCAATAGTGGCCGGCCTGATTCTTAATTTACGGGAGATATCAACCTTAGAAATAGGTCCTTCTTCCCGAATAAGGTTCAAAACTGCCAAAAGCTGTCTTTGCCTGATGGTCTTCCGGGTCATCTGCATATTTTTACTTATTGTAGTTATATTGTACCTCAGGAGGGCCATTTTGTCAAGAGTTAATAACTTTATGTAAGTAATTAAAATTGTTTAATCAAAATTATAGGGGGGTAAAGTAAATTGCCGGGGATTAAGGACCTTCAGTAAAAGGTGATCTTGCCGGGGTCATAATAACAACTGACCGGTATACCTGGAAACTGCCGGGCGATAACCTCTGAATTTGACAAAGTTTTAAAAATGTGTATAATACAATGTGTATAATACAAAGAGACTTCAATGGCTATAAATAAGTTCCAGAAAATTGCTGACTTAATAGAAAAGCGGGTTGAAAATGGTGTTTACCCACCCGGAATCAAATTGCCTTCAGAAAGAAGTCTTGCCAAAAAATATCATCTATCTCATATGACGGTTAATAAAGCCGTAGCAAGCCTGGTGGGGAGGAAAATCCTCAAACGACTATATGGAAATGGCACCTATGCAATCAAACCAAAAAAACTCTTTTCCAAGACCATTGGGATTGCACTGGAGATCGGAGAAACAAACCAGCACTCTCCTTTTACCAACATTTTGCCCTTTTTTCAGGAAAAAGGTTACCTTACAACCGTGTTTAATATATTGAATACAGATAGTCTTAAGAAAAATATGGCTAAATTCTTGGCCGAGAAACCAGTTGCTTTAATAGTTGACGGGTCTTCTTTATTTCCCTTTGAAATTCTAAACAAATTAAGAGCAGAAACCCGGCTCATTTTTATACATAGATTCGAAGGCCCCAAAAAAATCATTGCTTCTTATATCCTTTCCGACTATAGGAAAGGTGGTTATCTATCAGCCAAATATCTTCTTGATTCAGGCAGAAAAAAGGTATTAATTATTTCTTTCCCTATCCTGCCTGGCAATATTGCGGATATTTTTTACCAGGGCTGTGAACAATCTTTTCAAGAGGCAGGGATAAGGACACTGAATTACCTCATCTCTAAAAAAACCTCAGAGCAGACATACGAAAAAATCTTCTCAAATTCAAACCACCCAGATGGTATCCTATCATTTGGAGATTTCAGAGTTATTCCCGCTTTAGAGGTTATGAAAAGATTAAAAATTAAAGTCCCCCAGGATGTCTCGGTCATAGGATATCATAATACACTGTGGTCACATTCCTACAACTTTACCTCGGTATCTATCCGGGAAGATTTGATAGTAAAAAAAGCCTGGGAGGTTTTACAAACAAAGGAAGAGAAAGAAATTTTGGTCGAGCCTGTTCTGACAATTAGAAATACTCTAAGTGAATGAAAGGTAAATTGAAAATTGAAAAAAAGAGCGAAGATGAGAAAATATATGAAACCTATCGTTGGAATCAGCTGTCTTTACTATAAGTGGAAGAATTTACCTGAGGCGTTTGAAAGATGTGCGTCTGAATTTGGGTTGGATGCAATAGAATTTTCATATTCTAAAGCTGTTTGTAATACCGACCTATCATTAATTGAAAAGTTAAACAAAAGATATCACTTAAAACTGAGCCTTCATGTCTGGGATGATATGCCAAACCTTGGGGAAAAGATTGGATACCAGAAAATGCTTGATTCTCTGGATGTATGTCGCAAAATGGGCGCTTCTTCTCTGACAATTCATCTGGGGACGCATCCTGATAAAGAAGAAGGTTTGAGGATTGCGGCCGGGGTATTCGGCCGCTCAGCCATCCTATACGAAAAATCCCATATTGATATCTGTTTAGAAAACCACTATCCTTATGATTACAAAAATATGAATGACCTGGGAGGTACTCTTTCTGAATTCCTTTTCATATTTAACAAGGTTTGTTCCCCTGCTCTAAAATTCTGTCTTGACTATGGACATGCTAATATGTCTAATAATACCCTGGAATTTATCCAGAAACTCCATCCTTACCTGGGGTTAGTTCATATTGCCGATAACCATGGTCTTGCGGACGAACATTTACCTTGGCCACAGGTTTTGCCGGGCATTATATAATTGAATTTGAACGATACGATGAATGTGGCGAATGTGTGGAGAAGTTCCGGAAATTTGCCGTTGATTTGAGAAAGTTATCGTTTTAAAACGGAGGAGGCGTATGGTTAATAAAAAAAGCTTCACCCTCATTGAATTGCTGGTCGTTATTGCTATCATCGCAATACTGGCGGCGATGTTGCTGCCTGCGTTAAGCCAGGCAAGGGAAAAAGCCAGGCAGATAAGTTGCATGAACAACCTAAAGCAAATGGCGTTGTGCTGGTTGATGTACGCACAGGATGAAAATGACTGGCTGTACCCCGCCGGCTATGGCTGGGACGGTTCCCGTTGGTGTGACTCCGTCGCACCGATACAAAGGTACATTTCCAACCGGAAAATCCAGGTCTGCCCAACCAAATCCAGTTCAGACCTTGGCTATAAAGTAAGTTACGGCGCAAACCTCTACTGCATGGGAATGGGCTGGCCGGACGCATTTTGGAATGCTTACCTCAAGAAAATTACCGGAATTGAAAAACCGTCCTCGGCGATAATGCTCATAGACACCGGAGGCAGCCCCTTTCAGATTTATCAGGGTACCTATGTCCAGTATCCTCATGGCAACGGCGCCAATATGAACTTTGTGGATGGTCACGTGGAATGGATGACGTTGAACCAGATGAAAGAGAAAAACCTGATAAATGCTTCAGATTTGCTTACCTGCGACCAGTTCTAAAACAGGAAGATGGAAATAACCGGCAGGCAAAAGATAGAAGCGGTTCTTTCCGGAGATGGAACTCCAGAAATAGGGGTGGTGATCTGTTACGAGGATATTTTCATCCGGGACCACTGGAAGGAACTCACCAGTCTTCCCTGGTGGTTCCGGGAATCCCCGGAAATAGAAGAACAGTTACCCTGGCGCCGCGAGATTATCTCCCGGGTTAACCAAGATTGGTTTTTCGTACCTTTCTTCCATACCCGCGCGGAACGGCAAAACCTATCCCTTGAGATTTTACCTGAAGGCGTCTTCCTTATTGATAAGCGCACCGGAAGGAAAAATGAGTTACGGGAACCGGTACCTGGCGGATGGAGGTTCCCCGGAGGAATACAATCATTCCATCCTCCAAAACTCGCCGATTCCCCGGCGGAAATAGACGAGGCAATTCCCTTTCCGGACGAATTTAACGGCGGGAAACACCCTCCGGAAGGCGCGGATGACCTTGCGAAACGGCTTCAGGCGGAATTCGGAAAAAAACTCTTTCCGGTATCCCATGTCCCTTCTCCTTTCCGGTCACTTTACAACATCTGGGGTTTTGAGGGAACGATGAGAATGGTGGCGGAAAAACCGGAATTGGTTAAATATGCAGGTGAACGTTTTCTCTCTTTGTCTCTGAATACGGTCGGTGAGACCGCAGCGCTGGGTGCGGCCGGAGTCTGGATAGAGGAATGGATGACAGACATGATAAGCCCGGATTCGTTCGCCTCTCTCAATCTTCCCCTGATGAGGCAGCTGGTAGAGGAAATACGTTCGGCAGGAATGAAATCTATTTATTATTTCTGCGGAAATCCTGCGGGAAAATGGGAGCAGATTCTTTCTATTGGAGCCGACGCCCTTGCTTTTGAAGAAAGCAAAAAGGGGTTCACCATCAACATTGAAAACGTTGCAGAGAAAGTAAACGGGCACTGCGCTCTGCTTGGCAATCTTGACGCCATCGGCATCCTCCAGAACGGAACCGATGAGGAACTAAAAAAGGAGATCAGACGCCAGATAGCCGCCGGCCGAAAAAATAAAAACCGTTTTATTCTCAGTCTGGGAAGCCCGGTCACGCCGCATACGCCGATCAACAGGGTTCACCTGTATTGCGAACTCGGCCGGCAACTTGGCAAAAATTGAGCATAGTCAAAAAAGATAAAAAATGGAAAACAGGAAAAAACTCATTTCTGCGGAAAAAAGAGATATTCCGGTTGCTGGTGAAACCGATGTGCTTGTTGTAGGCGGGGGGCCTGCGGGTATATCCGCCGCGGTTTCTGCGGCAAGAAACGGAGTAAACACGCTTATTGTTGAGCAGTTTAACTGTTTAGGAGGCGCGGCAACTGCGGGTCTTGTCGGACCTTTTATGCGGACAACCGGAGAAAACGGCGGAATATACAGGGAGTTTCTCGGCCGCTTGGCAAAGGAAGGAGGCGCCGAAGGATACGCTTTTGAATCTGAAACGTTCAAATACGCGGCGCAGGAAATGGCGATTGAGTCGGGCGTTAAAATTCTTTTTTACACGTTTGCAGAAGGCGTCATTGTGGAGGACAACAGGTTGAAAGGAGTTTTCGTCGCGAATAAGAACGGCAGACAGGCTCTTCTCGCAAAAGTCATAATTGACGCGACAGGAGACGGGGATATCGCTTATTTTGCCGGGTGCAATTATGAAAAGGGCGATTCGAACGGAGAAATGCAGGGGTCGTCTATGATGTTCAGGTTAGGCGGAATAGACGGTTCAAGAGTTCCGGGAGAGGATTTTGTGCGGGAAAAAATCCGCGATGCGAGGGAAAAAGGGGAACTCCATTTGCCGGATTACGTTTACTGGATGCTTGGATGCAAAGGAAGCACAATACGCAATGGACAGGTCAGTGTTAATGTTGATACTTCAACGGATATTGACGGCACTGAAACCGGACAGTTGACCGAGGCTACGATTAAATCACGCCGGCTGATTCAGGAATGTCTTCACTTTTATCATAAGTATGTGCCCGGATACGAAAACTGTCATTTGATTGATACCGCGTATCTTTACGGAATAAGAGAGACGAGAAGAATACTCGGCGAATATTACCTTACTTACGAAGACGTGAGGAACGGAAGGAAATTTGATGACGGAATTGCGCGTGCATCGTTTTTTATTGATATTCACTGCGCGGAAATGTTCAGGGACGGGGCTGGCTGGAAGGAAAAATACCCTGTTCCTGAAGAGGGATACGAAATTCCGTACCGGTCGCTTGTGCCGCGGGAAACCGACAACCTTCTTGTTGCGGGCCGGTGTATTTCATCCGACAGGAAGGCAAACGCTTCCCTTAGAATAATTCCTACGTGCATGGCCATGGGACAGGCCGCAGGACTTGCCGCCGTGTTTTCCGTAAAAGAGAACAAAAAACCCGGAGAAGTTGACGGTTCGTTCCTGCGGAAAACACTGATAAGCCAGGGAGCGGATATTTGATAGTGCTTTTCTTTGGAATTAAAATCCGGCCAAAATACGGAGGCGGTCTTTATGAAAAAACTATTGTTCTTCCTTTTTTTCGCAGTTCTTTTTTATCCGGCTTTCCCGGAAAAAATTTTGAATGCCGAAAATATGAAAAAAGATGAGTTCTATCCGGTAATGGCGTTCGCCGTCAACTGGAAAAACAACGATGATTTGAGAAAAATATTTGATGATCTGGAAAAACATAACGTGAACACAATTATCTTCGGACTGACAGAAGAAGAAATGTCCGACACCCAGCGGTTCCAGACGCTTGCGTCCCTGGCTGATAAATATGGAATCAAACTTATGCCGGAGATTCACGCCATTTCCCATACGATAGACAAGGTTGAGAAAAACCCGGAAATGGGCCTGCGAACACTTTCCGGAGAGTTTTCCACGGTGATGTTCCCCAGCGGCTACCGAAAAGGTTCCTATTACCCGACCCTTTTCCATCCGGAAGTGAGAAAAATTGCCGGAGCGCACCTGACAAATACATTAAAATTATTTCAGGGACACTCGTCCTTTCTGGCGGTTAACCTGGACGATGAACCCGGCTTGAGTTTCATCGGAGAGAAGGTTGATTTCCAGGGTGACTATAGCAAGACTTCCGTAATGGAATTCAAGAAAGAAACCGGGCTTGACCCGCCGCGGCTGACGTCTGAAGAAGTAAAGAAAAGATACCCGCCCGGTCTAATAATATCCGACCAGGACCCCTGGCTGAAATGGAACCTCTTCCGACTTGAAACCTTCCGGAATTTTTATCAGTACCTGGAAGACCGCGGTAATAAAATAGACCCGGACGTTCCTCTAACCACCCAGGTCAACGCCGGTGTGGTAGCTGCCTACGGTATGTACTGGCGGGAGACATACGCTCCTTTCGGCGTGGTCAACTTCCACGCTTACCCTTACCGTGAGCCGCAGACGTTCACTTCCTACGCCTATGACCTGGCTCAGACTGCTTCCTGGAGCAAAAAACCGCTCTGGCTGACGGTGCAGGCATTTGACCCATGGGGTACGGTGGTTACGCCGGCGATGCTGCGGCTCCAAGTCTGGCAGGGCATTGCCGGCGGCGCCCGCGGTATCGGCTTCTTCCTTTACAATGCCCTGGCCGAATCCGGTGATAAGTGGATAATTTACAACGCACCGGAAACCTGGACGGACGCCGGACGTATTTTCCAAAACATAAAAGTACTGGCTCCCCGCCTGAATGCAATGAAGCGCTCCAGTCGCCAGATAGCCCTTCTTCAGTCGGTTACCACGGAAATTGTTCAGGGTTACTGGATCGAAAGCGCAATAGAATGCTGGCGTCAATGGCACAGCAACGAACAAGCCTACTCCGCTCTGGACCGAACCCATATCCCGTTTGAGATGATAACCGAAGACGATGTTCTGGAAGGGAAAATTAATAACTATAAAGCCCTGATTCTGGTAAATGTGGAAAACCTGCGCCAGAGTGCCGCCGCGGCTATTGAAAACTACATCAAGCAGGGCGGGCTGGTCTATGCCGACGACACAACCAGAGTTAACCTTAAAGGAGTCAACAAACTCGGTTTCCCGGTCAATCAGATGTATGAAGATTTCCGGAAAAAACCCGGGCCAACCGCCCGCGACCGGAGAATCTATTATCCGATTATTGACAAACAGGCGGTGGAATTTGAAAAAATCTTTGCCCACATAATACCCTACGTCTCCTGTGATTCCCGCGATATCATTCTGCGCACTCTGGAGGGCAAAGAAGGTAAACTTCTCTTCGTCATCAACAATTCCCTGCTCTGGCCCTACGGCGAGCAAAAAGAAACTGGACGAACCATAACCACCAGAGTTAAGATAACAGATAAGGTGGGGGTAACGGATGTAATTTCCGGAAAAAAACCGGCTGATTTGAAGAACGCCGGAACGGAGACGTTCTTTTCGGTTTCCGTCTTACCCGGGGACGCCGCCGTCTTCCTGCTTCAAAAAAGATGAAGCGAATACTTCTCCTTTTTTGCCTGCTGATCTTCGCAGGCAACCGGAACCTTTTTGCCATAAGCGACTCCCTGCCGGGCAGCGCCTGGCTCGATGCTTCCGGAAAATATGCCACCGGTACGCAAAGAATTATTTCCATTCAAAATGATTATCTCACCGTAAATCAATGGGTAGGAGCAACAAACGGTTACCTCACCCAGATTGAGATTCTGGAAAATTCCTCCGGCCGCATCATCTTCTCAACCGACTTTCTCCAGGAATGGTCTTTGAACGAAAACAAACTCGGTTACTATGCCATACCGGCCGGCGGTTTGCCGGAAGCTGTCCCGCGTTACGAAAACATAGCCAATCGCGGAGGGATCTTCTTCTGGGACTGGAATACCGGTCAGTGGCTGGTCTGGAGCAATAAAACCAACCAACCGGACCCGGATAAAACGGTCTCCTTCCCTGCCGGCATGCCTGATTTTAAAACAAACGCATTTAAGGAAAGTTTCCGCTGGAAATACGTCCTGCAGGAAAATTTCACCGCAAGAACCGAGATTATTCTGGAGATGAAAAAGGGTGTCCCAGCGGTAAAGGTGACCGTCCTCCCTGATTTCTGCTTCGACTTCAACATCAAAGCAAAACTGAAATTTCCCTCTTCGGAAGTTGAATCGGCCGAGGTTAACCTCGGAGCCGATAAACCGCGGGTTTTCTTCCTGCCTTCTTCGGAAAACTCCTTCCCGGAAGCATTCTTTTTCTACCTGGAACCTTCATCTTTTGCCAGCCAGAAGATAACCGGCGCAAAAGATTCTTTCCAGATGCATTTTGGGGATACCGGTAATTCTCCGGCTCAATCCAAAAAAATTATCTTTTACGTGGGCCTGGCCGAAAACGATTACGGAAAGATTTCCACGGTTGAAAAAGCGATAGAACCATTAAGAAAAATGGAGGTTATCAGTCTGATATCCCAGGGAGAGCGTATAGTTTTCAACCAAGGGGAAGAAATCACCTGGACGCTGTCCTTCCCGAAAGAATTTGCCGGGGAGATCCTTAATCTGGAACTCGGCGGAAAGGAAAAAGTTCTTCTTTCCGAAACAAAAACCCTGCCGGAAAATAAAGACAGGGTAAGTTTTCTGCTGCCAACCCGGTTCCTTGCCCCTGGCCGTTACAGGATATCGGCCATCCTGAAATCGAAGACCGGGGAATCCGCAACGGCAAGCCACTGGTTTTCTCTTGCCCCGGAATCTGACCCGGGAACATTTCCGGTCCAGACCTGGTTCCACGGGACTCCGATGGGCCTGGAGACTTTCCGGAAACTAAGTACCGTTTTTAACCGGTTTCTGGTCTTTTCGGACCAGTTGCCTGGATATGTGGATACCGCGGCTCTGCAGAATTCAAAAATCTGCGTCGGTCTGACCCCGGCTCAACCCTCCTGGTGGGAAAGTTCACCGAATAGTCAGGAACTAAGAAACGGCGCGGCAAGGCACAGCCGGTTGATATCCGAAAGATTTTCGGACTTTCCGGCGGTTGATATGGTGGATATTTACAGCGAAAAAGGAAACAGGCCGGCAAAGGACGCCGATACTCTGGAAAGGATGCACCGGGAAATCGGGCTTAAAGAATTCCCTGTTTTGAACTGGCAAAAGGGCATCATTCCGGACAGCGACCCCTACCTCCGATATTGTCTGTGGTGGGACAAAGAAGGCGGAGTACCGAACTTTCTGGGTTTCGTGGCCACGGCCATCAAAGAGTCTGTCCCGCAAATATCCGCCGGACATTCTGAGGGGTTTATGGCTGCAGCCGGAAACTATCTTTATGCGCCGGGACTCTGGGAAAGGCTGGATTTCCTTTTCAAGTGGACCTATACTCTTCCGGACCCGAAATTGATTGCATTCGCTTCCGAATGCCTGCGAAGCGCTGCTCGAAAAGACCAGCGGGTCTGTTCCAACATTCAACTTTTGTGGAAAAAGGACTGGATTGAACCCGGCCGCCATTACACCATCAACGCCGACATTCTCAGGGAAACCACCTGGCTTTCGATGGGCCGGGGTGTTGACATCCTTTCCTATTGGCCGCATTTTTTTCTCACCAAGGGTTCAGAGTTCAAGGAACAGGGCGTTGAAACCGTAACGTGCCCGGAGGAACTCTGGGAGGAAATGAAAAGTTTGAAGCAAGACCTGTTCCTGCCTTACGGGTACTTTTGCTCACAGATGAAAAGGCCGCTGACTTCAACCGGACTCCTCTATTCTGTGACTGAAGAAATAGGGAGCGGCTGGAAACATCAGGAAGATGCGGCTGAATTGTGGTACCAGCTCGCCCAGGCGCATATACCCACGGAAATCGTATACGAGGAAAACATAATCCAAGGCGACCTTTCCCGGTATCAGACGCTGGTTCTTCCCAAAATTACTTATATGCGCGAAAGCGTTCTGGAAACCCTCAAGAAGTTCGCGGACGGCGGCGGGATCATCCTGACGGAAACCGAACTGCCTTTTTTGCCGCAGACAAAAAAAATCCCCCAATTTGAGGGGTCCGGCGACCAATTGCTGAAGAAATTTTTTGAACCGGGGTTTTCCGTGAAACCAGACGACGTTAAAAACTGGCAAACCACCCCGAATATAAACCTGTCCGCGGAAGACGGCAAAATAAAACTAACGGAAAACGACACGGTCGGCTACGGCGCGGCGTATTTTTCCGTAAGCGCGGACCTGACGCAATACCCGGTTCTTAAGATTTCCGTCCTTAAATCAGAAGGAAAATGGTCCTTGCAGGTTGAGGATTTTGGCGCGTTAGCCCCGGAAACGGACGCAACCGGGGTCTTCACCTATGACCTTGGCTCGCTTACCGGTTGGAAGGGCAAGAAGAATTTCAAATTGTACATTTATGAAGCAGGTAGAGGAAAATCACTCTGGATAGAATCACTGGAGATTGGCCGGATTACCGCCACGCCCGAAGTAATGGAACAGAAAGCGAAGGAATCGGCCCGGCAGCAGAAAATCGCTTTTTTCCGCGGGGAATTCCTGAAGACGGACGGAACTGCCCCCTTCGCCGATACGGAAAACCCGGAAGTGGTTTTAACCCAGATGGAAAGAGGTCAGGCAAAATACGTTTTACTGGTAAACGACCAAAGGACTTTTGGAAACTGGGTCGGACAGTTTAAAAACTACAGGGAAAAAGGCGTTGATCAGGAAATAACCCTGAAGGTAAATGAAAAAAACTTTTTTGCATATGACCTTCAGAAACATCAAAAACTGAATTTTCAACCGGGGGACCGCCTGAAAATAGACCTGCCGGCCGGCGGAGGGAAAATCCTGGCTTTTTACCCCCGGGAAATTGCATCAGTCAAACTCAAGATTCCAGGCGAATGCCACACCGGAACAATGCTGAAGTTCGGCGTGGAAGTTAACGACAAAGAGCAGAAAAAAATAGCCGGAATTCAACCCCTTTCGCTTACTCTGACCAAAGCAAACGGCGAAACGGCAACCCTTTACCGGACCGCCGGAGAAGGTTTTTATGAAGGTGAAATTGTCGTTGCCGACAATGAACCCTGCGGAAAATGGAAAATGTCGGCAACAGAACTTGGTTCCGGCGTCAAAACCGCGGCTGAATTCAACGTGATGCAGGATGAGATAAAGACATCCTTCAACTGGAGATGATATGAAGATTCAGGCGATATTTGAAAAACTGGCACCCCGCATTATCCACTCCGACCTCAAGGTAAAAAAGGGGGAAATCGTTCTAATCAGGGTGGGCAGCCACCAATTAAATTATGCAGCCCCCTTGTACCTGAACATCTGCCGGGAGGGCGCCATCCCATTCATTGAGATTTATGATGATTCGCTTTTTTCCCGCAGACTGACGGAAGTTCCGACCAGGACCCTCTCAAAAGTACCGCAGTTCCCTCCATCCTGGGCGAAAGAGATTGACGCGGAAATCCTCTTCACCTTTCTTTTTCAAGACCCGGAACTGTTGAAAAAAATCCCGGCTGAAAGACTGGGGGCGGTCCAGAAGGCGGACCGCAGAACCAAGGAGGAGTTTGACAGAAAAAGAACCCGGCGCTGCGTCATCGGCTTTCCCGACCAATCGCTCCGTCAGATGCTCGACACCGATTATTCCGATTACGAAAAGATGTTCTGGGCTTCGTTCCAGACGGAACCGTCCCGTCTGAGAAAAATAGGCGCGCCAATCAAGAAAATTCTGGAAAAAGCAAAGACTATCCGCGTTCTTTCGGCCAACGGCACTGACATCAGTTTCAACGTCGGCGACCGGCCGATCTTTTTCCATTCCGGGGACCTGAAACCGAAGGAATACCGGGCCGGGTCAAGGGTAGCCGGCCTTCCCGCCGGGGAAGTTTTTCTCGCGCCGATAGAGGATTCGGCGGAGGGGAAGGCGGTCTTTGAGGCGGACGCCCTGACCGGCGACGGATTCGGAAAACTGACGCTATGTTTTCAACGGGGAAAAGTAGTAAAGGCAACGGCGGATAAAAACATAAATTTCTTCAACAATCGGCTGCGCTCCGGCTCCGGCGACAAAAATTCCATTGCCGAGTTTGCCTTCGGAATCAATCCGGCGCTGCATTTGATTAAGGGCAAGGTCTGGGACGAACGGACCCCGGGCACCATCCACATCGCCATCGGCAACAACAGTCTTTGGGGCGGCAAAAACGATGCCAGCATCCACTGGGATTTTTTCATGGTAAAACCGACCGTTTATGCCGATAAGAAACTGGTCATGAAAGAAGGCGAATTAAAAATTTAAAGGGTATTACGCAAAATTTATTGGGGAGGTAAAAAGTAAATTACCCCGTGCTTCCGCACGGGGCATTGGGACATTAAAAATGTTTGTATTCAACATTCAAGGTAGGGGCTTGATTTATCAAGCCCGCGGGTCGGATAAATCCGACCCCTACAATTTTGATTGCAAAACAGATCC
>JAZDPL010000052.1:0-30011 GCA_043797665.1 Candidatus Omnitrophota bacterium
CACTCCCGGCAAGAATGGCCATCTTCGCAGTCGCACCATGATAAAGAGGATATTGAGTGAGAAAATACACGCCCAGGAGTTACGCAAGCATCTTGATGGCTGGGATGATTTATGGCGTTGATTTTTCTTATTTTAGAAAACGGTTAAAACGGTATGGCATCTTTAGCTTCTTTCTCCATTTTCGCAAGCCTCGTATAATAATCAGGAAATTCAGTAAGATGCGCTAAGGCGATTTTCCCTGTCGTTAAGGAATCATCATTCGTAACATTTGTTGCCGGGTCATGTAAGCCATGCTCTAATTCTACATCCATTCCCATCCGAAATTGCTCAACATCAAACGCATTCCAACGAACTCCTAATTTCTCGCCAATTTCCTTTGCTTCGCTTGCCGTAAAGTGTTTTTTAGCCTCCATTTTCTCCTTTCAATTATCTGTTATGCGGCCTGACCCCTGGATTTTTTCAGATCTTAGTGGACAAAATTGCCTAAATAGATACCGTACCTTTCCTCTAAATATTATCACCTTGCTGTAGGCAAGTCAAAAAAACTAATTGCGACTGGGTGGTGGGGTAAAAAATAAAAAGCGAATTAGGTGCTCAAATAGTGTCTGGTCAGGAGTGAAATGTGGTAGAATTGGGAGTAGTAATTGGTTGGAAAAAATAACGTGATTCAGATAAGATAAATATGTTAAAATAACGATTGGGGGAGGTATGAAATCGACGACCGAATATTTGACGTTCTGTACAAAAGAAAAAAGGACCCTTATCAATATTACCTCCAAGGTGGAAGATGTGGTTCAGAAGAGTGGGGTAAAGGAAGGTTTGTGTTTGGTCAATGCGATGCATATCACAGCCAGTATCTTTATCAATGACGACGAGTCCGGACTACACCGGGATTTTTTAGAATGGTTAGAAAAGCTGGCACCCTATTCAAAGACCGCGTATAACCACAACCAAACCGGAGAGGATAACGGAGACGCCCATCTGAAAAGAACTGTGATGGGCAGAGAAGTGATGGTAGCAATAACCAACGGTAGATTGGATTTTGGTCCCTGGGAACAGATATTCTACGGTGAGTTTGACGGCTGCCGTCCGAAGAAAGTCTTGGTAAAAGTCCTCGGAGAATAACCCGGTTTGCGGCTGGAGGGTGGGGTAGGGTGGCGGGAAAAAGATACTCATTTAACCAATCTTCCTATACCTTACGCTTCTTCCAAGACCGAGACGCTCAATCTTCTTAAGTTTCAGGAGTTTATTGAGAGCCTGGTTGACCGTTGGCCGAGCTACCTTGGTTTTTTCGGATATTTCCCTGGGAGTGGCCTCTTTTACGGTCTGAAGGTATTGCCAGACAGAGAATTGCTTCTGGGATAGGATCTTTTCAATATCTTCTTTGGACAGAAGGTCCACCGCCATTTCCGATTGCTTAAAGAATACCCCCAGGAAGAAATCAAGCCAGGGAACAATATCCTCATTCCTGGTTTTGAAGGTCTTCTGGCTTTTTCTCAAGGCCATGTAGTAGTCTGGTTTATTATCTTCAATCAGTTTTTCATGAGATACATAAGGCATATACAAATAGCCTTCCCTTAATAACAGAAGGTTGGTGAGGATTCGGGAAAGACGGCCGTTGCCGTCTTGGAAGGGGTGAATCTTTAGAAACTCAACCAGAAAGTTGGCTATGACAAGAAGCGGGTGGTGTTTTCTTTCTTTAAGGACATTCTGGGTCCACTCCACCAAATCAAGCATTTCCTTGGGGGTGAGGTAGGCGGGGGTGGTGTCAAAAAGGATGCCGATCGATTTTCCGGCTTCGTCTATCATCTGAACCTTATTTTCCTGTTTCTTATATTCTCCCCTGTGACGAATATCTTTTTCAACATATTTGAGCATTTCCCGGTGAAAATACTTAATGGTGCTTTCCGAGAAACGGAGACTTCCCCAGGAATCAAAGACATTCTGGAGGAGCTCGTAGTATCCTTTGACTTCCTGTTTGTCCCGGTCGGAAAACTTCTGGATGCTGATGCCCCGCATCAGTTTTTCTATGTCTTCATCGGAAAGCCGGGCGCCTTCAATCCGGGTGGAAGCGCCGGTTGAGGTAACCAGAACCGACCTCTTAAGACGCCCCAGTGCCTGAGGACTAAGTCTTGCCCCGGCTATCCATTGGCCTTTCAGTTCGTCTATCCGGGCGATTTTTGACCAAAGGGACGCGGGGATGTTTTGAATCCTTTTCTCAAGCCCGTTATTGTTTTTCATAGTCATAAGTAATTAATAGGAAAAAGTAATCTCATACTTCAACTATATTAGATTATATTAGATTATGGAAGAAAAGTCAAAAGGGAGAGAGAATTAATTGCGACTGGGTGGTGGGGGGGCACGTCAGACCTCGAAAAATTTGGCTTTCGGGGAACCGCAAACAGATAAAAGGGAAAGGTATGGTGCCGGCAAAAACTAATAGCCGAAGAAGTTTTCCGTATGTATCTGCTCTCTGCGGACATTTTTCAGGCAGACTTCGAACATCGCCTTTACCATCCCCGGCGGTCCGAAGATGAGGATTGTTCGGTCCCGGGCATCAGGCATCCTGGTTGCTAATACATTCTCATCGATGCGACCGTATAAACATTCAGGGTCTTTCGATTGGTAATCGGTCAGTGTGTAAAAAACCTTCAGGTTGGGATTTTCTTTGCGCCAGCGGTCAATCTCGGGTTTAAAGGCAATCTCTTCTTCCACCCGGTTTGAATAGAGGAGGACAACGTCGGTCTTCAACTTCCGGTCTGTAATATATTCCAAAATTGAAATTACCGGCGTGATACCGATGCCGCCGATTAAAAAACCGATTTTCGGCTGTTCCTTCCGGAAGACGCAGTTGCCCAGCGGACCCTTTAACCAAACATCCTCCCCGGGCTGTGCAGTGCTTTAAGTCTGTTTGAAAAATCGCTGTCACTCAAGCGCTTGGTGAACTCAAGATAATCCCGTTCCGGCGAAGCTGAGGAGGAAAGATACTTGTTTAACAACTGGTTGCCGGAATTGGCCGGGTCGAAGATAACCTGCAGAAATTGGCCGGGAATGAAATTCGGCTTTTGTTCCGGGATGAACCGGAAGCTTTCGACGGTGTCGGTTCTTTTTACCCGCTCCTTGAATTTTACCTTAAAAAAATTCATAGACTAACAGAACCCAAACCTCTCCTCACTCCTATCCTTTTCTTTTGGCCAGATTCCGGTCCATCACGGCGACAGCTTCGGACCCGGATTTCCCCGCTTTCAGTCCAGCGATAATCCGGGAAACGTTCTCTTCCTCTTCAGACTGTTCCTTGACAAACCACTGGAGAAAGGTGAAAGCGGCTTTATCGTCCGCTTCTTTGGAAATACCGCAGAGCCGCTTAATCACCCCGGTTACTTTCTGTTCGTGCCTGTAAACCAGTTCAAACAGGCACGGGGATGAAGTGAACTTTACCGGCGGCTGGTCAATCGCCTTCAAAACAACCTTTTCCCCCCGGCTAACCAAAAAATCATATATCTTCATCCCGTGCGTCCACTCTTCCTTGAACTGAACCTTCAGCCAGTGCGAGAACCCCGTGAGCGGAATCGAATCGCAGTAGGCGGCCATAGACAAATAGAGATACGCTGAATAAAATTCTTTGTTTATCTGGTCGTTTAGAGCATCCCGTAATTTTTTGTTCATTTGACATCCTCCATTTGCCCATCAAAAAGAAACATTTTAGCCTGATACCCTGCCTGTATATCTTCAGATTTTAGTGGAAACAATCACCTGATTTCAAGTTTGGGGTTAACTTCATTTTCACTGACTAACCAAATCTTACCACCCCGTCAGGATAATCTCAAGCCCAGGATTATTGTGGTTTTGTAGTGAACCCTTATCCTTGGACTGGGGTGACCCCGCTATTTCATTTGTTTTGATTTCTTATTTCTATGTATTTTCACTATGTTTGATTAGTTTTGCTTCCGCCACGTAAACCACATCTTCGGCAATGTTGGTGGCATGGTCGCAAATGCGCTCTAAATGACGGGCGACCAGGATAAGCGGAATAGCCCGGGGAGCAAGATTGCAATCGCGGCTGATAATCTCAGTCAGTTCCTTGTAAACGGCGTCTTTCAAAAAGTCAGCTTCATCATCCTGTTTTCTGACGGAACGGGCCAGTTCTCCATCGAGGTTTACGAATGATTTGATACTCTCGTGGATCATATTTTGAGCAAGGCGTGCCAACTTAGGGATATCAATCAAAGGTTTAATGAGGGGTTGGCCAACTAACTCCAAGGTACGCTGGGCAATGTCAACCGCCAGGTCAGCCATCCGTTCCAGGTCGGTACCTATCTTCGTCGTCATAACAATCATCCGTAAATCTTTGGCAACCGGCTGGTTGCGAACAATAAAAACAAGCGTCTTTTCGTCGATTTCGTTCTCTAACCGATCGATACTGACATCTGCGGTGATTACCTCGTTGGCCAGTTCCGGGGAGAGACGTTCCAGAGAAGATACCGCTTTGCTGATTGCCTCTTCAACCATCCCACTCATTACCAGAATGGTACGTTTCAGTTCTTCTAATTCCAACTCGAAATGCCGTTCCATAAAAGCCTCCCTCTTTTTTATTAGCCAAAACGCCCGGTAATATATCTTTCAGTGCGAGTATCCTGGGGTTTCTCAAATACCTGTCTGGTCTCTCCAAATTCGACTAAATCACCGAGAAGGAAAAAGCCGCAGGAGTCGGAAATTCTGGCTGCCTGGTCCATATTGTGAGTTACGATAATAATCGTATATGTTATTTTAAGTTCTAACATTAATTCTTCTAACTTTTCAGTAGCGATAGAGTCAAGGGCGCTGCAAGGTTCGTCTAAGAGTATTATGTCAGGTTTGGTAGCAACTATTCTGGCCAGACAAAGCCGCTGCTGTTGGTCCAGAGGTAAAGAACATGCATCTTTTTTGAGGATATCCTTAAGGTCATTCCACAGCCAGGTGCTGCGCAGACTCTCCTCTACAACTCGGTCCCATTCTTTTTTGGGAAGAAGGTTATGTATTTTTAGACCGTATGTTACATTATCCCTGACGGAAAGCGGAAAAGGGTTCGGTCTCTGAAAGACCATCCCGATTTTTTTACGGAGTGAAATGAGGTCTGTGCTGGTAGCGTAAATGTTATTTCCGGCAATGGTAACCGCACCTTCTGTTTTTACATCTGGAATAAGATCGTTCATACGATTGAGACAACGTAAAAAAGTTGATTTGCCGCAACCAGACGGTCCGATCAGCGCAGTAATCCGATTCGCCTCAAAGTTTACATTTACATCTCTGAGTGCTTGGAAAGTTCCGTAGTAAAGGTTGAGACCTTTTACTTCTACTGTACAAACCATTTCTTATCCGAATTTTCCGGCTATGTAATTTTCAGTCATTTTGTCTTTAGGTGCAGTAAAAATCTGTTCCGTTTCGCCATATTCCACCATCTTGCCTTGAAGGAAAAAAGCGGTATAGTCAGCCACGCGCGCAACCTGCTTGGTATTGTTTGTTACCAGGATGAACGAGACCTCTTTTTTAAGATGGATGATAGTTTCTTCTATTTTGGCCGTGGAAATCGGGTCCAGTCCGCTGCACGGATCATCCAGGAGGATAACCTGCGGTTTTAAGGCAATGATTCTGGCTAAGCATAGACGCTGTTGCTGGCCGCCGGAAAGTTTTAAAGCCGATAAGTTCAGGCGGTTTTGTACTTCATCCCATAAAGAAGCGGCTTGGAGTCCGTATCTTACCAACCGTTCAAGTTCGGCACGGTTCTTTACTCCCATCAGCCTGGGACCAAAAGTCAGATTGCGATAGATAGACATTGGCAATGGAATTGGCAGGGCGAAGACCATCCCGATTTTTCTTCTCAGTTCAACAAGATTGATTGATGAGTCAAAAATATCTTTGCCTTCAAAGATTACCGTCCCTTTTGTTTGATATCCTTCGTCGAACTCAATCAGGCGGTTAAGGAGGCGTAAAAACGAAGTTTTACCGCTGCCCGTCGGACCGATGATGCCCAGGATGCTGTTCCGGTTCAGGGAGAGAGAGATTGAGGTTAGAATCGATTTACCGTTATTCCAAAGGGAGAGGTCTTTAGTCTCCAGAATCGGGTCACTCATGATTTTTCAATAAATTTATGCATGGCATAATAGGCGAAGGTGTTAATGACAAGTATCATCAAGACCAAAAGTGCGGCTGTACCGTAAGCATTCGGCATACTGATACCTTCCCGGGCCAGAATATAAAAATGGACCGCCATGGTCCGGACTGAGTCCATAGCCGAAAGAGGTATCTTCAAAGAAGAACCGGCAGTGAAGATCACCGCCGCAGTCTCACCGATGGAGCGACCGAACGCAAGCATCACACCGGTGAAGATGCCGGGGAGAGCAGAAGGCAGGACAACTTTTGTAATTCCTTCCCATTTGGTCGCACCCAGAGAGAGAGCTACTTCCCGGTAATACCGAGGGACTGATTTAATAGATTCTTCGCTGGTTCTGATTATGGTGGGAAGTACCATGATGGCAAGAGTTAGCCCGCCGGAAAGGATTGACCAACCCATTTTGAGGGTGACCACAAAGAGGACGAAGCCAAAAAGTCCGAAGATGATGGATGGAACTCCAGCTAAACATTCGGCACCGAACCTTATGATTGTGGTAAGTTTAGTTTCCTTGGTGTATTCGGTCAAATAGATTGCGGTTCCCACACCTGAAGGAACAGCGAACAAAAGCGCTACCAGAGGCAACAGGAACGTGCCTAAAATGGTCGGAAAGATTCCGCCTGCTTCACCCATTGTTTTCGGCATACCGAAAATGAATTTAAGCCTCAACACCGGTAATCCCTTTGCCAGAATATATCCGAGAATGAAAAGTAAGATGAAGAGTACCAACGCAGCCATAACTCCAAAATAGACATCCGTTATCCGTTGTGTTCTAACCGGGTTATATCCAAGTATTTTCATTTGGCCGCTTCCTTACATCCCAGCCGGGAGATGTAGGTAGCCATTAAGTTCAGAACCATGATGAAGATAAAAAGTATTATTCCGGTAGCAAAGAGCGCCTTTTGATGGTCACCGGTGGCATAACCCATTTCCAGAGCGATATTGCTGGTAAGCGGCCTGACCGGGTCCAGAAGCGAGTGGGGTATATTGAGCGCATTTCCGGCTACCATGATGACGGCCATCGTTTCACCGATGGCGCGTCCCATTCCAAGAATTACCGAAGCCAGGATGCCATTACGCGCCGCACGCACCACGACAAAAATGGTTGTTTGCCAGCGTGTCGCTCCCATGGAGATAGACGCTTCGCGGAACGAGTTTGGAACCGCCTTTAATGAATCGGTAGAGATGCTGACAATGGTTGGTAAAATCATTATTCCCAAAATTATACTTCCAGCCAGCAGGGAAAAACCCGGTCCGCCTAAAATCCCTCTTATAAACGGAATCAGGATTACCACACCCATAAATCCGTAGACCACCGAAGGTATTCCTGCCAGAAGTTCGATGGCAGGTTTGAGGAACTTCCGGATTTTGTCACCAGCGATTTCAGCCAGAAATATGGCGCAGGAAAGTCCGGTCGGGACCCCGATAATCAGTGCGCCAATCGTTATCCAGACCGAAGAGAGAATCATCGGCAGAATTCCAAATTCACCGTTTGAAGGCGACCATTCTCTGCCGGTGAGAAAATTAAGGATTCCAATCTTAAATATCAGGGGTAGACCTTCCCGGAAGATGAAAAAGGTTATCACTGCCAAAGACGCAATCGAAGAGAAGGCGATGATCAGAAGCACCTTGCCGGCAAAATTTTTGTTCATTGCATAATTTCTATTTTAATTAGACCTTTCTTCGCCACTATATCCTGGCCTTCTTCAGAGAGGCAAAAGTTAATGAAATCTTCAGCCAGAGGGTTATTTCGGTTTTTCAGAATAAAGAGAAAAGGCCGAAATATTCCGTATCTTTTATCTTTAACCGTTTCTACGGTCGGGAGGATACCATCAATGGCGAGCGGTTTTACCCGTTTGTCTACCAGCCCTAACGAAATATAACCGACGGCGTTCGGATCACCGGCCACGATTTCCCTTACGGCTCCGTTGGAATCTTGTACCAATGCCGAATTGGAGATTCGCTCACTCTTTTTGGAACCCGGTACCCTCATAACCGTTTCTTCAAAACTTTTTCGGGTTCCGGAACCTTCTTCCCGCGTGACTACGGTAATAGGCAGGTTGTCTATTTTGGAAATGCGACCGGCAAAGAGGTCTCTTAATTGTTCACTGGATAAGTCGGCCAGGGAGGAACTAGCGTTAGCGATGATGGCGATAGCGTCTAAAGCCACCAAGACCTTGGATAATTTTTTCTGGCCGTTAGAATCAGATTCTTCATCAGGTTGAAGTTCTCGCGACGACATGCCAATATCCGAAACGCCGGTAAGGGCTGATTCGATGCCGGCGCTCGAACCGCCTCCTTGGACGACTACTTTGGCTTCCGGATGCTTTGCAGTATAAGCCTCTGCCCACAATTCGGCAAAGGGCTGAACAGAGGTTGAACCGGCAAGGATAAGTTTCTTTCCGGTATGTTTGGCGCACGAACTGAGAAAGGAACAGATAACGATGGTTATCAGAAGAGAGGTTGTGGATTTCAGGTGGTGTAAGGTCATGACAGATTATACTTTGCCAATGGAAACAATCGCCTGATTTCAAGTTTGCGGTTTGGTGTTGGTCCGGGTCATTCCCCTTCTTGGACACCGAACAAATGTTAGCACTTTGCCAGAAGACCGGTCAAGGGCTTTTGGGAGAAACTAATTGCGACAGGATGAAAGGTACAGAAGAATCAATTTGTTTTTCCTTTTTATCTTCTTCCATTTTTTGTATGATTAATCTATTGCTATTTCACCAGCCTTTTTTAAAGCGATTTTTGTGTACGAAGCTCGGAATTCATTTCAGTTTTAAATGCGGATTCGTGCGAATTTTTTCCAGTGCCGGCGGGATTTCATATCCCAATATCTCTGCCTGATGAATGTCCTTCCATGCTTTATCGAAGTTCCCTTTTGCCATATATGTAATACCCCGGTTAAAATAGATTTCGGCTAAATCAGGGTTGATTTCTACCGCCTGGGTAAGGATAATAATAGCTTTGTCGTAAGCTCCTTTTTTGCCGTACGCAACCCCCATCTTCCCATAGGCTTTTGCACAATGCGGGTCAATCGTTATCGCCTGGGTATAATCAGTAATGGCTTTATCGTAGTCTCCTTTTTTTAAATATGAATTCCCTCGGTTGTAGTATGCATCTGTATATCCCGGGTTAGACAGTAGTGTCTGGGTAAAATCAGCGATGGCCTTGTCGTATTCCTCTTGGCTCTCGTAGACAATGCCCCGGTTATAATAAACAACAAAAATATAATTCGGACTAAGCTTTAATGTCCGGGTAAAATCAGCGATGGCGTTGGTATACTCTTTTTTTTGAGAGTAGGCAAGCCCCCGGTTATAATAAGCGTCTGCGTATTGAGGGTTAATCGTTATTGCCTGGTTACAATCAGCAATAGCCTGGTCGTATTCTCCTTTTTTTAAATATACATTCGCCCGATTGTTGTAGGAAAAGGTAAATCTCGGGTTAATTCGGAGTGCCTGGTCAAAGTCGGCAATAGCTTTTTCGTATTCCTGTTGTTCTTCCAAATAGGCAAGCCCCCGGCTATCGTATGCTCTGGCTTTGTTTGGAGATTTTTGGACCACATCGTTCCATATGGTGAATTCATTTTTCCAGACACGGTTCCGGTTGTAAGCCATGGTTGAATAGCAGATTACTATTAATGTTAACAATCCTGTTGTCAGATGGAGTCTTTTATTTCGGAAAATGTAGTAGATAATCACTGGCAGAAAAATGCTGTAGCCGACCATCGGCAAATAAATCCGGTGTTCGAAGATGACATCCTTAATGGGTACAATACTGGATTCCGGCACCAGGGTAAGAAAGAACCAGAAGATAGAAAAGGAAACGAGGCGGTTTTTCCGGAAGAGGAGAACTGCAGTTAATAAAAGCAGTATCAACAGGCAAAGCCCGGCTAATGTTGGCAGGGTAAATAAGGTTTGGGCAATAGGATAGTCATAATCAAGGTTTTGATTTACGGGTATCAAAAGGAGCCTTAGGTAGGTGACTATCACCCGGAACTGGGTAAGCAGGTAGGTTCCGGAAGAAATCATAATCGAATCGGATGGGGCCTGGGTTAAATGCCGTAATTCTCTGAAGTCAATGGAACCGGTTGCCCGTATAGTTACCAGTGTGGCCAACAGGATAATAAAGAACGGGATGATTTGTTTACACAATAGTTTACGGTTTGTTTGAAAGAAGCATAACTCGTAGAGTATTAATATAAAAGGCAGGGTGATGGTGATTTCCTTGGTGAACAGTGCCAATCCCGCAGTCAGGATGGAACCAGCATAGTACCGTTGCCAGCCGGGTGGGGCCGGTTTTTCGGCATACTTCAACCGTGTTTTTACATAAAGGCACAGCGAGGCTAAATAAAAGAATGTTGCCAGGGATGTTGCGCGCTGGATAATATAAGTTACCGCCTGGGTTTGTACCGGGTGTGCTACAAATATTAATCCGCCAAAAAAAGCCAGCAGGTTGGCGTATCTGGCAGCCGCTATGTTTTTTATAGCCGGCGAGGAAAAGGTCAGGATGATAAGCCAGCGAACCAGTAATGCTGCACCCAGATGTACGGCCAAATTAAAGAGATGGTAGCCAGGAAGGGAGAATTGGTGGAAGTGATAGTTGCAGGCGAGGGAGAGAAAAGTAAAGAACCGGGTGGCACAATGATTCCAGATAACACGCAGGTTCAGTATGTTTCTAATAGCAGGATTGGTAACTATATTGCCGGCGTCATCAAAGTGAAACGAATTCTGGAAGGTGTTGGAATAAATAAGTATACCTAACAAACATAAAACAATAACTGTAAATATCCGGTTTGTACCTTTTTGGGGAATTTTTGATGGACGGCGCATTTAAATGGTATTTTACCCTCAATTCAAGGTTCAATTTTTCTGGCTCGCGCTCTACCAACCTCGGTCAGGTGCTGTTTTCGCAGGCGTATGTTTTTCGGAGTGACTTCAAGATATTCATCATTGTTCATAATACTCAAGGCGATTTCTATCGTTAATTCCTGCGGCGGAATCAAAATGATGGCTTCGTCCGAGCCGGAGGACCGCATATTCGTCAACTGTTTGCCTTTAGTCGGATTAACCGTCATATCGCATCCTTTGGCAGTGTTGCCGATGACCATTCCTTCATAGACTGCAGTATTCGGACCGATATATAAATCTCCTCTTTCCTGCAATCCCCAGAGAGAATAAGCCGTGGCTTTGCCAGTTGCCATGGAAATCATGGAGCCGACCTCACTCTTTTCTATTTCTCCGGTAAGTGGCCTGAAATTCAGGAAATGGGAGCATAAGATTCCTTCTCCGCGGGTGTCAACGACAAATTCCTTTCTATAACCGAGTAATCCCCGGGTCGGGATTTCAAATATCAATCTCGTTTCTTTATCATGGTTTTTAATATTAAGCATCCTTCCCCGGCGCTTGGATAGTTTCTGGATGACCGTCCCGGCCATTTTTCCCGGAACGTCAATCGTCAGTTCTTCAAAGGGCTCCAGTTTTATTCCGTCTTGTTCTTTAATAACGACTTGCGGTTGGGAAATCTGCAGTTCATAGCCTTCCCGCCTCAGATTTTCCAGAAGGATGGCGATATGCAATTCGCCGCGCCCCAAAACTTTGTAGAAGGCCTTATCGGAAAAACTTATCTTTAGACCGACGTTAACTTCCAGTTCTTTTTTCAGCCGTTCTTTTAACTGGCGGATAGTGACAAATTTCCCCTCTCGTCCGGCAAGCGGCGAATTGTTCACCAGGAAATTCAGGGAAATGGTGGGTTCGTCAATCTTGATACTCGGCAATAATGACTGGTTCAGGTCTTCAGAAATCGTTTCGCCTATATCAATATCCGGCAGACCGGCAACCATGACGATGTCGCCGGCTGCGGCTTCGTCAACCTCTTTCTTTTCCAGTCCGCGAAAAGTAAAGAGTTTGGTTATTTTGTGCCGGCGGTTTTCTCCCGAACTATGCCTGACAAATACCTGCTGTCCTGTTTTAATTATGCCTTCATAAATCCGGCAAATGGCGCAGCGTCCCAAAAAATTATCATAAGCTAAATTAAAGGGCTGGGCAGACAGGGGTCTGGCAGTCGCCTCACGGTCGGACGCCGGCCTAACTTTTTTAAGAATAGTATCCAATAAAGGATTCAGGTCTGAGGAGTCGTCGTCCAGATTTAACCTGGCTATTCCCTGTTTTGATGAGGCATAGACAACAGGGAAATCCAGTTGTTCGTCATTGGCTCCCAAAGTTAAGAAAAGTTCGCAAATCATTTCCAGTACCTCTTCCGGCCTTGCCGTCGGTTTGTCTATTTTGTTTATAACCACGATCGGCTTTAATCCGAGCTCCAGAGATTTTCTCAAAACAAATCTGGTTTGCGGCATCGGCCCGTCCTGCACATCGACTAAAAGTAAAACGCAGTCAACGGAACGCAGGACTCTTTCTACCTCCGAACTGAAATCAGCGTGCCCCGGAGTATCGACGATGTTTATTTTAGTATTACGATAGAAAATCGAAGTATTCTTGGAATAAATCGTAATGCCCCTTTCTTGTTCCAGGGCATTACTGTCCATACCTATATTGCTGGTGATTGTCCCTGTCTGGCGCATCAGGTTATCGGTCAGGGTGGTCTTGCCGTGGTCGACGTGGGCGATGATGGCAATATTTCTAATTTCCATATGGTGGATTATATTGAGATTTTTGGGAAATAAGACGTTTCTTTGAAAAGAAAGACTTGCATTTTTCTCTGTATGCATGGTATCATAAATAGCATAAAAATCAAAATTTACCTTGAAACAATCATAAACGGATAACGATGCAGTTAAACAAAGAATTAGTGGTTATTTTGGAATATCTGGAGCGTGAACGTGGTCTGGACCGTCAGACGGTCCTGGCGGCGATTGAGGGCGGTCTTCTTTCGGTTTATCGCAAAAAATTAAAATTGGACAAGGATACCGAACTTCATATTGACCCCCAGACTACGGAAATCTATATTGTTGATGCTTCCGGCCAGCGTCGGTCCGTACCGGCGCTTCCTTCGGAAAGGATTGCTGCTGCCAGTGCCCGGCAGATGATAATGCAGAAGATTCGCGAGGCAGAAAAAGCGCAGCTTTTCGAGGAATATAAAAGTCAGGAAGGAAAAGTGGTGGCCGGTTTGGTTGACCACTATGAAAAAGGGAATTTGATTGTTAACTTAGGTAGAATTGAAGGAATCTTCCCGGCATCGGAACTGAGCCGGACGGAAAGACACCGCCGTCGGGGCACCGCGGTTAAAGGAATTATCATTGAGGTTACCAAAGAATCTCAGGGTCCAAGAATAGTTCTTTCCGCCTGTCACCCGGCTATCATCTCCGATCTGTTTACTCAGGAAATCCCTGAGATTAGAGAAAATATTCTGGAAATAAAAGCGGTCGCCCGGGTGGCGGGAGAGGCATCTAAGGTAGCGGTTGTTTCCAATGATAGCCGGATTGACCCGGTTGGAACATGCATCGGTATCCGGGGAACCCGGATCCGGGCAATAATGAAAGAATTGGGTGGGGAAAGGGTTGATATAATCCGATGGCGGGATGATCCGGCGGAACTGATTGCGGCTACGCTTTCTCCGGCGAAAGTTCTCAAAGTTGAAGTTTCACCCGCCAAGAAATACGGCCGGGTAATTGTGGCTGATGACCAGTTGGCGGTGGCGATAGGTAAAAAAGGCATAAACGTGAAATTAGCCTCCCAGATTTCCGGTTTTACCGTTGATATAAGGTGTGAAACCGATCTGAAGTCGGAACAATTACCCGCGATAGCCAGCCTGCCCGGGGTGGATGAAGCCCTGGCTAAAAAATTGAACAAAGCCGGTTTTACTTCCTTAAAGAACCTGCTCACCGCTGGCGAGGAAGATTTGATGAAGGTGGAAGGGATTGATGTCGATAAAGCCAGGGAGTTAATTGAGAACGCGCGTCTTGCCGGCACCGTTTAGGACCCCTTAATTTATTATGGAAAAAAACCTCCGGATACGTCCTCCAATAGTTACGTTGATGGGCCATGTTGACCATGGCAAAACCTCACTTCTGGATGCGATTCGCAAAAGTAATATTACCGCCCGGGAACACGGGCAGATTACCCAGCATATCGGAGCCTATACCGTTGAGGTAAGCGGTAAGAAGATTACCTTTCTTGATACTCCGGGGCACGAAGCTTTTACTGCCATGCGGCTGCGCGGGGCTCAGGTTACGGATATCGTAATTTTGGTGGTAGCGGTTAATGAAGGGGTGATGCCTCAGACGATAGAAGCGATTCATCACTGTCAGGTAGCCCAGGTTCCGATTATTGTGGCTCTTAATAAAGCGGATAAGGGTCGTGACAACATTCCCCGGGTAAAGGCGGAACTGTCCAAGTATAACCTCCTTACCGAAGACTTAGGTGGTCAGACAGTTTCCGTGGAGACTGTTGCGCCGAAGGGTTTGGGAATCGACAGTCTTCTGGAGGCCGTTATTCTTCAGTCTGAAATGATGGAGTTGAAGGCGAATTATGGTATTCCAGCCGAAGGTGTGGTAATCGAGACGAAACTGGACCGCGGGTCCGGTCCCAATATTACCCTGATCGTTTTGGAAGGGATTCTTAAGCCCAAGCAGTCTTTGCTGATTGGGACGACTTCCGGAAAAGTGAGGGCTATTTATGATGACCACGGCAAGAATCTCTCCGAAGTTTCTCCGGGTCTGGCAGCGCGGATAATAGGCGTAGAAGAACTTCCCGCGGTAGGAGCAAAGTTCCGGGTGGTCTCTTCAGAAAAAGCCGCCCGGGAAATAATTGAGAATGAGAAATCATTAGTATCCACACCTTCTGCGGTGCCTCCCCGGATTACGCTGGAAGAGTTTTATCTGCGTCTCCAGACAAAAGAGACGAAAGAATTGACAATCGTGCTTAAAACGGATGTGGCCGGTTCCGTCGAAGCGTTGACCGAGAGTCTGCAGAAGATTTCCGTGCCGGAAGTGAACCTGAAGTTGATTCATGCCGGGGTAGGTACGATTTCGGAATCAGATGTTCTTTTAGCCAGGTCTTCCGGCAGTATTATCTTAGGATTCAATGTATCAATCGACGCTAAGGCGAAGACGGCATTACAGCGGGAAAAAGTACAGGTCCGGTTCTATCAGGTTATTTACGACCTTTTAGAAGACGTACGCAAGGCGCTTTCCGGACTTTTGGCTCCGGAAGTGAAAGAGAGGATGTTAGGGAAGATTTTGGTGAAACAGGTTTTTCATCTTTCTAATGGTCATATTATCGCCGGTTGCAGTGTTTTAGAGGGCAAAATTCTTCGGGGAAGCAAGACTCGTCTCTGCCGCGGTGACAAGGTGGTGCTGGAAGGTAATATTTCTTCCCTGCGCCGTTTTAAAGAAGATGTCCGTGAGGTCGCCGCCGGTTATGAGTGCGGGATAGGATTGGAAGGAGCAAAAGATGTAGAGGCCGGTGATATTATCACGGCATTCCAGATTGAGGAGGTGGGAAGAACATTATGAGTTCTAATGCTCCTAATTGTCTTTTTTGCCGCATGTCTAAGGGAGAGATTCCTTCCCGGAAGGTTTTCGAAGATGATTCTGTTTTTGCCTTTAAAGATATAAACCCCCAGGCACCCGTCCACATTCTGGTCGTTCCCAAAAAGCATATTGAATCCCTGTCAGCCATTTCTCAACAGGATGAGGAGATTGTAGGCCACCTTCAATCGGTGATTAGTAAGATTGCGGAAACAAATGTCGGAAAAGATGGCAGTTACCGGGTGGTAATTAATCGCGGGATGGAAGCCGGACAGTCTGTTTTTCACCTGCACTACCATCTTTTAGCCGGGCGTACGTTCGGATGGCCGCCGGGATAACCGACACGAAGTGTCCCCCTGAGCAAAGCGAAGGGCCTAATCCACAATTACGATTCTTCGCTTTTGGCTCAGAATGACAGATACGATTTATGGTAGTAGAGGTCGGGAATATTAAGATTGGTGACCGGAACCCCTTTTGTTTGATTGCCGGACCCTGTGTGATTGAAAGCGAGAAAATAACCCTGGATATAGCCCACCGGCTCAAAGAAATCTGTACCGGTTTGACTATTCCTTTGCTCTTTAAAACTTCTTACGATAAGGCTAACCGCACCTCCCTTCGTTCTTTTCGCGGACCGGGTTTTGACAAGGGATTACGTCTGTTACAAAAAATAAAAAAGGAATTGGGGTTGTTAATCACTGCCGATGTTCACACCCCTTCTGAAGCCGAACAGGCGGGAGAAGTTCTGGATGTTGTTCAAATTCCTGCCTTCTTATGCCGGCAGACCGACCTTCTGTTGGCAGCAGGAAAAACCGGGAAAGCGGTTAACGTAAAGAAAGGGCAGTTTCTGGCACCGGAAGATAGCCGGTATATCGTTGATAAAATAAAGAGCGTCGGAAATAATAAAATATTACTTACGGAGAGAGGGACATTTTTCGGATATCACAGACTGGTGGTTGACTTTTGCAGTCTTCCGGTGATGGGTCAGTTTGCTCCGGTGATTTTTGATGCTACTCATTCGGTACAGCAGCCGGCCTTAGGTGAAGTGAGCGGCGGCCGAAGGGAATTTATCCCGTTTTTGATACGTTCTGCCCTGGCAACGGGATGTGCGGGCATTTTTCTGGAAGTTCATCCGGAACCGGAACGGGCTCTTTCCGATGGTCCCAATATGGTTAAGATAAAGGATTTACCCTCTCTTCTAAAGACAGCAAAAGAGATCGATACCCTGATAAAAAAAATGCAAATATCAAAATGGATGTTTTAAAACGGGCCCGCGAAATTTTCCAGACTGAGATTTCCGCGATTGACGCTACTTCCAGGGTGTTAGACAAACATTTCGAAGAGGCGGTGAATAAAATCGCTTCCTCTTCCGGCCGGGTAGTGGTTACCGGGATAGGTAAAAGCGGGATTATCGGCCGAAAGGTTGCGGCCACTTTAAGCAGTACCGGGACCCCGTCTTTTTTTCTCCATCCCGCCGAGGCGGTACACGGAGATTTGGGTATGATTGGCCGGAATGATATAGTTATGGCTATTTCCAACAGCGGAAAGACCGAAGAGATTTTACGGATATTACCCGCTGTCCGCAAGATGGGCGCCACGGTTATTGCCATTACCGGCAATCCTGATTCCCATCTGGCGGCGATGGCAGAGATAGTGCTGACCCTGAAAGTAAATAATGAGGCGGATACCTTTGGACTTATTCCCACCGCCAGTACCACCGCCCTTTTAGTCCTGGGTGATGCTCTTTCCCTGTGTGTGTTGGAGCGGAAAGGATTCCAGAGAAGGGACTATGCGTTTCTTCATCCCGGCGGTGATTTAGGCGAACGTCTGACTTTACTGGTTGACGATGTTATGCGTAGTGCAAAAGAGATGCCGGCAATAAAAGAAAGCGAGGATTTTTTGATTGATGCCATCGGGGTTATGACCGCCGGCGATTTGGGGTTGGCGATAGTTACTGATACCGGGGGACATTTAGCGGGAATTATAACCGATGGCGATTTACGCCGGTTCCTTTTAAAGAATCCATCTATTGCAGGGGTAAAAGTAGCAGAGGTAATGACCGGAAAT
The DNA here is from genome assembly GCA_043797665.1 of Candidatus Omnitrophota bacterium. Taxonomy (GTDB): domain Bacteria; phylum Ratteibacteria; class UBA8468; order MWAK01; family MWAK01; genus CAZVUE01. The sequence goes on from JAZDPL010000052.1 coordinate 17,700, forward strand.
CCTAAGACGATACCCTCGGGGTCACTTACCGCTGCCGCGGTTAAAGAGATGGAAAAGTATGAAATTACGGCTCTGGTTGTAATTAATGACCAACGGCAGCCGGTTGGGGTGGTTCATCTCCACGGTGTTCTGGGAGGTAAATCTCTTTACGGGGATAAGGGGTTGGAGTAAATGTGAATAAAAATTTTTATTGCTTCCGGTTTTATTCCTGGCCGGGATTCTAATGACAATAGTGGGGCATCTGGGAGAGAGGAGACCGGTTCCAGAGATGCCTAAACCGTTTCAAGAAGAGTTGAGCGGTTTCAGTTACCAGCGTCAGGAGGCAGGGCTGGGTTTGGTATTAACCGGCGAGGCGGCGACTGTTTCTGACGATAAGGATACCGTTATTGCCAATCCCGCAACCCGTCTGGAAACTCCGGCCGGTAAAATTATTCTGATAAACACCGCGCCCTCCGGAAATGCCGAACTGGTTTTTGACCCCAAGAGCGGACAGTTAAAGTCCATGATTTTGAAGGATGGAGTGACTATCATCCGTAAGGACAAGAAAAGTGACCGGGTTGAGTTTACCGCAAAAAGTGACCAGGCCGTCTTTGATTATGCGACCCAGGAGGTGATTCTTACCGGACAGCCGGTGCTCTATCAGGGAAGTAATGAATTTCGCGGAGACGTTATCCGGTATTTGCTTAAAGATGGTAAAATATTTATTGATAAGAACACCTCTGGCAAGATATATTATGAAGGGAAAGAGTAGTATGAATGACAGGCACGAGATTTGCTGAATATTTATTAGTATGCTTTATTCCCGGTTTTTTTTCCTCGGACTCATTCTACTTTTTCCATTCCGGTCGTCCGGACAGGAAGTCTGGGTTAAGATTTTACACAACGGTACCATCAATGAAATAGAACTGGAAGAATATGTCTGCGGTGTTCTGGCGGGCGAGATTTCACCTTCCTGGCCCCTGGAAAGTTTAAAGGCGATGGCAGTTTGTGCCCGTACCTTTGCCCTGAATAAGATTGTGGATAGATTTAACCGTTCCTATCATCTGGCCGATAACTTTTTCGACCAGGTCTACGAAAGCCGGCATTCACGGGTGGAATCAATTCAAAAAGCGGTTTCTGATACCAAGGGTGAAGTCGTGCTTTACAACGAAGAACTGGCTCAGGTATATTTTTGTGCCAGTTCCGGAAATTGTACCGCCAGCAGTTTTTCGGTGTGGGGTAAAGATGTGCCGTATTTGAAAGCGATACCGGATCCGTACAGCAGCCGGGCTGAAAAATACAGTTCCTGGATGCTCGTTTTGGATACCAGCGACCTTTTGAACCTTCTTCACATCCGGGGAAAGGTTAAGGATATAACGGTGGTAAGCCGTGATGGAAGTGGTCGGGTAAATGATTTGCAAATATCAACCAATAACAAGAGTTATCCGTTTTCGGGGAAAAGATTACGGGAATTATTGGGGTTTGACCGTCTGCACAGTACCCTTTTTGAGGTAAATTTTAAGGGTGAGAAGGTTATCTTTACCGGTCAGGGGTGGGGTCACGGTGTGGGACTTTCCCAGTGGGGAGCCAAAAAAATGGCGGAAGAAGGTTTTGATTACAAGCAGATACTGGAGTTTTATTTTCCGGGTACGGTGTTAGGGGTTATCCAATAATGTCATTCCTGCGGATAGTAAGCAGGAATCCAATAGATTGAAAGGGGGGGGTATGGAGTTAAGGATTACCGTACGTAAAAACGCAGAAGTTTCGCCGGCGTTAGAAGATTATCTCCGAAAGAAAGTGGAAAGGTTGGAACACTTTACCAACCAGGAAAGTTTCAGGGTCGAAGCGATTCTTTCCCAGGATCGGTTTCAGAAAGTTTGCGAATTGTTGGTCCACCTTAAAAAGAAGGAGATTTTTGCGCGAAGCGTGGCGACAGATTTCAATGCGGCGATTGATGAAACCAGCCAGCGGGTAAAGTTACAGATGGAAAAGTATTTTAAAAAGAAAATTAGCGCCAAAAGGAGGGTTTAATGAAAATCACGGAGTTTTTGATTCCGGAAGCAATTATTTCAGGTTTACGCAATTCCGGAAAAGATGGTGTAATCAGGGAAATGATTGAAGCTTTGGCTAAATCAGGTCAGGTTAAAAATATTTCGCGTACGGTGGAAGTCCTTCTGGAACGGGAAAAATTGGGAAGTACCGGAATCGGACAAAACATTGCGGTTCCTCACGCTAAAAGCGATGAGGTTAAGACCCTGCTGGTAAGTGTAGGGATTTCGGAGAAAGGAGTTGATTTTGAGTCTCTTGACGGGGACCCGGTCAACATTATCTTTTTAGTTATTGCACCGATTGATGCGACCGGACTTCATCTTAAGGTCCTGGCACGGATTGCCCGTCTTTTGAAAGACAAGGTTTTCCGGAATTCTCTCCGCGGGTGCAAGACCGCCGAAGCAATTTACCAGACGATTAAGGAGGAAGACGAAAGGGCGGTATGAATAGATTGAAAGGAATAGGCGTTTCTCCGGGTATTGTTATCGGTGCCGCCTATAAAGTTCCGGAACTGCGCCAGTTTGTGCCTGAGACGCGACTGAAACCCGGCGAGAGCGAATCTGAAATCAACCGCCTGGAGAAGTCTTTTGCCGAGACGGAATCGGAATTGAAGAAAATCAGGGCACAGGTTGTTCAGAAATCCGGTTCTCCTGAAGCCGAAATTTTTAACGTCGGCATACTTTTTCTCCATGATAAGAAACTTAAAGCCAAGATTTTGGAGAAAATAAAAGAGGGGACCAACGCTGCCCGTGCGGTTCAATTGGTTGTCCATCAATACAATGAGTCTTTCGGGAAATCAAAAGATGTTTATCTGAAAGACAGGCGGTTTGACTTAGACGATGTGGGCAAACGTCTGGTACGGAACCTTTTAGGTCTGAAAAGCTACCTGAGCGACCTTAAGGAGAAAGTAATTCTGATTGCTTATAGCCTTTCCCCTTCAGAAACCGCGTCTCTGGACAAAAAGATGGTTTCCGCTTTTGTTACTGACGTTGGGGGACCGACTTCCCATACCGCCATTATGGCGCGCGCCCTGGAAATTCCGGCGGTGGTTGGGCTGAAAGGGATAACCGGTGTCGTTGAATCTGACGAAACACTTATTGTTGACGGCCAGTCCGGAGTGGTTATTGTCGCTCCGGATGAGTTTACCTTAAAAGAGTATGCCCGGAGGCAGACCGACCTGCGTCGGATACACAAAACCCTTTTACCGTTGAGAGACGTGGTGGCTTCCACTGCTGATGGACACCGGATTAAGATTGGCGCCAACATTGAGTTACCTAACGAGGTTACCTCGGTTTTAGCGCACGGTGCGGATGAGATCGGGCTTTTTCGCACCGAATTTTTGTATCTCAACCGGGAGGATTTGCCGACCGAAGAAGAACAGTTTCGGGTGTATCGTCACGTGGTGGAAAAGGTGAAGACCTTGCCGGTAACCATCAGGACCCTGGACTTAGGTGGGGACAAATTTGCGTCCGCCCTGGATATTCCGGAAGAAGTTAATCCTTTTTTGGGTTGGCGGGCCATCCGTTTTTGTCTTTCTCAACCGGACCTTTTCCGGACCCAACTCCGTGCGATTTTACGAGCCAGCGCCTATGGTTCGGTAAGGGTAATGTATCCGTTGGTTTCCGACGTAGAAGAGATAAAGTCAGCCGGTGCGATTCTGGAGGAGGCAAAAAGAGAATTGCGTGCCGAGGGTAAGGATTTTAACCCGGCTATTCCGGTTGGCGCAATGATTGAAGTCCCTTCGGCTGCTTTAACCGCGTCGACAATTGCCCGTCACGTTAATTTTTTCAGCATCGGGACCAATGATTTAGTTCAATATACTCTTGCGGTGGACAGAATAAACGAACGGATTGCATACCTTTATAACCCGGCCCACCCGGCAATTTTGCGCCTCATCGCGGAGGTGCTCAGAGTGGCTCACCAGGCTGGTATTGGAGTGGGAATATGCGGAGAAATGGCTGCAGACCCGGCAATAGCTTTTCTTTTAATTGGAATGGGGATTGATGAATTGTCAATGGCACCGCTGGCTATTCCTGAGGTCAAACAGATGACCGTTTCCGTTACTTTTGCCGATGCCAAAAAGTTTGCCCAGAAGATTCAGGCTCTGGATTCCACCTCAGAGATAACCTCGCTTTTAAAAGAGCATTACGAAAAAATCTTAAAGAAACAGGGATGAGAATGCTTAAAATAAAAGGAGATTTTGTTGTCGAGAGCAGTCTGTCTAAGGAACAGAATCTGAAAAAGGCTATCGAAAAATTTGACCTTTCCGGAATGTCGGGGCGTTTGCAGGATTTTCCCGGACAAATACGTGCTTTTCAGCATGTACAGGAAACGCCCAAACTAGATTTAAAAAGAGGAACCGTAAAAAAAATCATTTTTTCCGGGCTGGGAGGTTCTGCCATTTGTGGTGATTTAATCCGCGATGCCTTTATGGATGTTTTAGAAGTTCCCATTTTTGTCAACCGGGACTATCATCTGCCGGCGTGGTCTGATAAGGAAACATTGAATATACTCATCAGTTATTCCGGGAATACCGAGGAGACGCTTTCTGCTTACCGGGAAGTATTGGCGAAAGGCGCACCCCTTACGGTTATCTGCAGCGGCGGTCGTCTGGCCGAACTGGCAAAGGGGGATGGAACCCCTGGCATAAAAGTTCCTGCGGGATACCCGCCCCGGACCGCCTTGGGTTACCTTTTTTGTTCCGCGGTCAACATCCTGATGAAAGGGGGTATTCTGCCTCCTTCTTCTCTAAGCAGTGAACTGGTGAAATCCGTAAAACTGACTGCGGAAGCGATGGATGTACGGATTCATTTCGGGAAGAATCCGGCCCGGCAGTTAGCCTCGGTTTTAAAGGGAAGCGTACCGGTAATTTACAGCGCTAATTCGTTAAGTGCGGTGGCAACCCGGTGGAAGACCCAGTTGGAGGAAAACAGCAAAACCCTTGCTTTTACCGGTCTGATGCCCGAGATGAACCATAATGAAGTTGTCGGTTGGAAATATCCGCGAATCTTGTTGAAAAGATTGAGCGTAATCTTTTTGCGTGACCGCACGGAAGACCCGCAGATTAAGAAGCGATTTCCGATTACCGCTGATTTACTTCAACCCCGACGGTTCCTTGTTGAGGTAGAAGGTACGTCTAATAACTTTCTGGTTCGGCTTTTCACCCTGCTTATTTTCGGAGACTGGGTTAGTTATTATCTGGCTTTGGAAAATCAGGCTGACCCAACGCCGGTTGACCGTATTACCCAACTGAAAAAGAAACTGGCGGAATAATCTGTCATTCCTGCATGCTTTAGGCAGGAATCCATTAGATTCCCGTTTACTACACACGGGAATGACATCAAGGAGAACAATATGGAAAAAGGAAAGTATCTTTTTACTTCGGAATCGGTGACCGAGGGACACCCGGATAAGATCTGCGACCAGATTGCAGATAGTATTCTGGATGAGATTCTGCGTCAGGACCCGAATGGTCGGGTTGCCTGTGAAACTCTGGTAACCCGGGGTCTGGTTTTTATCGCCGGAGAAATTACCACCAAAGCCCGGCTTGATATTCCAAAAATTGCGCGTGGACTGGTCCGTGAAGTAGGTTATACTGACCCGACGTATGGATTCCACTGGGCGGAGAGTTCTGTAATTACAGCGGTTCAGGAACAGTCTCCGGATATTGCTTTAGGGGTAGATACCGGAGGCGCCGGTGACCAGGGTTTGATGTTCGGTTACGCCTGTACCGAAACGCCGGCGTTGATGCCGTTACCCATTATGTTAGCCCATCAATTGGTTCAACGTCTGGCTGCGGTGCGTCGGGAAGGGGTCTTGCCTTATTTACGACCGGATGGAAAGAGCCAGGTGACGGTTCGTTATGAAGACGGTATTCCCAGAGAGGTTACCTGTGTGGTGTTGGCCGCCCAGCACAATCCGGGAATTGAGCAGAAAAAGATTCGTGACGATTTAACCCGGGAGATTATTTCCAAGGTGATTTCAAAGGAGATGTTATCTCCGGAGATGAAGGTTTTTGTTAATCCAACCGGGAGTTTTGTAGTTGGGGGCCCTCAGGGTGATACCGGGGTAACCGGCCGGAAGATTATCGTAGATACTTACGGTGGATTCGGTCGGCACGGCGGAGGTTGTTTTTCCGGAAAAGACCCGACGAAAGTAGACCGTTCCGGTTCTTACCTTGCCCGTTACTTGGCGAAAAATATAGTTGCCGCCGGGATTTGTCAGCGCTGTGAAATTCAAATCGCTTATGTGATTGGCGAACAACAGCCGCTTTCGTTGTATCTGAATACTTATGGGACCGGGGTTATTCCAGAGGATAAGATTCAGAAATTTATCCAGAATGGCTTTGACCTTTCACCCCGGGGTATTATTAAGATGCTGGACCTTCTGAAACCCCGTTACCTGAAGACCGCTTCTTACGGACATTTTGGACGTACCGAACCGGAGTTCACCTGGGAACGTATTGACCTGGTTGAAGACTTCCGTACTTTGTTATAAATTGGTAGGGGTCGGATTTATCCGACCCGCGGGCTTGATGAATCAAGCCCCTACAGGTTTTGAATATTTATGGTAATTGGTCTGACCGGAATTTTCGGGTCCGGAAAGAGCGCGGTCCTGAGATTTTTCCGGCGAAGGGGAGCGTCTACGATTTCTGCAGATAGCCTTGTCCACGTTCTTTTACGCCAGGAAAATGTAAAGCAAAAAATCACCGCCGGGTTTGGTCCGGGAATTCTTAACAAAGGTAAGATTGACCGGCCGGCACTGGCAAAAATAGTCTTCAGGAATAACGCAAAACGTAAAATCCTGGAACGGATTCTTCATCCTCTGGTTAAGGCCAGGATTAAAAAGAAGATCGAGTCAAGGGAAAATCCCCCTCAATCCCCCTACCTTGATGGTAGGGGACCCGCCTTTTGCAAAGGGGGAAGAAGGGGGATTAGAAAAAAATTAGTGGTGGTGGAAGTACCGCTGCTTTTTGAAAGCGGCTTTACGGACCTCTTCGATTACACTATCTGCGTTTCGGCGCCCGCCGGAACAATTCGTGAGCGGATGCAGAAAAAAGGGTTTTCTGAGGCTGAAATTGAGCAACGCTGGGCAATCCAATGGAGGCTTTCCGAGAAAGAAAAAAAGAGCGATTCGGTGATTGATAACAGCGGGTCTCTTTTTAATACTAAAAAACAGGTGGATATTATATTAGAGGTTGCTAAAGGGAGGACAAGATGTCAGAGGTGAGTAAGCAGTTGAATCTCTCGGAATTGAAAGAAACGCCGGTGGCGGAATTGCAGAAGATTGCCCGTTCTCTTGGTACCGAAAGTGTCTCGGGTCTGAAGAAGCAGGAAATAATTTTTAAAATCCTGCAGACTCAGGCAGAGAAGAACGGGCTTCTTTTCGGGGAAGGGGTCTTGGAGGTGTTACTCCCGGAGGGTTTTGGATTTTTGCGCAGTCCAAATTACAATTATATCTCCAGCCCGGACGACATTTATGTTTCGCCTTCCCAGATTAAAAAGTTTAACCTGATTACCGGTGATACCGTGAGCGGCCAGATTAGACCACCCAAAGAGGGGGAGCGATACTTTGCACTCCTTCGTGTGGAAGCGGTAAACGGTGAGAATCCGGAAAGTGTCAGGGACCGGGTTCCTTTTGAAAATCTTACTCCGCTCTATCCAACCAAACGGTTTCTTTTGGAAACCAAAGCCGAGGAACTCTCAACGCGGGTGATGGATTTGGTTACTCCCATCGGTAAAGGTCAGCGGGGTCTTATCGTTTCACCGCCCCGGGCAGGTAAGACCGTCATTCTCCAGAAGATAGCGGCCGGTATTACCACCAATAATCCTGAAGTTCACCTCATCGTTCTTCTGGTGGGCGAAAGACCGGAAGAAGTGACCGAGATGGAGCGGTCGGTAAGAGGAGAAGTTATCAGTGCAACTTTTGACGAACCGCCGGAGAGGCACGTTCAGGTGGCAGAGATGGTTCTGGAAAAAGCCAAACGGATGGTGGAACATAAAAAAGATGTCGTGATATTATTGGATAGCATTACCAGACTTGCCCGTGCTTACAATGCGATTGTATCCCATACGGGGAAGGTAATGTCGGGTGGTTTGGAATCCAACGCCCTGGAAAAGCCGAAACGTTTTTTTGGTGCGGCACGTAACGTGGAGGAGGGCGGGAGTCTTACCATCATGGGGACCGCCTTGGTGGATACCGGCAGCCGCATGGACGACGTAATATTTGAGGAGTTCAAAGGTACGGGAAATATGGAGGTTAACCTTGACCGTCATTTAGCCGAAAGGAGGACCTGGCCCGCCATTGATATTAACAAGAGCGGTACCCGCCGGGAAGAATTGCTCCTTGACCCGGACGAATTGAAACGGGTCTGGCTTTTGCGAAAGCTTTTGGCATCTCTTCCGCCGGAAGAGGCGATGTCAATGCTCCTGGACCGTCTGCGGAAGACCGGTTCCAACGCGGAATTTCTCCTTTCTATCAAAACCGAGGATGTTAACTCCCTTCGGTAAGCAATAACTCCGTGTCATCCGCCCAACTCCTTTTCGGTTTCTGTTATTGCCTCTTCGATTATTTCTATTCCTTTTGCGGCTGCCTCTTTGCTCATAATAATGGGTGGTGAGAGACGTAAAATATGTCCCGCCGGTACCCACGCCAGGCCCTTGCGGAAAGCTTTCCGGTAAACCATCTTTCCTGCTTCCTCAAAAGGTTCCCGGGTATTCCGGTCTTTCACCAGTTCAATGCCAAGAAGACAGCCCTTACCGCGGACTTCTCCTACGATGGGATGGGATTCTTGTATCTTTTGGAGCAGACCTAACATGAATTTTCCTAATTCTTCCGAATGCCGGCAGAGGTTTTCTTCTTCAATTATTTCAATCGAGGCTAAAGCCGCAGCGCAGGCCATCGGATTGCCGCCGTAACTGGTGGAAGCGGATATCTTTTCCAGGCTTTCTTTATACTTATCCGATATCACCATCGCGGTTACCGGAAACCCGTTACCGAATGATTTACCCAGGACAAGAACATCAGGGATGGTATTCCAGTGTTCCATGGCAAACATTTTCCCGGTTCTGCCCATACAGGTCAAAACTTCGTCCGCCATAAGAAGAAGTCCGTATTTGTCGCACAGAATTCTAATTTTTTGAATCCAGCCGTCCGGAGGAACGATCGAGCCGGCCCAACCCTGAATCGGTTCCAGGACGATGCCGGCCACCTGGCCGCTGGTCTCGTTTTTAATGACGGTTTCAATATAATCGACGCAGTGAAGATTACATTCCGGGTAGTTTAGTTTAAAGGCACACCGGTAACAGTACCCTCTGGGCACCAGAAAGAAACCCGGAGCCCGCATCCCCTGGGTTTTGTCCACACCGGCTAAACTGACCGCTCCCAGCGTCTTTCCGTGAAAATCCCGGTGGAAGGAAATAAATTCAAATTTATTGGTAGCCGCCCTGATGGCACGTAATCCTGCCTCTACCGCGGTAGTTCCGCTGTCGTAAAATTGGATGCCGTTAAGGTCGCCCGGAGTAACCGCCGCCAACTTCTCCAACAGGCGGGTTTTGATGGGTGTGGTGAAATCATGGCAGTTCATCAGAGTCCGGGCATATTTAGCCACCGCTTCACTTACTTTCGGATGGCAGTGTCCTAAACTGGTAACGTAGATGCCGGAGGAAAAGTCTAAGTAGGTGTTGCCGTCCACATCGGTCAGAGTAACTCCGCAGCCCTTTTCAAAGACGACCGGAAAGAGTTTGACCTGACTGGAATACCCTTTCATATACTTACTTGCCCGGTCATGGTATCCTTTAGATTTTGGACCGGGTGGAGTCACTTTAATATCAGGAACCTCCTGTAGATTAACATCTGCCCAGTAACTCATATAGCCTCCAACAGATAGCGGTGCGATTTATCGCACAAATTGTAGGGGCTTGATTCATCAAGCCCGCGGGTCGGATAAATCCGACCCCTACAAAGCCAGCAGTGCGGCGCCTTTAGCAGCCGCTTCGGTTACTTCCGGCACCGAAACTTTCAGTTTAGTGAATTCGGAAAGCATCGGAGCCAGGAGCGGTTCCTTAGCGCCGCCCCCAACCAAAAACAATTTTTTTATCACCAGTTCGTTTCGTATCTGCTCAAGATAAGCGTTGACTTCATTTACCAGTGCTTTTAATGCCGCCAGGTATATTTCTTCCGGTTTACTGGCTAAACTCAGATTCCGGATGGTACCCTTACCCCGACTGAAATAAGGTTCCACCTTTAGTGTTGCCCTTTCCAATCCTATAGAAAGGGGGACCCGTATTCCCGCGTACTTCCTTTCTGTCATTCCCGCGTGCAGTAAGCGGGAATCCATAGAAAAACGCAAGTTTTTTTTGAGCCAATCCAGTACCACACCACCGTCTCCCATCGCTCTCATCAATCCGAAATAATCTTTTTTAAGATGTCTGCCCGGACTCCAGAAGGAATTGGTTTTAAAAACGGGTTTTTTCGTGCAGACCAGAAGAGCCCAGGCAGTACCGCAGGATATCAGACAGTCACCGGGTCCAACCGCCCCGGCGCCTAAAGAAGCGCAATACTGGTCGTGCCCGCCGGAAATGACCGGGATACCTTCTTTTAAATTCAATATATTTGCCGCTTCCCGGTTCAGTTTTCCGCCGATGCTGCCGGCGGGTATGAGTTCCGGCAACGTCTCTTTTTTCATCCGGACGATGTCCAGCAGTTCCTTGTCCCAGTCTCCGGAGTTTATGTTAAAGAAGGAGGTCATACCGGCTGCGGTCTGGTCGATAAAGAACCTTCCGGTAAGTTTCTGGTTGAGATAATCGGCCACAAAGGAAATTCGCCGAATGCGGTGAAAGGGGACAGGCTCGTTTTTTTGGAGCCATAAGATGACCGCTGTCGGACACCAACCTTCGAGGTAATGGCCGGTTTTGCGAAAGAAAAAATCTTTTCCGTATTTAGAATCCAGACCTTTTGCGATAGATTCCGCGCGGTTGTCAAGCCAGGTTATCCCGGGACCCAGGGGTTTTAAACCTTTATCTAAGGCGACAAAAGTCCCGCCCTGACTGCTGGTGACGATTGCCTCTATTTCAGGGTGTTTTTGTAAGCGTAATTTTTTAATCGCTTCAACCGCTGATTTCCACCAGTCTTCGGCACGTTGTTCTACCTTACCGGAGAGGAGGTGGAATGTTTTGGTCGGGCTGGCGGTCCCGGCTACTATATTCCCCCGGTGGTCAAAGAAGAAGGCTTTTGTGTTGGTGGTCCCGCTGTCAATGACTAAAATCATCAGTAATACTCTCCCTTTTGTCTTGTATTAAACTGTAGCGGTCGCATTTATGCGACCTTTCCTGTCATTCCCGCGTACTTCCTTTCTGTCATTCCGGCGGACTGTGTCCGCCGAAGCTTTAGCGTAGGCGGATAGTAAGCCGGAATCCAGTTTATATTAGTTGTGCAATTTTTATTTCCAGGCCCAGGGATTTCAGCGGTTCAATCTCCTTTTTGGGAATTTTAGAATCGGTAATCAATCTTTTGATTTTATGGATGTCTTTTATCCTGCCGTAAGATATAAGTGCGTCCTGCCCGATTTTTGAATGGTCTGCCAGAATGTTGATAACCCGGGATTTCGCCATAACCGCTTCTTCAATGCGCGCACTCGTTAAATCGGTTGTGGTTAAACCAGACGGTCCGGAGATACCGTCTACGCCCAAAAACGCCTGGTTAAATGAAAGCCGGTCCAACTCTTCCAGAGAAAAAGGGCCAAAAAAGTCAAAAAGTTCCCGGCGCAAAAATCCTCCCAGGAGTAAGACCTTAATTCTATTAGCGGTTATAAGTTCGTACACAACCGCCAGGGAATTGGTAACGACCGTAATCCGAAGATTTTTCTTTTTTAAAATCCGGCCGAGTTCCAGGATAGTGGTTCCGGTATCAAGGAAGATGGTTTCGTCTTCGTTGATGAAACCTGCCGCTGTTTGCGCAATGATTCTTTTTTCGGCGAGGTTACGTTGCGTCTTTTTGGTAAAGAAGAATTCCGGAGCGATTTCCGGTTCACGTTTGACCGCTCCACCGTATGCGCGGATAAGAAACCTCTCTCTTTCCATCTCCTTAAGGTAACGGCGCACCGTAACCTGGGAGACGCCGAGTCTTTTTGCCAGTTCTAACACTGAAACTTCACCGCGGCTGTTGATAACCGACCTTATCAGTCCTTTGCGTTTGATACTTGTAATTCCCATACTTGACAAATATTGTATTATATGTTAACATTTTTGTCAAGTTTGGTTTCGTTATCTTTCAAAACGAACATAA
>JAZDPL010000071.1:0-43729 GCA_043797665.1 Candidatus Omnitrophota bacterium
TCGGGTACCAAAAGTAACCGCGGATTTGGTCTCTACGGATAATATTGAAGGGGGCAGGTTAGCCACAGAAATTCTGATTCAAAAAAAAGGCAAAAAGATTGGCTTCCTCTGTGGCGCCCCCCATCCCTCCAGTTCCCAGGAGAGGCTCTTGGGATACCGGAGAGCGCTCCAGGATAACAGCATAAGGTACAATACCCATTTAATCAGGTATAATACTTATTTGGGTAAGAAGGGTGTCCCTTTAGACTTTGACTTTGGTTCCCAATCAGCCAGTACTCTCATTCACCTGGGGATTGACAGTATCTTTGTGGCTAACGAACCTATCACCGTAGAAGTGATGAAAGCGGTTAAGGAGAGTAAAAAAGAAATAAAGGTAGTCTCCTTTGACGAACCCAAAATTCCACCCCACCTGCCCCATCCCATCGCTTTCGTTACCCAGCCCCGGCAGGTGATTGGCCGGGTCGCGGGTCAGATACTTCTGGAAAGAATCAAAAGAGGGAACTCAAACGAACCGGCAAAACGAATCAGCCTTGCTCCTCAACTTATTAAGTTTTTCTGAAGGAGGTGATATAACGTGAAAAATAGAAGAAACCAACAAACCATACTCCACAGCGGTCAAACTATGGTAAACTACTTATTCTGTGACGGTCATGTGGAGTCCTTGAGGCCGTTGGATACTTTAGGCCCTGGCGGTACTATGACTCAGCCCAGGGAAATGTGGACCAGGGTAGCCGGAGATTAATCACAAGTGGAAATTTACCTTACAGGGGGAGGAGTGGTATGAGACGCGTATATCTGAGTGTTCTGGTATTCCTGACGATGTTTGCCATATGTGAAGTTGCAAAAAGTGCGGGTAGTGATCAAACGCTGACAGCACCTCCCGCCCCATATAAGACCGTCGTCAAAACAGACAGCGTCATAAAAGTTGAGCCGGCCGTGAGGGAAGACGGCATTTTTTACGGCGACAAAGGGCTTATCGTCAATAAATCCGGCCTGCTCATTCTTATGGCGGGAAACAAGATAGGCGAATTTTTCATCTATTTTTCTACTCCGTATTCTCCGTGGATAACAACGAATTTCAAGGATTTTCAGGAGGGCAAAACAGAAAGGAATCTGAAAGACCGGGAATTCATTTATACGGCCGTTTTCCCATTGGAAAAAGAAGGGACAGAGAATATGCCATATGGCAAATATCAACAAAAAGTAAAAGTAACTAAAGACAATAAAATAAGTATATCTTATAAATATTCCGTCCCCGAAGACCTGGGAAAAAACATTAAGGACACCTGCATGTTTTTCTGTATGCCTTTCGGTGTGGCAGCTTCTAAAAAATTTGAAGTTGACGGAGAAACTTTTGTAATATCCGATAAACCGGGTGAAGTAAAAAATTTATTTGAAGGCCGGGCAAAAACATTGGTGTTCAATCCGGGAAATCCGGAAACAGAATTTTCTCTAGAAATGACTTCTGATATGTTATTCCGGCTTGAGGAGACGCCAGAAAATATCTCTCTAAGGTTTGGTATGTTATGTAAAGCCGAGGAGGAAATTTCTTTCACCCTTGATTTAAGCAAAGTTTTGGAATCATCCCTTGTGGAGTCGAAAGACTTTCATTCAGGAGTGGATTTCTGGAAATCTGACCGGCTTCACGTTCCCGATTACAGCAAGTCCGTAAATCTGGCACAGAACCCGTCATTTGAAGCGGGGCTTAGATATTATGTCCTTCATACCACCTGGGGATGTTTCAAGAACAGAAGCAAACCGGTCTTTTCCGTAGACGAAAATGTCGCTAAATTCGGTAACGGCAGTCTGGTGATAAACGCTTTTAAGGGAGAAGGTGCAAATAAAACGGGCTTTCTCCAAACCTTTGCCATACCCGTGTCTGAAGGTAAAAAATATACGGTCAGTTTTTACGCTAAAGGAAACAGAACACAACTTTACCTTAACTTAAGGAGTGTTACCGGAGCATGGCCGGTCTTTCCGGATTTCGCTAAGGAGGGGAGCAATATCTCAGTAAACGACCAAGGTGAAAGGTCTACTCCTACCCTCGGTATCACCGAGGACTGGAAAAGGTACGTCTACACTATTACTGCCCCAAACCGTGTTTTTACCCTGCTTATGGGGGTAAGTTATTATGGGGACGACCCTTCCGGGGAAGGCACGGTATGGGTTGACGGTCTTCAGGTGGAGGAAGGGGATAAAGCCACTGATTATGTTGAAAAACCTCTGCACGGTATCCTTCTTACCTCAAATCCCGATAATTTTTTGAGCGTTGAGGACAAGAAAATTGATGCCAGACTGAAAATTACCGCTCCCGCAAATACGGAAGGCAGTGTAACATGTGAAATTGAGGATTTCTTTTACCAGAAAATCTGGAAACAGAAATTCAACTTTAGCACGGATGCGAAAGGAATTTTCGTGGTAAGTCTGCCGATAGAGAATCTGCTGGGCAAGGGAGTGTATATTGTGCGGGCTGATTTTGAGTTGAGCAATGGATATAAAGACACCGACTTCTTCCGCATTTCCAGAATGGAATTTCTCAAAAACACTCATAAGAACAAAGATATCTTCGGTTCGAATATAGTGACTTATATTTCAAGGGCCAATGATGTTCTGAAGAGATGCCGGGACATCGGGTTCGGTTCCGCCAATTATGGAGCATACGACTTAAATAAGGATTATTTTGACCATATCGCTGAATACGGCATATCATTCAGCGGACCGGTCGGAACGGTATCTGACGGAGGACATGGAAGTATTACAATTCCCGGGAAAGTTCTGATAGAAGGACTTTACGCAGTAGAAAGTGTTTCTCCGGAATTGGGGAAAAAGGTTGAAGATGCCTGTTATGAAAAAGCCGAAGCATATCCCTGGGTGAATACTTGGTGCCTGTCTTCAGAATCGGAGGGGAGATACGAACTTATCAAACAGGGGAAATTCCGGGATTTCGCAAAATTGCTCATGGCATGTTACCGGGGCGTCAAGCGTTTTGATCCGGAGAAAAAGGTGCAACTTGAGGGTGGACCCTGCAACATGATGCCCCAGGGTGGGACACGGCTTATAGACAGCTATCTTACCGGTGTGAATGGTGAAGTGAAATTTGACGCCGTTTGCATTCATCCCTACCGAACCACGCCGGAAAATCCCGACCTGGACGATGATGCGGCGGCGTTCTTCGCGGTGCTGGATAAACACGGTTACCAGAACATGCCCGTCTACTGGAATGAAGGCATCTTTTATACATATTACAATATTCCGGCCTGGGGTCTTGACCCTCACAAGGGATGTTCCACAGACCACCACCGGGCCGGTTGTCCGAGTTATCATATGGGCTGGGGCGAAAGAATTTCCGCGGCTTACTTTGCCCGAAGCTGGCTGGTGGCGCTGAAATACCAGTACCGGGTCAAACAATTTAACGGATGGTGCTCCTGGATGGAGATGGACGCCTATCTTACGCCGCTTGCCCTGCAGAAAATACCCAATACGTTAGGGCACCTTTTAGGCAATGCGGTTTTCAGAAAAGACATCCGTTTTGCTCCCGAAATAAGGTGCTACGTATTTGAGGACGAAAAACAAAGGCCGGTAGCCGCCTTGTGGTCGCACCAGCCTAAGGTTGACCGGGGTTATGAGAACAGCCCGGTCGGACGTTTCAAGTTTGACGGAGTATCCATGGAAATCTTTGACTTGATGGAAAATAAACGTTCTGTCAGGAACGATACGTCGGGATTCACGGATATTCCCATTTCACCTTTCCCGCTTTTCATCCGGGGCGGGGCGGGAGAACTGGCAAGCCTCTGCAAGTCTATCCAGAACGGTCGGATTATTGATTCCGACAAGGCAGTGATTCAGATTTCAGCCAAACCTTTGGATTCATCCGAACTTGAGGTTGAATTCAGAAACCTTGTTACCAGGGAATTTAGAGGAAAAGCGGCCATAAAACTCCCGAATGAAGTCATAGAAAAAAATATCCAGGTGAAGGGAAAGTCTGTTGAAACCCTGATTATACCCCTGCGGGAAAAAATCCCGTCTGACAGAATCGCTGAAATCAACCTGCCGGTTACCTTGACGGAAGAGGGGGGTAAACCGTTGGCCGCTAACCTTTCGTTCAATGCGTTTGCCGTGAAAAAACTGCAAGGGAAAATCGCGGTTGAGGGGAACGCCGGGGATTGGAAGGACATTCCGGCCATCCGTGTTAAAAACAGGAATATCAGCACAACCAGAGATACTGACAAACTTGAAAAAGTCGGCTATGAAGGTGACCATGAAGCTGAATATCAGATGGCGTGGGATGATGAATATCTTTACCTGAGAGTCAAAGTTACCGACGATAAATTCTTTCATAACCCGAATCCAAAAAGTGGCGTCGGCGGAAGATGGGACAATGATTGCCTGCAGGTCTATATTGACACTCTCGACGACGCCCGCAGCAAGGAGACAAGAGGATTTGACGGGAACGATTACAATTATGATTTTTTCCCGAATGAAGACGGCACTCTGACCGTGTTCCGGCGTTTTGCGCCGGAACAGCAGATAGCCGGAGGGCTTTTTGCGCCGAAGCCAAACATGGTAGAGCCGGAAATTAAAGGGACATTCCGGAAGACGGGAAAAGGTTATATCTATGAAATCGCTTTCCCGAAACATCTTATTGCCCCGGTACAGTTAAAGGCGGGAAGCGTTTCCGGTTTTGCGATATATATAGCCGATCATGACGGTAGTTATCTCAAGAGCGCGCTCACAACCACGTCTCCGGGGACGGGCGGATACATGAACCCGCATCTTTACCCGGTTATGATTCTTGTTGAAAGATAAGAAGATAATGTTTAAACAGCTGCAAAATTGGACCCTGTATGTATCTCCCTACTGACGATTCTCTCGTACGGACAATGGTAGAAAAAACAACCGAAATTCCGGTGCTGGATAGCCATCAACATCTCGGACCTGAAGAACCAGTAGTAACTGACCTATGCAGGTTGATGGTAAATGACAATTATCTGGCAACCGACCTTGTTTCTGCGGGAATGGATACAACAACTATGAAATGTATAGCGGATACATCAATTCCTCTCTCAAAACGATGGGATTTGTTATTCCCACTGTGGCAGAAGGTTAAATATGGCTCATACGCTCAGGCAGAATTGGTTACATTACGAGATTTATATGGAATGGACGAGATGAGTGGTTCTAAAGTAATAGGAGTATCAAAACGCCTTTCCCATGATTTTCAAACACCTGGTCTTTTCCGAAGGGTTCTCTGGAAGAAGTGTGGCATTAAGGTTGTTCTTACCCAAGGAGGATACTTCCATCACGAAAATCCCGTGTTTTTCAATGTTAGTCGTCCCCTAGACAGGGCTGATTTCTCGTCTGGCGGAACGTTTGAAGATGATGCTCACAAGGTTGGAGTGAACATACAAACAGTGGATGACCTTGTGCCGGCAATGGATGCACTTCTTCGCCACCACTCCAGTCAGGGAGCCGTTGGTTTCAAAATCGCTGCTTTACCATGGAGTGAACCATCATCTCGTGAACTGAAAATGGCTTTCTCTCACAGGGAACAGAAAATCACCAATCCATATACTACAACTAACCCGCTCATTCGTCTGTATGTCTCGCGAATTGCAACCCTGGCAGAAGAATTGAATCTCACTGTGGCTGTCCATACAGGAGCCCCATGGACGAACTGGCTGGATTACAGAATTTGGGAACCAACATCTCTCATCCCCCTATTTTCATGTTTCCGCAATACACGGTTTGACCTCTACCATGCAGGTATCCCGTATGGAACACAGGCGAGTTTGCTTGCTAAAGTTTTTCCTAATGTCTGGCACAACCTTACCTGGGCTCACATTATCAGCCCGGAACTGGCTATGCGGAGTATTGCTGAGTGGCTTGACCTTGTTCCTCTGAATAAGGTGTTGGGTTTTGGTGGCGACTATACAAATGAAACCGTTATCCTGACGTATGGACATCTAATGATAGCACGAACCAACCTCTGCAGGGTACTCAGTTATCGTGTGAAGTGTGGACAGATGGAAGAAGAGGACGTACTCAGAGTGTTAAAATCCTGGCTTTATGAAAATCCCTATCAGTTGTATAGAATGGGTAGGTAACTGGTGGACGGCGACTGGCCGGGGCCGTGTTATTGCCCGAGGTGTGAAGCACGCTTCCGCAAGAAGACCGGTTATACCGGAAAAATGCCGGATTACGATTTGAAGACGCCGGAAGGAATCGCCTGGCGGCAGACATGGTGTGATATCACCATCGAATGGCGCCAACGGTTAAAAACCCTGATTAAATCGTTGAAACCAGACTGCCTGTATAGTTCAGGCAATATCAATCCGCACAGCCGGGCAACACCTGCACTTGACTGGCGTTCCGGAGATTTCTTCAGTCCAGTTTTGCCCAGAATTATGCAGAGCATTGCCATGCGGCGGTATACCACCCAGAACGTTCCTTATAGCGCAGAAATCGTGGATACCGCGTCGAAGGACTTAATGCTTATGTTTCCAAATCCGCAAAAAAATATGTGATACCAGCACTCATCTTTGCCTTACCGGAATGGAAAGGAGAAGAATTGGAAGAAAAGGTTATGGCCGGGGGTTTTTGTGGTACGAAAGTTTATCTGCAATACGCACCTTCATATATCCCAGTTAAGAACTGGGGTAAGGCGATAATTGCCGCCGGCCTCCTTTATCAAAGGATTAGGAAGAGAAGGGTTGGTTGTTTTGCTAAAAGAAAGTACTTGACAGACCTTGATGGGGTAATAGAATATCGGTTGGGAAAACTCCTTAAAAAGGAGAAAGGAGAAAAATGGTTAAGAAGATGCTGAATCGGGTGGTTAGGATGTTTAACCCGGTCAGAATGGGGCAGAAGGTAGGGAAGATGGGTATTGACCCGTTTGTAACACGCATACCCGTACCACAGAATTCTCAATATGTGTGGACCAAACACAAAAACGGATTCACCCTCATCGAGCTTTTGGTCGTCATCGCTATCATCGCCCTTTTGGCCGCGATGTTACTGCCGGCGCTCAATCAGGCCAGGGAGAAGGGCAGGCAGACAAAGTGCTTGAATAATTTAAAGCAGATCGGTTTGGCTATGATACTGTATACTGAGGATTACGACGACTATTTGCCTCCGGTAAGTCCTGTTGGCGGACAGTGCTGGGCACATCTGTTGGCACCGTACGTTAATGTTGCAACCGTGTCGGCCGCTACCAAGTCCGGCACAGTATGGCAATGCCCCTCTCGTGGGGACTATCCTGGTTATTATGGTTGGAAAATTCACTATATGAAAAATGTTTACATCGGTGACTTCGGAAATATCTGTTGGGCCCCCGCCGTATGGAAATTGTCACAACTGAAAAATCCTACCGAAGTACTTTTTGCGGCTGATTCCAGAAAACGTCCTTCCCCTGAGTATGGAGAGATTTCCCCTTGGAACAGCCTACAGACGGCCCTTGCAGATTACCACACCGGTGGAGCAAATCTTCTCTTTTGCGATGGACATGTGCAGTGGTACCTGAAAGCAGACGCGGTGAGTAAAAACGATGACTTTTTATGGAATAATCGGTAGCAGGGTATTTGTTAGGAGATTAATACTGTTACGGAGGGAAAGAAAATGAAAAAATTGATAATTTTAGTACTGGGGATTAACCTCATCTTTATGGTAAAAACAGGTGCCCAGGAAAGAGGTCTGGTTGCTTACTGGAATTTTGATGAAGAAAAAGGAGATACCGTCCCTGACCTCTCCGGAAATAAAAATGATGGAATAATAAAAGGAGAACCGGGGAGAGTTAAAGGAATAAAGGGAAAGACTCTGGAACTTGATGGCGATGATTATATTGATTGTGGAAATAATGAAAGTCTGAATAATTTTGGAACCGGAGGGATTACGGTTGAATCCTGGGTATATGTTACCAAAGACCCATCCGTCTCTTACTCTTATCCTTCAATTGTTGAAAAAAGCTTTGGTGATTTTACAGATGCTCCGATCAAGCAAAAAGGATTTAATTTAATTGTTACTACCACTGGTGGATATGGCAAAGTAATCTGGTGGGCAATTGGAGATGGAACCGGATATAATTCCACATCCTATTCTCCTTCTCAATTAACAGAAAGGTGGATTCATATTGTCGGAACTGCGGATAGCGCCTCAGAAAGCAGTCCCAGATTAAAATTGTACTTGGATGGTGCCCTGGCGGCTTCTGTCCCAAGAATTTATTTAGGTCCCATAGATGTTGGTTCAAAAAATTTGTATTTAGGTGTCTGGAAGAGTATGGAAAGATATTTCAGCGGTATTATTGACGAAGTGAAAATTTATAATCGCGCATTGAAAGAGGAAGAGATAAAAGCAGGTTATGAGGAAAAGACAAAGGATTATGTTAAAACAATTACTTCCCCTCAAAAAGAAATCCCATTGCCGGAAATCATTGTAATTCCAACACCAAAAGAATTAAAATCAACCGGAGAAGAAATTCTCCTTACTTCCTCAGGGAAAATTTTATTTGATGTTTTGTTAAGTGATTCTCCCGCGGAGACGGAAAAAATCGCGGCTCAGGAATTAGCCGGTGAAATATTTAAAATCTCGGGAATTAACCAAGGAATAAAATTCTTAAGTGAAAAAGAACCTTCTGATAAACAAATTTTTTTGCCCTCGGAACGAACCTCTCTTTATTTAAAAAATATAATGTAAATCCACCAGCAAAAAAGGAAGGGTATACGATTAAAAAAATCAAGGATGGTGATCAGGAAATAATTTTCCTTGCCGGTAGTGACAAAACAGGCGTTTACTGGGCAGTCCAGACTTTTTATCAACTTATCCAAAAAAAGAAAAATGAAATTGTTCTGAAAGTATGCGAAATAAATGACTGGCCTACTTATGCCATACGGGGAATAGGCACGGCAGGAGATGATGAAAGACCTGTCCGCTATAAATCAAATACTTTGATGAGCCACTGGTATTATCCGAATGACCTTTATAATCGCTGGGACAATCCGGGCAATAATTATATAAGTGACATTCAAAAAATGAGTGAATTCGCGGTGAAAAGAGGCATTAACGTAATGCAAATCTTAAATCCGGTCTGGGTTGAAGGTCACGAAAAGGGTGGTGAGAAGAAGATAAGGTGTTCCAGCCAGGAAGACCTGGATAAACTTTTTAAGGTATATAAATTAAGCCTTGATAAAGGGAGCAGGATTGTTTCTTTTTTCTTTGATGATTTCGTTTCTACCGGCGATGAAAAAGGCCAGCTATTCCTGACGCAACCTGAAGACCGGAAGTTCTTTGAAGGAAACATCGGCAAGGCACATTGCTATGCCCTGAAAGAATTATCTGAAAGAGTAAAGAAAGATTTTCCTGATTGTGAAATTACTTTTTTACCAGGACCCTATCAGGACATTCCCGGACCGGAACATTATTATTTTAAGGAATTTAAGGATGCGCCACCGGATACCATATTTCACTGGACCGGACCTTCCCCAGGTAACAATGCGGTATCCCTCAGTTACACGGAAGAACAGTGCAAAAATTATCAGTCAGGCATTGGTGGAAGAAGATTTGTAATCCATGACAATGCCCCTGGCCATCTGCACACAACAAGCGGTGTGCGAATGTTTGACCTCTATGCTGAAAAATATGATGGTCTATGGAAATACTGTTATGGAATTCAGGCGATGGTTGGTTTCTCTCCGGTATCGGAATTGATGAACTACGATGCCATAATGGCGGCTGAGTATATGTGGAATGCGGAAAACTACCAGCCGGAATTGTCGCGCCGGAAAATATTGGCTGTCATGGCCGGTAGAGATGCTATTGAGTACCTATTAGTTTTCCGGGAAATTTATTTCCGGATACTGGAAGAATATGTGGAGAAAAAACCGCCATATCCTTTGGAAGAAAGGGTAAACAATCTCAAAATGGGAATGGAAGTGATGAAAAAGTCTCTGGAAGAGATTAAAAAAAATGCCCAAACGCAAAACTGGTAAAGGAATTGGAAGAAAATTATTACCGGTTGACCGAGAGGGTGGTTCTGGAAGGTATTTGAAAGGGGGAGAGCACAATGAGAAAAATAGCAAAGATTATGGGACGGCAAGGTGTCAATACTACCTGGGATGTTAATGGACAATAGAAAATACACTCAAACTCCATACTTATCTGAAGGATGGAGTAAATATCTGCCCATCTTTTCTGGGGAGAAACTGTGGTAAACCAAACAGATGGGATTGCCCCGCTCCCTTTGGTCGCTCGCAATGACAGGCACGGTGTTCATTGAGAATTTACTATATAACTTCCTACCCAATTTTTTCAATTTTATCAACAATAAATCCAGTAAGTTCTTGGGTTAATTTTAAAACTTTTTTACACTCTTGCCGAGAATAAATTTTTATTTCTGGGGGATAGCGAGACTCAATATAATAAGCGTCTAATAGTTTCAGTTCTTCTTCCGAATTTAGAAATTCCTTGTCTTTAGTGGCACAAAGTTTCGCTAAATTCCATAAACTATGAATCTTTTCAAAATGGATGTTTTTGGCAACTAAATAGGCTTTTATAAATTTCTCTATGGATTGATGACAGTGAAAGCAAATAGTATCGGAAGGTCCCTTTTCTCGATAAAGGATTTCAACTGATTTAAGGTCATTCCGGGCTTTAATAATCCATTCTTCAACTAACCTAGAGTGGTTATTTAGCATATACTACTTTTCCTTTTTTCATAATATCCTGGAAGAAGAAATCGCCCATCTCAAGCCGTTCTTGAAGTTCTTCTGGAGAATAGACTAAAGGTTCTAAAGGAAAGTTACTTTCCACTTTCATCAAGACTTCTTTAATCCGCTCTATTTTTCTTTTTTTAGTTTTTTTAATGATTAACAAATCTATGTCACTGGAAAGTTTAGTTTTTCCATAAGCAAAAGAACCAAAAAGGACAACCTGTTCTGGTTTATAACTTTTTACAATTTGTTTTATTATTTTTTTTATTTCTTTTTGATTTTTCATATGGTTGTATTATAGTCTATTCAAAAATCAATGTCAAAGTAAGGAAAAAATGACAACGAAATTCTTATGCGGGTTACCAGGAGGGAAAGATATAGAGGGTAATCCGGTAGCGCTGACACAGCTCAAAAACCGTCTCTTTTTCTAAAACAAACGTCCCGCCGGATACCGCTAAAACCCGGCCGGAAAACCTGGCTAACGTCCTGAGCGTTCGGGAACCGATTACCGGTAAATCAAACCGCACATCCTGGTTGGGCCGTCTCACCTTAACCACCACCATCCCCCGGGTAAACCTGCCGGCCCGCGAGATAGTCAGGTCGGTGCCTTCAATCGCTTCTAACGCAAGAACCACCCCGTCCTTTACCGCCACCGTGAGTCCGACGTCAAGAGAACTCAAGACCTCAGCCACCTTCCTGCCTAAGGCAACGTCTTTCTCTTCAGCCTCGGAAAGGATGGGTCCCATAATTGTTTTGGGGGGCAGGAAAAGGTCATCCAGAAGGAAATTTGACGGCAAAAGTTTGACGCCTTTATTTTCAAAGTGGTCCGCGATGGCTTTAAGAACGGTACTGGTCCTCCGGTCCGGAATCCGGGCCAAAATCTGAGTCATTTCCGGGTCAAGGTTCTTTTCCTGGAGAAGCCGGATATGGCGTACCTGGCCTAACATCACCGCTTCTTTAATACCGTTTTCGGCAAAAAAGTTTGTTCCGGTACTTAACCGGCCGGCCGGCAGGAGAAGGCTCTTTTCCGAAAGGGACAGAACCTTAGGTTCAGCCTCCCGTTCAATTGCTAAAGTATATACCTGGTATTCCTTCTCCCTGGCTTTATTCAGAAAAAGAAGGGGGAGCGTCCCGTTACCGGCAATCAATCCGATTTTTTGCATTTTCGGTTTAGCACCTCCTTAGGGCAAGCCCGCGCTCGGAAAGGGCAATAAATTCAAGAAGGTGGGCTACTTCAGGAGCAGGAGGAACCTCGGCTTTAATCCTGGCTACCGCCTGGGTAAGGTTCAGATGACTCCGCAAAAGGAGTCGGAACGCTTTCTCCAGACCGGCTAATGCTTCGGAAGAAAACTTCTGCCGTTTCAGACCGATCCGGTTAAGCCAGTAGACCCGGGCCGGTCGTCCGTCGGAAAGGCTGTAGGGTATGACATCCTGGGTAACCTTGGAACATCCGCCCACGATGGCAAAAGAGCCGATCCGGCAAAACTGATGAATACCACAAAAACCGCCTAAGATTACGTTCTTTTCTATCGTAACATGACCCGCTAAGGTGGCGTTATTAGCCAGAACGGTGGCATCGGCGACAACGCAATTGTGCGCGATATGGCTGTACGCCATAATCAAATTATCCGAACCCACCGAGGTAGACCCGCCTTCTTCGGTAGCCGAATTAATCGTTACGTATTCGCGAATAGTGTTCCGGTCACCAATCCGGATAAAACCCTTCTCACCCCGGTACTTAAGGTCCTGGGGAGGACTGCCGATGACTGTCCCTGTAAAAATACGACATTGTCTGCCGATGGAAATATTCCCGGTGATAACCGCATAAGGACCCACCTCGGTTTCGTCACCGACCTCAACCTCACCATCTATGATTGTACCCGGTCCGATTACTACATCCTTCCCTAACTTAACCCGGGAACTCACGATGGCGCTGGAGTGAACCTTCATTTTCCTTTAATTTTAGCACACATTAAAAACTTTTTCCAAGGAATTTTACAAACAAAGCAAATTCCTGCTATAATAAATCAGCCCCTCACCCCTGGATTACCGCTGGATGGTGAAACAGAGGTAGGTTCTAATTTACCTCAAGATGAGAAATTGGCGTTACCTTTTACCGGCTGTATTCTTCCTTGCTTTACTCCCCGGATGCTGCACCACAAATAGCAGCCGGGACAGGCTCTTCCAGGTATCCACCATCAATGCCCTTTTTGAAGGTATTTACGAGGGAAGCATAAACTGGTCGCAGTTAAAGAAACACGGCGACTTTGGCATCGGAACCTTTGAGGGGCTTGACGGCGAAATGGTGGTACTTGACGAAAAATGTTACCAGGTTAAGATCGACGGCGTGGCTTATGAAGTGGGACCATCGATACGAATTCCCTTTGCAGCGGTAACCTTTTTTGAAGCCGACCAGACCAACATTCCCGGGAACAATCTGAATTACCAACAATTGACCAGGTACCTTGACGGAAGTCTGCCGTCAAAGAACCTTTTTTATGCTATCAAAATAGAAGGAACCTTTGATTACATCAAAACCAGGAGCGTCCCCAAACAAACTAAACCCTATCCCGCCCTCTCTGAAGTGGTCAAGAACCAAAGGACGTTTGAATTCCGGAATGTAAAAGGTACGGTGGTTGGTTTTTACTGTCCGACCTATGCCAAGGGTTTCAACACCTCCGGTTACCACTTCCATTTCCTCACGGAAGACCGGAAGTCCGGCGGACATCTTTTGGACTGCCGGACGAAAAGTGTAAAAGTTAAGATTGACCGTACTCCCCAATTTTACGTCGTGCTGCCGGAAAACGCCGGGTTTCTTGAAGTGGATTTGACCAAAGAAACAGAGGTGCAGGTAAATAAGGTTGAAAATCAGAAGTAACGCCACCTTAGCTCAGCGGTAGAGCAGGGCATTTGTAATGAGATACAGCCGATTTCCGCAGACCCGCACCAGATAAGCGAATCCGTTGTCTATCAACGGTCTCACCCACCTGCCCGACTTATACCAAGTTATATGGAGATATGCCGTTTTGGACGGCAACATGGCACAAATCTGGCACAAATAGAGTTACCTTATCCCGGAGAAATTGTCTCATAAAAAGGCCGGCTTTTGATTTTCCTTCTTAGGTGATGTTATAATAGACAAAGATAAAAAGACTACAGTTTTATACTTTTCATCTTTTTGGAAAAGAGGGAGGGGCCATGGCACAAGAAAAAAGAGCGGAGAAAATAGTTTCGTTTGAAGAGAGCCTTAAAGAAAGGATGGGGAAACAATGGGAGAAGGTCTCTAAAGAAGACAAGAAAGTCATACACGAAATGAGCGCGTGCCAGATGAAAGGAGGCCCCATAGGCTCAGCAGTGGTTGAAAACGAGTGGGAGTGACCCCGTATGCTTTTTTACTTAATAGATGCTTCCGTAGCGGTAGAATTTTATCAGCCAAAGTCTGCATTTCATACACCAACGGAGTATAAGCACAGTTTAGATCTGCGTTATTATATTACTCAACAGAAGTCTACCGGCAAGGCAACTATTTTTATTCCCTCATTCTGTATAGCAGAGGTACGCAATACTTTAGCGAAATGGTATTTCCGCTCCAAAAATGTCTTCTCCTCAAAACAACATTATGACACTGCCTTTGGAACTTTTATTTCCCATGTTCACGACCGGAAGTTTTTTTATTCTTATGACCTCAATCGGTATCACAATCTTAACACAAATGTAATTGCCGAGATAGAGCATACTACAGACACTGAATTCGACGCCACAGGCCTATCAATTGGGACAGATAGTAAGTTAATCAACGAAAAACTGCGTCAGAAAAATCCAAAAGGCCACGTGGGTCACTATCACTTAGGCACTCTTGATATTCTTATTATTGCGATGGGTATGGAATTAAAGAGAATAACCGGTGAAGAAGTTTATCTTCTAACATCTGATAAACGACTAAGTCTAATTTCATCTAAGAAACCGGAAGAATTTCCAAAGTCCTATTACTGGCCTACATTGAAAATTTCTGACTTGCCAAAAACCTAAGGTGCATAAACAAGCCCGATCTACTATTCACTATCTTTTACCCCGACTGGCCCCCAGACTCCCTTCCCGCGCTCAGGTCCCACCCACCATACCTCCTCTCCCCTGAGTTGCTGTTCCCCCGCCCCGCAATATTTTGAGGCTAATGGAATTAAAGGTGAGGGGAGCCAGGATAATTTCTGGTTTGTTCTGGATGAAGTAAACCCAGGTACTACTGCTGAAATTACCATAAAAGCACTTGAGGCACCTCCTTTTGATATTCTTTCACCGGAACAAGTAGATCCGGAGGGGGTCCGGGTGGCAACTCCACAGGCGGTATATTCTCGTCTTCGGAGGAGGTCGTGACCCATATCTTAGACTTACCGTCGCCACAAAAGAAGCGATAGCAGTATTTGGCAAGCAATGTCTCTGCCCCTGCACTACGATTGGTTCCACCCTCAACCTTTCCAATGGCAACCTATCCTCCAGGACTGACCCTGCCGGCAAGAACGAATCTTTACCCATAAAGGAACTACACCCAACCTTAGACCAGCAACCCTTTATCCAGAATCCCACAACAATCACCTACACCTACAATTCTGGAAACCAACTTCTCTCTGAATCCGGCCGCAGAATCCTCTCCCCTGGTGGGAGAGGCGTAGGTGAGGGGGACTACTACCAGACCACCTACGAATACGACTACGCCAACCTCCTTTCCCAGATTACCTACCCAGACGGCTCAACCAACACCTTTACCAACTGCCGGTGTGGTACCTTCCGGCTCCAGAAAGTATCTCTCTGATGACACCACTTGGAAGATCACCTACTACCTCTACGACGGCTTAGGCAATGTCCGGCAACTGGTAGATAAGAAAGGTTCCGTAATGGGAAGTTATGACTACGAGCCTTTTGGCCTCATTACTGATTGGAAGGGCGGCTACCCCTTCAATAATCTTACAGGGGGGTGGTACACTTTTACTTGACCGACCCCGAACGATCTTGGAAGATATTCTTCTTGCTCTGGAACGAGAATCTTTACAGCACAGGTTACGCAGTATCATACCCTAAATCCATACCAAAGATTTTTCGCCTTCTTTAAAAAGATATATCCAAATCGCTTCGGGATTAAGTAAAAGGTTAGAGAAACGTTGGCAAAAAATGAGACCAGGAATTAAACCTAACCCGCCTTTGCAATTCTTCTCCTGAATTGTAATATCTCTCCACTTAGGCAACGAATCGGTTTCGTTTAGATTTTCCGTGAGGCAACTCGGGAACACGATTTTGACTACCCGGAGAGAAGGTGGTATCCTTTAATGTGATGAAATTGCCACGGAGCTTCGAATAAGTTTTCGCCACCTTAGCTCAGCGGTAGAGCAGGGCATTTGTAATGCTCTGGTCGGGGGTTCAATTCCCTCAGGTGGCTCAAAGGCAGGACAAGGCTTTCCACGTTTTCCGTCTTTTCAGTTTTTGCCTCAGGTGTCCAAAAAACGTCCATCTTTTCTTCAAAATGGTCAACCCACTTCTTCTGGTAATCAGGTGAAAGGTGGGCATATCTGAGTACCATATTGTATGACTTCCAACCACCCAGTTTTTGAAGAACCTCCAGCGGAACTCCCGCCATAGCCATTTGTGAAGCCCAGGTATGGCGTAGGTCGTGGAAGGTAAAGTTATCTATCCCTGCTTTATTCAATGCTGTATGGAAGGATTTCCTCAGGTCTTGGTAAGGTATTCCGTCCTTATTAGGAAAAATATAGGGGTTTTTAGGGTTTTTCTTTACCTTAAGTAAAACGTCAAAGACAATATTATTCATCGGCACTTCTCTTTTTTCTTCGCTTTTAGTCTCCAGTAGGTAGATTAATCTACATGCCCGTTCTATGAGGAAACTCCAGGTATCCACATAGCTAACTTTGGCGCTCTACTCTCGCCACAAGGTGTTAGAGTAATAGTTTAGTTTCTCTAAAACTATTACTAATTATATGATATTTCAGGATAACTTAATTCTTACCAACCGGCAGGTACGGCCGCCCCGTTTTCCGGTCAACTTGCCGTGATCGATTGCCAGTTTGCCGTTAACCAATAAATAGGCAACGCCCTCGGAATAAAGCCCGCGATCAGCGTAAGTAGCATTCTCTTTCAGGTTCTTGAGATCGATGACCGCGATATCAGCGAATTTGCCCACGGCAATCATGCCCCGATCTTTAATTTTAAACTTGGCTGCCGGCAATGAAGTCATCGAACGGATAGCGTCATTTAAGCTCAGCAGTTTTTCCTCCAGGGCATATTTTTTGATCTTTCGCGGGAAACAGCCAAAAAATCTGGGGTGCGGTGAATCAGCAGACTTAAAAACCGTAAAGCCGTCGGAAGCGGTGAAAACGTAATCATGCGGCATGATTTCGCGGTTAATTTGATCGCTGATCTCAAAGAAGAGCGCAAAGGGTGCCGGCTCCAGGCAGGAAAGTTCAACATAAACTTCAGCTGGATCTTTTTCCTTCATTTCCGCGATATCCTTAATGGTCTTGTTGCGGTATTTTTCCGGGCCGGAAGTGAGGCTGATCTTTTCCGGGTCAAGGAAGGTAAATACTTTTTTGATGGCCTGTCTCATCCGTACTTTGCCTTCGGGAGTCTTGTATTTTTCATTCACGCCGAGGCCGGTCTTGAATTCAGCCGGCAGGCGGTAGGAGAGGATGGCATAGCCAGCTTCGTAGGGATGCTGGTCAGCAGTAATATCTACGCCTTCAGCGCGGGCCTGCTCGATCAGACTGTACATTTGTTTTGCCTGGACATTGTTCCAGGGGAGGTTGAGCTGAATATGCGAGATGTGAACGGGGATATTGGCGCGCTTACCGATCTCGATCGTTTCCTTAATTGAATTCAGTTCCCCGTGCAGGCCGTTCTTATGCATGGCTCCGGTTTGGTCCCGGATGTGGGCATCGTAAAGGCCGCCGTATTTATTGACCACTTTGGCGATCTCAACCAGTTCGTCAGTGGTGGTGAAACAATCGGGCGCGTACTCCAAGCCGACGGAAATACCGAGGGCGCCATTTTGCATTTCTTTTTCTACCATCTTTTTAAGAGTATCAAGCTGGTCTGCGGTCAGGGTCGTTGGCTGGTTATCCCCGAAAAGCTGATGTCTTAGCATGCCGTAAGGGATCAGGTGATAAACGTTGCTGCCAAATTTCATGGAATCGATCAGGCCCAACCACTGGTTTATGTCCCAGAAGCCTCCGCCGCACAACCCGGTAACTATAGTTGTAACGCCTTGGGTTGAATAATTATGATTGTTCTTCCAGGCGGGAGTTATCATGGAAAGGGCGTCCGCTTTGCCGAACATGATGAAAGCCATGAGAATATTGAGGTCGGTATGATTATGCACATCAATGAACCCGGGAGTGACGATCAAGCCTTGGGCATTGATCGTTCTCCTGGCTGACCCGGTCAGATCTTTTCCCACAGCCACGATCTTGTCTCCCTTGACCCCCACATCCTCGACCACTGGTTTGGCGGTGCTTCCGTCATAAACCAGGCCGCCTTTGATCAGGATGTCGTAAACATAAAAAGAGCGCATGATCCGGCGGCTGGTCGGGATCAAAACAATAACGGCCAGGATCAGAATGATAATGAGGATAATTATTTTTTGTCGAGTAGACATCTTTCCCGTCTTTTCCTCCATTTACAAAAGGTTATCTTTATGTGTTCACCCTTTACCCCACCAAAAAGAGATATTTTAACCTAAACCCCCAAAAACTACCAGGTTATTTATGTTAAACAACCTTGCTCTTTACCTAATTAAGTTGAGTTAATTAGTGTGATATAATAAACTAACAAATCTCACTACTGTCCGGTTAAAGATTGAATAATCCGCGAGGTGGCTCCGGCGATGATTGGTGGGGAACCGTTGAGGCTCCAAATTCCACCACCTTCGTTCCGGAAAGCACGACCTACTACACCAAAACGATGACCCGAACCGCTATCAAACTGCAAATCTGAAATCAAGTAATTTTGACCAGAAAGGACTGACGACATACAAATGGTATAATAAGTAAGGCAGGGTATTTTAATGGACAAGAAGAAAAAGAGAAATATTATCATAATAGGAGCCGGTCCGGGAGGGGAAGCGCTGATAGAAATGCTGCATCATGGGCCAACTGTAAATATTCTGGCTGTGGTGGACGTTAAAACAGATGCTCCGGGAATAATGCTGGCGCAGAAATTCGGCATTCCAACTTATACTGATTTTAAAGAAATCATAACCAAAGGAGGAATTGACGAAATAATAAATGTTACCGGAAGCGACCAGGTTCAGGCCCGGATAACCGAACTGAGTCCCAAAGGTGTTGAGATTATCGGGAGCCACAGCGCAAAACTCTTCTGGGACATTATTGAAGAACACAGCCGTACGGTGGAAGAGATAATCCGGGTGAGAATGGGTTATCAGGAACTTGTAGAAAACTTAAACGTGGGTGTCTATCGCAATACCTCCGGAAAAAATGGGCATTTTATTGAAGCCAACAACGCGATAATAAAAATGTTTGAAGCGGATTCAAAAGAGGAATTTCTTTCACATAATGTCAGTGATCTCTATGCTGACGCCAGTAAACGTAAGGAATTCAGCGATAAGATGCTGGAGAAAGGTGTGTTAAAAAATGAAGAGTTGGAATTGAAGACTCTGAAGGGTAAAAAATTCTGGGGCGCAGTTACCGCCGTAATGAAAAAAGATGAGGAAGGAAACATATTTTTTGATGGTATCATTGAGGACATCACCGCGCGCAAAGAAACGGACTTTGCCCTTATGGAATCCCGGCGGCGGCTTGCGGACATTATTGAATTTCTTCCCGACGCAACTTTTGTAATTGATGCCGAGGGCAAAGTTATTGCCTGGAACCGCGCCATAGAAAACATGACCGGGGTTAAAACCAAGGAGATGCTCGGTAAAGGCGATCACGAATACGCCATTCCGTTTTATGGCGAGAGACGGCCGATTCTTATTGACCTGGTTTTAAAATCGAAAGAGGAAGTTCTGAGTAAATATAGCCACCTGCAGAGGGACAGCGACCTGTTAAACGGGGAGGGCCGTATTACAAACATAGGTAAAGACGTCCTTCATTTTATCGGACATGCGGCGGCGCTTCGTGATTCCAGGGGTAACATAGTCGGTGCGATAGAAACCATCAGAGACGTAACGGAACGCAAACATTTCGAGGAGGAATTGACGAAAGCCAAGAGTTCTGCGGAAACCGCCAACCAGGCCAAGTCGGAATTCCTCGCTAACATGTCGCATGAACTGCGCACGCCGCTCAATGCCATCATCGGTTTCTCCGAGGTGCTGCAAGACGAGAGTTTCGGAAAACTAAACGACAAACAGAAAGAATATCAGAAAGATGTTCTTGATAGCGGTAAACACCTTCTTGCGTTAATAAACGACATATTAGACCTGTCCAAGATAGAATCCGGAAAAGTGGAGTTGTTTCTGTCCGTGTTTTCTCTCGAGGACTTATTCAAACAAAGCATTATCCTGATAAAAGAAAAGGCGTTTAACCACAGCATCCAGCTATCGATAGATATTGAGCCTGATGTAAAAAATATAGTGGCGGACCAGCGAAAGGTAAAACAGATAGTCTTCAACCTGCTTTCCAATGCGATTAAGTTTACGCCCGACAAAGGAAAAATAGGCATCCGCGCAAAGAAAATTGGAGAGGATATTGAAACGGCTGTCTGGGATACCGGTATCGGCATCGCCAAGGACCAGCAGAACAGGTTGTTTGAAGATTTTGTCCAGCTCGAGAACCCTTACACAAAAATGCACCAGGGAACGGGACTGGGGTTGGCTCTAACGCGCAAGCTCGTGGAGTTACACGGGGGGAAAATCCGGGTAGAATCCGAAGGAATCAACCAGGGTACTGTTTTTACCTTTACCCTGCCGGCACGGCCTACGCCGTCGAAAACCCCCGAAGAGACAAAACCGGCAAAGAAAAAAGCGCTGGTTATAGAGGACGAACCTAAAAACTTCAAACTCGCCAAGGACCTGCTGGAATTGGACGGCTGGGAAGTCTTCGGTGCCGCCGAAGGGTACGAAGGTATTAAGCTGGCAAAAGAAAAATTACCGGATCTTATTGTAATAGACTTTCGCTTGCCGGATATTGACGGTGTAGAGGTACAAAAAAGATTGTGTGAGGACGAAAAGACCAAAAATATCAAGATGGTGTTCCTGACCGCTTCGGTAACCACAGAAGAAAAGAAGCAGATGGAAGCCACCAATTACCCCGTTATGGAGAAGCCGGTCAATACAAGAACTTTTGCCAAGGAAATCGATAAGATGTTCGGGGGACAGGAATGAAAAATCATGAAAGATTCGGACAGGTTACTGAAAGGAGAAAAATATGGTAAAGGAAAGAAAAGATTTAAAAGTACTCATCGTAGACGATGACGAAAAATCTCTAAAACTTCTGGAGATAAAACTGCGGCAGATGGGGTTTGAAAACATCTTAAAAGCCGATTGTGGTCACAAATGCCTGGAAATTGCCCGTTCCCAGAGACCTGACTTGATATTCCTTGACTTTATGATGCCGGGCATGGACGGCGGAGATGTGAAGTTCGAAATTTCAAATGACAAAAACCTCAAGGATATTCCGGTTATTTACGCGACGGCGATTATTACCCAGAAAGAAGTTGAAAGCATCGGCGGAGAAACAACCAAAGGTATTTTTGTATCAAAACCATACGATACGGAAATGATTGAGAAAGTGCTCCAGAAGGTCTTGCAATAAACAAATATATTTTCGATTTATCTCTCCTGTCCCTAAATGAAGGAGTAGGGAAGTAACAGGTTCATCCCGTGTAATTGAAAACGCAAACCATGTCCTTTTAAGACTTAAAGATGGTATTATTAAAGAAATGGATAGTAATAATTGGCCCGTAACCATAAGTATGGGTGCAATAACATATAGAATAATTCCTGCATCTATTGAAACTTTAATTAAACAGGCAGACGGATTAATGTATTCTGTAAAAAAAGGGGGGGAGAACAACCTGAAACATAATCGGTGGCCAACGCAATCCCAACCAGAAGGTAGTGTCAAAGAGAAGACTGGCAACCCCTGAGAGAATTTCTTCTCGTCGCAAGTGGTTGTCTTTACTCAATACTCCGGGCAAGATTCTTTGCCCGCTCTTTGAACTCAGGCTTCAAAAGGTCTTTTTCTGTCCGGATGTTAGCCGCCACCAGATGTCCGATATCCTTCATTCTGTGGTATTCAACCATCCGGCAGTAGCCTTCCACCAC
Organism: Candidatus Omnitrophota bacterium; assembly: GCA_043797665.1. GTDB lineage: Bacteria > Ratteibacteria > UBA8468 > MWAK01 > MWAK01 > CAZVUE01. Next base: position 21,982 of record JAZDPL010000071.1, read on the forward strand.
CAGGTCCGCTCCGTCAAATTCATCACCAGCCGCCGTCACTATTAAACCGCACTTCTTACCTTCTACCAGTGAGGTGTAACTGCCATCCTCAGCAAATTTATCAAGAGAGTAAGTCCGGTCAAGGAATGACTTGGCCAGAGCGGAAAACGACCAGCAGAAAACAGGCGTAGCAACCAGGATGCAATCCGCAGACAGTATCTTGGGATATATTTCCTGCATATCGTCCCGAACAGTGCAGCCAGGCTTATCCTTGGTTTTCTGGCAGGCGAAACATTCCCTGCATTCACAGATGTTTTTGTCTGCAAGGTAAACCAGTTCTGTTTTATGTCCCAGCCTTTCTGCCTCTCTTAAAACCTGCTGCAACAAGCGGCCGGTATTTCCTTTTTTCCTCGGACTACCGAGAAAAGCACAGACCTTCAATTTTTTCATAATAATATTGTACCACATCAGGAGCGGAGCGAGGGGTGACTTGACAAATATCTAAATTTTTAGTATATTAAAGTTGATTAGTATGAAAACAAACAAAATTACCGGGAAAAACCGGTACGAGGCAAAGTATCTTAAGATCGCCCGGACTTTGGAACAGAGGATTCGCACGCTGCAATGTCCGGCGGGAGCGAAACTGGCTACCGAAGCAGAAATCCAGCGGCGTTTCGGGGTGAGTTCCATTACCGCCAAACATGCACTCAACCGGCTCCGAGCCATGGGATTGATAGAAAGACGGCAAGGGCTGGGGTCTATTGTCGTTGCCCGCCCGCTCCAGGCGGTAAGGCCTCCGAAAGCGGAGTTCCGGGTGGGTTTAATCTGGTCTGCCCGGCCTCAGACGCGGGGCGGCATGGAAATGCTGTGCGTCATAGAAGAACAATTAGCCAAGGCAGGGTATAGTTTGATGTTCCGCGCCTCGCATGAAGACCCGGCGCGGGAGAAACAGTGCCTGGAATGGTTTGAGGCGCACGGAATTAAGCGGGTACTGCTCACGCCTTCGGGTGACCGCCATACGGCTGCCGTTTATGAAGGATTCCGCAAGCATGGGATGCGTCTGGTCTGTATGGACCGGGGGGTGGACTCTCCGCATTACTCCCTGGTTGGTTTTGACAATAAAGCAATCGGGAGGCTGGCGGGGCAGGAACTTAAACAGGCCGGGTGCCGGCGGATTGCGGTGGTTACTACCGGTCGGCACGATACTTCCATTGACGACCGCCTTGCCGGTGTGGTGGACGAATGCAGGAAGCATAGCCTCGCTGTCCAGATATTCCCTATTACAATCAAGGATTGCGGAGAATTAGCGGAACAGCCCTTAAGCAAACTGGACTGGTGGCGCCGAATCTACGCAGAAACGGGTCCGGGAGCCGGCTGGTTTGGCGTGAATGAGACTATTGCAGTCGCGCTGCTGCGCCTGATGGTGCACGAAGGAATCAAAGTACCGGCGGACGCCGCAGTGCTCGGCGTGGGGAATATGGAGACAGACCCGCTCGCGACGCTTTTCCTTTCCGGCATTGTCCTGGATTTCAGGAAGAACGGCGAAGAGGCGGCAAAGTGTGTTGTTACCGACAAGACGCAGTGGATTCAAATCCCGCCGTCCGGGGTGGTGCGGCGCAGCTCAACTACCGTTGGCGCCGAGGTGCGATGGAATGCAGACCTGGAAATCGGCGAGTTCCAACCCAACGGGGAGCTGGCCGGGAATCTGGCAACGGTTTTTTAAAAAGGAGGAGAATGGCAATGATAAGAAGAGTAGTACGGAAAGCAAGGGGCCTTGTCCGCCGGAGCTTTAGCGCAGGTGGATTTACGTTAATTGAGTTGTTGGTCGTCATCGCCATCATCAGCCTTCTGGCGGCGATGCTCCTGCCGGCGCTCAGCCAGGCAAGGGAGAAGGCCAGGAGCGTCAAGTGCCTGAGCAACCTGAAGCAAATGGGACTTGCTGTTTACATGTACGCCCAGGACGCCGATGATATTTTACCATCTTTTCAACGATCTAGTACGTCATGGTGGTTTGAACAAATGCTGGGCAAATATATGGGGGTCAAGGCGCGGAGTTACGATGGCTGGGCGTTATTTACAGGTGATAACTTCGGTGGCATCCTCTATAATTGGAAGGGCACTGTGCTTGACTGCCCCAGCATGAAAAATAATGATAGCACGGCCTGGGGAACCCCTCATTCCTATTGGTCTGCCGACATAGATTATGGCTTCAATTCTTGTATAGAAGGCTTGGGAGGACCAGATGCAGGAGGAGGTAGCCCGGATAACGAACATGCATCTTATAAGATAGGCCAAGTAGCCTCTGATACTTTTATTATTGGAGATACTAAGTGTGGTTATCCTACCGGCACTCTCATTGGTTGGAGCTACTGGTCCTGGTTTGGTATGTATGCTCCGTCACGCATTCACAGTGATGGGGCTAATTATCTCTGTGTTGATGGACATGTGGAATGGGTAAAAACTGATAATCTCCATACCAAATCCACTGAGTCTCTCGAGCCAAGAATAAGCAGGGCGTTTGATTAAACGAAAATCTAAAAACAAGGCACTGCAGAGTTTTTAAAGTACAAGGAGGAGTAATGAAAAGGAAAACGGTCAGGCGTTGTTTGTTGTTTTGTCTGCTTATTTCAATTATCTTTTCTCGCGGTGCTTTTGCTGCCGAAAACCTGGCGTTACACAAACCGTACACGATGGAGCCAATGCCCAACTACCATTACCTTGATGACCCGATGTGCACCGATGCGGGCGACAAGGTACAGCTTACCGACGGCCAGCGCACGACCTTTCGCGGCGCGTACATGTGGTTCTGCCGGGAAGCCATCGGCGTGGGCGTTGGACCCAAGGATAAAATCTTTCGCGTGGTGATTGATTTGGGACAAAGCCATCCCATCGGACGCGTGATGGTCAGCACCGCTGCACGTTGTCCCGAAGCCGGACTTACGCTCAATTCATTCGTCCTGGCGTTCAGTGAAGACGGCAAGACGTATCGGGTGATGGACCGGGTGACGCCCCTGCAGACGTTAGGGTCCGACACGGAGCGTGAGAAACCGCGTCAGGGAGTGGAAGTTAACCTGGACGGTAGCGGCGGCTCGGCGCGCTATGTCTGCGTGGCGGTTATTCCAAACTCCCTGATAGTAATGGACGAGATTGAAGTTTACCCTGCCGAAAACGTCGCACCAAGAGCCCCGTTGTTTGAGTGCAAGTACGAAGAACTGCCGGACAAGTTGACCCTGCGCGCCAGTCGGACGGTGCTGGATCAACCGCTGTTTGCCGAACTGTATGAAATATTGCTGAAATCCCAGCAAGTTCGCGAAGAAAGCTATTTTTTGAGCCAGCTCCGCGACCTGGATGGGGCGCACGAACAGGCGATGGGCGAAAGTGAGTCGGCGTGCGAGAAGACGATGGCGCCATTGCCCGGCCTGGCGGCAGAGTGGAACCGGACAAGCCGGAAAAGTCTGCCTGACCTGATGGTATGGCCGGCCAATCCGTATGAGACGCCAACGATGTTTGCGGTTCCTCCGGACCAACCCCACGAGCAAACTCTGTACCTGCTTGGCAACCAGAAGGGCATCGCCGCGGTCAATGTGTCCTGGAAGGGGCGCGCACCCGCACGGTCAACCGCGACTTTTACCGGTCCGGCCGGCGCGGAGCTGCGCCGCGCGTATCGCTCTGATGCCGTTACCGGGGTTGGCACGGCGCGGGTGGCCGACGCCCTGATTCTGGAGAAGGATAACCCGCTGACGCTCACCCCGGGGGTCATAGAACAACTGTTGCTCTTTATCCCGCCCGGTGCAAAAGGGACGTCAGCCAGGTACACGCTACAACTTCAAGCCGAGGGCGCAGAACCGGTCTCTTTCACGGTGAAAGTTGAACGCGCAACCACGACACTGCCGGAAACTTTTGAGACGGCAAACGGCGGCTGGTTCTATCTTGATTGGGACACGAAGCTCGTTCCCGCCGAGGTACAGGCAAAATACCTCCGGGATTCCCACGTCAACATCGCGACGTTTACCTGGGCATCCATCGCCGTGCCGGTGTTCAATACCCAGGGCGATGTGGTCAAGCCCGCGGGTGAAAGCCAGTATGATTTGGTGAAACTTGCGCAACTGCAGTCATTCTGCCGGTACTTTTTCTTCGGCTTCAATCCGTTCTCCCAACTCAAGTGGGAGGAAGGTAAACCACCTGCAGACCCCGACATCATCGCCAAGGCTTATGCCGAGTGCATGCGCCAGAATATCGAGCGCCTCAAACCCCTCGGCATCCAACCCGACCAGATTTTGCTTGCTCCTGCCGACGAAGACATGAGAAACGAGAAGTGGGTTCCCGTCAGGAAAGCGCTGGAGAAACTGTTGCCGCCGCGCCCTAAGTTGTTCTGTACGATGTGGATCCCCGCCAAAGACACCCCTGAGGTGGATTCCTTCATCAAAGCGGTGGATATCTTTGTACCGGGCCGCGGTCCGTGGTATCGGGAAGGCGGCGACCCGGCCAACCTGCTCCCCAGGATGCGCGCCGAGGGCAAGGAGGTCTGGTCCTACGATTGTGTGAGTACCGTTGCCGCTTCACCCAATCACTACCGGCTCTATCCGTGGGAAATGCTGGTTGCGGGAAGCCGCGGCAACCTGTGGTGGCCGCATGATTCGGGTCAGCCGCTGTGGACGCCTTCGGGAGCCGGTTGGGCGCTCTACTACGGCAAGCGCGGCGCGCCGGCTGACCTCAAGATTGAGGAAGACCTGGTGCCTTCCCGCCGCATGGAAGCCTGGCGGCAGGGAATTGAGGACCGCTGGATGATGGAAGAGGTCCGCGCCCTGGCGAAGAAGCGGCTGGAGCAAAAACCATCCGACCCGCTGAGCGCCATGGCATTGGCCTACGTTGACCAGCACCTGGCGTTGGCGCTGACGCACCCGGAAGACGCTTCCGTTACCCAGGAAACAAGCCAGTGGTTGGTACGGATGCTGGATACCCTTAAGTAAAATGAGCCGACCAAAAAAAGGGAATTATGAACGTTATTATGACCGGACCCTGTTCCGGGTTTCCGAGAACTATCTCCTGCCCGACCAGAAAGTCGGCGGAATTCCAAGGGAGGATTTTGAAAAAAAACTGGCTGAATGTGGTGTGGAATCCCGATGGATCGGAGTTTATGACCACGGTGGACCGCGTTTCAGTTCTAACTTTATCCCTATATCCAAACGCGTTCCCGGCGATTTGACGTCTGAATTGAAGAGATGGGTGGATATTGTCCACCAGGCGGGTATGAATGCGGTCACCTGGTGTGCTGTATCCCATTGCGAATCGGGTTGGGCGGAACATCCCGAATGGCGCCTTGTCTATATGGATGAGAATCAAGACCTGAAACACTCCTGTTGTATCAACACCTCTTACGGCGAGGCGCTTATCGGCATGACATTGGAATTCTTTGAGAAATTTAATCTTGACGGCATCTGGTTTGACGGCGCCAATTTTACCGGATTTCCTCTTCGCTCCGGTTGCATCTGTCCTGATTGCCGGCAGAAATTTGAAACCGAAACAGGTTGCGTATCACCAAAGACAGTCAATTTTGGTAATAAAGTTTTCCGGGTGTGGGTGCAATGGCGTTTTGACATGTATTCGGCGTATCTGAAAAAGTTGGTTGATGCCATCCATGCCCGTTATCCGGATAAAGTCATCGGAATAAACCATTATCACCGGTATGACCCCAATGCCTGGCTTACCGCCTGTCCGCTGGACCCCTTTGAATGCGATATCGTTACCGGCAGTGAATCTACGGGCCGTACGGATTTAGCCTCTTTTTCCGCAAAATTGGCTTCGGCTTACGGCCGAAAACATTTTGACGTCTGGACGGCGACATTCCGATGGAAAGGGGGGAAAAACTGGCAGTTCCATGAACCTCTCGCTTTAATGCATCATGCCGCAGCCTGCCTCACCTTCGGCGGGTATCCTGTCTTTGGTTTTGAAACAGACATCCCGGCGGGAGCGATGTCTGCATACGCGGAGTCCTTTTTTAAACCGGCGGCAGATTTCTTACGCCGGCGGTCCCCGTATGTGGAGATTGAAAGCGCCAATCCGGTAGCTCTGCACATCTCCCAGCAAACCGAGACCTTCTTTTTTGGGCGCAACCCGGACAGCCCCGGTTTCGGCTGGTACTGGGAGAGTGTGCTGGGTTGGGACCAAATGCTGAATGAAACGGGCTTAGGCTCAGATTTCATATTTGATAAACACCTGAACGCAGAACGCCTGAAACGTTATAACGTGGTTATTCTGCCTCTGTCCTTAGGGCTTTCGGAAGAACAGGGGAAAATCCTTAAGGAGTATGTCAGGAATGGCGGGGTGCTGGTACTGGGACCCTGGGCCGGCAGATTGGATGTAGCAGGGGAACCGGTTGTTGGTGGAGGTGTTCTGGAGGAATTACGTTCCGTGGACGAAGGAATCGTCCCGGCCGCGGATAAATTCGCCAGGAATACAGTATATCTCAAAAATCAGGCCGTGAATATTTCAGGACTGCATGGTTTTGGAGTATTCACTATGGCCGCGGAACAGACAGCGAAAAACGGGGCTGAAACGGTAATGTTTCAAGAAGAAACGGCCGTCGCAAAGGGTGACCTGTCCTTTCTTTACGATCGGGACTTGCCAAAAAAAGCGGCGGAACGCGTCCTGTCTGCCGTGACAAGGCGGCGGTTTGGAAAGGGACATGTCATTGACCTGGCAGCTGACTGGGGCGCCTCTTTCTACTATGCCCCAAGTTCACCCATGCGTAAAACGCTGATCTCCACTCTGGAAGATCTGACCGTTTTTCCGATAGCCGTGAAAGCTCCGGCCTGCGTTTCAACGGCGTTCCGAAAAGAAAAGGGCGGCGGTTTGCTGATACACCTGCATAACTGCCCGGTCACCATACACCAGAGTGGAAATAGTCATATACCTACGCCCGAGGTGTGTTATGCCAACATAATACCAAGGGATATAATACCCATATGCGACGTAAACATTGAGGTTCGGGGACTAAAAATCAAAAAAGCAAACCGGTTGGTGGAAAAACCTGAATCTCTATCCGTGGAAAAAAATGGGGGTGTCTTGATAATCAGGCTGGGCCGGCTTGATTTGCACGAAATCGTCAATCTTTCTTTTTGAATGCTGCCCATATACCTTCATGAAAACGTACAAATGCTGTTTAATGAGATTGGCTGGTTTATGGTTGTTTATTCTGCCGTTGCGCCTCATGACGGCTGACGTTCCGCTGGTGCTGGTGCGGGACGGCAACCCGACAGTCAGCATCGTGGTGGCGAAGGAACCGTCGCGGTCAGCGGCCTTCGGGGCGATTGAACTCCAGTATCACATCCAGAAGATTACCGGGACAGACCTGCCGATTGTGACCGACGATGTGCCGGTTTCGGGTCCGGTAGTCCTGGTGGGGGAAAGTACCTTGACCCGCCAGCGCGGGTTGAAGAGCGCTGATTTCAAACCCCAGGAGTACCTGATTCGGTTTGAGCCCAACGTCTTAATCCTGATGGGACGGGATAAGCCGGATGGAATCGCCAATTGGCGGGACCCGGCTGTTTCGCGGGGCAACGCACCAAGTTACCAGGACTATGAGGATAACGGCTCAAACTACGCGGTCTTTGACTTCCTGGAGCGGTACTGCGGGGTGCGGTGGTATGCACCCACGGAATTAGGCATGGTCTATCCGACTACCAAGACCCTGGAAGTCCGCGGCAAGGACGTCCGACGCTCCCCGGCCTTTGAGTTCCGGCTTACGCCTATGGGCTTGTACTATTACACCTCCAGTACTATGACCGCAAACCTCTGGAACCATGCGACGGCTAACGACATCGGTTTGTGGGTTCGCCGCCTGCGGCTGGGCGGGAAAATGTATGCCGGCAACCATTCGTTCTACGGCTATTACGACCGGTTTTGGAAAAAGAATCCTCAGAACCCGGGAGTATTTGAAGAAGAACATTCTGAATATTTCGCGCAAGGTTACGACGGCAAGCCGCCGCAGTTGTGTTATACCAACCCGGCGTTAATCAAGCAGGTAGTACAGGATGCCCGCGATTACTTTGACGGGAAGGGAGCGAAGTATTGGGCGTGCGTGGGCGAGAATTATTTTTGTTTGGAACCGATGGACAGCAGCGATTACTGTAAATGCGATACCTGCCAGGCGTTCCTGAACAAAGACGAAGTGAATAACCAGCAGTTCAGCAACGGCAAATGCAGTAATTACATCTTTACCTTTGTCAATAAGGTGGCCAGGGAACTTAAAAAGACCCATCCGGACAAGTATGTCTCCGTTCTGGCCTATGCGAATAAAGCGCATTATCCAACCAATGTGCGGCTGGAGCCCAACGTCATGGTGCAGATGTGCCTGCATACGCGCAACTGGTGGTGTCCGGCGATGGAGCGGTCAGATATGGCAGTTTACAAGCCGTGGGTGAAAAAGGAGAAGGGCCGCCCGTTGGCGCTCTGGCTTTACTATTTATTCCCGGAGTTTATTGCCAACGGGCAGGGTTTTCATTGTTTCCCCGGGTTTTTTGCGCATACTCAGGCGCGTCAATTCAAGATGTTTCACAAGGACGGCATTCTCGGTACGTATTCCGACGCCTGGGCGACGGGTGAACAGATAGATGCATACGTGATGTTCAAAATGCTGGATGACCCGGACCAGGATGTTGACCAACTGCTGCATGAATTCTTCACCCGGTACTACGGGCCGGCAGCCGGCAAATACTTAGAGCAGTTCTACCGGAGGGTGGAGGAGATTTACACAAACCCCGCCAACTACCCGGAGGAAGTACAAAAAGAGGACAAGACCTTCCATCAAACCGAGGAGATTGCCTGGGGGTATCTGGGGACAGCGGAGCGGATGGCGGAACTGGGGAAATTAGTGGAGCAGGCAGGGGCTGCGGTACAAACCGATGCGGAAAAGCAGCGCTTTGCGCTCTTTGAGCAGGGTATCTGGAAGTATATGAGCGAAGGCCGCAAGAAATATGTCGCCAAACTGCCGTTCAAGGCCGAAGTGGAGGCCTTGAAAAAATCCCTGCCGCCTTCCGGACGGATACCGAAAGCGGACGGAACGATTGCCAACGGCGACTGCACCAGAGTTGATTGGTCTAAGGCCGCGGTCATTAAAATTTACCGTTCGGTACAGGGCTATCCGACCGACCGCACCGTCCGCGCCCTGATGGTGCATGACGGCCGGTTCCTTTACCTGCACCTGGAAGATGCGACGGATGCAACAAAGTTGGTTGATGGCGGCGTATTCTCTGGTGACCACTGGGAGTTATTTTTCGCGGCGCAGCGCGGTAAGGAGACGTTCTTAGCGGCGCGAGAAAACCCCTACCGTCAAATAGGTATCTCGGCAAGCGAAAAATTCGAGGCATACCTGTGGGGCGAGTCGGGCGGGTGGAACAGCGGTGTAAAGATTACGTCCACCAAGACACCCGAATCCTGGATTATGAACCTTGCTTTCCCCCTGGATAAACTGACGGCCAGGGGAGTTAAATCCGAGGGTAAGTTATATTTCAATCTTATCCGCGGGTCCAGCCAGGGCGCAGACCCGTTGGCCTGGAGTCCGACTTTTTCCGACAATTTCCACGCACCGGAGAGATTTGGCGAACTGACCCTTGAGTAACATATTGCGGAAAAGCTGTATGTCGTCAGCCCTTTTTGGACAAATTCGCCTGATTTAAGTTTGCAGTTTAGTATCGGTCCGGGTAGCCGTTTCCGTTAAATGTCTTCCTTCCAGATTGTACTTCTTCCTGCGTTTCGGGGTCAACTTCCTAAACCAGAAACTAATTGCGACAGCACGTTGGGGTAAGGCCAGTAATTCAATGAATTTCAGGTTTATTAGGAATTGTGTGGCTGATTTCTCCAGGTCCGGAAGACATACATACCATCTGTCCCTTGCGTTTGTCTTTAGGGATGTTTTCTTCAGGTAAAACGCAAACCCTTTACCCATATTAGAAAGAGCCGGATTCTCCCTGTTGCGGTTCTTTTTGCCGAATTACAGACGTAGGGTATTTGGACTAGAGGGGAAAAACGTCAGGAAACAAAGATTTTTGACTCTGCTAATAATTTGTGGTATGCTTTTGATAAGAATCTGGATTAACGTTTAATAAAATTTTGGTCAGAGTAAGGAGGAATGACCGATGTCTACGCGACAAACATTAGAAAAAACCCCGGAATTAGTTGTCAGAGAAGGGAAGCCGGTGGCAGTGATCTTGGCTCTTGATGAATACCAAGAAATGTTGGAGAAATTAGAGGACATAGAAGACTTGAGGATGTTAAATGAGCTGAGAGCAAAACCTCTTAACTTCAAAAATCTTAATGATTTTCTGAGGGAATATAGTCCAAGTGTATAACATCTATCTTGAACGGACCGCGGAGAGAGACCTAAAACGGCTACAAAGTCAAGATTTTTGGCGAATCATTGAAAAGATTAAAGTCCTGAGTGATAACCCAAGACCTGCTAATTGTCGCAAGATATCTGGTTCCAAAAATGATTGGCGCATTAGAATTGGGGATTATCGAATAATCTACGAAATAGATGATTCTGCGTGTGCGGTTAAAGTATATCGGGTGAAACATAGAAAAGAAGCCTACCGATAAGTATTTTCTCCAATAGAACAAATGTTCAATTCCCTCCGGTGGCTCCGCTTCCCTAATTACAGGTTCTTCAATTCCACCGGTTCCTCTTTAGGATTACAGACACCGCAGTAAAGCACGTTGTCCACCACCACTGCTTTATAGCTGTCACCAACCTTCGTATAAATATCCAGGATGTACGGCATAGCCTTGACGTGTTCTTTGCATAGACCACGGCCACAGAACTTACATACCCCGAAAGCAGGTCTCTCACAGTGCCAGCAATTCATTTTAGTACCCTCCTTTTTTCAATTCGTGGATTCGTCGGCTGGATACCCGCTCTATCTTTTTCGTAATAAAGGGATTGTTACCCAGCAGGCTTGAAAAGTTTTCCCGGGTAAGCGTTAAAAGGGTTACCGCCGTTTTACTCTTTACGGTTGCGGTTCTCGGCACGTCAAACACCAGTGCAATCTCACCGAAATATTCGCCGGCACTTAATTCGGACACCTTTTCCGTGGAACCATCCGGACGGCGGCGGATTACTTCCAGTATTCCTTCTTTAACGAGATAAAATTTATCTGCCATTTCGCCTTCTTTTATGATAAGCGCATCATTCGGATGCTTCTCCACCCTGAATTTTGAAGACAGGCTGCTTATCTGGACCATTGAAAATTCCTGGAACAACGGGATGTCGGACATAAACTGCAAATCCTCCCAGCCTTCCCGCAAATTGCCGGTTGTTCTGAATTGAGACCCCAGGAATGATTCGAAAGCATTTCTGTCGAGGGAGAGCAGTTCCACCTCCGTCATGCCTCTTACCGTAGCGTTTCGCTGTACGTTTTTAAGCAGCGCTTCCTCGCCAAAATAGTCCCCTTTTTCTAAATAAGCAACGACACTGGCATTCCCGTCAAGGTTTTCGTAGATAACTTCTGCCCTGCCTTTCCATATCAGATAAAATTTATCTCCCTTTTGCCCCTGCTTGATGATTTCTTGGCCGGGGCGGCAGGTTTCAAATTTAACCAGGGAAGAGAGTTTGTCTGTGTCTTCCGCGGCGAGGTGCCGGAATAACAGTGTCCGGGACAAAAATTCCCGGCGTTCCTGGGTGGAAATTTTTGCGGAAGACCCGGGTACCTGCAGCCATCCGAGTTTAGAAATTACATAATCCTCAAATACCTCGCGGTCTTCCCAGGGCAGGGTGTCGTGAATCTTTAAGAGCATCCTTTCGACCAGGTTCTTCCCGGTTACCTTCATTATGGAACTGACAAGATACGTTGTGCTTTGCTGGTAGAGAGTAACTATCTGGGACATAACAGAAGCATCGAATCCACGGTGTTCAACATTAGTCTCTGTAATAGAAATGGGCCAGTTTTCTTTGTCTGCTTTACAATTAAATCTTTTCTTTACCAGTTCTGCAGTTCTCCGGCCGTAAAAATCAGCCACATCGTGGAGAAGCGAAAGAGCCGAAAAAGAGAATGATTTCTGGAGCCGCTCCCGGTCGCTTGTTGCGTCCCACCAGCCCGGCTCGAACCCTGCCGGAAGAGACAGGCGTCCATATCGGTGAACCAGGTAGTAATTCAGGAAGGAACACAGTACGAGCAAAAACGAAAGGGTAAAGAGGGTATTTGCTGAAATTTGTTGTGACGGGTTTGTGGCTACAATCCATCCGCCTTTCAACAGGGATAGAAGTGCCAGGAAGAGCATCCACCAGTAAACGTTTAATTTACTGCCCCGATAAGTTTTCAGGTTTGGCAAAAGAAAGACTAAAAAACCTGTGGCTGCAATCAACAGGGGCGGGAAGAGCGGCAAGGCATTGGTCAGCACGACGACCAGTAGCGGGAATACAAGAAATCTGCCGGCAATGTTTTTATGGAAAATCCAGCCGGCTAACCATAAAGTTAAAATAACGGCGATTGTGGAAAGGGAAATAAGGTAGAGATTATCCCATCTTTTCGGGAATAATACGTGGATGGAAATAAGAACCAGCGACCCTGCCAACAACAGGGGGGATACCTGTCGGGCGTTCCGCCACAAGGGCCGCCTGACAAGCCAGTTAACCAGTGACATTACGCCCAGTACGGCTATGACCACAAAGAAAATAGTCAGCGGTATCAGCAGGATGCTTAAAGCAAATAATGCCCCGATACGCGTACCGGCACTGACGCTGACAACCAGGTCTTCAAGCATCAAATTCTGTTTTGTTTTAATGAGATAGAGAAAAATTTTCGTGGTGGCAACAATCCAGATTAGACCGGAGAATAAAAGGCTTAAATACCCATTCTCGGCCGGGGACAACTTTTCCTCCCGCCAGAATTTTGCCCGGAGGTCTTTTTTGAAAGCCACGACGGTTCTTCTCCGCAGGTTTTCAACGTTGAACCAGTCTTTAAGCAGCCGGTAGCCATCCAAATCCAGCAGCGGCGAAAACTGGATAAAAATACGCAGATAGCAGACCAGTGTAAGCGTGAATATTATCTGGTTCGTCAAATCAGCCGGACGGACTGCCAGGGAGATAATGCTGAGCAACCCCGCAAAACCAAATTGTATCAAAAACCCGGCCCAGGTCAGCCGCATCCTTACCTGGTTGTCCATCAGACATCGGTCCCGTTTATCTAAGAAGACGTTGGGCAGACCCAGATAAAATCCGAGGCCGGACTTCCTGGGCTTTAGTTTTAATGCCTTAAAATAAGCGGCGTATGAACCTTCGTAAAGGAACGAACCCGCCAGATTGGCCAGGATTATCGTGATGAAACCGAGGGCATACGAATTTAGCAGTTTCAAGGGGGTGTAAAGACCCTGCGTACCGGTAAGAATAAAAAAGATGAAGCCGGCGATGCCCGCTAAGACCAGCCATAATTTCCCTGATTTGGTTGAAAAAATCCGTATATAGGGAGTAAATAACCAGGATAAGAGGTTATCTAAATGCCTGATTTCCACTTTTTTTACCGCGATGGTACGTCTCCAGCGGTTCAGTTTTGCAACGGACGAACGTTTGGCTATTTCCTCTTTGACCTGGGAAAAGATGCCCGCCGGTGTTGTTTTAAGAAAATAATTATTTCTGAGGTCGTTCAAGAAATGTGCCACCCTTTCCATTCCCAGGGAACCATATTTTTCCAGGTATTTGCTGAGGATAATGCTGACATTGTTGGAGCCATCGATAATGTTCCAGATGAAGAAGTTTTTTTCATCTATGGTGAGGTATGTTTCCTTCGGTTCATTTTTCAAAACCCAGGACTTCTTTCCTGCCCGGTCCGAAACGCGGTATTCTGAGACCCCTTCTGCTTTTACGAATACCGATTCAAGCAGGTCCATTTCTTTCTTCATCTGTTGCCATATCTCCGGCTTTTTGTCGTTTTTCATAACCCTGTTTCGCAAATAGACATTTTATTTTCAAGAAGCCCCAGTCCTCTCTTCATATTATCGCCATCCCGGATAAGATACAAATCATCTTGTGTTTCCGACTGTTTGTCCGGGCCAAAACTTCTGATTTCGTAACCATTTTCACTTCGGTGGTAACATAAGTCATTGTCCCAGAAATCCTTGCCTACCTTTCTGAGTCCACCTTTGGAAGTAAAATTTCCCTCCATAAATTGTTTAAACTCCTCGTCGGCCGGATATGCTTTGGACGAACCGGCATCCACCGCCTCCATGATTTCATGTCGCTGCAAGGCCTGGTCTATTTCCACCAGTTCATTGCCGGTAATGGTATATTTAACCGAATTTATCAGGTTCAAAATGGTTTCCTTACCAGTTTTACCCAGACTGGTTATACTACCGATAACCAACAATGTGGCAATCAATTTAAACATAGGGAATTTTTCCGTCTCAGCCGGAGATATTATATCTTATAAAGTATGAGATTTTCAATACCTTTTTATGGTAAAATTAAGTGGTAAGTCTGTGTAAAATAATCTTGTGACCAATCAACATAGCTACAAATGAATGAAGAAGCGTTCCGCGAGATAGAGGATTTAGGAATCCTGAAGCGCTTTCAGGCAGACCTTAAACTTTTGACCGGCCTGGGGTTTGACTTCATCGATACCCAGGCAAAACACTCCCTGCCCTTAAACGCCATTAAGAAATATACCCCTTTTTGCAGTCTTGTCCACACCAAACCTTTAGGCAGAACCGCCTGTGAGGAATCTACCCTGAAAGCAGTGGCGCAATGTCTGAAGACAAAACAGCCGGTAATGTCCAACTGCCATTTAGGCCTGGTAGACGTGTACATCCCCCTGATTATCCACAACACCGTGACCGGGGTTCTGACTACCGGACAGTTCCTTTTTTCAAAACCAGATGCCCCCGGTTTTAACCGCATAAAAAAGAGGATGGCTGGCTTTGGTTTAAACCTGAGCAGGGCGAAAGCCGATTATCTCTCCATCCCGGTCATCAAAAAGGAACGCGTAAAGGCAATCGTTGACCTCATCAATGTGGTCATAGAGTACATCCGGGAAGCGGAACACAAAATTCTGGTGGCGGGAGACGTTACCCGGAAAGATAAACTAAGACAGGCACGGGAATTTATTGAATCTAAGTACACGCAGGACATTTCTCTGGCTGACGCGGCTTCCGCAGTCAACCTTAGCCCCTCCCGATTATCGCATCTTATGAAAGAGAGGTTAAATACTAATTTTACTGCTTACCTCAACGACCTGCGGGTTCACTGGGCAAAGTTCTTTCTGACTAACACCAACCTCAAAATCATTGAGGTCGCCTCCCGGGTCGGGTTCGGAAACCTCAGCCATTTCAATCACCTCTTCAAAGAAAAGGTCGGTCTCTCACCCCTCCGGTTCCGAAAACAGCAGAATAGTACAAGAATTTAGCCTGCCAGCAGTAGACACACCTGCTACTTTTATTCTAAACTAATACAAACACATTATTGAAATGTAGGGGCGACATTTATGACGCCCGTACCCTGCGGGTTTGATAAATCAAACCCCTACAAAACTTGCTCAGAGGAATAATTATGGAAACGTTGGGGTATGAGTGGCCGGGCGCCTATTTTGTCGGTAGGGCGTATCAAGTTAGTAGTGCATCCCTATCGTAAACAACAGAACTGTACTGAAACGTAAGGCAAGCCCTGAAATTTATTCAGGACAGCATTGAAAAACGTAGTGTGACCCTTTCAGGGTCGCCAGAGGAGGTTCAGATGATACGAGATTCTTCACCTTTGGCTCAGAATGACAGAGGGCATGCCTTCACACTTATCGAACTTTTGGTCGTTATTGCGATTATCGCCCTTCTGGCGGCGATGTTACTGCCAGCACTGTCTCAAGCCAGGGAGAAAGCAAAACAGGCACAGTGCATGAATAATTTGAAACAGTTGGGATTAGGTTATTTTATGTATACGCAGGACTACGATGATAACATCCCTGCTTTGACATATAATTTAAATTACTATGAAAGTTGGCTGGATGGCGAATATGCTTATACGGGAGCTCGTCTATTAAAAAATTTAGGTTATATTGGTAACTATAAAATTGGCTGGTGTCCCAGTGCTAAAGGTTGGTATTCCTTATCTAAAAGTTCGCAACTCGCTGGTTATTTTATGCGTCTGTTCTATTTTGACGGAGTTTACTCTTGGAATAATCAGAGTAATTCTTGGCACTGCATGAAACTGGGTAGGATACGTAACCCGTCGGGAACAATGTTACTGGCGGATCCGGTCTGGGACAACTTCCTTGGTGCCTTTCCTCATGGCAATAACAACTTCAATGTCCTCTTCTGTGATGGGAGTGTACGTCATGTTGTAGACAACGGGCTTACAGTATACAACTATGTCTCAATTGAACCCGCATGGAATTGGGAAAGTCCTTGTCGTACCACAGGTAGATATGTAGAAATGGCTGCCGGAAACTCTCAGCCGGAGTTTTAGGCATTTCGGGAAACTAAAGGAAGAAAAAAGGGAATATGGGTAAGAGAATAATGAAGCGGATGGTTGAAATGTTGTTTTGTAGTTTAGGGACAATATTTGTTCTTATGGCTTTGCCACTGCGGGCAGGAGAACTCCTCCTGGCGGAAAAGGGAACCACTAAGTATGCCATCGTACTTTCTAACCAAGCCAGTAAATCGGAAAAGACTGCCGCGGAAGAACTGGCCGGGTACCTTCAGGAAATAACCGGAGCTACCTTCCAGATAATTACTGAGGATAAAGAAGTACCTGGCCCGCGTATCATTGTTGGTCCGGGTACGCTCGGTAATTCCATTCTGGGCAAGGAAGCCGTTGGCCAGATGGCTGAGGAGGAATTCATTATCCGAACCGCAGGTTCTGACCTCCTGCTGGTTGGAGGCCGGCCCCGAGGGACGCTTTATGCGGTCTATTCGTTTCTGGAGAACGACCTGGGTTACCGGTGGCTGAACTGGTACGGTAACGAAGTGATACCCAAAAAAGAAACCCTTCGGGTAAATAGGATTGACCGCAAAGAAAAACCCGCCTTTAGATCAAGGGACGTCTACTTCCGTAACTATACCGATATGGAACAGATGAAAAGATTTCTCATCTGTAATCGTATTCAAGGACCTAACCTCCGGTGGCTTCACGGAGATGAATATATTTCCCGGTACGGAGGAATTTACTACCGAGAAATAGCACCCGGGTGTCACACTCTCTTCTATTACATCCCTCCAGGCGAAGCCCCCACAAGATGTTCTTTTGCGTACTTTCAGTCAAGAGACCAAAATAATTACTTCAAGACCAACCCGGAGTATTTTTCTTTGATCGACGGTCGGCGGGTACCCTGCCAGCAGTTGTGTTTCAGCAATCCTGGACTGCGACGTACCCTTACGGCGGAGGTCGAAAAATATATAAAATTCGTCGAGGGAGAAGGTGACCTGTCTATTTCGGCGGTCGGGGGAAAAAATCTCCTGTCTATTTCGGCGATGGATTCTCCTGGTGACTTATGCCAATGTCCTGAATGTCAGGAACTTGTGAAACGCGAGGGAACACCTGGTGCGCCGTTATTTGACTATCTGGTAGAATTGGCAAATTACATCCGGGATAAGTATCCGGGGGTCTTTATCACCACCCTTGCCTACCGCCGGGGCCAAACAGAAAAACCGCCCCTCCATCTTAAGATGCCGGAGAATGTAGTCATTGTCTTTGCTCCTATCGACAATAACTTTTCAGCTCCTTTTGAGGACCAGTCAAACGAAGAAACCTTTGAGAATATCAAGTCCTGGACTTCAGTAACCAAACATCTCCTGGTCTGGTACTATCCAAACCCTTACGGTGATATGCTTCCCATAGGGAACCTTGAAAATGCCGCAAAAGATTTTCGGTTTTTCCGAAAAATCGGTGTGGAAGGATTCATGCTGGAACATGATTCCGGTATCTATGAGTCGCATCACCTTGCGGATTTGCAGACGTGGCTATTAGCCAAATTGATGTGGAACCCGGACCAGAATTTTAATACACTCACAGAAGATTTCACCAATAATTTCTATGGTAAGGCCGCTCCATTTATCCGGAAGTATCTCTACGCACTGGAAAAAGCGACTCAAGGAATGACCACCACCATGTCCTGGATTCCGGCAGCCAGGGCATATTGTTTTCTGACGCCAGAGTTACTGATTGCCTCCCAAAAGATATTTGACCAGGCGGAAGAAGTGGTTCTCAATGATCCGGTTCTCTTGTTACGCGTCAGGCAGGCCAGAATGAGTCTGGACCGCGCCTCGTTCCACTTCCGGAGAGATATTTCGGCCATTCCGGACTCAGGATTAGAACGGGAAGAAATAGCCCGGCGTTACCGCGACACCTATCAGAAGACGATTGAAAAAAGGATTAGACCGGAATTTAGGCAAGAATTTTCCAGATATGTGGAAGATTTTTTCAATCCGCGGTTGAGGATAACGTCGACACTCAAACTTAAACCCTTGCCTGTCCCACTCAATGAAATTCCCGAAGAGAAGGTTCAACAGGTGGTTCCGGATTCCTCACAACTCTATCGTGATGCAACAATCGAAAAGGACCCGGACTCGGCTTCCGGAATAGCCATAACCAAAGAAACCGGAGGAGAACTCCCCTTCAACTTAGGTTATTATGACGGAACCACCAAACGACAATTGCCTCGCAACATAACGAAGGATGAAATATGTTCCAGCGGCTACAATCTTTATAAAATTGGCCGAACAACCTTGAACGAACAGTGTCTGGTCTGGATAAGCAGTTCCTGGTGGATAGGGTTTCCTGCTATATCTGCTTGTTACGATAGTGATGACCCTGAAAAAGAATGGGACATTTACGCCTCTCTCCGGTTTGAAGGACCAACCTATCCGCACGGTCCAAAGAGTACGGTCGACCGGGTCTTTGTGGACCGGGTGGTGCTGGTTCCAGTCGAGGAATGAAAAAACAGATAAGTAAGGGATAATCCAAAAGAACCAGTTTGTTATCTTTTCGACCTTAAAGCCTGAAAATCCGTGTCCCTATTATTAAAGAGGTAATTCTATGACTGACCGATTCGGCGATGGACGCGACTGGTTTTTTGAGGAGCGTTTTGGTTTGTTCGTGCATTGGGGGTTGTACGCCATTCCCGCCTGGCATGAACAAATTCAGTATAGAAAGAGAATTCCGCGAAAGGAGTATGAAAAGCTGATCTATGAGTTTAACCCGACCCGTTTCGTCCCAGACACGTGGTTGGATCTGGCGGAGGAGGCGGGCATGAAATACGTCTGTTTCACCACAAAACACATTGATGGTTTCTGTTTATGGGATACAGCGCAGACAGATTACAATGTAATGCATTCTCCCTACGGGAAGGATGTTCTTGGAATACTTGCCGATGCTTGTCACCGCAGGAATTTCCCCCTCTGTCTGTACTATTCGGTTGTAGACATGCACCACCCGAATTATCCTAATCAGAACCGGAGCTATGAGTTGGCCGGGCCAGAGATAGGTGATGAGCCGGATTTGGATAGGTACATGATTTTCGTGAAGGAGCAGGTCCGGGAGCTCTGCACCCAGTACGGGGAGATCCACGGTTTCTGGTGGGATGCAAACGTAATGAAACACAGGGACCCATCGATCAACAGTTTGATTCGTTCTCTGCAGCCAAAAGCGGTCATTAACGGACGAGGTTTTGATGACGGCGATTTTTGCACGCCTGAGCGGGATTGGGATGATTCTGTAAATAAACTTCCGGCTTTTAAGCGTCCCACCGAGGCCTGTCAATCAGTGGGCACGGAGAGCTGGGGGTATAAGGAGGATGAAAATTACTACAGTGATATTCATCTCATTCGAAATATTGACAAGATCCTGGCCAAAGGAGGTAATTACCTCCTGAACGTCGGTCCCACAGCGGACGGCAGTATCCCGCCTGAGGCGGTGCGGATCCTGAGAACCATCGGGAAATGGTATCATGCTGTCCAAGAGGCCTTTGATCAGAGTGAACCTGTCTCTCACATGACCGAAAACCCAGATGTACTACTGACAAGAAAAAATAATATTTTTTATGTTCATCTGTTCAAGTGCCCGGCCAGTACGAAAGTAATGCTCAAGCCCATAGATGTGATGCCCCGGCAGGCAAAACTACTTAACACAGGCGCGGAGGTAGAAGTCCGCGTGGATCTTCTTCCCAGCTTACATCCGGAGAATAAAAAATATTTGTACATCCGCAACCTGCCGGTCAATGAACTTGTGAACACGGTGATGGTTGTGAAGTTGAAGTTTGATAAATTTCCCGAATCGGGTTTCGAAGACCAAGGTGATTCACCATTCATGCGGCTCCAGTCATGAGGTTATTTTACCCGACATTAATCCTGCAAATGTAGCAGTTCTTTTTGATGCAGTAAGAAGTTAGTACGGAGTATTATAACGCACATCCCTTATGAAAACGTTGGGGTATGAGTGGCCGGGCGCCTATTTTGTCGGTGCAGAAGAACTGGAACTGGTAACAAAAGTGGTGCGGGCAAAGTCGCCTTTCCGGTACTACGGCCTGGACTGCCAGCACATGACCGACCGATTGGAAAAGGAGTTTGCCGGGTATACCGGAAGCCGGTATGCCTTAGCGGTAAGCAGCGGAACCTCAGCGCTGAACGTGGCTTTGGCTGCCCTGGGTGTCGGACCGGGCCAGGAAGTGATTGTGCCCGGCTATATGTGGGTCAGCACCGTGGCTGCGGTGGTGAACCGGGGTGCCATTCCGGTTCTGGCTGAAATTGACGATTCTTTCTGCCTGGACCCGAAGGACTTGAAACGGAAAATTACTCCCCGGACCACGGTGGTGATCCCGGTCCATATGAGCGGTGCTCCCGGAAATATCTTGGAGGTCTGCGCCATCAGCCGCAGATATAATCTGAAGATTGTAGAAGACTGCGCCCAGGCTTGCGGCGCATCCTACCATAAGAAAAAAATCGGGACTTTCGGTGACATCGGCTGCTTCAGTTTCCAGTACAACAAGGCGATGACCACCGGCGAAGGAGGCATGGTAATCACCAATGATGAGCTCTTTTATAAACGGTCCCTGGCTGCCCATGACATTGGCCACAGCAGAAATTTAGCGGGTCGCCTGGTCGTTGACCCTAAGGTTCTCCTCTGGGGATTAGGAACCAGGATGAGCGAACTCCAGGCAGCTTTTGGCCTGGCGCAACTGCGAAAACTGAATAAGATAACCGATGCGATGCGAACAGCCAAGTACAAAATCCGCACTGCCGTCTCTAACCTTCCGGGTATCACCCTGCGCCGAATGGATGACCCAAAAGGCGATAACGGCTCCTTTCTCATTACCAGCTACCCTACCCCGGAAAAGGCAAAACGGATGTCAGAAAGATTAAAGATACTGGGCGTCCAGGCTGGTCCGGACAGCCTTCTTCTCTGCTATTTTGAACAATGGGGTTTCCATCTTTACTACAATATGCCGGCTCTGGTAAAAAAAGCCAGTACCTCTCCGGACGGATTCCCCTGGACCCATCCCTTGAACAAAAACAGCGTTTATGAGTATGATAAAGGAAGTCTGCCCCGGACCGATGACCTCTTCAGCCGGAGCGTCATTCAGGCGATTCCGTCTAACAGCCGTGCTAAAAACGCAGCAATGATTATAAAGGCATACCGGACCGCCGCCAAAGAGATATTAAAGTAAATTACCCCGTGCTTCCGCACGGGGCATTGGGACATTAAAAATGTTTGTATTCAACATTCAAGGTAGGGGCTTGATTTATCAAGCCCGCGGGTCGGATAAATCCGACCCCTACAATTTTGATTGCAAAACAACTC
>JAZDPL010000073.1:0-126008 GCA_043797665.1 Candidatus Omnitrophota bacterium
ACCGCCACTTTTTCTAACTCATTTAGAAAGTGGGGGATTTTCACCGCCACAAACTGGGGAAAAGTAAACCGCCACTGACAAAAATACCCCTCCTGGTTACAGGAATGTTACTTTTGCCTTGCTTAATCAGAAATTATTGAAAAACCGACAGGACTTGACAGAAGGGGCGACGTTGTGGGATAATTGACGATGTAAGAGTTATCATAACAAGTATTACAAGTTGTCGGACCATCAGTTTCGCGCCACACAGGGAGGGAACCGATATGGACGCAAAAAGAAGAGTTGTTAAAACCCTCATTGCTGCCTGGTTTGTGCTGTCCTTGTTATTTTGTGCGAAATGTCTGTGCGCCGCCCCGAATGTAAATCCCGGCTGGGACCTGAAGACCGGAACAGCCAGCGTTTTTTCAAGCGGTGGGGCCGAGGGAATGGAGGGAATTAAAATTTCTCTTCCGCCGGGAACCAATGAATCCGGCGTCCTGACGGAAAAACCAGGCTGGCCTGTGGAGCCAAACTCCGAATATGCGGTAACCCTGCGCCTCAAGAGCCAGGACGTTCCAGCCGCGATACTTTCTGTTACCGAAACCAATGCCAGCGGAGATGTAGTCCGGCCCTGGCACGGCATTCGTACGTTTCATACCGTTCCCGCGGAATGGAACTACTTTACCCACGGTTTTTTCACCGGTCCGGACACCAGTTTTGTTCTCTTTGAAGTCCGGGCCAATGCCTGCGGGACGAATAAGGATAAGCAGGTAGAACTGTTCTTTGCCAGTTTGAGCATTGTCAGGCGCGGACCGGCCCCTGAGGTGGGGGAGAAAGGGATGGAGCAGGTGCTCGACCCGGGTTTAGAGAAGAGTCCGACAGGCATCTTAACGCAGCAAAAGACCTCGCCGGGAACTTTCTGGATCCAACACGCCGGATACATTGGCAAACTTACCATCATGGCGGATGGCAGGGCTCATGACGGCAAGCAATACCTGCACAGCGAAACCGTAACGGCAAGTTTACCAAGCGGTATCATCCAGGAGAATAAATTTCCTCTGTCTGCCGGAAGCCTCGTTTCCATATCTTTCTGGGTACGCGGACGCGGAGAAGCCTATTCAAGCATCTCTTTTATTAACAATCAAGGGGGATGGATGTACGGAAATGGAGTAAACAAGATTATTGATTCTCCGGATAAATGGGAGAACGTGAAAAGTGAATTCAAGGTTGAAGACCTTGCCGTTGCCCGGAGCCAAATAGTGTTTTACAATTTCGGCAGCCTGGATTTGGACGACTATTCGGTGGTCGTATATCCGCCGAAACCCTTGCCGTTGCCTGAGGTGGAATAGCATATGACTGCATTGGTCAGGAACCGGTTCTTTTTTTCAGCCGTGATTCTGTTCTGGTCTTTTCAGACGGCTTGGGCGCAGACAATATCGCTGGTTAAGACGGAAGACGGGAATTATCGTCTTCGCAACGAATTTGTCAGCCTGACGGTGGACGCGGGCCACGGCGGCCGCATCGTTCAATTCGCATACCTGCCGACCGGCCATGAATATGCCGGCGGAAAAGGGCTCTCCCTGGCCATCGACCACTTCTGGGAACAACCCTGGCCCGGAGAACTGATGGACGCAGCGTATGAGGTTGTCGGCCAGAACGCCGACGACAACCGGGTCTCCCTGAAGTTGCGCCGGACGGTCAGCGGCCGCTGGGGAGAAAAAATGCAGAACAACCTGGCCGGCCTTGTTTTTGAGAAGGAAATTGGCATTGAAACAGGGAGCAGGGCGGTCCAGGTTCAGGTGCGCGTCCTTAACTTCAATTCTTCCCCGCGGAATATGCAGTATTGGGCGCAGCATATCTATACTCTCGGCGGACGTCCGGAAGACCAGACTTACTACCGGCCGGGCCTCGGGGGAATAATTTCGGGCCGCTTTGAACACGGCGGCATCGGGGACGACTGGGTCCGGGACCCAATTGCCGGCTGGAGCGCCGGACACAACCAAAAGACCGGCAACAGCCTTCTTTTCCTGGTTGACTTCCAAAAACTCGATGCTTTTTACAACTGTTTGAGCGCCGGAACGCACGAATGGCTTATGGAGCCGGCCGTGATCCCCCCAAACAGTTCCTGGGAAACAGCCTATCTAATCCTGCCGTACCGACAGGACAACCCTCCGGTCTTTGCTTCCAATGATTTTATCCTGGGCATAGAGTTCCTTCCGGCCTCAGACCGTCTGGGGATGCGCCTGACCGCCCAGTCAGGCGCCAAGCCTGGCGGTGAGTTTACCTGGCAGGCCGAAACCCTTCTTTTCCCGGACCGGAAAATTATCGACAAGAAGAGCGAGCATATCACTCTTTCCGATTTCGCATCCTGGAAGAAGGAGGCGGAAATCGGAAAGTACGGCACCGATGACCTGGTGATAAAAAGTTCCGTCGGCAATCAGAACAAGGCAATATTTGAAACGCTTTTCGGAGGAAAACAAGCACAACGTACTTCAATGGGTCTCCCGCCCAACCGCTATAAACTCCTCGGTCCGGAAGCCAAAAAGACGGACAATTCCAAAGAGGATTCTCTGGAAAGCGGCGCGGAGCCGCGGACCCGAAAGACCGGAAAAGTCCTCTATGTCCACGGACTGTATGCGCCGCTCTGGAAGGTTTCCGGGGCGGTCAAAGCCGCAGGGTTAACGGTAGAAGACGCCTACTTCCAGAAACTCGTCAACGCCGAGCAAAAAATATACGGATATCCGGATAAGTCCGCCCTTGATGATTACGACGCGGTCATGCTCGCAGACGTACCGGCCGCCGCCATGCGTAATGACGGACTTCGTTCTCTGGTGAATTACGTGCGCAGGGGCGGCGGTTTGCTTGTTCTGGGCGGACCGACCAGTTTCGGAAACGGCGGCTATGATGACACGGTTATGGATTCCCTTATCCCTTTCCGCATTACCGGGCCGTTCGACAACCAGCCGGTGCCGGAAGGAGAACGCCGTCTGGGAAGGCCGGGGGGAATCCTGCCCAAAACGCTTGATTTTTCAAAGAATCCGTCTGTCTTCTGGGCCAACAAGCCGGGTGAGTTGAAGACAGGCGCGGAAGTATGGCTGCAATTCGGCTCCAAACCTCTTATCGCGGCCTGGCAGGTGGGGGGAGGCCGGGTGGTGGCTGTAACCGGCTCAGTGCTTGGCACGCCGGGGCCCGGAGAGATGCTTTTTACCGAATGGGTTGAATGGCCCAATATACTGCAATTGCTTATCCAATGGATTGGCGGGGGTTCTTCGTGAACAGGGGCAATCTTTTTCTGGTCTTCTGTTTTTCCATCATTTTACTCGGCCTGAGAGCGCCGCTGTACGCAGAGCTCACGCTCGTTTCCTGCGAACCCGATAAGGTTTACTACGAGCCGGGGGAAACGGTAAAGATATCGGTTGAGGTGAAGAACGGCGGTGATGAGGAGACAACGAACAACCTGCGCATCTCGGTGAAATGGAACCTCGCGGACCGCAAAGAATTCGGGCTTATACCGATTTCCCTTAAGCCGGGGGAGATTTTAAGAACGAACGTTTCCTGGGTTCCCCAGGAAGAATCATGGGGGTGCGAAATAACCGGGGAACTGCTCAACAGCCGGGACGGCACGGTCCTCACGCGTAAGAGCGAAACCTGTGCGGTGCATCATACCCCGTTCGCCGTCGGACAGCATGTCGGCATTTTCGGGGCCATGACGAAACCCGGCCAGGGCTTCTTCGCAAATCTCGGCGGTTTTCGCTGGCCGGCGGAAGAGTTGATGGAAACCGCCCGCCGTTATTATGCTACCTGGTGTGAACAGTTTGCCTGGGCGCCCTCTGATTTCGACTACCTCGCGCCGAAAGAGGAGACCTGGTGGTCCGGCAATGGTTATTATCTACAGTCCAAAGCGGGAATCAAAAACGTGATTGATGAGGGACATCGCCGCGGCATCCGCGCCTTCATGTACACGTGGAACGGCGCCACCGTCTTGCCGGGGCTTGAATTTGCCCGGCAGCATCCGGAATGGATTCAGCGCACGTCTCTGGGGCAGTTTGTCGGCCGGTATGACCAGCGGTTTTTTGAAGTGGAAGTTCCCTTAATCATCAATGAAGATTCCCGGGGCGGCGAGGTGAATATTAATCGTTATTTAACGGTGGATGTGTATGACCCGGCGGCCATAGATTTCACGACCAGAGAAGTTATCCGTTCTATAGAAATGTTCGGATGGGACGGAATCCGCTTTGACGGGCACTGGGTGCTGGAGGGGATATCCTGGGACGGCGAGACAGTCTATGGATATGACGGCTGTATGCAGGCGCACGGCCAGGACCCTGACCTTCTGTCTCTGCGCAATATGAAACGCGGGACAGAGAACATTCATAAATTCTTTCCCAAATTCCTTTTCGGTTATAACTACGGTGTTGAATATCAGGCCGCGGGAGCCCGCCAGCCCAAGACGTTCGATTTCTGCGCGAAGGACGGCGTCATATTGTGGGAGTCCTCCCGCTGCATGTACCGGGAGGGCGACCCAAACCATACCTGGGATGCGGCGCTTGACGCTTTCCGCCGCGAAACGGATATTACGCGCAAGGCCGGCGGGTACGAATATGTCATATCCCCGGACCAGGGTCCGGTATCATTTGCGCCGGGGTTTGCCAGGCATTACCTGCCGGCGCTCTATGCGTCCGGCGCCCATCTTTTTGCCGTGGCATTTACCGACGAGGCGAGCCGGAAACATTATCCAGACGCTTCAACGGAAGAGGCTATTCCGATTCACCGGTTCGCCATGCGATACAGCCGTTTTCTCTATGACCGGGCTATCCGCTTCGGTATCCCGGCCGGCAGTGACTTCAAGATAGCGGGTGAAGGGCTCTGGCGGTCCGACCTGGTCACAACCCAGCCGGGTTTCAACAAGAATGAACTATTCGTCGTCTGCCACATCCTCGGGAAGCGGGCAACCGACACCATCAATCCAAACGATAAGGCTGAGCCGGTTCCGGTGACCCAAAGCCGGGTCTCCCTGGCGCTTCCTGCTTCACTGAAAATTCTGGAAGCATACTTGGTGGCGCCGGAAAAAGAACCCGTATCCATCGAATATGAATCAGGGGTTTTGCGGCAAACCCTTATCCTGCCGGATACGCCGTACTGGTCGATGCTGGTTATTCGATTGAAAAGAATGTGAACGGGAACGATGGAAAGGGGTGATGCACGAAATGAAGAAAAAAGGTTTTACGTTGATCGAACTGTTAGTGGTCATTGCCATCATCGCCATCCTGGCGGCGATGCTCTTACCGGCACTTTCCCAGGCGAGAGAAAAGGCGAGAGGATCGGTGTGTATGAACAATCTAAAACAGATCGGACTTATTTTTAATATGTATGCGGACGACTATGATGACGTCATCATACCATGGCGTTATCTTGGTGACACCTGGTACTACTGGGACGAACAGGTAATCAGTTATCAGACCAGCCGGCCGGTCAAAAACGATATAGAAAACGTCATCTGCCAGCGTAAATGGATTACCAACTGTCCCAGTGCTCTTCCGGCGAATTTGTCTGATAACGGAGACCCCGCCAACAATCCCAAGGGACGGGGTTCGTTCGGTCCAAATCTCTGTTTGATGGGTGATGCCTCGAAGACCCTTGCCGAGCTTCAGGCGCTTTATAATCCGCCTCAAAATGCCGCCGTCAGTCCTGTCTATAAGCGCGGCAGGGTCAGTGTACCGTCTCAAGCCTGTCTTCTCATGGACAGTAATAGCGGTAACCCCATCCATAGCATTTCTGCAGATGGTGTTGTTCCGAGCGGATACGAGGGTCAGATTCGCTGGCGGCACAATAACGGGGCGAACGGTCTTTTTTTGGACGGACATTCTGCCTGGATAAACCAGCCGTATCCGGCGATGAGCGATGCATTCTGGGCCGATCCGACGTTCTGGCAGTAATTTAACCAACAGGCATCAGGGTAATAAGGGATCATTTCACCAGACATTCTCCTGATGTCTGTTTTTTTACGGAGACAAAAAATGAGCATAGAACCAATTCACCTGAAAAATAAGTGCCTGGAGGTCGTGTTTGACCCGCAAGGTCCAGGACGAATCAGTTTAATAGACCGGCGCAGTAAGAATAGGTGGGCCACCCCGGAATGCACGGCTCTCCTGGGCACCTATGAAACCGGGTATGAGCGGTTCGATGCGGAAGCAATCGTTCCTGAACTCGGGGTCAGGATTTCGTTACGCCGGACAGGAAGAGAGACCGTAGAGGCGACATACGACCTTCTCAGCAAGGGGTTTCAGATGCCGCTCCGGGGAGGGCTCCGGTTCAAGACGGTCTTTACCCTCCACCCCGATTATCTGGAATGGACTCTTCCCCTGAACGGCATTGTCAGGACCGACCCGGACCATGGCTACCGGCTTGCCTGGATAGAACCATTCCCGAGATTCGGAGCCGTGCCTGCCGGTGCCGAGGGATACCTTTTTCTGCCGTACTACACAGGTACGCTTTTTTACTTCGACCGGAAGGACAGGCCGCTGGGCGCCGGTTCTCAAAAAGAGTTCCGCCGGCCGAACAGCGAAGGAGGCGTGGAATGGTTTCTGGGCCGGAAGGAAGAAGACTACCGGGAACACCGCACCGTAATCTACGGTAGCCAGGCCACAATGTTTGAATGCCCGAACCTGCCTTACTTTGGGGCCGTCCGGGGAAAGACCGGTTTTATGATGCAGGCCACCTCCGGCGAATTCGATGCGGAACTGGTGACGCGCGTCAATGCCGGACCGGCCCGGGAAACCTCTTCCAATCTCCGGTTTCACCTTTTCCGTCACCACCGTGAACGGATAGACCCGGTTGACCGGACCCTGAGAATCTATCCGTTGTGTGGTGAAGACGCCTCCTGGCAGGGGATGGCAAGGAAATACAGGGATTATCTGGTCCGGGAACGCGGCTTCGCAACCCTGGCGGAACGCAGCCGGAACAACCCGGTACTTGCGCAGATGAGCACCTCGTTTGTACAGCGGGGTTTAACCGGCTTCCGGAAACCATCGCTGGACGGTTACGGGCCATTCAATGATTTTATGAATTTTGACGATATGGCGAAGTCGCTCGCATTCCTCCGTCAGGCAGGGCTTAAACGGGTACGGTACACCTTCGCCGGTTTCAATACCGACGGGCACGACGGAATGTATCCGAAAATTTTTCCGGTGGAAAAACGGTATGGAGGAGAACCGGGATTCCGCCGCCTGATCAAAGAGGCACACGCGCTGGGCATACCGATGAACGTGCACGTCAATTTTCAGGCGGCGTTGAGAAAAAGCCCTGATTTCAACGAGGAAGAACTTGCCAAGAAGCCCGACGGCACGCTGGTTACCAACGGCATCTGGGCAAGCGGCATTGACCTGCTCGTCTGCCCGACGGTGGCCCGTCCGCGTATGAAAAAGTGGAGCGCGACCTTGAAACAATACGGTGCGGACGGCCCTCTCTACTGTGACGCCATCTACATCGCCCGTACCGATTGCCATGACCCAAGCCATCCGCTGACACGCAGAGAACATTGTCTTGCCACCAAAGCCTGCCTGGCGGAAGGACGGAAGGTTTTTGGAGCGGTGGACATTGAATTCACCATCGCCGAGATGCTTGATGCGGTTGACGGTGCTATTTTTGTCCCGTATTTCGGTTACAGGAACGATTTCATGCCGACCTGGGATCTGCTGCATGCGGGCCTAGTGGACGAGATGGTACCGGCTTTCAATCTCGTCTGCCATGGCCTCATCACCTACTGTTACGACTACATGCCGCCCCATGCGTGGGAGAAGAAGCCTCCGGCCCGGGAAGTCGCCAAGCAGTTACAACTCTATCTCCTTCGTACAATTGAGGCCGGCGCGCTCCCCAAGGATGAATGGCGGGGTATTCCGAGCCAAACCCACCTGAAGAATACGGCCTACCTGGAAAAGATTATCTGCCAGGACTTTGGACGCCTGCAACTGGAACAGATGGCGGACCATCGGATACCCGTGCCGGGCCTGGTGGAGACAATCTACGGTGACGGTACGTCCCTGTTCGTCAACTATAACGAGAAGACAATCCGGTACAAAGGGACAGCGTTTCCATCCCTGGCATATGGCGTGCGGTAAAGCCCCGGGCTGGTAAAGACGCCCAAACCGACTAACATGAAAAAAGACCATAAAACAATGAAAATCTGTTTTGCAGCCGAAGAGTCCGCTGACCGGGGTGAACTCGTCCGTCTCGCCGACTTTATTGATTAGAGACAGGCAGGAAAACCACCGAAACCATCATTTCTTACACACGAAGAGAGGAGAAGGAATGATTCTTGGTGTTCAATACTACCGTCCGCCTTTTCCGGAAGAAAAGTATTGGGAAGATGATTTTGTCCGTATCAAGGATGCCGGACTGGATATAGTCCAGTTATGGATCGTCTGGGCCTGGGTGGAGCCCGGTCCGGGAAGGTTCATTTTTGATGATTACGACCGGCTGGTCAAACTGGCCGATAAACACGGCCTGGGTGTGATTCTCAGCACCATCGCGGAGGTTCAGCCATACTGGATTCATCGCGTGGTTCCGCAGAGCGAAATGGTAGACCACACGGGGCGAAAGGTCGTTTCGTCCAATCGAGAGGAATGCCATTTCGGCATTACGCCCGGAGGCTGCACCGACCATCCTGAAGTCTGGGATAGGATGAAGAAGTTTCTAAGCGAAACAGCGGTCCGCTATCGTTCGGCCCGAAACCTTCGGGGCTGGGACGTTTGGAATGAACTGCGGTGGAGTGAACGGGCCAACGGGTTGGTCTGTTTTTGTGAATACACCCTACAGGCATTCCGGGGCTGGCTTGATGACAGGTATCGCGGACTCGACGGTTTAAACAAGGCATGGAAGCGACGCTATATGCACTGGGAAGAGGTAATACCCGGGAGGCTTCCGGAAGGTCCGTATACGGAAACGATGGCTTTCGAACATTTTCTGACCTGGCGGGCAAACCAACACGGCAAGAGACGGTATGACCTGATGAAGGGGCTTGATCCGGTTCACCCCATTACGCTGCACGGCGGGTCTCCGACCCCTTTTTATATCGGCTCTTTGGAGAATTGCCCGAGCCATGCGCTGGAAAGAGGCAACGATTGGTTTTACGCCGATGTTCTGGACGGAATCGGATGTTCCAGTTTCCCAAAGTGGTTTGGGGAAGATGACGCCGCTTTTGGTGTACGCATTGAAACCATCAAATCCGCAGCGCGGGACAAATTGCTCTGGTTAAGCGAGGTCCAGGGGGGAACTTCTGCCGTGGGATTCAAAACATTCCCGCCGGTTGATGCAGTTTCACAGCAACGATGGATTTGGAATGGGTTAGCCTGCGGTGTGGACACGCTTATATTCTGGTGCTGGCGCGACGAGGTCTTCGGAAGAGAGTCAGGCGGTTTCGGAATTTCCGGCAATGATGGTTTGGCAAAAGACCGGTTGGCGGCATTAAGAACCACCAGCAATCTGATCAAGAAGCACCGGGCTGTCTTGAACGGCTGTAAAACAACAGAAGCCGAAGTGGGGGTGTTTTTCAGCCCGCAGTCTTATTACTTGCATTGGGCCCAGGAAGGCAGCGCATATACTCCATGGTGCGGTCTGATGGGTTATGGCCGTGCTTTGGTGCGAAAATCCATTCCTTTCATCGTTGTGGAAGAGGAACATCTTGAGGCCTTGTCAGGGCTGAAGATATTGTTTTTGCCCCGGATGGCTGTCGCCGATGAATCCGTTGAAAAAACCCTGGAGAAATTCGTCAGAAACGGCGGGGTACTGGTCTGCGAATCCGAATGCGGCGCTTTTAATTCTCAGGGACTATACCGTTATCCTGAAGACAGGTTTTCGGCCCGTCTGAGCGGTATCCGCGAGGTTGGAAGGCGCCTCCTCGACCGTGACGGCATCAAAGTAAACGTTGATGGACAGAGAGTAAATTTAGGCGTATCGCAGTGGTTTACGCCCCGGGAAAAAGGAAAAGGGAGGGTGATGGCCGGCTGCCGCGAAGGCAACCTGGTGGTAGAACTACCCTTGGGAAAAGGAAGACTGGTTCTTTGCGGGACGTATTTTGGAGACGCATATTTCCAGAACTGGACAGCCGGATTTGAAGATTTTGTTGAATTGATGGCACGAAGTGCCGGCTGGAGTTCTGACGTCGAGGTGTTGTTTCCGCGCTCCACGCGGGACTCATTCACCTACGTTAAGAGTTCGGTTTCTAACGGTAAGAGAGTGGTCTTCGTACTCTTTCCAAGAGATCACAACCGGGTTCGTCTAAGATTCAAGCCGGATTTTTTCCACTCCAGCAAGTTGAAAGAGTTGGTGTCGGGTACAAAGGCGGTGCTTTTAAAAACCAGGACCGGCCGTGAATGTACGCTGCGCGCACCGGAATGCGGGTTTTCCATTCTGGTTGAGAGTTAATGCGCAATTTGACCTTCACCCTACTTCTAAAACTCCCACGATAGTTTGGTAGGCAGTCCAAAGAAAGGAGCCAGATCTCTGTAGAACGCAAGATGACCCGACGGTCCGGGATGAAAGGAATCAGACATCCGCATCCAGAGTTTGTTTGGATTGGAGACCGGAGGGCCGTCGTGAGAAGCATCCGCCTCCATCCAGGACTTGTAGTGGTCAACCACCGGAACATTCAGTTCCTTGCCAAGCGCGACAATTTTCTTGGCCACCTCCCCTTTGTCGGAACCCGGCCACTCTTTTCCGGCGACTACCGCAGGGGTTACCGGCGGCTGGTTGACGGCGATGACCGGGTTCGGGGTCCTTAAAAGAACTTCTGCTTTACCGGAAGCCCTTATCTTTTGAACTATCTTTCTGAGGGCATCCATATTACCGTCCCAGTAGCAGATTATCACCAGGTCGGGGCTAAACCTGAGAACATCCCGGTCCAGTCTTGCCAGACCCCCGGAGGCACTTTCTCCGGAACAGCCGGCATTTATCATTATTACCCGGTTGGCCCCGTACTTTTCATAGAGCGCTTCCTGCAGGAGACCGGTCCAGTTTAAATATCCCCTGGTATGGAAGGTCAGTTCCGTATTGGAATCGCCTAAGGCTACGATTGTAACCTGCTCCCCTTTTGCCAGTTTGGACAATAGTTGCTCGAGTCTTGGCTGTGCCATTTCTTTTGCCTCCATTTGTCTGTTATCCGTGATGTCGCCGGCCTGGATTCGGACATCGGCGGCGGATGCGCTGGTTAGCGCGGAGATTGCCATAAGCATGCCAACTCCTATTATCCGTATCGCTCGCATATTTCTCCTTTCCGTTTTCTGCGGTTTGTTGTTCTTTAAAGAATGCAGATGCTTTCTATTATACACCGCTTCAATGAAATAGGGAATTCTTTTATTGAGAAGAATATCTGTGGTATAATTAAAAAATAGAATTAAGAAAAGAAAGGAGGAGGAGCACGATGGGAACAATTTTGATAAAAGGCGCCGTTAAGAGAAAGCCCGGTTGTATGTACTACGTTGACGGCAAGGGAAATCTGTGTGAAGCGAAGATGGCCAGGGGCGCAAAAAAGAAGAAGGCGAAAAAGTAACGAGAGATAGCGCGAAGGATTAGATATCGAAGGTCAGCAGGTAGAAAATGGCTCTTATTTTTGGGAGTACATTATTCGATGTGAATATATTTGTGTTTTTTTCTCGGTGATTTACCCTTTTATCCGGTAGGTTTGAATGACCTCGTTAGCCAGAAGAGAAATGGCGATGGTCTTTACTTCGGAAGGAGTAAGTTTCTTTCCGTAAAGAAAGTAGCGTCGTCCGGTAGATGCCTGCCGGACGCCTTTTATCCCCAGGTCCTGTAACCCTTTCAGCGCGGTTTCACCCACGGTATCGGTAACCCCCTCCTTAAACCAGACCTCTACCGCAACCGCTTCTTTTGGCCGCTTCCTCTGACCGACGTAAAAGACCTGGGTAACCGGGTCAACTAAGAGTTCCCGGGCAATCAGTTCCAATTGGGTATGCCTCCGGCTGAGAGACCGGGAAAGGGTTCCTTTGACGAAATAAACGGCGCCGACCTCAACCGCCTGGACGCTCTTAATACCCAGGTCCGCTATATCGCCGGATAAGCCGGAAGCGGTGGCGTTAAAGACGCCTTTCTGGTACCAGACCTCAATCCGATGCGTTTCCATATTTATAGGGTCATCTATGGTTTATCATAATTTGTGGTATCCGTCCTGATTATTTTAGGAATTGGTCTTCCCAAAAACGAGACCGCCACTTTCCGGAAGTTAGGTGTCACATCCGAAAGATATATCTTCAGACTTCCGGCACTTTTTTGTTTTCCGTTCTCTTCTTTTAAAAAAGGTATCAGTTCCCTGGCTACTTCTTCTGAAGGGTCAACCAGACGTACTTCTGGTCCTAAAAACCGGGCAATCGCCTTTTTGAGTAAAGGGTAATGGGTACAGGCTAAGATTAAAGTGTCAACCTTCTCCTTTTTAAAAGGCATTAAATAATGGCTGATTACCATCTCGGTGATTGGGCTTGAGAGCATGCCCTCCTCTACCAGCGGAACGAAGAGCGGGCAGGCGATACTATGCACCCTGAGTTCAGGATTTCGTTTATGTATCTCTTTTTGATAGGCATTACTTTTGATGGTGGCGATAGTGCCGATGACACCGATAATTCCCTTTTTGGTTTGCCGGAGTGCTGCGGTGACCGCCGGGGTTAAGACGCCTAACAGAGGAGTTGAGAACTCTTTCTTTAAGTTCTTTAGCGCCAAAGCGCTGGCGGTATGGCAGGCGACGACCACCACCTCCGGTTTAAAGGTCAGCAGGAATCTGGTATTCTGCCGGGCAAAGAGGTTGACCGTTTCCGGAGATTTGTTACCGTAGGGAAGTCGGGCGGTATCACCAAAGTAGATGATATGGGTTTGGGAATAGGCGTGCTGGATATTGAAGACGACGGTGAGTCCGCCCAGTCCGGAGTCGAAGACGCCAATCGTTTTACTCATTGACCGGTTCCTCGGTTACGCTGGTGTCCACCGTGACTCTCTCCTTCAGAGGCTGGCCGTCCAGATAGGCGATGATTCCGTCTCCGATGGCCTCCGCAATCGCCTGACGCACTTCCGGGATGCGCAGGTTTGCCTCAATATTGGGGTTGCAGATGAAACCCACCTCCACCAGGACCGAGACCATACAGGTATACTTCAAGACATAAAAATTTTTGCGCTTTACGCCCCGGTCCGGGGTAATCAACCGGTCCGCCAATTTTTCCTGAACAAGAGAAGCCAGATACTGGCTCTTCTGGAGTACGGTATAAGGCACGGTTTCCTTTAAAATATCGGATATTTCGTCGTCAGGATTGGTTACACAGGCAAAGACGGTCGGTTTAAAGGTCGGGCTGTAAGTTTCAAAGCCATCTGCAGTGTAGCGGTTATGCCGGGCAGAGTTGGTGTGGATGGAAACAAAGAAATCCGCGCCCAACTGATTGGCAATTTCAGCGCGATCAGGCAAAGGAATAAAAGTGTCATCTTTACGGGTCATAACCACCTTCAATTTCGGCCGGTGTCTCTTCAGATATTCAGATAAGCGCAGAACCAGATCAAGGTTGACGTCTTTTTCCTGAAGCCCCCAGGGTCCGATAGCACCCTTATCCTCTCCGCCGTGACCTGCGTCAAGGACCAGGGTAATCGCATTGCCGGCTTTTTTAGAAACGCCGGCCAGAATTTCAACGATTCCCGGCGGCGGGGCCGGTTCAGTTTTAGGAGGCTCTTCGGTTGTGGTGGTGGGAACCGGTTGAAACGAAGGGATAAAGGCAACGCTGGCGATGAGGGAAGCAAAGTCATAAGGAATAGCTTCCACTCCGGCGATTATCCGGGTCGGCTGGTTCATTTCATTTAGCGCATCGTCGTAAAGCACCTTCTTGCTTCCGGGTAAGACCACCAACTTGTGGTTGCCAAAAGAAATCTCCGCGCGTCGGCTGAGCACGTCCCGGTTAATCGTACCCTTAAAGAGGAAAGCCAGGTCCGGAAGAGTGATCCAGTTTTCTCCGGAGAGGCGATAGATTGGGATATTGGTTGCCTGAACCCTCTGGTCCAACGAAACATCCTCGGTACAAGCGGTTGTGGCGAGGGCAGCCAAAAGGAGGAAAAATGTTGCTGCAGAAAGGAGTTTCCTTTGTCGCAAAGCCTTGGGGGTTGATGCATAATAAAGTTGACTATTTGGAGTCCTAGATTTGAGGTCAGTGCAAGGCGCGACACGGGTCCCCTTGTCATAGGATTGACAAGGGAAGGTTCTGTGCCCACTGTGGCACATAACCGAGGAGCAACGCCGAAATGGCCCAAAGATGGGACTCTCCGAAGGACCAGGTCGCTTTTGGGCTGCGACTGTGTCGCTCATCGCTTGCGTAGTGCTGTGACTACGCCAGCTTCTTCGCTCCTTGTCTCGCTCCAAAATCGCCTTTGGCAAATAGTTAACTTTATTATGCATCAACCCCTTACATTATTTTAACCAACCACCGCGTGTTTAGTCAAATTTTTTGACATTAGGGATATCTCCCCGCTATAATTTATAAGATACGGCGGCATAGCCAAGCGGAAAGGCAGCGGTCTGCAAAACCGCTATTCCCCGGTTCGAATCCGGGTGCCGCCTCTTTTGCGGAACACGGATTCGCAAAGGGTGCAGGGAAAAAGGCTTTCCCTGCGTAGTTTGTAGTGGGGGTAGGTTATTCGGAAGGGGAAACACCCCTTCCGAAAACGAGCGGAGGCAGCGTTTACCGGTTGTAGCGGTTGAGCTATAACCGGTGTTGCCGGAGCGAAGTGAATCCGGGTGCCGCCTCTTTTGCGGGAGTAACTCAGTGGTAGAGTACGACCTTCCCAAGGTCGGAGTCGCGGGTTCGAATCCCGTTTCCCGCTCCGGAAGTCTTTCTTGTTAGGGATTCGAAGGGAGACCGTTTACTTGGCTCAGCAGTTTATTCTTGCGGCAAAAATAAAGGGATAAAAATAATTCTGCCAGGCTTTATCTGAAGATTGGTATTGATTATCAAAGACAAAAAAGTCAGCCAGCATTTCACGCAGGCGGGTTAATTCTTTATGTATAACTTTCATTTTGGTTTTCAACCGCCTTTTCGGCGGGCGAAGGCGGAGAGGGTGGGATTTGAACCCACGAGGCGATAAATCGCCTACCGGTTTTCGAGACCGGCCCTTTCATCCGCTCAGGCACCTCTCCTACTTTTCGCTTCAAGGGGTATCCGAAAACCCTTTCAGTTGGTCCTTAACCAGTTCGGTCACATCCATTACCGCGCCCCCCTTAGTCACCTTGAAGGTAAAGAGTTCCGGAGAAAATGCCGGTTCCGGGTTGATAGTACCAAACCGTAAGAAGGCAGATGGATTCTCTCCTTTCGCATAGAACTCAAACATTTCAGGGAAGAGGGAGGTTTTATTGACCCAGACCACAACCCTCTGGAAAGGCAAAGGTACAGGAATAGAAAAATTCATTCCCGGAACGACCATTTCCTGGATGAACTGACCGACATCCCTGGTTTCCAAGAGATAATATTCAATCTCCTGGAGAGTTTTTTCGCTCAATTGATAAGAGACCGCCGGAATATTACCGATAATCTTTGGAAGAGCAATGCCCTTAATCTCGTTCCCCAGGACAGAATAATTGATTTTGAAGATACTGTCCGGGCTTGAGAGCCACAGTGTTTTTCCATCAAAAATGCAGAGTCCCTTGTTCGGTTCACCAGGCTTATCTTCATTCCCTGCAGAAGAAGACGGCAGGTCCACTTCTATTCGGAAAAGCCGGCCTTTTTGCCAGTATGTGCCGTCTACGTTCATCGGAGTTCCGGACATAGTTGTTCCGACCGTCAGGTCAGCCTGCAGGTTCTCAGTATTAACCCACCTTTCTGTTATCTGGTGTACCAAATCTTCCGGCGTAATGCTTTCCCCGAAAGCCCAACCGCAAATCCCCAGGAAAAGCAAGATAGCCATCATCCCGCCACCCCAAACCTTCTTTCTCTTTATCAAATGCATAAATACCTCCGGGTTACATTCTGCGCGCCCAAGTGGAGTCGAACCACCAGCCTTCAGATCCGCAATCTGACGCTCTATCCAGTTGAGCTATGGGCGCGTGTGCAAGCCTAATTTTATCTACCACCAGACCGATTGCCGTTTTGTGCCGGGAGGGGGATTTGAACCCCCACGCCCCTCTCGAGACAAAGGATTTTAAGTCCTTTGCGTCTGCCATTCCGCCATCCCGGCAATGGTAGCGGTGCGATTTATCGCACTTCTAAAAGGTCGCATAAATGCGACCGCCACACTCCATATTTTAACATATCCGCTTCGTCTATGAAAGTAGGTTCCGGTGTTCCAATTACGTCTATCCGCTGGGATGCCTTATCATTTAGACTACAAAAAGAAAAAGCAGTTGAATTGTAGGGTAAGAATTATAGACATTTTGTCTGATAGTTTCGGACAAAAAAGATTGGAAGGGGACGGTGGGTCTCTTGCGCCAAAAAGTTGAAAAGCGTTAGACGGTG
The DNA here is from genome assembly GCA_043797665.1 of Candidatus Omnitrophota bacterium. Lineage (GTDB taxonomy): Bacteria > Ratteibacteria > UBA8468 > MWAK01 > MWAK01 > CAZVUE01. The sequence goes on from JAZDPL010000073.1 coordinate 16,464, forward strand.
TTCACTGAATATTTACATTTCCCAACTTTGACACTTCTTCTGCCGTCAGAGGCCTTTTATAGATTTTGATTTCATCCAAAACCGCCTGGTCAGAAACTTCGCCGTCAGGAGTGCCGACAATGAATTGCCTGTCAAGTAACTCTTCCGGCGAAATGCTCCCCGGCGGCAGGGAGATCTTCCCTGCAGTTTTGCCATCCAGGTACAGCTCAAAGTCCGTCCGGTTTATATTCAGTACTACGTGATGCCATTCCCCTTCATTCCATTTCGCTGTATTTGCCTGAATTCCCATGCCCTTTCCGGGGATTTTCTGAAGACACTGGAAATGGCTAACCCAGGCCAAGAGTATCGGAGCCGTTGCTCCACTGGCAGTTCCTATTTTCTCGATTCCTAAGTAGCCTTTTTCGGAAGCGCTCGTCATCCAGAATTTCAGGTGGAGTTTGGGCAATTCTTCGGGATTTTTACTCCACTTCAAAGGCTTCACCCAGCAACTGATTGTGCCTTGCCGTATGTCAAAATTTTCTTTTAAATCATAGGTGAGTTGACTGCCACCGGATCCAATGAGCAAACCTTTTCCATGCAATCCCTCTACCAGATTGAGGATTCCTTTTGAGGCTATCAGCTTGGGATTACCGATCGCCATATCCGCCTCAAAGGTGCTGTCCCCGAAGCCGAGAGAGAAAATCAGATCTTCATTTGCCACGTCTTCCTGACATGAGAGTCTCCCTGTCTGCAAGAAGACCGCTATGGTAATACTCATAAACCAAACTGTCAACATCTTTTTGGTTCTCATCCGACGCCTCCTCATTTTTTTGACGAAATCACCACCAGTTTAAAATCATGTCTGGGTATTTCTATGCTCATTTTTCCTGATCGGAGTTGAGCAATTTCACCGCCTGTTACTGCATCCCGACATACCGGTTCGGCATCCGTCATTTTCAGCTTGTCCAGATTGAACCGGACATCTACGTTCGTAGTGTCAACGCCGGTATTGGAAATGATGGCGAGGATTTTTCCGGGTCGCTCGTAGAAACTGACTTTGACATCCGGTACCGAGGTGCTTACAACATCTGCATTGGTCCAATACGGCCGGAATGCGCTGTCGCTTTTCGCGTAGCCAAATCGCATAAGTGCAAGATACGTGTCGTTCCACTGTTGGATATTCGGGTATCCGGGACTTATCCATTCTTTGATGCCGTGGAGCAGTGTTACGGACAGATGACTGCGTGTCAGCGAGCCGTCTGGATCGGGTATACGCATGCCATAGAGAAAAAACGGCACCAATCCTGCTTGAATACCTGTACTCTCCGCTCGTAAAAATTCCAGGGGAAATGAGTAAATGCTATCTTTTTCCCTGGTATCGCTGTAATTCATTTCCCCGTCAAGTTGGAACTGAGCGAAAGAAAAAGCAGGAATAACCAGGCTGTTGGTCATATGCAGGATAATTAAGGAGTCCTTTCCATTAAGATAGAAAATCTGAGCAAGTCTTTTTATGTATTCCCGCTCAGCGAAAAGAGCGCAATTGGGCTGGAGCTGTCCGTCTTCACGAACATAGGCGTGTTCTCCTACCGTATCCAGGGAACATACCGGGTAGGTATTATCTATGTAAATACCGTCCACTCCGCCTTCCCTGATAAGTTTATCCAGGTACCAGCAATAGAAATCTATGACGCTTCCAGAAGGATATATGCCGACACAGTTGTCGTATTCCCGTTCACTGTAAGTTTGCATCTGCACAGGTTTTGATGTCCATTCATCCCAGAAGTATCTTAACTCCGGCAGGTTTGAGCGCAAACCGACCCGATTGGTATAGGTGCCGAACTTGTCATAGCCGGAATACAGGTTAAGAACCTCCTTTTTTCTCTGGTGGACATATGCGTAATTCTTGTCTTCGGGATACACATCACCGAAACTGCTCGGAGTATTACCCCAAAGTCTTGAGCCGGTGTCGATCCAGGTTTTCGTCCATTCTTTTGTCTGTTCAGCGGGAGGAAAAGGAAAGTAGAAACCGAAGAACTGTTTACGCCATCCTTGAAGCTGGGGTTTGACCGGCGTTGCCTGAAGAGCGAAGACGATCTCGCGCTCAACCTGGTTCGGGAAAGGTCCGCTCATGAGATTAACGAGCAGGTTCACCTGTCCCTTTTTTCTCACAATCTCAATTGCCGGGACCTGATCGCTGACTATCCAGCCTTTGTCCCAATCGGCCATCCAGCAGATGCCGCCTCGCATCTCGTCCCCGACCCAGATGTAAGGAATAAAAGTACCTGCCAGCCCGGTGCGGCCGATTTGAATACTCGACCACACTCGGTCTTTCCCGAGGGGAACATACCCGGAATAGTTGCTTCGAATAAAGTCTCCGCAAGCATGCATAAGGGTTGCATATTCTTCCTTAAGAGGTATTTCCAAAAAGAGTCTGTCCACTGGTTTGCGCCCCGGAGAAAGCCTGAGGATGATTTTCATCATTCCGTCGTATTCAATAATCGATTCGGCCGTTACGTCAACAGCGGGGGTCCTGGCCTGAGATGTTATCGTCACTTCGTGCTCTTCAGTCTTTACAAACGTAGAACGTAAAAATTCCCATTTTTCTTCACTTCCGCCGCTGAAAGAACGCATTTTTACCGGTCCCGCGAGGATGTTTGTTCCCTGCGCGACCACTTTGTCCCACAGACCATATCCGTTCATGTGATATGCTCTACCCCAACATGATACTACTTTCCCCTTTACTTCCAGTGGAGTAAAAGGTGGGAGTATCTTGTTCGTTTTTCCCAAAGAATTTCCCTCCCATTCCCAGCGTGTCTTGGAAAACTCCGACACGACGGTTTGGAGAGGAATGTTTCCATCCTCATAGAGAGAAGCCGACACTTCATAGGTTCCTTCAGCCAACGGCTTGAGGTTCAAAACCTGTTCGCCGAAACAATCTTTAAATTCCGTCAGAAGCGCCGAACCCAATATTTTTTTCTGCCCGCTCGGTTTAACGTCAATGGAAATCTTCTTCACTTTTTCCGCAACGGAATAGCGCAGGAAATCAACCGAAACTTTCAACCGGTCTAAAGAGGGATAAAAACTGGTTTTTAGGAGGACCGCCTTTTCCGAAGTATCCTCGCTTTCCCATTTCTTCCGTGTTTCCTCTGGTCCAAACGGTATCGTCTGGGCATAGTAGGTGTTTTCACCTTCGGCATCTTCCACGGAAATTGCAAGACGGTTGGTTTCCATCCGGGGGAAGCCATCTTCCTTAAGCAACAATTCCTTCCGTTGCCCCGGCAGGAGAGTGAAGGTTTCTCGAACGTTTCTCTCTTTTCCGGCATCAAGCGCCACGCTCGCTTTCAGGTTCAGGCTTTCGGCGGTAGTGTTACTGATTCTGAGCAGGACATGTGCTTTGCCCCCGGACAAATTCCCAAGCGAAAGCACTTGGACCACCGGCGATTTTTCCGCAAAGATCACCTGTGCCATTCTCCCGGTCTGACTGAAGGAATCAGTATGCGACCAACTACAGAAAGTGCTCGGCCCTTTCCAGTCACGGCACAGGTTTATTCCCCAGGTTCCCCCCGAAATTTTTTTGTCCGTCAACGCATCAATTGACACGCTTCCCTCGAAAAACCACCAGCCATCTTTCACTCTGCTGTTAAAATTCCATTTGTCATACCCACCCAAGAAAGATTGTCCGATATCAGGATCGAATGTCTGGCCGAAACAACCCCCGATGCTGTTCGCCGCAAACTGATAATAGCGTCCTTTCACAGCCTTCTCTCCAAACCCCGGGTTGAGCCAGACCTCAACCGCATCGTCAATCCAGACCTCCCCCCCTTCTTTTCTTATCCGGCTGAGCAATCTGCCGGTCGGAGGAGTTTCAGATTTAAAGGCAAAATAAAGCCTGCTGCTATCATAGGTCAGCCAGAAGTTTACCTGCCGCGGCTCAATGTATCCTTTGGAACCCGCGAGAACCATGCCTGTCCCGCAAAAGGCCTCGTCCCATTCCCCGGCACTGAATATTCCGTCAATAACCGGTGCTTGGTGGCACGGCGGGATTTTAAGGAGGGGTACAGGGGTGACATTCGCGCATATCCCTGATTTTGCGATCAAAAATGAAAATGCCATAATCATTCCGATATACCGGTGTCGTAATTTTACTTTTGGAAGAGCAACGAAAGATTTTCTGCCGGAGTACATAGATTTCACGGTCCTAAGAACCGAGTGCCCAGCCGCCGTCCGGTATGGTAGTTACCGGATAAGGATACCACTTAGCGTGACCGTCTAAGAAAAGAAGGTTGACACCGCCGCTGTGCCGATAGTCTACATTCGTGCCGTCATACACTCCCCCTGCTGTGCTACTACTAATGGCATCGCTTACGAAGATGACGTTGGTAGGTCCGGGGACCTGGGAAAAGCGGCGGTAAGTCACAGACCCAAAGTAATTTTTTGCAGTGGTGACATAAATGTTCATTCCATAGTTACAGAAGTAGGTGATTTGGTCTTTCACCTTACCGGAGGGACATTTAAGCAATTTGAGGGCAGTATTAGTGGGATAGCCGGAGTCTAATTTCTTCCCTGCCAGATATGGATAGAAACTGCTGTCCTGTTGATACCAGAGGTTCCCGTTCCCAGCTTCGTCACATTGTTCCCAAAGAGCGGGCATCCATTCATCGTAATCCTGAAGATACAGGGTCAACATCAGACCGATTTGCTTCAGGTTGTTTATGCAGGATGCCTGTCTTGCTTTTTCTCTGGCCTGGGAGAGTGCCGGAAGCAGCATCGCCGCCAGAATAGCAATGATGGCGATGACCACCAGCAGTTCAATGAGCGTAAATCCCTTTTTCTTTATTTTGTTTCCCTCCATTTTATTGTTACCGTTTACTGTTCATTATATGCTGTTTTTCCCGCATCACTCCCTCCGAGTACTCTCCCTTACCACTAAAGAGACCGGGGTTTTGGTATGAAAAGGTTTTACTTCTGTTCCCTCTATGATTTTTATCATCTTCTGCATCGCTTTTTTCGCCAGAGCAGGAAGATTGGTATCGATGCTTGTCAGGGTCGGTATGGTATAAAGGCAGAGTTCCGTATTATCGCAGCCCAGGATTGCCATATCCTTGGGGATTTCCACTCCTTTTTTGAGGATAGTCGTGAGTAAAGCAATCGCAAGCAGGTCGTTGCATGCAAAGACACCGTCGGGCAAATACTTCAATCTTAGAAATTCCTCCGCCAGGGTTTTCCCTTCTGGGAAATAGTTGACAAATGGTTCTTTTGTAAAAACCAAAGGTGCGGGAAATCTTCGTTCTTTAAGGTACTGCGTAAAACCCTTTATTCGAACTGAACCATTATATCCTCCGAAGACCGCCAACCTTTTGCAGCCAGTTTCGATAAGATGTTGAGCGGCCAGTTTTCCAACCTTCCGTTCATCAAAGTGGATACTGGGAACTTCAGGAATAGGTTCACCGTAAAAGAGGATTTTAAGATTATAAGGGTGCTTGATGAACTTCCGGTATCTTTGAATACTGCCTTCAGTTACTGCAAGCGCGATTACTCCATCAATCCTTCCGTCGCGAACCAAGTTCAAATAATGTTCTTCCAATTCGGCATTTCCGTCGGTAAGGTAGGGAGTAATCTCGAAATTTAATTGATCAGCTTCTTTTTGCAGGTGATTGACAAATTCTGAGAACGGCGGGACAAGTTTGTGAACGATGATGCCGATATTATTGCTTCGCCCGGAAAAGAGTTCTTTGGCGCTTTTCGGTGGTACGTAACCCAATTCCCGGGCCGTTTCAAGTATTCTTTCGCGGGTATGCTTGCCGACAAATATTCCCTTTCCTTCGTTATTTTTTAAAACCGTGCACACAACCGGCTTGGAAACGCCAACAATCTTGGAGATGGTGGCCAGAGTTATACGTTTCATTCGTTAACGTTTAATATTAATTATTAATATATATTATACCATGGTTTTTAATTTGTCAAGTCAATGATGTGATAAATTGTGTTCCCGGTTTTTCAATACTTGATAATGAAGGCGAACAGTTCCAAGTTGGTATTTCCGGCGTTAGTAAGAGAGTGACCCTCTCCGCCACCGGTAAGAATAGCATCGCCTACGCTTACCGGACTTTCTTTTTTCCCGTCGGAGAGAATTCCTTTTCCGTTGGTGATGATAAAAACTTCGTCTTCATCCGGGTGTTCGTGGAAACCGATAGAACCCTTCATCGGCACTGAAAGGTGGGCGCAAAGGCGCACCCGGGCCTTAAAATCATCTTTCTTCAGCAGGTGTGTAACTTTGACCATCCCCTCTCCACCCTTCATTTTCTCCCGGTACTCCACTTCCATTTCTCCGCTTCTTTTAATCATAAATGCCTCCGAATTAAAACACTGGGAATTTAAAGATGAAAGAGCCGGCGTCTTATCAAAAGGTAATACCCGGATATTAACACCGCAGAAATAGTTGAATCCTTATTTTGTACAACAAGCGCATCTGCAGGTCCCTGGTTTACAGGATTGACATTTCTCTCCGCAGGTGCAGGTTTTGCTGCAACCGGATACACAACATTGCTCCGGACAACGACAGGTGGCAGAGCAGGTGCATTTGATTTTATTGCCGGACGTTCCTTTGTTGCCGGCAGTAAATGTTGTACAACCAGTAAGGAAAGTAACCGCAGCCAATAACGCCATTAACTTCTTCATCTTCGCCTCCTCTCTATCTGACTTTCCGGAACCGATGAATCAGGTCCAGGATTTCCTGCATTTTCTTCTCCTTTTCCTTAGTAGATGTGCCTTTCACTGCCTTCATTACGCAGTGTTCAAAGTGCGTCTTTAAGATTTTATCTTCCAGTCTGGCTAAGGCACCTACTGCCGCATGTATCTGGGTCAGAATCTCTACGCAGTACCCTTGTTCCTCAATCATCCGCTGGATGCCCCGGACCTGCCCTTCAATCTTCTTCAGATCCGGCAGGTTGTCCCGGTGAGACGGGTTCTTTTTTATAGTCCACCTCCTTCTGTATGATTATACCCTACCCCTCCATGGTATGTCAAGAGGGAGGATTCCGCCGTCTACCCTGCGGTGGATTTTTCCAGGGGTTCTCTATCGACGTATTGACACCCGCAACGAAATCACATAAAATTTAATGGTTTAACGGCAACGAATTAATCTGAAGGGGAGGAAAATGTGTGATGAAACGGTACGGGTGCTGGTATGGAACGAGTTTCGGCACGAAAAAGCGAACGAGGTGGTTAAAAATATCTATCCGGAAGGGATGCACAAGGTCATCGCGGCCCACCTGAACAGACAAAACGGTATCTGTGCCGGGACCGCCACGCTGGACGAACCGGAACACGGACTCACCCGGAACGCGCTGGGAAATACCGATGTTTTAATCTGGTGGGGACACGCCGCTCACAGCGAAGTTTCTGACGAAGTTGTTGCCCGGGTCCAAAGCCGGGTACTCCAGGGGATGGGGCTTATCTGTCTGCACTCTGCCCACTACTCCAAGATTTTCCGGTCTCTGATGGGAACCACCTGCAGTCTGCGCTGGCGCGAAGCCGGCGAAAAGGAGCGGCTCTGGAACGTTGAACCGGGCCATCTCATAACCCGGGGTATCGGCGATTACTTTGAACTGCCCCATACGGAAATGTACGGGGAACGGTTTGACATCCCCACGCCGGATAAACTGATTTTCATATCCTGGTTTGAAGGCGGGGAGGTCTTTCGGAGCGGATGCGCCTATGAGCGGGGTCACGGTCGCATTTTCTACTTCCGGCCCGGGCATGAGACGTATCCCATCTACTACGACGAGAATGTCCTTTTGGTCATTACCAATGCGGTCAGGTGGGCTGCTCCCAGGATAATAAAGGAGATTACAGCACCCAACACCCCGCCGCTGGAAAATCTATCCGGGAAATAGCAAAATACATTTCCAGGAATTACCCGGTGGGTTGAGCAACCCCTAAAGGAGGAGAAGTGATTTTAGAAGAAGGAGTGGAACTGTATAATGTCGCGGAATTAATTGAGGAGAACGGTTCGGGAAGATTATTTTCCCGCATTCCGAACCGGTTAAGATTAAGCTTAAACGAAAGTGCCAGAATTCAGGCTCTTACTCTGGCCGGTTCCGAGATTCGTTTTAATCTCAACGGCGCCAAGGCTACCATCGTTTTGAAAACGGAAGGAGAAGGATGGGGCATCGCGGAAGTTTTTCAGGGTCCTTTCCAGGTGGGCTGGCATTACATAACCTCCCAGCCGACAGAAATTACTGTTTCCCTGCCGGACAATCTGGAAACCCTGGAGAAAGCGAATAAAAAAGACGGCTATCTGTTTGACCCCCGGCTTACCCGGATTGTCCTTCCGCATCTGGTTCCGGTAAGACTGATTGACATCAATGTCCGGGATGGAAGTATTGTTCCTCCCCGCGCCGGGCAGACTCCTTCCCAAAGATATCTTGCCTACGGTTCTTCTATTACCCATGGGGCTTCTGCCGTGAGACCAACCGGGACTTATGCCAAAAGGACCGCAGAATTATTAGGTGTGGACTTAATAAGTTTAGGTTTCGGGGGTGGAGCACACGGCGAATCCCAGATGGCCGATTATATCGCCGGGAGGAAGGACTGGGACTTTGCCAGTTTAGAGTTAGGAATCAATATGGTCGGTTCTTTTGAGGTGGCAGAGTTTAGAGACCGGGTTGTTTACTTCATAAACAGAATTTCTGAGGCATATCCTGAAAAATGGCTTTTCTGTATTGACTTATTCACTTTTTATGCCGACCTGGACGAAGGTTCCAAGACGCAGAAGTTTTTTAGAAAAGTCGTGCGCGAGGCGGTTAAGAAGGTGAATAATCCTAAAGTCGTTCATATTGACGGCCGGAAAATATTGCCGGGATTTTCGGGATTATGCGTTGATTTAGTCCATCCTTCCTCTTCCGGAATGGAGCAGATGGCTCTTAATCTTTCCCGGTTCATCACCAGGAAGATGCGGTACTGAATCGTTTGACGAAAAAGGAGAAAAAATGGTATTTTATCTAAGGGGCTATCACAGGATGAGCCCCTGAACTCTTAATCTGGAGGGGCAAGTGGAAAATGTCGCAGCGTATATGTTAGCCCTGACTATCGTAGCGTTTGGGTTTCTGGCGCTGATGCTGGCTTTAATTGCGCTGGAGATAAACAAGGCGAAGTTTGCCCTGGCATTGGTGCTTTCCCTTGGTTTAATCGGATTAGGCGGCTATCACTATTACCTGATCATGGGACTGGGTGATGATATGAAAAAAGGTATAAATCTCATAAGTCTATTTACGGAGAAGACCCCCGCTTCAGGCATGCAGGGGCAGGTCCCTGTCTCCTGTCCGGCCCCGCCGGTTGTCCTTCCACCGGCGCAGAACGTTGCCCTCCCGGAACCGACCGAACTTACGGTAATTATTGAAGTGGCCGGTAGGCAGAAACGGCTAAAAGATAAAGAGCATCTTAAGGTAAAGCGAGGAGAAAAGATAAAGATTGTTGATGGTTTTGTTCCTAAGGCGGACAAGAATCTGATACGGGTTAATATGGTTGGATTTATCGCTGACCCGAAAAAAGTGGCGGAAGACCGGGGCAGTGAAATAGATACCGCCTCTCTGTTAAAGAAGTTCTCGGTTGATAAAAAAGGCAATTGCTACAAGATTGAAGTACTGAAAGGGAAAGAGATTGCGGGGAATGTTTTTCTTGACCTGATTCCTTAGATAGCCACATGGTCTCCTTGTATAGAAGAATGAAGCGACACTATCTTTACTACGCGGTTAAACCCGGGTATCTTTTACTTGTGGCACTCCTCTTTTTCAGTGCCGTCCTCGGGGTTTGTGTTGTTAAAGAAAAAGCGAAGGCACGGCGGCTTTATGTCCGCCTTGTGGAATTAGACAAGGACCTGGATGTAGTAAATAAGGCTCTTTCCCGAAGCGACCTCCAGGAGGTGAAAATTTCGTTAGCGCAGATTCAAAGGAACGTAAAGGAAGTCTTACCATCGGCGCCGGTTCCTTCGCCTAAAGGGAGGAGTAAAAGGAAGGGAGAACCAGCCAGGAAAGAAACGGTTAATGCCGGTCCTCCTCCGGCTCCCAGAAGGATAGTAAAGGGTTCCGTTTCCGCAGACCGGATTCCGGACAATTTAGGCTCATTACCTCCCGGTGAACACGTTTTGTTTTGCGAGAAGAGGACCAAGACCCTGTACCTCTTTCAATGCCTCAGCGACAAATTTACTTTAGTAAAGACTTACCCGGCCATTATCGGCCGGAATGAATTAGACAAGACCTCATCCGGTGATTTTGCCACCCCTGAGGGTACTTACTTTCTCCTGCGTTTTATTCCGGACAGAAGTCTGGCGGAACAGTATGGCTGGGGCGCTTTTCCGCTCAGTTATCCTAACTTTCTGGACCGCCGGGCAGGGAAGACCGGCGGCGGTATCTGGCTGCATGGCCATAACCCTAACCAGAAGCTGGAGGATATCAGAAGCACAAAAGGCTGTGTGGTGGTTGACAATGAGTCGTTGATGGAACTGTCCAGAATAATCAGGCCCGGTTTTACCCCTATTGTGATTGTCAATGAAATGCTGCTTCAGAACCCGGCGGGCCAGAAAGCATCGGCCGAAGAGTTGAGGGCCTTTCTTAATGCCTGGAAACAGTCCTGGGAAAGCCTCAATACCGCCAAATACCTCGGTTTCTATGCCGGGGAATTTATGACCAGCGATGGGATGGATTATCGGAGATTTAAAACGCACAAAGAGAATGTGAACCGGAATAAAAAGTTTATTAAGATTAAAATTGATAAAGCGATTATGCTTACTTTCCATAAAAACGGCGCAGATATCGCGGTTATCCAGTTTGACCAGGTTTATACTTCCAACAATTTTAACAGTACCAACCGGAAGACGCTGTATCTGAAGAGAGACCAGGCAGAAAGATGGCAAATCATCGGCGAGGTTTGATTTTTACCTTAACCGTTTTAACGGTCGGATTCCTGGCCGGATTCGGCCTGCTTCTTTCCCCGCACGCACCCTTCACTCCCAGGACGACGGTGGAGAAATTCTTTCCGGGAACAGACCAGGAGGTCCGGGTCTACCACATTTCCGGTTATCAGAAAAGCCCTACCCTTCTTATCGTTGGTGGTATCCAGGGTGACGAAACCGCCGGTTATCTGACTGCGGACCGGTACCTTGACCTGAAGATGAAGAAAGGTACCCTTATCATCGTCCCCCGGCTCAATCTGCCGTCGATTATGGCCGGGACCCGGGAAGGTCTAACCCCGGACATGAACCGGCTCTTCCACCTTTCCGAGGCGATGGAGCAGAACCCTGATACCAAGGTGGTAAATCTTGCCAAATCGCTGATTCGGAAAGCGGACTACGTTCTTAACCTCCATCAGGGAAGCGGTTTTTACTCTCCGGTCTGGATTAGCAATCAGCGAAACCCTTCACGGTGGGGTCAGTCCAATATCATTGATGCTCCTACCTTCAGCCTGCCGAACGGAGAAAAATTAGAACTGGAAAAGTTTGCCGGGAACGTGGCGAAACTCACCAATACCAGAATCAGCTCTTCCGCCTATCAGTTCAAGGTCAATAATACCGAAACCGCAAGCGAGGATTCGCTCCATAAAGAACAGCGCCAGTCCCTTACCTTCTACGCCTTAACCGGAGAACACAAGATGGCTTTAGGATTGGAGGCGACCAAAAGCTGTCCCGTACCGGAAGCGGTCTCCTTTCTGACGATGGCGGTGAATTCGGTAATTCAAGAGGCAGGGATTATACCGGAAAGTCTGCCTAACGAAAATATTGCGGTGATTTCTGCGGAACTCGCGGAAGAGGAAAGGTTGCAGGGACTCAACATAAAGGTTAACAATAAAAAAGTCTTTATACCGGTGGGTGAGGCGGCGGTCTACTTAAATAAGGGAGACAAGATTCAGGTTCTGAGTGTGGCAGCCAAAAAGCCTCACCAGTGGTTTGTTCGCTTAGCCAGTTCGACGTTGGGTAACGGCATTGGTCAAGTATACCAGGTTAATGGTAACGATAAACTGATTGTCCGCAACGGTCCCAAAGTCGTTGCAGTTGTAGATACGATAACTTCGCCTTCCGAAATGGAGTATTTAGAGGTGGAGATTAACGGAAAGTCTCAACGCTACAAGAACAACGAGACCATCTCCTTACGCCGGAACGCAAAGATGGAATTCATCCGGGTCTTTCCGGAACCGCCCGGAGAAGAGATTAAGGTCAACCTCAAGGGTTTTGTGGGAAGTAAGGACTACAATGACGGTCAGGATTTAGGGTACACGATTTCCGTTAAGGATTTGATGCCCCAGTGGGCTATCGGTAAAGCCAGAAAGATTTATCCCATCGAAATAACCCGCCAGGACAAACCTTTAGGCGAACTCTTCCTGAAAGTGGAGTGAGGGGTTGTCATATTCGCGAAGCAGAACCTTCAATCTGATAGGTGTTACGGATAACTTCTTTCATCGCTCTGTTTATCGCTTTTCGTCCGGCTTCAATGTCATTGCCTGATTCCGCCAAAGCCTTTTCGTAAGCCTGCCTGATTTCGGTGCCGACGTTAATCTTGGCGATACCGTTTTTGAACGCGTCCAGAACAAAGGATTTCTGAACTCCGGAACCGCCGTGTAACACCAGGGGGATGCCGGTGGCGTCTCTTAATTTTTTTAGGTGTTCAATGTCAATTTTTGCCTGGACCTTTGGCTGGTCCTTAGCCAGACCGGAGATGGCTCCGTGGATGGAGCCGACCGAAACCGAAAGCCAGTCAACCCCGGTCTCCTTGACAAACCTTGCCGCCTCTTCCGGTTTGGTAAAGCCTATCTTGCGGGTAAATATTTCCTCGTAGTCCGGCAGCGGTCCGGATTCATGCCCCAGGACAGAACCAAGTTCTGCCTCTACCAGGACCCCTTTGGAATGAGCCATCTGAACCACTTCCCGGACCACCCGGATATTCTCGGTTAAAGGAAGCCTGGAGCCGTCAACCATTACCGAGTGGTAACCGCAGGAGATTCCTTCCGCAATCAGGGATTTCCAGTCAACCTGAAGTTTGTCTTCGTCAATGACCGGAATGTGGTCAAGATGGAGGCTGACTAATTTTGGGTCAGCCACGCGTTTGTACTCTTCTGCTACCGCACTGATACTTTTTGCTCCAAACTTTACAAAGTCAATCCGCGAGACTTCCACCATTCCGTATACGTTTGTTTCTGTCAGGGTATCGGTGATGGCTTTCACCATCGGCAGATACGCCACGTTGAATGCCGGAACCACAATACCGGCCGAAACCGCTGCCTCCATTACCTTTTTTAAATTATCCACCTTTCTCCCTTCAATTAAGCAGGTTGACACTACCTTACCCCAATATGGCGCCGCCGCTGACGTTGAGCGCCTGACCGGTCAAGTAGTCAGAATCAGCGGACGCCAAAAATACCGCTACTTGTGCCACGTCTTCCGGCGTAGCCAGCCGGCCTAAGGGTATTTTATTGATAAGATAATTTTTCACCTCGGTTGGTTTAAGGTTATATTTTTTGGCGTATGGTTCCATCTGGCTGTCCCACATAGGCGTAAATACCACGCCCGGGCAGATGGCGTTTATGTTGATGCCGGAAGGAGCAAACTCTAAAGCCAAACTCTGGGTCAGACCGATAATACCGAACTTGGAGGCACAGTAGGCGGCGTACCAGGAGTTGGCTTGCTTGCCGGACTGGGAACTCATATTGATAATCTTCCCATTTTTTTGTTTTAACAGGTAGGGAAGGACCTCCTGGCAGCAGAGGAACGTTCCGGCCAGGTTTATGTTCAGGGTTTTCTCCCAGGTTTCGTCGGTCATTTCCAGAAAAGGAACGATTACGGAAATTCCGGCGTTATTTACCAGAATATCAATTCGGCTGAATTTTTCAACCACTTTTTTTACCATTTCTTTGACCTCTTTACGGGAACTTACGTCTACCTTAACCGGTAGAGATTCCCCTCCGGATTGAACGACCTGGGAAGCGGTCTTTTTTGCCTCGGAGAAATCAATGTCAGCAACAACCACTTTTGCTCCTTCCCTGGCAAATTCCCGAACGATTGCCTTGCCGATTCCCGAGGCACCGCCGGTCACGATAGCAACCTTATCTTTCAATTTTGATTTCATATCCAATTCCGGCATAGTAGGGGTCGGATTCATCCGACCCGCGGGTTCGATAAATCGAACCCCTACTTTATGGTTTCAGTAAAATCTTTAACGCTTTCCTCTCTTTCAGTAATTGAATTCCCTGGTGAAAATCAGTCAGGGGAAGCCGATGAGTGATAATCGCGCCGGGGTTAATTAACCTTTTGCTCAGGAATTGGAGAGCTATTTCTACGTGCTTGGCAGTGCTATCCGAGGCGCCGCTTAAAAAGATTTCATTATAATGGATAAGCCGGCTGTCTATCTGTAAATCTGAGACACCTTTGGGTAGGCTGGCAAAGAGATTAACCATCCCGCCCTTTTTAACCATGTAAAAAGCCTGTTCCTGGGCAATTGCTTCCGGTGCGGTAACAATTGCGACGTCTGCTCCCAGACCATTGGTAAGGCGTTTTACCTCGTCAACCGACTCGGTGGTCGTTACGTCGATGACTGCATCTGCGCCAAAATTTTCCGCCAGGGTCAGCCGCGTTTTTGAACGCTGGGTAACGATTATCTTTTCCGCTCCGTTTGCCCGGGCGACCTGGGTGTGGATTGCGCCCATCGGGCCGGCGCCAATTACTACCACGGTATCGCCTGGTTTTACTCCGGCAATAATCTGGCTGTTTACCGCACAACTTATCGGTTCGGCAAGACAGGCTTCTTCGTCCAGACCTTCCGGTACTTTGACCACAAAACCTCCGGCAACTCCCCTGGCCGGAACGGCGATGTAATCCGCAAAGGCGCCCGGGTAATCGTAACTGATGGGAGTCAGCTGGGAACAGCGGTTGGTTTGGCCCAAGCGGCAAAAATTACATTGGCCGCAGGAGATACTGGTTGCCATCGTAACCCGGTCACCCACCTGAAAAGACATTACTTCAGGCGTAACACGGAACACCTTACCCACAAACTCGTGGCCCAGGGTCTGGGGAGGTTTAATGCGCGGATTACCGAGATAATAGGCTTTAAAGTCCGTACCGCAGATGGCACAACATTCAACCTCTACCAGTATTCCCCCGGGTTCAACCTCCGGAGCAGGGACCTCCTCAATCCTGATATCTTCAGGGCCGTAGTACCTGACCGCCTTCATAAGATAATATTATGAAAAATCAAATTTTCGCCTCCGAGCGTTTACTTGGTTTATCGAGTATATAATAACATAAATAAGTTTCTTTTATGTATCTTTGCGTTAGCATTTTCGTATCGATTCTTATTTCAGTTGCTTTAACGGAGTTCTTTAGGATATAATTAAGGGCACTAAAGGAGGTACGGAGATGAGATTTTTATCCCGGCTGTTAGGGGTGGTGGGACTCCTGGTTTTGATGGTAGCCATCGTAGCGGTTTTGCTTGCCCGTCAGTACCGGCGGGCTTATTACAACGAAAAGGCCGCCCGCGTTTCAGAAGCTTCGGCAACCGCAGACCTCTTTCTCTCTTCGGCTCAGGACAGCCTTCTGAAAGCCGGCTTGGCCGTAAACCGGGCAAACTTTGAAGAGGCGAAGGCAGAGATGTCCGCCGCCAGGAAGAACTTAGAAATATTTGTAACCTTACCTCTGCCCAAGGAGGTTAAACCTTTTAGAGATTTTAATACGGCGCTGACTGAAATTGATGTTGCTCTGACCAGCGTCAATCCGGAAGTACAGAAGAATATTTCAGCCTTAGCCGATACGGTGGCAGGCCTGCGCAATTCGTTGAGTAGAAGCGTCCAGGCGCAAAAAAAGAAAACTAAACCCTGAAGGACACAAAGTGATCTCCAATGTCATTCCTGCGGATAGTAAGCAGGAATCCATACTCGTAATCACTGGATTCCCGTTTAATACCCCTGTTTACTGCATACAGGGGCAGGCTTTCGGGAATGACAAATTTTTGTAGTAATGGGGCGTTGGTCCAATGGTTAAGATCGCGGTCTTTCAAGCCGTAGATACGGGTCCGATTCCCGTACGCCCCGCGAGATGGGACTATTAGTCTTTGTAGTAGGTGCGGTCTTCGGGAGTTTCCTTAATATGTGCATCCACCGTCTGCCCCGGAGCCTTTCTATCGTCAGACCCGGTTCGTTCTGTCCTCATTGCCAGCATAAACTCGCCTGGTTTGACAATATTCCTCTGGTTAGTTATCTAATTTTACGCGGCCACTGCCGGTACTGCCGCAAGTTAATCCTTCCGCGTTACTTCATCGTGGAGTTGCTAACCAGTTTTCTTTTACTTTTACTCTACCTGCGTTTTGACCTTTCTGCTTCCTTTTTTATCTTCAGCCTTTTTATTCTGGCATTGATTTTGGCGTCCTTCATAGATTGGGAGCATTACCTGATTCCGGACCTGGTGGTCTACCCGGGCATCGTTTTAGGTCTTCTCTTTAATCTTATCTTTCCGGAATTAGCCTTTTCCAACGATTCCCTTTACGCCTTAAAAGAGTCGTTCCTCGGAGTGCTGGTCGGCGGCGGATTCCTCTACCTCACCGCCCTGGCCGGCGAAGTTGTTATGAAGAAAGAGGCGATGGGCGGCGGCGACGTTAAACTTTTAGCGATGATTGGTGCTTTCCTGGGCTGGCGGCCGGTTCTCCTGACCATTTTCTTCGGTTCCATCATCGGCAGCGTGGTCGGTTTAGCGCTGATCGGTCTGAAGATAAAGAAACGGACCGACTACATCCCTTTTGGTCCTTACCTCTCTTTGGGGGCAGTGCTCAGTCTCTTCTATAAAGGCAGTACCTTCTTAGGCTACTACATATAATTATGATGTCACCCTGAGCATAGCGAAGGGTCTCGTAAAAAAGCGAGATTCTTCGGTTCCCTACCTTGATGGTAGGGAACCCGTACCTCAGAATGACAAAATGGTGGACCCGAGTACGCCGGTTCGGTATCTGAAAGGAGTGGGGCCCAAGAAGAGTGAAATCTTCGCCAAAATGGGCGTCCACACCATCTTTGACCTCCTCTACTATTTCCCCAGACGCTACGAGGACCGGAAGAAGACCGTTAAGATTGCGGAAACCGTCCCGGGCCAGAACGCAACTATCCGGGCTGAAGTTTTAACTTCAGGCTTGAAGGACGGGTTCCGAGGCAAACGTATCTTTACGGTAGGCCTGAGTGACGACACCGGGGTCCTTTTTGCCACCTTCTTCAACCAGTCTTACCTTCAAGATATTTTTAAGCCGGGTCAGACGGTGCTGGTCTCCGGCCGGATTGAAGTTTACCAGGCGGGGAAGCAGATGGTCCACCCGGCATTTGAAATCATAGGCGAACACAAAGCATCTCTGGAAACCGGACGCATCGTCTCCTTATACCGGCTCCCGGAAGGCTTGAGCCAGCGCAGTTTTCACCTTGTCCTCTGGGAGGCACTGAAGGATAACCGGGGCAGATTTGAGGACATCGTCCCTTTTACGGTGCGGAATGAAATGAACCTGGGAAACCAGTACTATGCCCTGAAGAATATCCACTTTCCGGTAACGCCTACCGATTTGAAGAAGGCACGGGAATATCTAATCTTTGAGGAGTTTTTCTTCCTGAGTTCTGCGTTAAGGCACCGCAGGTTGGAGAGACAGAAGAATCAGATTTTGAAATCTGACGAAAGAGAAACAGAGCCTTTCCAGAAGATAGAGTTTCAGGATTTCCTGGCTAAATTTCAGGGTCTGCTGGACTTTCCCCTTACGGATAGCCAGCGGTCTGCGTTGAAAGAGATTGTCGCTGACCTCCGGAAGGATTACCCGATGCAGAGACTTTTAACCGGTGAGGTAGGTTCCGGAAAGACCTTGGTGGCGGCCGGCGCCATTTTTTACATGGTGCTTTCCGGCGGACAGTCCGCTTTCCTGGCGCCGACCGAAATTCTGGCAGAACAGCACTTCCTTAACCTCCAGCGTATTTTTGCCAGAGCCGGCAGAGAAGTCGCTCTGCTGGTCAGCGGAATAAGCCGGCAGGAGAAAGAGGCGGTTAAGACCGGTGTGGCTGAAGGCAGAATTTCCATAGTAATCGGTACCCACAGCCTCCTTTCGGAAGATTTAATCTTCCCTTCTCTCTCTTTAGCCATCATTGATGAGGAGCATAAGTTTGGTGTCAATCAGCGGGAAGTTTTAGGTGAGAAAGGAAAGGGAGTACATCTCCTGCTGATGAGCGCCACGCCGATTCCCAGAACGTTAGCTCTTACCCTTTACGGCGAGATAGAATTGAGCAGTCTCTCGCCCCGGGGCAAACGCCGGGTTGCCACCTATCTCTTCCGTAAAGAAGAACGGGAGGTTGCCTACCGGTTATTTGACCGGTATCTGGTCCAGGGCAAGAAGGGATACGTAGTATCCAGTCGTTTAAAGGGAACGGCCGAAGATGTAGTTGGCGCTAAACCTCTTTTTGAAGAAGTTACGGCTAAGTTTCCTCACTGGCAGCCCGCCTTAATCTACGGCGGTCTTCCTCTGAAAGAAAAAGAAAGGGTCATCGCGGGTTTTCGTGAAGGGAAGTACCAGGTTCTGGTAGCGACCTCAGTGGTTGAGGTGGGTATTGACCTGCCGGAAGCAAACCTCCTTCTGATAGAAGATGCGGAACGTTTTGGTTTGGCGCAACTCCATCAGATACGGGGTCGTATCGGCCGGCAGTTTGAAGAAGCGCTCTGTCTGGTTGTCAGTGAATTCCAAAATGACCGGGCAGTAGAACGTTTAGAGATATTTGCTTCCACCTCGGAGGGCCAGGAATTGGCTGAGGACGACCTGGTTCTGCGTGGTGAGGGCGAGGTATTGGGAGAGCGGCAGCATGGTTTACCTTCTTTGCGGCTGGCAAACCTGCGCCGCGATCTGGATTTATTGCAGAGCGGCCGTAAGACCGCCTGGGAGATTCTGGATGTTGACCCCGGACTGGAACTTCACCCGGAACTGCGCCAGCGCCTGATGATGCAAAACTTGTGGTAACGCTTACGCTGTCATTCCCGCACGTGGTAAGCGGGAATCCATAGATTCCTGTTTACTACATACAGGAATGACATCTTAGGATTATAGATGGAAAAAGGGTTGGTAGTTGTTATTTCGGCGTATAACGAAGCCAGATTCATTAAAGGGGTGGCGGAGAATGCCAGGGGGTATGCGGAAGAAGTGGTTGTGGTGGACGACGGCTCTAAGGACAAAACTGCCGAACTGGCGAAGTCGGCCGGAGCAACGGTCATCAGCCACTCTGAAAATTCAGGCAAGGGTACCGCACTCCGTACCGGTTTTGAATATGCTTATCAGAAAGGATATCCGATTATTATCACGATGGACGGCGATGGTCAGCACCACCCTGAGGACATGCCGGTTCTTTTGGAACACTACCGTAAAACCGGCGCCGGAGTGGTGGTTGGGTGCAGGTCCCGGAACCTGAAGAATATGCCGGTAGAACGGTTTGTCACCAACTGGTTTACCTCGTTTCTGGTCTCTTTACTGGCTGGTCAGCGGATACGGGACAGCCAGTCCGGATTTCGGGTTTTTGATAGCCGGGTTATACCGTTTCTCTCCTTTTCTGCCAGCCATTTTGCCACGGAATCAGAAGTTTTAGTGGAGGCAAGCCGGGCCGGATTTAAAATTGCGGAAGCGCCAATCCGGACTATCTACGGACAGGAGCGGAGTAAACAGCATCCCTTGCGGGATACGGTGCGGTTCTTTAAATTTTTCTTCCGTTCCCTCTTTAAAAGACACCCTCACCCCACCCTCTCCCCTTGAGGACGGGTTCCCTACCATCAAGGTAGGGGAGGATTAAGGTGAGGGGTGCTAATATCTGTAGGGGCTTGATTTATCAAGCCCGCGGGTCGGATGAATCCGACCCCTACTATGGCTTAAATGGCAGAGCAAGATTACGAAACTCTTCGGCAGGAGATGGTCTCCGGGCACCTTGTTGGCCGGGGAATAAAAGATCCTTTGGTCCTCGCTGCCTTTCGCAAAGTTCCCCGGGAGAAGTTTGTCCCCGTAGAATACCGGGTAGACTCCTACGGTGACTTTCCCCTGCCCATCGGCTATGACCAGACCATCAGCCAGCCGTATATCGTGGCTTTGATGATGGAGGCGCTTTCGTTGAAGAGGACAGACAAACTTCTGGAGATTGGAACCGGAAGCGGTTATCAGACTGCGCTCCTGACCGAGGTTGTTTCTTTTGTCTACTCCATAGAACGAATTCCGAACCTGGCGGAAAGGGCAGAAGAGATATTGAAAGAATTGGGTTACGCCAATTTTGAAATAAAGTTCGGTGACGGTACCTCCGGCTGGCAGGAACACGCACCCTTTGATGTGGTTCTGGTAAGCGCCGGCGCCAATAAAGCGCCAGCCAGTCTTTTGAACCAGTTGGCGCTTTCCGGAAGGATGATTATACCGGAGGGAAATCACTGGAGCCAGGACTTAACCCTTTACCGGAAGACCCCTTCCGGTATTACCTCCCGGAGCCTGGGCGGCTGTCGGTTCGTTCCCCTGATTGGAAAGGAAGGATGGGAATCTATGTAATCACCTTTATCCTCTCCCTGCTTCCGATTTCGGAACTGCGGGGAGCCATTCCCTATGGCCTCAGCCAGGGTCTGCCTCTGAAGTGGGTTCTGGTTACCGCTATTGTGGGTAACTTTATTCCGGTTATCCCGGTCTATTGGGGTATTCAGAAGTTAGCCCGGTATCTTTCTAAGTTCCCGTCAGCAAAAAAGTTTTTTGACTGGCTTTTTGAGCGTAGCCGGAGGAAGGCAAAAGGGATTGAGTGTTCCGAGTTTCTTGGTTTAGCCATTTTTGTCGGAATTCCCTTGCCGATGACCGGTGCCTGGACCGGTGCGATTATCTCCAGCCTTTTAGGCATACCACCCAAGAGGGCGATTCCCTCGGTAACCTTAGGTATTCTGATAGCGGCCGGAATCGTAACCGGAATCTGCCTGGGCGTAATCACCGTCTTCCGCCAATTCGTCAGGTAAATAGGGGCAGTAGGGGTCGGATTCATCCGACCCGCGGGTTCGATAAATCGAACCCCTACAGAAGCCCCGCCTTGTAAGCCGGAATCTATACCTATGAAACGGCTTCATCTTCACGTCTCCGGATACGTCCAGGGCGTGGGTTTTCGCTGGTACGCGGAGAAGATTGCCCGCAAAGTGGGCGATATCACCGGTTTTGTGCGCAACCTGGGTGACAGCCGGGTGGAGGTTGTAGCGGAAGGCGAAGAGGCACAATTAGAAAAGTTCCTCAACGAACTGAAGTCCGGTTATCTGGGTAAAAACATTGAGGATATCCGGAATTTAGACGAGCCCTGCACCGGCCAATTCCCCGATTTTGCCATAACTTTTTAGTAGCGGTGCGATTCATCGCACGAATAAATAGTGGCATGAATGCCCTTGCTAATTCTAATGGAAAGGGGACCCGTATTCCGGATGCTACAAAAAAGCTGTCATTCCGGCGGATAGTAAGCCGGAATCCAGTAGTTAAAGACGAGATTCCGTATCGAGTACGGAATGACAAATTAGGGGTTAATATATGGAGACGATACCGGTAAGGACAGGGTCAAGACAGGAGTTTGTGGAGGTTAGCCGGGAGGTACAGAGGGTTGTTGGAGAGAAAGGCTGGCAGGACGGCGTCCTTTTCCTCTTTGTCCCCCACACCACCGCGGGTATCTTAATTAACGAGCACGCGGACCCGGATGTGGCTGAGGATATCGGCGCAATGACGGATAAGATGGTGTCCGCCACATTTCCTTATCAGCACAGCGAGGGTAACAGCCCGGGCCACATCAAGTCGGTCCTTTTCGGGAGTTCCCTATACGTAATCGTGGAGCAGGGCTCCTTACAGTTAGGGACCTGGCAGGGGATATTCTTCGCGGAATTTGACGGTCCCCGCAGCCGCACCCTCTGGCTGAAATTTCTTTCTTCTGGTTGATTGCCATTCTGAGGCGTAGGGGTCGGATTTATCCGACCCGCGGGCTTGATAAATCAAGCCCCTACTGTAAAATTATGGTTTGGCGGCAAAAATTCCGGTTGATTTATCCGCTTTTTTTCGCTGCGGTTCTGGTAAAATCTTTTGCTAACCTGGGTCTGGAGTTGATACCCTGTTACCCGGAAGCAGAGGCACACCTGGGCCTGCAGTATGTTATCGGATTACCGGAAAATACCGGGCTTATTTTTAAGGAGCCGGCGGGCATCGAGTTCCACACCCATAACTGCCGGTTTCCGATTGAGTGGTCTTGTTTCTCCGGGAAGTTTGAATTGCTGAAACGGAAAGTCCTGCTTCCGGAGACTTCAGGGCATATTACACCCGCCGGAACCCGGTACGTCATAGAGACGAATAAAGGGTTCTTTGCCAGAAAGGGAATAAAAGAAGGTGACCGGTTTGACCCGAAGAGTATCCGGTATTCCCGGAAATACAAAACCGTCTATGATTTACCCCGGATTAAGGACCGCGGAGGAAAAAGATGACAAAAAGCAAGAGCGTTGACCTTAAGAAGTTGACAACCTTTTCGGAGGGAGCCATCCTCAGCAAAGTAATCGCGGAAGGCGAAGAGTCTGAGACTACCTTATTCTGTATGGCAAAGGGAACCAGCCTCTCGGAACACACCTCAGGCCGGGAAGCAAAGATTCTGGTTCTGGAGGGTAAAGGGACTTTCACTTTTTCCGACAAAGAAGTTTCACTTCCCGGCAAAGAAGTTTCACTTCTTCCCGGGGTCTTTATCTTTATGCCAAAAAGGACCAAGCACAGCCTGAAAGCCCAGGATGATTTAGCCTTTCTCCTTATCCTTTCCTGATTTCTATGGACATTAAGAGAGGCAGGAAGCGGGTGGCGGAACTGATGCGGGAAATAAATTCCCATAACTACCAGTACTATGTGGAGAATAACCCGGTCATCAGCGACGCGGAATACGATGCGCTGGTGCGGGAATTGAAGACTCTGGAGGAGAAATACCCTTCCCTCCGCAGGCCGGACTCACCGACCCAGCGGGTGGGCGGTCAGCCGATTGAAGGTTTTGTGACCGTAGAACATCCCCGGCCGATGCTCAGTCTGGAGAACGGTTATTCGGAAGAGGATGTCCGGGATTTTGACCAAAGGATGCGGAAATTATTGGGTGTTTCCGATATAGAATACGTGGTGGAATTGAAGATGGACGGCGTAGCGCTCTCTTTAATCTACGAAGACGGTAAATTTGTCCGGGCGGTTACCAGGGGTGACGGATATCGGGGTGACGACATCACCGAAAACGCGCGGACCATCAGCGTGGTTCCCCTTCAGGTGGGGTACCAGAAGCCCCTGGAGGTTCGGGGAGAAGCCTACCTGCGTAAGGACGACTTTTTGCGGATTAACCAAAGGCGCGAAGAGGCTGGCGAACCTTTGTTTGCCAACCCCAGGAACGCCACCGCCGGCACCCTGAAGCACCTTGACTCGAAAGAGGTCAGCCGGCGGAAAATTTTGTTCTTTGCCTGGGCGGGTTTTCTGGAAGAAACAGTAAAAAGCCATTGGGAAACTTTGGAATTTTTAAAGAAACTCCGTTTCCCGGTTAATCCCAATATCAAAAAGTTTGCCGGCATCGGACCGGTCATAGACTATTGCAATTCCTGGCAGTCAAAGAGACATAGCCTCCCTTATGAGACTGATGGTATGGTAATAAAGGTCAATAGCCTTGCTTGCCAGAAAGACGCAGGTTCTACCTCAAAAAGTCCGCGCTGGGCGCAGGCTTACAAGTTCCCGGCCGAGCAGGCAACCACCCAAATTAAAGATATCGCGGTTCAGGTGGGCCGTCTGGGAACCCTGACTCCGGTAGCCATCTTGGAGCCGGTCCATCTTTCCGGCACCCTGGTCAGCCGGGCAACCCTTCACAACCAGGACGAAATCAGGCGTCTGGGCGTAAAGATTGGCGACCGGGTCTTTGTGGAGAAGGCGGGTGAAATAATCCCTCAGGTAGTCAAGGTGATTACGGAAACCAGAACCGGGGAGGAAAAAGAGTTTGTGATGCCGAAAGAGTGTCCGGTCTGCGGTGGCCAGGTATCCCGGGAGGAAGGTGAAGTGGCAATGCGGTGTACCAACATCCGGTGTCCGGCCCAGGTTAAAGAGAGGGTGTTTCACTTTGCCAGCCGGGATGCGATGGACATCGAGGGTTTGGGCTGGGAGATAATAGAAGTCCTGGTAAACAAAGAACTTATTTCCGATTATGGCGACCTTTACTCTTTGAAATACGAAGATTTAATAGCTCTGGAACGGATGGGTAAAAAATCCACCGAAAACCTTCGTTCCGCCATAAACAAAAGTAAAGAGAACGGTTTGTTCCGGTTAGTCTATGGCTTGGGTATCCGGCACGTGGGTACCCGGGCCGCCGAGGTTCTGGCAGAAAATTTTTCCTCCCTGGACCAGTTGGAGAAAGCAAGCGTAGAGAATTTGACCTCCATCAGAGAAATTGGTCCGGTGATGGCTCAGAGTATCATTCAGTTCTTCCGGGATGAAGAGACGATAAAGGTTTTGGAGAAGTTGCGCAAGGCTGGGGTCAATATGCAGAGCCGGAAGGAGAGAGTTATTGCAGAAAAACAGGTTTTTGCCGGAAAGACCCTGGTGGTTACCGGAACGTTGAAAAGATTCTCCCGGAACCAGGCAGAAAATCTAATTAAAAAGTTGGGCGGCCGGATTGCCGGCTCGGTCTCTTCTAAGACCGATTATCTGGTGGTTGGTGAGGAGCCGGGCTCCAAACTGACCAAGGCGCAGGAGTTGGGAGTAAAAATACTTTCTGAAACCGACTTTCTAAAATTAATAAATTAGCGCACCTTCGGTGCGAACGTGTGTAGGGGTCGGATTCATCCGACCCGAATAAGCGAGCTTGATAAATCAAGCCCCTACGGTTATTCCGGATAGTTTCGCGTTATTTTTTCCGTAATGTTTGTGCCTCCATATCATGTTTATCCGTGTGGCGTATGTACACCTTTTGTTCGTTGCTTTCGGTTTGTTCAGATTTATCGGTAGCCCGTCTTTGGAGCTTTTCCTGACCCGATTCCTTGGGTTCGTACCAGATAGCTAAGAAAAGGACATTTTCTGAACTACCACTCATTCCGGTTGGCGCCTGACCGAAATTCTGTTGAATCTCTGTAATCGTTATTCCCGTCTTCTCCACCCATTCGTTCAGTTCGGCTTCCAGAAACTCTAACGCTTTGCGTGTTACTCCGGTGGTAAAGAATCGGACCTTGGACATTTTATTCCCCCTCGTCAATTCTATAAGGGTTCCCTTTCCATAGGATTGGAAAGGGCAATGGAACCCGTCTTTTACATTTCCGGATGATTCTTTATCTTACCAAAAACAGTTCCAAAAATCAATAGATGATTACACTTTATGATATTTTGTTGGTGTATATGGTATCATAACAACGGAGATGCTGAAGGTAAAGACGTTGGTGGTGGGACCGCTGGCGACCAATTGTTACCTGGTAACTGAACCTGAAACCGGACAGGGTGTCATTATTGACCCGGGTGCGGAAAAGGAGAAGATTTTACGTGCGGTCAGCCGGAACGGAGCGAAGATTTCTGCGGTTGTCAATACCCACTGCCATTTTGACCATACCGGTGCGGATATCCTTAAGGAGGAATTAGGAGTTCCCCTCCTTGTCCCACGGCTGGACCTGCCGTTTCTGGAGAGCAGCCTTTCCGACCAGACCGCGCTCCTGGGGTTTGGTCCGGCTGAGGAGGCGATACCGCAGCCGGATAAGTTTTTGAAGGAGGGTGACGAAATCAAAATCGGCAAAGAAAGTCTTCTGGTCTGGCACACACCCGGCCATACACCCGGGGGTATCTGTTTGGTGGGTAAAGACATCGTCTTCACCGGCGATACTCTGTTCAAAAAAGGGGTGGGAAGAACCGACTTAGAGGGTGGTTCAGACGAAGAGTTGGAAAAGTCGTTGAGGAGACTCTTTACGTTACCGGATGAGTTCATCGTCTACCCGGGTCATGGTCCGGCCACCCTCATCGGTGACGAAAAACCCCTTATCAATAAAATTTAGCCGGTCATATCTTACCCATTGCCTTAATGAGCCGGATGATGCCGTCGGTTATCCGGTCACGAAGTTCCTGGTATACACCATCTTTCCAGTAACCGTGGACATCGTAGTACTTAAGAGAACCCTGAACCGAATCCGCTATTTTATTTAGGTTTGTTTCCTCTTCCTCCGCCTGCCAAATAACCTTTTTGTCGCCGGATTTTTTACCTTCTTCAATCAGATTGGTCAGGGTCTGGATGTATCGGTAGTCGTTGATGCCCATCCGCGCCATCTCAAAGTTGAGCGTCCGGAGTTCATCCCGGGCAGATCCGTAACCTTCAGGCAGGTAGCAGCCAAAACGATTTTGTGATTCTGCTAATATAAACGGCAGGACCGTTAAGTTAAGTTTAACCGTCATTTCATTCCCCTTTTGTAAAAGGGGTGTCTGCGTTAGCAGACGGGGTATTCCCCCTTCCTCAACGGATAAGCCTATCTTGCCGCGATAGATTCCCGGGGCGGTATCCTCTGGTATGCGTAAGGTAAACCAGATTTGTTTAGTCGCACCTTCATTAAGGTCAGTATCGACGTGCCTTATCGGTTCCACCACAAACGGAAGCAGAATGTACCTGGAAGAGGTGCTATGCAGAATAGTTTTTACCATTCCTGCTTCAATACGGTCTGCGCTGATTACCCCTTGTGAACCGGTCAAACCGCTTATTGTAACCTTCAACCGGTCCAGGTCTTTTAACGGGTAAACCCCCAGGGTAGCATTGGTTGTTTCTCCCGGTGTTGCTCGCACGGTCAGTTTATCTGTAATTTCGCTCCTTTTGGGAATGGAGGTTTTAAAGATACGGACACCTAAGTCCCGGGTAAAAACAAGGAAACCCCGGTTCTTTTCCGGAATGGTTATATCGGTTAAAGGCGCTTCTTCGGGTGGTTTTACTTCTTCCAGGAGGGCTAATTTTTCCGGAGGCAGAAGATTAAAATCCTGTTCGTCTCTGGCAATCTGTTGTTCCGCCAATTTCCGGTCCTTTGCCGGATAAACCACCAGAGTGTTGGCTATCCAGTCCTTGCCTCGGAATCCTATGCGCAGGCAGCCGTCAGTAATTCTCACCCGTTCTCCCCCCTCGCCCATTATCAGATGGACCTTATACTCACCGTCAAGGAGGTCCACCCGGAAGGTATGTTCAACAATATCCGGGTCATCGTAGGGTACGCCGAGGGTTCCTGTCCAGCCGTAGCCTTTTCTGGTGGTATAAGCGGTTTCAGGAGTAACCCGGCGGTAGCCGGATTTTAACGGGGACCCCTGGGGTCCAAAACTGAAGGCGTAACAGAAATCGTAGAGACGTTCGTCTGCCTCTAATTTCTTTTTAGCCACCTTTTCCTCTCTCTCCTTAAGGGCAGACTGAATTGCAAGGAGAAACGTCTCTTTTTGTTTCTGATAGTTTTCATCCGCAGTAAAGACCAACTTCCCAAACCGTTCCGGGTTCCGGAAGGGACCGACTAACCGGTTCCAGGTACTCAGTTCGCCAAATTCTTTCTCCTGCCGGCAGAAATTTACCCTCCAGGTACCTTTTAATAAAGGATTACTGATGTCAACAAAAAGGTTACGGAAGGGAATAGCTATTTCTGCAGTCCAGGATTCTTTTCCCTTTGATACCGCATACTTAATCTGGTTGTCAAACTCCGCCCCTTCCTTTAACATTTCTTTTCTTGCCCGGAACTGCCCCACGGAATCAAGCGCTAAATGGTAAAATAATTTTCCTTTTGGTTCGGTCATCAGAAAGACCTCAATGCAGTCATTGTTGAAAAAAATGTTTGGTTCCAGGCATTCAAAGGCTACGTATAGATTTTCCTTATCCCGTGCCAGCCGGACACCGGTCTGCTTGGTAGGCAGGGAAAAAACCGGGTGGTTGAGGATAAAGGGCTCTAACCTTTCCGCAGATTCCCAGAAAGGCTCGTCTACTTTGCCGTCAATCTCCGGGGTTCCCTGAAGGAGCGGAACATAGGCGGTCCGCAGACCATCGAGTACTTTTTCCGGGTTTGTGGCACCCCGGGCTATTTCAACCAGAATACCGCAGACTAAACCAATGACCAGTGCCCCCATCCCTAACTTTCTGAATATCATTTCCATAAATTTTAGTAGGGTTATTTATTTGTGTCAAGTTCTTCTCCTCTACGAGGCTGATTGAGTAGGATGTTGTAAAATTACAATGTAATATTACAACATAATAGGCAGAATACTGGTTCGCGGCCTTATCGGTTTGACGATGTCCATGTGTGGCCCATGGCAGACTTCGTTAAGGCGTTGTTTTCCGGGGAAGTCTTCTAAGGCAACTTTATTCTGTGACAACCCCTGACAGTGAGTCAAAGTACGATTTCAGATGGCAGAGGGTCATACCGGCAGTGTGGAACCGCTGGATTGCGGTGTCCGCCGGTCTTGTAGATACAGGGCGATTCCTGCGTTTCGAATCTCAGGACTACCGGCATAGTCGTATCGTACTTTTCCGGGAGATTGGACACAACCAGTTTTCCGCCGGTCTGAGTGAACGTATATTTTTCTCCGGTTTTCAGGTTGACCACCTTTTTCACGGTGCATTCCAATCCACAGATAGTGAGCCCGGAACCAGGCCAACTGTGAATATGCAGATAAAACTGATTCCCGCGGGCCGAGAACCCCCCGTGAAAAGTCCAATCGGCTCTTTCGTTATCTCTTTCTCTTAAATTGTATTCGAACCGGTCAGAATCATATATCGCTTCTCCGTTGACCTTAAGCCATGTACCCACGCGGTCAAGAATACCCACCGCGGGCTGCGGTATTGAGCCGTCTCCCTTAGGGGCCACGTTCAGGAGCAGGTTTCCCCTTCCCGCCGCTGCTTTCCGTAGCATTTCAGCGATTGTTTTCGGACTTTTCCAGTTGTGGTCACCTTTGTGATAGCACCAGTTGTTGTTCATGGGCACACAGGCTTCCCACATTCCCAAAAATGAAGTTACATGCTGTTCCGGGGTGACGAAATCTCCTGGTATGCCGCACCGCCCGTTAAGCAGTATTCCCGGTTGCAGCGAGCGGGCCATGGCGTTTAGTTTTTCCGCCTGCCAGCCCTTTCCGTCGTAAGGCCACCATCCGTCATACCACAGGATGTCCACCGGGCCATAGCCGATGAGGATTTCCCGGCACTGGCCATGCACGTAATCAATAAATGGCTGGTAACATTCCCCCGGCCTTTCCAGGGCGTCTACCGCATTGGGAGAAGTGCTCCAATCGTTCAGGGAGAAGTATAGTCCTATCTTCACGCCGTGTTTGCGGCAGGCTGCGACGAATTCAGCCGTCAGGTCCCTTTTGGCCGGGCAGTTGGTAACCTTAAAATCCGTCAGTTTGGAATCATACAGGCAGAACCCGTCATGATGTTTTGTGGTAAAAGTGGCATATTTCATTCCCCAGTCATTTTTTGCTTTGCCGATGAGGGCATCAAAATTACACTCCTCGGCGCTAAAATAACCCGCCAGCTTGGCATATTCGGCCACGGGAATCTCTTCTCTGTTCATAACCCACTCGCCTCGCTCGAGGAGCGAGTAGAGTCCGTACTGGAACAACATTCCGTAGCGTGCGTTTCGGAACCATTTCAGATTAGTTTCCATAGTGCTCTCCCTTAAAACTTCGAAAAATCTGAGGTGGGGCGACCTTTATGTTGTTCGATAAATTTCCAGAAATTCTGTTGGTGACACGGGGGTCTTTTTTTGTCACTCAGATGATATTACAACTATCACTCAATTGTCAACCAATGATAGATTGCGACACGGGCTTGTCTTTTACCCCGAAGGAGACTTTCCTTTTTGACAAGGGTCGGTTTAATGTCAGACAATATCTTAAGGATGGGAGTAAAAATTCCGGAGGTGGAGAGTTTTTTCGGCTACCTTTTGACCGAGCGGGGTCTGAGCCAGAATACAATTTCCGCATACCAACGGGATATAAATAAGTTTAATTCCTTCCTGGAGAAGAGCGGCACGTCAGCACAAACCGATTCATTCCACGGCCAGATTACCCGGATAGCCAGACACCTCGTAGAAGCGTCTGGTCCAAGCAAAGACGCCTGATAGGTCAAGGCCACTACCTGAAACCATTTCTCCACTTGCCCACATGGGTTCGGTGATTGTCAGAGGTCGTGGGCATACCAACGCTGCCAGTTGAGGAATGTCCGCATACTTCAGTATGTTGGGGATACAAGGTACCATACTGCCGTATCCAGTGCGTGTGGGGGTTGGTTTACCATATTCATACGGTTCACCATACCCATTGGCTGAATAGTAAGACGCCAGAAGACCGTTTACTTCAACAGTTTTTATACTCTGGCTCTGGCTTGCGGCAAGGATGGCCACAAGCCCGGTTTCACGCTCGCCTCTGACCGTCACGTCCACAGCAGTTCCGGTGATCTTGGACGCAATACTGACCACTGCCAGTAGATCATTCATCCACCATCCAGCTACCGTTTCCCCTAATTTCAACGCGCCCATACACAGCGCCCGTTCTCGGAGACCAACGTAGGATTCATGGATAGCCGACCAGGAACCCATCCCCCGGAGATCGGCGCAAACAACCCAATATCCTTTATTGGTCAGTTGCATTCGTTCCACTGAGTTCGCGGTGGCAATCACGCCCTGAGGATGAAGCAACACATAGAGACGACCGTTTGGGGGTATGCCCGGTGAAGGTCGAAACACCAGGATATGCGTAATTGCGCCCGGTTCTGCTTCAACGGCATACTTGGACGCCACGACCCCTGCATCGAGTGTAATCTCGCCTTCCCGCGAGAACTTCGCATCTCCCTGAAATGCCCGAACTCCAAGGAGATTGTTTATATCGTCTTTCAGTTTTGCGCCTAGACGCTGTGCGTCTTCCGGATTTGCCGGCGGCTTCGGAAGTTTGGCGACCAAAGCAGAGGTTTCTTTCTGCGTGTAGGCCGTCGGGCCAAGCAGATCAGCGGGTCGGTTGCCATCCGGCCAAAACTGGAGCGTTAACTGAGCTTTTTTCACATCCTGAATGGGTGACAGCGGTTGCTCGGGAATCGGTGAGGCGGTGTCTCTTTCCATCAGAAAATGTGCAAACCACCCGTAGGCAAGCTCACGATACTGCCTGGCATCGCCATGAGGTCCCTCAACCTTGATTTCCTTGAAACGATCGGAAGCCTTCTTCAATCCGTAGATTTCCCTTGCATACGGATAGAGCTGGGCCATCTGTTCGTTAGTCAAGGAATATTTCGTCACGGTTTTGTCCCCCCAAGCAACGCCCTCGCTGTATAGTAAGAATTTTTCTTCCGCCAGCGGAACTTCCAGGGGGGACGGGTAGATTACCAGCAGCGGCCGTGGAGCAATGAGCCCGCGGATGATTTCGGCATCGGCCACATTGAAGAGTCCCACCATCAAATCACACAGACAGTGTTGAAACAACCCATATTTGGGTTCGGTGAGAGTGGCCGCGGACACAGGTACAGCCGCCTTTACTCGAGTATCGATTGCTGTAAGCCACAAAGTATGCGTTCCTCCCATCGATCCACCCATTACAACCACCTGATCGCGGTTGACGTCGCTCCGTGAACAGAGGTAGCTCAAGTCGACCGTGTAGCTGGCCATGATGATCCCGAGGAGACTCTTCCCGGTCGTCAGGAGATATGCCATCGAGGCGCAGCCATGATACTCGTACTTCAAAGGCACGTCCGTTAATTCGGTCTGACCGAAAGGCTCCACGAGCACGGCGATATATCCCTGCTTGGCAAATCCGAGTGCTCGCTTTTGCAGCACGGGGTCAAAAGCCGGGTCGCCATGCCCCGGCAGATAGAACACGGCGGGATGACGTTCCTTTCCGTCAACAGGCTTATAGATCCAAAGTGTTGAATAGACCCCGGGCAGTATCTTCAGCAGTCGCATCTCGACGGGAATTCCATCGACGGTTACTTCACGGACCAGGGTGACTTCATGATTCCCTGCCACAGTCGGCATTAAGTAGGTGGTTTTCAGCGATTCTCGTATTTTCTCGGTTTTCTGCAGAAACATATCTGGAGGGATGCTTTTCCGCAGACCTTCCACCTTCGCTCTTGCACGCTGGTAGAAGTATTGCACTATTTCATGATCCGTTTGCTGTTGTTCATGCCACTGCGATCTTGGAAAGTCCTGGGAGTAACACATCTCAGATTGAAGCACCATGCCCAACGCCATGGCAATTGCATATGGAGTATTAGCCTTTAATCTACAGATTGAATTGAAGATTTTCATTGGAATCCTCCTTCTGACATTGGCTCACCGCTACTTGCTGCTGTAATTTGGGCTATCCGAAAACACAATTTCCCCGTATCGCCACAATTGATGATCATCCAAAACGCCAATAATCGGCCAGGTCCAGTAAATAACGGCTGACCTGTCGGTTTCCGGCTTGTCAAGCCTTGAGCGATATTCCCATCCGGTGTGAATAGCCCACTTATCACCCGGTTTGGGAGGAATAGAACCCCTGGTAAATTGTTTTAAAGCACTAAAAGGAACTGCAAGTTCCGCGGACCATCCCACATCAGTATCTGAGGGGTCATTCAGGGTTCCATAAACACAAACTGCATGTTGAAGACCTTCACAGTCCCAACCCAGATGCAGGTTGTTCTTTCCGCAATCAAGATTCTGGAATTCCCTTGAGTTGGATCCTTGCTCAAACCACCAGTCATTCACATTGTTTAGTGCGTTAATGTGGAACTCCTCATAGTTCCTGCCGTCTGCATCCGGATCTATGAAAGCCATAAACAATGGATCATGAAGCATAATAAGCGGCAGTCCAGCGAATGACGGACCTATATCTACCCCATTCGAACGTTTTTTTAACGGCAGTTCTTCAGGCAGACGCGCTGCATCCCTGTCTACAGAGGCTGCGACATCCGGATCTCCTCCCCAAAATGCTATGTACAGATATTTGTCATCCCAAACTACTTTACAATAACAATCAAACCATGGTGGCCCTCCAGAGACTAATTCTCCGAATTGCATTCGGGGAATATCTTTCCAGAATGCCTCGGATAGTTTTCCATCAACTGTCACTGCTGTAGAAATTCTATAACAGGTATAGGTTGGAGGGGGTGCATCATGAGGCCCTTTAGCCGATACATCGTTTAACGATAGCGCTAAAAACATCAAACTACCTGCGAGGATCTTGCTGAGTTTTGTTTTCATGATAGCCATCATTTCTAATCTCCTTTCTTCCCCCTCTGCAAAAGGGGAATACAGAGGGGAATTGGCAATCAATCTCCCTTATAATAGGGTCGATGTTTATCCTACTGTTCTTGTATTTGGATAGATTCGATTTCTTGCGCACCCAGATAGATTCGATCGATCAGAATCTTAGAGGCTGCGCCGTCCTCGATGCCGCAAAACCAGACAAAGGATTGGCCTTCCGCCTTAATCGTTCCGATCGCGTAAGTCTTCCAACCGGCAGGGACTTTTTTAACTGAAACGTAATTACGCATCAGTTCTATTTTTGAATCTACGTCGTAGATGCCACAACAGAAAGCGTCGCCCGCATCTTTTGCTTTAATCACCTTAACGACCGCATAAACACGATAACTCTCCCCCCGTGAAAGAAGATTGATCGGAATGGGGCACTGTATCGCCCATTCCGGTGTGGTGCCTAAAAGCCAGGCATAACTTCCGGATGGTGCATCTTTATCAACCATCCTGCCGCTAAGATCCCCTTCCTTATAGATGGTGAAGTCCGCATTCTGGAAATTAACCACGCTGGATGCCGGAAGTCCCTCTGTGCGCTCCAGAGGAACTTCCGCAGCACGCACATTCGGGGATGTCAACATAAAAACCGCCAATACACCCACAATAACCGATAACCTTTTCATATACCCTCCCCTTTATCTCAAACGACGTATAACGGTAATTATCTTTTTAGAAGAAAAAATAATAACCACGATACCCTGGCTTTCCGCGGGAAACGGAATTCGGCGACGCCGGACCAATTCGTCTTCAATCCTTTTGGCTCGCCTTTTCCCTGGCAACTTCCAGAAGCGCAAGGATGTTCTCCAGCATCACCGGGTTTTTCTCGATGACTCGGTTCAGAAGCCCCCTGGCAAAATCCTTTTGCCCTGCCATGTCTGCCAGAAAATTTTCGATACCCCGGGCGTAATAAGCTTTTTCGAAATGACTTTTATAGATACGAACCAGAAAATACTTGTCCGAAGTTTCCCGCGATTTCTTGAGCGCATCGATAAATTCGGAATAGCTGCCGAAACCGATGACCGTCGCCCGGGATGTTGGGACGTCAGTCCCGGTCCAGTCGCTTGCCAGTTGGTGCCAGTCCCACCACGGATAGACGAAATCTTTTACGTCGTTGTCAAAAAATTCCTCGGCGGTTTTATCCGCAACGACTTTTCCTATCGCCTCCCAGACATCGGGACAGAGGTCAATTGCGTATGGAACCCGTTCTGTGCTCCGGTGTCGTATTGCTTCCTTAACCAGCTCTCGACTTTTCATGGATGAATTTTGTTCCGTCATAAATCCCTTACTATTCACTCTGACATCCTCCGTCTTGCCCATCAAAAGGGAATATTTTAGCCTAATATCTGCCTTGTTTGTTATATTTTACTCTGATCACACCGGCTCGGGAAAACACGCGGTCTTTTGCGCCCGCTGTCCCTTGGCGAACAGGTGTTCCCAGCGGAAGAAGATGCCCCAGCCCGTGCCGTGACTCAGATCGAAGACGATGACAACGTCGTGCGTTCCGCGGCCGAGTTTGACTTCAGCCTTGGATCGCCACGGATTTGTGGGGTTGAAAGACTCCGGCTCGACAATCATGGACCGGCCATCCACGAACACGCGCACACCGCCATCATGGCCTACATGCATCTTCCAGGTGCCTGCCTGCGTTACCTTGAATCGGTTAGCCAGATACACGTACCCATCCGTATTCCCCACCCGCGAGTGGGTATTGACGAAGCCGTCCTGCTCGGCGCCGATGCCGCTCCATCCCAGCGACTCGTCAAGCGTGACGGCTTTGGCCTGGGCCGTTGTCCATCCCACGGTCTTGGGGAAAATCTGTGACAGGGACCAAGCCCCGACATAAGGAGACAGCAACGCGACCGGCTCTAACGGCAACGGCAGGTATTCACAGGTGCCTCCCAGTTGTTGGAACGGCGTCCCTTTAAATTCCAGTTTTATCAGCGTTATGCCGGCCACAGGATCCGGGCACTTTTCCGGCAGTCCCATGAAGACAATCCGGTCCCGCTCCTGACGAAAGGCCACCGTTCGGTCCGAGGCTACCCACGAGACCTTCTTTAGTTCTCCACGCATGCCGCCGATCGCGAATTCTTTTCCTGGCCACTGCGCGATCCAAAAATAATAGGCCGATCCTTTGCGTGACCAACCACACGTGGGGAAGGAAATCGGCATCACCCGGAACTTATCGGACATACAGTCCGTCTTCCCGTAGACTACAGCGCCATAGGTCTTGAGCCAGTGTCCCACAGCCTTCAACCGCGTCACCGCTTCCACGGGAATCGTGCCGTCCGGCTTCGGTCCGACGTTCAACAGCAGGTTCCCGCCGCTGGCCGCGCAGGTGCTCAGCATTCCGATGACTTGGCGTACCGGCAACCAGTCTTCTTCCGGCGTCGGCATCCAGCCCCACGAACCGTTAAAGGTCATGCAGGCTTCCCAATCGCGACCAGACGGTGTGATGTGTTCTTCGGGCGTACTGAAATCCTCTGGTAAGTTCGAGCGGTCGTTAATCAGGATGTGTGGTTGGAGCCGGCGCACCATGGCCACAAGCCGCTCGCTCTTCCAGCGCTCGGGGGGCCCCAACGGCATCGGCGCATCGAACCACAGAATATCAATCTTGCCGTATTCGATCATCAACTCACGAACGCAAGCGTAAGTGAATTCAATGAACCGGCGACGGGCCGCCTCGTCTCTCGCGCAGCGCGTACCATCGGGATGATGCCAATCCGCCAGACAGTAATACAGGCCCACACGCAGTCCGGATTCGCGGCAGGCATCAATATATTCTCGTACCAGATCGCGCCGGGGCCCGCGACGAACCGCATTGTAGTCCGTCTGTTGCGTGTCCCACAGGCAGAAGCCTTCAAGATGTTTGGTGGTCATGACCATGTACTTCATGCCCGCCTCTCGGGCCAGCCGGGCCCAGGCCCGAGACGCATGGGGTTTGGGACGCCACGTGTCCGCGTATCGCTCGTAATCCGCCAAAGGGATTCGTTCATTGCACATCACCCATTCGTGCCGGGCGATTTGCGAATAGAGCCCCCAATGTATGAACATGCCGAAGCGGGCTTCGCGCCACCATCGCATGCGCCGGTCTCTATCGTGGCTCGCCGAACTCTGCGTTGAACTCATTTAGACATTCTCCATAAAATACTGTGGCTCCACTTTCTCAAGCCAATTTATGCAGTAACTTAGCTGACTTCAAAAAATACTCATATCCTGTCTATACCCTTTCCATGGCGCTCCAACGCCGGCGTAGTCCTGGTCAAAGGTCTTTAATTTACTTTCGTTAACCGGTTCCACGTGTCCATCGGCAAAGAGACAGTTGGCCTGCCCGTTATGCCGCAAGTAAATACCGGGATAACCACTGTTCGGGACGTTCCACCAATAGAACCACGAAGCCTGAGTTTCCCTCATAGAAGAAGGATCAAAGGCTGGTCCGAAGACAGAGTCGGCGGCGAGCACATACTCTGCCGGATTGCGGATTTTCTTGAAGATGGTAAAAGCTAATCCGCCAGAGTATTTCACACAAACACTACCAAACGGGTCAGGTTGATCGTTCCAGTCATAAACACTAAGTGCCCGTCGCATTCCATAGCATGTCCAATAATCCGTATAGACAGCCGGTTTACCTGATGGACACAAAGAAATACCCGATTTCCCAACGGAGGGGACCGGTAGATACCCATTCTGATAATAGTAATACAGCCAAGAATAGTTGTCGCTTCCGTTGATGAGATAGTCGTCATTATCTTGGGCGTACATCATAAACGCCAGTCCTATCTGTTTCAGGTTGCTCATACAACTTGCCTGCCTGGATTTTTCTCTTGCCTGACTGAGCGCCGGCAGTAACATCGCCGCCAGGATGGCGATGATGGCGATTACCACTAAAAGCTCTATCAAGGTAAACCCATTCCTGTGTTGGGACAAGACATTTGTCCGGTTTCCTATCTTTTTAACCATTTTCCTCCTTTCCTCTAATCCCCCTCATTTCCCCTTTGTAAAAGGGGGTAAAGGGATTGGGAATCAATTTGGTTCGGTATCAGTTCTCCCACGGCGTATGTCTGAAATGCCGGCACCGATATTTCATGCCCCTTAACCTCTAAGCAGATTCTGTCGGGTTCCGTGTCAAAAAAGAAGAAGGTACATTTCCGATACTTGTCCTGGGGAATGAAGATTTTGACCGTGGAGACGGTATTCCGGTTATCATAATTGACCAGGTGCAGGTACTCTTTGCTGCCGTGAACAGCAGAAGTCCAGTTAACCGCCACACTTTCCGGAGCACGTATAGTCAAAGATAGGTTTCCGGCCCACTTGATTGCCTTGAGAATTTGCACGCTGTTTTTGGGCAATGCCCAGTTGCAAAACGGGTATTCCGCCCAATTCCGGGCAGGGTTTTGACCCCTGATGAAGTAACGATTTGCGTCTGAGTCAAATCTCCAGTTCGGAAACCAATTTTCCTCTTTCACCTCGGGTACGACATCAGGAACATAGGCTACTTTTCCACCGCCGAGAACATTTTCAAAGCGGGCGTTTTCAGTGTACTTAAAAATCAACATCAGTTTCTTCATCAATAAGTTCTCCGGGTAACATCGGGAATTTTCATTCCTTTCCCCGCTTCTGCCCGTGACCAGAAGATTTCCACCTGCTCTCACAAACCCGGCAATCTCGTCCATAATATCCGTACTAAGACAGGTTTGATTTGCCAGGACCAGGAGGTGATAGCCGGGGAGTTTCCTCTTGAGGTTCTCGTCAAACAGGATATCAAATGGAATCTGTTTCTGTATTAACATCTGTTCTATCAGCATAACATGCCGATGTGCCGTGCGGGTGTCAAACGCCATAGACGAAAAGTTTCGCAGTATGGCAACTTCGGCATTGCTTACCACGTTGCTAAAAATATCCGTGTGATTCTTTCTCCAGCCGGTAATATGATGCAGAGTCTCGGACATATGTTTATCATCAATCATCCGCAGTGCCCCTTTAAGGAAGCCAAGATGTCCTGAGTTGCCGCGGTTAAAGGCAAGAGATTCTGCGACCGAAAGGCAGAACCGCTTACGATCATAAGGAGATTCTTTACCGTGCGATGGATATGGATGGTTATAGGCAATAACAGATTGTCCGATGGAGTCGGCAATTTTGTAGTCGCGTATTCTGTGGCAAAGTATTCCTTTTTCTCTAACGGCAGGGAGATGGCCGTCTTCGGAGAAAACGATGTCATTCCTACCCGCCAGCAGAGGCAGATATACTCCGAAGTAGGCGGATGTATTGGTCCAGGAGAAAATGCCGGAATTGATACACATTACCACGTTCGGGTCAAGGCGGTGTAAATAGTCGGAGAGTTCCCGGTGAAAGTCCGCAAAAAGAAAACACTTGTAACGGATCCATTCCTGAACATCAGGTGCAATAAGGATACCCTGGAGGAACATGACGTTATTTATCCCGGCAATTGTTACACCCGGTTCCCAGGTTGGAATTTCTACTCCCTCTATGTTCCGGTGACCAAAATAGAGTGCGAACTCTTTTCGCCGCTTTCCCCATCGCTCAAGTAAAAACTTTTTGAAGCCTTCGCTGCACCTGGTACACTTACAAATAGACGCCTCATCCATTCCGGCCATTCCGTCAAAATGAATGGCATCTACCCCAAGTTCTTTCACCGCATACTGGATAACCTTTTTGGCGTATGTCCGGTAGGCGGATTCGTTAAAACAAATACGGTGGCGCCAGGAGCTCCCGCAAACAGGCACTTTTTCTCCACGTTCATTCCTGGCGACCCATTCTTTTGCTTCCGGCATTTCCTGGTAAAAAGTCTCTCCAATTATGTTATCTACACGGAAATAGACCGCTATTTTCATCCCATATTTATGGCAAAGATTAACCTGTTCTTTGACCCGTTCTCTCTCCTGGCGTTCTGTTTTCCAACCGAACCCCTTATGATAATGGGTGATGAAGAAGTTGAAACCGTTGCGAGCAAGTTTCTTGATGGTTTCTTCTTCATGCGCCATTTCATACTCTTTCAATGAGGCCGGGTCCTCCACACCCCACCGCCGCGAGACCATCAAAGACTCCCAACAGCCGATAACGACCATACCGCTTGCCAACCAATCCTTCGACCGCTTCATGAAAAACTCCTCAATTTGTGCGATAAATCGCACCGCTACTGGGTAACTTACGGGTAGATTTTGACACTGTTTCTGACCACCAACTCCGGCTTGACCACAATCTGGCGAGGAGATTTTTTTGCCCCACCCATCATCTTCAGTAATAAGTGTAAACCCGCCACGCTTACTTTATCCAAATGCGGCTCAACGGTGGTAAGAGGCGGGTCGCTGAATAAAGTCTCCGAGATATTATCGTAGCCGACGATACTTAAATCCTCCGGGACTTTGATATTATTTTTGTGACAACAATCCAGTAGGTGCAGGGCACGGTGGTCATTGGCGGTAAAGACCGCGGAAGGCGGCCGCGGGAGAGCCAATAATTGCTCCAGGGCGGTCTCATCCTCTTTTGGGTTGAAGCCGCTGGTTTCTTTCGCCAGACTCTGGTCAAGATTTATCTTACTCTCTCTCAACGCCTGCTGATACCCTTCAAAGATGGATACAAACCAGGCTGAGGTAACCGGACCACAGATAAGACCTATTCTTCGGTGTCCCATTGTAATTAGGTACCTGGTACCTAAATATCCCCCTGTTTTTTTATCCACCCGTACCTGTACCACCTCTTTCTCTTCCCTGGCCGGGTGGAGGACAACGAAAGCCAGGTTATTTTCTTTTATCAGCGAGAGGTTGTAGGCGGCCGGGTTACGAAGAATGAGAATACCTACCTGATGGTTGTTTTTGGGGGAGAGCAGGGTTAAGAACCTTTCGGAAGTAATATCAAAGTCCACCCGTAATTTCTTTGCTTCCAGGGACAGGTTACGGACAATCTTACTGGCAACGTGGCTGGCCAAGAACTTCTCAGTTGATATTTTGTCGGGTATTACCAGCCGTATCTTTAAGGGCTGGGTAGAGACGTTGACTACGGTTCCCCGTTTCTGTACTTTTTTCACCAGTCCGTTGTGGTGCAGTTCATTCAGGACCCGGCGTGCGGTAATGTTACTAACCTTATATTTGGCGCAGATTTCGCTGAGAGTGTAAAAACGCTGACCGAATTCAAATCCGGGAATCTGGGTGATTAAATCATTACATATCTCTTCCCAGCGGGGGAACTTGTTCGTCTCTAACAAAAGTTCCATTTTAGATTCTTCAGCTCAATACGCTTCAGAATGACCACAATTGGCTGATTATATTTGTATACACTTATTTTACCATGCAAAAAGTCAAATGTCAAGTCGTTCGCCTCCGGCGAACCCCTACCTTGATGGTAGGGAACCCGTCCCAACGGGGGTTTACACCCCCAATGGCGGTCGCTAGCGCTCCCTGTTACCCCCTCTACTGCGTAAGGGGGTTCCTCGCCACCCTCCAACCAAGGGTTGGAGTCCCTCCATCTGGATGATGGAGTCCTCGTGCCTTGGCAATCCCCCCTTGAACCTACGAAGTATGAAAGATATAAATTCCTGTAGGTTCAAGTCGTTCAAGTTTTAGTTTGAATTTTGGAACAAATACGTAGACCGTACCCGCTTAAGAGAAATCCACCAGCGCTACCATCCCCGCCCGTAAATAAAATAAATGTTGTCTAATAATCTAAAAAATGTTATAATTTTTGAGGGGTTAAAATATGCCGATTATAAGCAGATTTTTTGGGATCGTAATTTACATGCTCTGGCGGGAACATCGGCCGCCGCATTTTCACGCTAAATACGGGGATGACGAAATAATCGTTGAAATCGAAAACGGCAAGGTCAACGGCACGATGTTAAAGCGCGCTCTTAATTTGATTCAAGAGTGGCGCGAATTGCACAAAGAAGAACTCATGCGCGACTGGGAGCTGGCAGAACAGAAAAAAGCTCTCTTCCCCATAAAACCCTTGGAGTAAATCTATGATTTTACATGTTAAAGAAGCAAAATATCTTCACGATTATGTAATATGGGTGCGCTTTAACGACGGTATTGAAGGCGAGGTTGATTTAAAAGGCGAGCTGGAAGGCGAAGTATTCGGCCCGCTCAAAGATAAAAGAAAATTCAAATCTTTCAAAGTTGTCCCTATTCTTGAAACCATCGCTTGGGAAAACGGCGCCGACCTCGCCCCGGAATTCCTTCATGATAATTTGAAAATCTTGGCATAACTGCTCATTTCACCCGCAAATTTGACGTCATACCTAAAGTAGCGGTGCGATTTATTGCACGAACGCACGAATAAGTGGCATAAATGCCCTTGCCAATTATATGGCAAGGGAACCCTTAATCCTTCCCTTACAGATTCAACTGTAAGGGGACCCGTCCACAAGGGGAGAGAAGAATATTTTTGACAGTACCATGGCGGGAGTAAAAATTCCGGAAGTGGAGAGTTTTTTAGGCTACCTTTTGACCGAGCGGGGTCTGAGCCAGAATACAATTTCCGCATACCAACGGGACATAAGCAAGTTTTATACCTTCCTGGAGAAGAAAGGGATTTCGGTTTCCGGGATGACCTATCCCCTCTTTACTTCCTTCCTTTTAGAACTGCGCGAGACCCTTTCCGCAACTTCATCTGCCCGGCTGGTCGCGGCCGTCTCCACCTACATTAAGTTTCTCTTACAGGAAGGCGTTCTAAAGGAACATCCCCTGCCGGATTTGGAAAGCCCTCGCTTAGAGAAGAACCTGCCCAGATTTCTTTCCCGGCAAGAGGTTGAAAGACTTTTGGCGACTCCGGACAGTTCTCCGGCCGGTATCCGGGACCGGGCGATATTGGAACTTCTCTACGCCACCGGAATGCGGGTGAGCGAACTGGCTAAATTAAAGGTGAGCGATGTTGATTTGATTGAAAATCTGGCCCGGGTGAAAGGGAAAGGGAATAAAGAACGGTTGGTTCCTTTTGGTGAACCGGCGGCAAGGGCGGTCAAAAAATATCTTGATGTAGTGCGGCCCTTTCAGGGTCGCGAAGAATTAACAGCGAGGCTAAAAGCCTCGCACTACGAAGGACCAAAAGCCGATGACCCTACCCTGTTTTTGAGCCGGCAGAAAAAAGGGTTGAGCCGGCAGTCGGTCTGGAAGGTCATCCGGAAATCAGCCCGGTTAGCCGGAATTTCCAAGAAGGTCTATCCCCATATCCTGCGCCACTCTTTTGCCACCCACCTTTTGGAGGCTGGTGCGGATATCCGGCTGATTCAGGAACTCTTAGGACACCAGAGTCTGGCAACCACCCAGGTCTATACCCACGTAGACCGCACCCGCTTAAGAGAAATCCACCAGCGCTACCATCCCCGCCCGTGAATACCGGGAAAGTGCGATGAATCGCACCGCTACTATGGATGAATGATGGCGGTTCAAGGTTGAAGGAGTTCAGGCAGGTTCTTAAGGAAATACTCTATCGGTAGAATCTCAATCTCTTTTTCTCTCATCGTCCGCTGTCCTCCGTAAATAAGGTAACGTTTGGCCATAGGATAGTCTTTAAGAAAACTTCTCAATCCGCTTAAGTATGCCCGGGAAATTCTGCCGGTGCGTTTAACCTCAAAGGCAAAAAGTCCTTTGTTTCCATATAAGATAAAGTCTACTTCCATTCCGTCAGATGTACGCCAGTAGTATATCTTATACCCTAAATGCAGGGCAGCATTTACCGCATGCAAATTCTGGAAAATCAGCGTTTCCAGAGCAACTCCTTCAGCCATTTCCGGCATATCCAGGGGACCCATCGGCCGGAGGACGCGGTAAACACCCGTATCAAAAAAGTAGAATTTCGGATGCGCTACCATCCGCCGACGGGCTCTTTTGGTAAAGGCGGGTATTCTGTACGCAATCAACAGGTCTTCTAAAATATTAAAATAACTTTCAACCGCTTTTCTCTCAACCGCACACTCCCGGGCTACCGAACAGATATTGAGAACAGAACCCTGAGAAAAACTTGCCGCTTCTAAGAATCTTGAGAAGGCGCCTAAATTCCGGGTCAATCCTTCGTAGCGCACCTCTTCCTCAAGATAAGTTTGAACATAACTTTCCAGGTAAGCCTTTGGGTCTTTTTCCGTATAGACACAGGGTAATTGACCATACGTCAGGGAATGACGTAACCTAAAGTCTTGGCCCAATTCCGGAGCCGTAAGCGGGTGCATAGAGCAGGTAAGGGCCCGACCGGCTAATAAATTCGGACCTTCCCTTTTAATCTTTCGGACACTGGAACCGGTAAGGACAAATTTGTATTTATATTTTTCAATCAGGCGATGGACTTCGTTTAGAAGTTCAGGAACGCGCTGCACTTCATCTATGATAATCCAATCGGGGAAGTTTTTGGGAATGAGGTTCTCAAGTCTCTGGGGATTAGCAAGGAGGTCATTAAAGATTTCCGCCTCCAGCATATCCAGATAGATAGATTCAGGGAAGGTTTCTTTGACCCAGGTGGTTTTTCCTGTTCCGCGCGGTCCAAAGAGGAAGAAACTTTTCTCTCGGGGCGGTTTCAGCAATCTGGAGTACATAACTCCATTTTACTTATATTTTTGGAATTGTCAGGGCAATTAGTAGGAGCTTGATTTATCAAGCCCGCGGGTCGGATAAATCCGACCCCTACTGGGGGGAGTTTTTGCGCAGGAGTTCCAATAGTTCTCCGGGGATTTTCGTACCCAGACTTTCGGCTTTGCGGACGTCTTCCCAGGCTTTGGCGTAGTTCCCTTTTTCCGCATAGGCGATACTGCGGTTGATGTAGGCGATGCCCAGTTGCGGGTTTATGACGGTCGCCCTGGTGTAGTCTGCAATCGCCTGGTCGCAGTTCCCCCGGTTACTGTAAGCCACCCCGCGCAGGTTGTAGGTTTCCGCATCGTTGGGGTTAGACGCTAACGCCCGGTTGTAATCTGCAATCGCCCACTCATATTTTCCCATCTCACTGTAGGTAACTCCCCGTACCTGATAGATACCGACGTCCCCGGCTTTAATCTCCAACGCTTTGGTGTAATCTGCAATCGCCCCCTCATAATTGTTATTGAGACGATACGCCAGACCCCGGCCCTGATAAAAGTCAGGGTTGTTTGGTGTCAGACCAATCGCCGAGGTATAAAAGAGAATCGCCTGGATGTAGTCACCGGCGTAGAGAGACTGGAGCCCCTGCTGATAATAGGTATTAGCGCTATTTTTTGGAGTCTGCTGTTCCATCGGTTTAGCCGGCGGCGCAGGTTCTTTCTGCTTTAAATTAACCGTGAGGCGCCGGGGAAAGGTTAAACTTGACCTGGGAGGTACGACAGGTTTTTCTTCCGGTTGTTTTTCTTGCATCGCAATTTTTGCCAGGGTCAGCGAAATGTTGGTTTTGATGTCTTCGTCATCCGGGTTAATTTCCTGGGCTAAGTTGTAAAAACTGAGTGCCCTGGCATATTCTCTTTGGGCAAAGAATGTCTCTGCCTGGTTATAATATGCCAGAAACTGTTTTTGTTCTTCCGGTGAAATTGAGGGTAGCGGTTTGTTTCCCGGGGCAGATTTTTCCGGTACTATCGGCTTGCAA
Organism: Candidatus Omnitrophota bacterium; assembly: GCA_043797665.1. Classification (GTDB taxonomy): domain Bacteria; phylum Ratteibacteria; class UBA8468; order MWAK01; family MWAK01; genus CAZVUE01. The sequence continues at coordinate 61,270 of JAZDPL010000073.1, forward strand.
AAAGGAGGCAGGCCGATGATTTTAAAGATTATGGATAATACGGCCAGAATTACAAAGAGACCCAGAAACAGGACGGCCCGCTTCTTTTTTAGAGTCCGGAAGAAGGACCGTTTTGGAGCGCGGGGACCCCAACTCTTGGTTGGGGAGACTGGTTCGTTGGTTTCCGGCACTACCCTCTCCATCGGAGGTAATTCTTCTTCCGGAGGTTCTGATTGACGGAACGAAACGGGTAATTTAGCCTGAATGGCTTCTATAAATGACGGGGAAACCCTGTACCCTAAGATTTTTGCTTGCCGGACGTCTTCCCAGGCGGTATCGTACTTTCCCTGACCGTAATATGCCTCTCCCCGGGTGTAATAGAATCTTCCTGTTTTAGGATTAAGTTCTATCGCCTGATTACAATCAGGGAGCGCTTTTTCGTATTCCCCTTCTGCGTTGTAGATTTCTGCCCGGCTGTTATAGGCGTCGGCATACTCCTCACCGATGTTGGGGAGATTGTCCGGGTTAATCTTTATTGCCTGACTAAAGTCAAAGAGCGCTTTGTCATAATCACCCTTTCGGCAGTACGCTTTTCCCCGGTTGCCGTAAGCCTTGGCATAGGAGGGGTTGATGCTCAACGCCCGGGTATAGTCCGCAATCGCCTGTTCATAATCTTCGGTCATGCTGTAAGCATTGCCGCGGTTATAATAGTAGGTTGCCCGTTCCGGATTAATCCGGAGGGCGTGGGTATAATCAGCGATCGCCAGGCGGTAGTCACCGATTGTGGCGTAGGCATTACCCCGGCGGTGGTAGGCTTTTTCGTGGTCCGGATTTATCTTTAAGGTCCTGGTGTAGTCGGCAATTGCCCCGGTATAATTTTTTTGAGCCCAGTAGACGATACCCCGGTTGTAATAGGCTTCCGTACTTTCCGGATTGAGTTCTATCGCCTGATTGAAACAGTCGAACGCCTCTTCGTATTTACCCTGTTGATAGGCGGTGATACCCTGGTCGATCAGTTTCAGTACCGACATCGTTTTCCTTATGAGTAGGGGCTTGATTTATCAAGCCCGCGGGCGCCATGAATGGCGCCCCTACTTATTCTAAAAATAATAGGTGGTCTTCCAGACTCTGCTTCTTTTCCCGAAACTCTTTTTGTCTAACTTCTTCTCTACCGATAACCTCGGCCGGCGCCTTACTCAAGAACTCCGGGTTCTTTAGCCGGTTTTCAATCTTAGCCAGTTCTGCTTCCATCTCTTCCAATTCCTTCCGGAACCGAAATTTTTCCTTATCCGGGTCAAAGAGACCGGTCAGAGGCAGGAAGACCTCAGCCTTGCCTGAGAGGAGCCGGCAGGCTTCCATCTTCTGGCGCTGGTGGTTAGAGGTAACTTCAATCTCCGAGAGACCGGCCAATTTCAAGAAATAGTGTTTGGTTTCGGAAAGCAGCCCCTTTTCCTCCTGCGTAATCCGCAGAATCGCCGTTACTTTCTGACCCGGCGCAATATTAAATTCCCGCTTTAAATCACGGGTTGCGGTGATAGTTTCCAGGACCAAATTCATCCGCTTATTTAAGCCAGGCTGGTAATGGCCCCGGCCGGTTGTAGGCCAGGCAGACAGCGCCAGAGGTTTGTCTGCTTTCAGACGGCTCCAGATCTCTTCGGTAAGAAAAGGCATTAGAGGATGGAGAAGGTGCAAGAACCGGTCCAGAACAAAGATTGCCACCGCAAGGCTGGTTTTATCACCTTTTTCTTCCAGGTCCACCTTCATCATCTCCAAATACCAGTCGCAGTACCGGTGCCAGAAGAACTGGTAGAGAGCGAGGGCATTTTCGTTGAGCCGCAGCGTTTTGAACCCCTTCTCAACATTCCGGCGGGTCTCTTCCAATTCGGAAAGAATCCAGCGCTGGCTGCTGGTAAGGGTCGGATAAATCCGACCCCTACACAGAGTGAGATGAGGGGAATCAGCCAATCCAATTTCCTCGGCGCGGGTTATGAGCAGACGGCTGGCGTTCCAGATTTTGTTGGCAAAGTTCCGGCCCAGGGTGAAACTCTTTCTCCCGATGAAGAGGTCCTGGCCCTGGCCGGCAAAAGAAATGAGGCTGAACCGCAGAGAATCCGCACCCACCTCTTCAATCACCTCCAAAGGGTCAATGACGTTGCCGTATGATTTGCTCATCTTTCTGCCGGTCTCATCCCTTACGGTTCCGTGGATATAGACTTCAGCGAAGGGTAATTTTCCGGTAAACTCCAGGCCAGCCATTACCATCCGGGCGACCCAGAAGAAGATGATTTCCGGTGCGGTAACCAGAATATGGGTGGGATAAAAGGACCGGAGGTCGGTGGTTTCTTCCGGCCAGCCAAAGACCGAGAAGGGCCAGAGCCAGGAGGAGAACCAGGTGTCCAGAACGTCCGAATCCTGGCTGATGTTGGTAGCGCCGCAGTCCGGACACCTATCCGGAGGTGTTTCCGAAACGATGATACCTTTAGCAGAATTGCGGTTGATACATTCTTGACAATAGTAGACCGGTATCCGGTGTCCCCACCAGATTTGCCGGCTGATGCACCAGTCTTCAATATTCTCCAGCCACTGCCGGTATACCTTCTGCCAGCGCTTCGGGTAGAAACGGGGCTTCCCTTTTTTTGCCCATTCCAGAGCGGATTCTGCCAGCGGTTTCATCCGGACAAACCACTGTTGGGAAAGGTATGGCTCCACCACAGTTTCGCACCGGTAACAACGACCGATACTGTGCTGGTAGTCAGAGGTCTTTTCTAACAGACCATCCTCTTTCAGAAGCGCCACCACTTCCTCCCGGCAGGAAAACCTTTCCTTGCCGGCAAAAGCCCCGGCTTCTTTGGTCAAAAAACCCTTTTCATCTATCGCGGTGATGCCGGGCAGACCCAGGTCTTTAGCGATTCGGAAGTCGTTGGCGTCGTGGTGAGGTGTTATCTTGACCGCACCGGTCCCGAACCCTTTGTCCACTAAAGGATGTGCCACAATGGGTATCGGACGGTTTAAAATCGGAAGGAGCACTTTTGTCCCGACCAGTTTTTTGTACCGGATATCTTTTGGGTTGACCGCAACTGCGGTATCGCCGAAGAGCGTCTCCGGCCGGGTGGTGGCAACCACCACACCTTTGGTCCCGTCCGCGCCGGGGTAACGGATATAGTAAAGGTGGCTGTCCTCCGGTTCGTGCTCCACCTCTTCGTTAGCCAGCGCGGTTCCGCAGCGCGGGCACCAGTTAACGATGTAGTTCCCCCGGTAGACCAGACCTTTCCGGTAGAGACGGACAAAGGCAATACGTACCGCCTGGCTCAAGCCTTCGTCCATCGTGAACCGCTCCCTTTCCCAGTCGCAGGACGCTCCCAATTTTTTTAACTGTTCAATAATAGTGGAACCGCGTTTTTCTTTCCACTGCCAGACCTCTTCCAGAAACTTCTCCCGGCCCAGGTCGTTCCGTTTCAGACCCTTTTCCAGAAGGTAGCGTTCCACCACGTTCTGGGTGGCGATACCCGCGTGGTCGGTCCCGGGAACCCATAAGGCATTAAAGCCAGCCATCCGTTTCCAGCGGATGAGCACGTCCTGGATAGTATTATTCAGGGCATGGCCGATGTGGAGGACGCCGGTCACGTTGGGCGGCGGAATGACGACGACAAAGGGTTTCTTGTCGGAAAGGTTATCGGCGCGGAAAAACCCGTTCTCCTGATAGACCTTCAGCCACTTTGTTTCCACCTCTTTCGCATTATACTGCTTATCCATAATGGTAGGGGTTCGATTTATCGAACCCGCGGGCCCCGTATAGGCGGCTATCGCCTTTTACGGGGAGGGCTTGATGAATCAAACCCCTATTATTAAACCCTTATTTGGGTACATCTGTCAAGAATTCTGCAGAATGCGATTACGAGTGACCCTGCAATATTATTCCCGGCCGGTTGACAATAAAAAATAAGGAAGGTTGACATTTAGTTGACAATAGCGTATAATGTTATTCCATGGAAACGATTGATAAAATACTGAGGTATCTCAAGGTAAGAAATACCGTTTCCGGAGGAGAATTGTCCGAACTCCTCGGGATATCAAGACAGGCAATAAATAAGCATCTTAAGTCCTTGATTCAAAGAGGCGTTGTTGCCAAAGAGGGTAATACAAAGGGGACAATATATCGGATTGCCGGGAAGATTAAACCGCAACGGAAATTCAGAAAAATCTGTGTCCTTAAGGACTTAGAAGAAGACAGGGTATTTAAGGAAGTGGAATTATTTCTAAATTTAGGGGGCAATCTCAGGGAAAATGTTCTTGATATCGTCAACTATGTATTCACGGAAATTCTGAATAATGCCATAGAACACTCTAAGTCGGAAAAATGCGGCGTGGAAGTCTGTCTCAGTGAGTACCAGTGCAGGTTTACCATAAGAGACTACGGCATCGGTATTTTTCATTCTATTTATACCAAGTTTAACCTCCCGGATGAAAATTCTGCCATGGGAGAACTTATCAAAGGGAAAATAACCACGATGCGGGAAAAACACACCGGCGAAGGCGTCTTTTTTTCCTCAAAATCAGGGGATAGTGTTCTTTTCAGGTCTCACAAAATAAATCTTGGTTTTGATAATATGAAACAGGATGTTTTTGTGGAAGAAAAGAAATTCATAAACGGTACCGAGGTCACCTTTAATATCAGCCGTTCTTCGCGGAGAAGACTTGCGGAAATTTTTAAACAGTATGCTCCGGAGGAGTTTGATTACGGATTTGAAAAAACCAGGGTATTTGTAAAACTATTTCAAAAAGATTACGTCTCCAGGTCAGAGGCGAAAAGATTACTTGCCGGGCTGGATAGGTTTAAAGAAATCGTATTGGATTTTAAGGATGTCAAATCCATTGGTCAGGGTTTTGCCGACGAAACATTCCGGGTATTCCGGAGACAACATCCGGATATCGTGATAAAGACCGAAAATCTTAGCCCCCTTATTTCCCCGGTCATTAAACATGCGGTTGACAATATAATTTAGCCAAGGTTGACAATAGATTGACAAATGGGGGGTGATTAGCCAACGCCGATGAGAATCGGATTGATTTGTTGACCGGAAAGGGCATTGATCGCGGTCCAGACGCCAACCGCACCAATCAGCCCCAGGATTAAACCCAGGAAGAACGGCACCGTCCGGCGGTAAACGATTGGCCCGCCGTAACGCAGGATGAGAGATTTGATTAACCAGGCTAAAAAGATCGAGAACCACGCGTAACGCATCACGTAGGTATCCGCGATGGGGAAACCGATGTAGTGCAGGGGCCACCACAGAAATTTCTGGCGCATCACCGCCAGAAAGAGCATAACCGCAGCGCCCAGTCCGGCGAAGCCCAGACGGGGCAGGATGACCTGGACAGTTGGCGGGTTTGTTATCTTATCCTTGATAAAGTTGGCGATTGCAGAAGGCATACCAACGCCGTAGAACCACCCGTTGGGCGCGTTAAGCGCTCCGTACCGGTAACCTATTTTCACAATCATCCAGGCAGAGATAAAGTAAGAGACCACCAAAGAAGCGATGATTCCCCAGAAGAGAAGTCTGGGTTTTATCTTTGCCTCTTCCTGGATTTTCAGTCCGTTGGCGGTAGAAGCCATCACTGTGGTCCTGATATCTGAAGACCAGACGTATTGCAGACCCAAGGCGGTGTATCCGGACGGTTTCACCATTGATGGCGGCAAGGTATAAGCGGTAAAGTCCGGGGGGACGCATTGGCTCCGGGCAAAGCCGATTCCTGCCTGGCTGATGATGCGGGTTAAACCTAAGAAGACCACCAGTACGAAGAAGAGAAAGAGAAGGAGCGCCAGAAAGGACATCCCGGCATAAGACAGGAACCCGGCCAAAAGAATGATGGAGATTAACCCGCCGAAGACCGCGGTGCGGTAGGAGATAATTTCCGGGGAATCATCCGCCTCTCCTTTCCCGAAGGCCTTTCGGAAGACCGCAGATAGGTGTTTCCGGCCGGTCCAGATGAGGAAGAAGAAAAGGACAACCATCGCCCCGCCGCCCTGAAAGGAGGTGGCGGCAGAACCTCCCGCAAAGACTTCGTTATGCCCCGGCAGGGAATAACCGGTGACATTGAACCAGCCGGTCTGCAGTTTAGAGACCAGGTGGAAGAACCACAGGGAGAAAGCGATATCTAAACTTAAGAGATAGGCAAACCCCATAATGGGGAAACTGAGGAGGAAGGAGAGCGAATCGGTATTCCTGAATATATTTATGGCGTATTCAAATGAAATTCGCTTAAAAGCCGGGAAGAAGTAATTTAACCCGTTGATAGAAATCAAGATGAAGGGAATCGCAAAGCCCATCCACATAACCTTGTCGTAAAACAGGGAAGGCAGTCTCTGAGATGCTGTCTCCTTCCGGCACATCTCCAGAGGGACAAGGGCTAAGGGGAAGATGAGCCGTTCGTTCTCCATCCATTGCTTGCGGAAGATGACCGCTAAAGAAATGGAAAGGAAAGAGAAGAAAAGGAAGGGCAGGAACCAGACCACAAGAGGTTTCAGCCAGGGGAGGAAGGAGACCGGAACGTTAGGGGGTAGACCTTCATAGAAGTAGAGGATACTCTGGAAGTCCTGGTTCACCAGGCAGGTCTTAATCTTGTCTCCAAAGGTGGCTACCCACTCGTTGGCCGGGCTGGCAAAGTAGGGGATGCCCGCGATGACCGGAAAGAGGTTTCCCATCACGCCCCAACTGGGTACCACGCAGGCTTCCGAGACCATAATAAAGATAAGCAGCAACTCCGGAGGGCTAAAGATGAGTTTGCGGTGGACGAAGGATAATGCGCCGCTTAGCAGAATGACCACCAGAAGCGCCAGGAGGGCTCCGGCGGTCATAAAATCAGAACAGAGTCCGTTCCCCTGAATTTTCAGCAGGAGTAAAGGTTCCAGCGCCGCAATTCCGGCAGACAGGACCAGACCGGTCAGGAACGCCCGTTTCATCGCCATACAGTATACCCTTTTTCCATCAAAATTTTCAAACGGGCGGGAAGAATATAAGTCACCGCCTTAAAGCGGATTGGCCTCTTTGAAAAAGTTTGCGGATTTTCTTTGCGGCCGGCTTGGGATGGCCGTAAAAATCTATAATGGATGTATTTGCGGTACAGGGAAAACTGTCGTGTCCCATCCAGATAATAATGCCGCCGCAGGCCGGAAAACGTGCCTGGCATGCTTCCACCGCGATTGACAGAGCCTGTGCCTGGCGTTTCTGGCTCCACCGGACATACTCACCCAGGTTTTTTGGCCCCCGGCCTTTTTCCCGGATAAACTGCGGCCATTCTATCCACCAAGTGGAAGTCCGACGCCAAAGAGGATTTTCTGCTTTGCCGGGCACCTCCGGACAATTGCCCCGAAACGCACGGATGACCTTGACAGAACTTGCTCCGGGCGCACCAACCTCTGACCGAAAGAGTGCGTCGTCCTTCTGCCAGTAACTTCTCCACCCCTTCTCCAGATTTCCGATTGCCTTCCAGGGACCGTGCACATCCCAGTGCAAACCTTTGCCGAAATCTTTTTTATCAGCGGTGAAGCGGGGTCCCCCGGCTGATGTCGGCAGAAAGCGCCGCGTCGGGTCTCTTTTGGCAACAATACTTTTCAGCCGCCTGATAAGAGGGTGGCTGCACTCAACCGGTTTTCCGATACCAACCTTGCCGCCCTTCAAATCTCCCTGCAATTCGTTACCTCCGCACCAGAGAGATAGAGAGACGTGGTGCTGTCGCCGGCTGATATAGGATTCGGCAATCTGAGCCATTTCAACAATGATTGCTTTATCTTCCGGCGGCCAGTTATCTATACCCGACGAGGACAAGGGGAATTCTTGCCAGACCAAAAACCCCAGTTCATCACAGAGGTCATAGAAAGCCCCCTTCTCCAGATAACCTCCGCCCCAGACGCGTAAAATATTGCACCCCAGGTCTTGATAAAGTTTCAGTCTTCGGCGATAATCGCCGGGAGTTACGTCGGCGAAATTCGGCCGGAGCGGAGTCCAGTTTACTCCCTGCAGGAAGACCGTCCGGCCGTTCACCACGCATAACCAGGGGTCAGCTTTTTCGGGCGCTTCCCGGCACTGCGACCAGGCCAGAGATTTGAAACCGACCCGTCGCGTAACCCGGTCATTTTCCTTTCCTTTTTCGTCAAGCAACCGGCAGGACAAAAGGTAAAGAGGTTGTTTTCCCTGTAAGTTCGGCCACCACAAATCCACCGGTAGACCGCTCCAGGAAAAACCATCTCTATTAAATTTTGATGCTTCCAGTTCTTCCGTGCGCAACGCAAGGCCGTCCTTCTTCAAAGAAAGTCTGACCAGATAACGCCCCGGACCCGCCGGAACCGAACCCGAAACCCGCAGGGAGCCGGTCTTGTCGGAGAGGTTAACATCGGTGATGCAGCGAAAATCATTAATTTCCTTCCTGTCAAACGATTCCAAAAGAACCGAATCCCAGATGCCCGTCTGAACCAGTCTCGCGGTCCAGTCCCAGGTGTAATTGAAGCGGGGCTTCCAGTCTTTAATCCGGCTGGTAAACCCGAATTGTCCCAGCCACCGGGGAGGATAGTCGAAGATTATGGTTAAGAAATTATTCTTCTTTCGCAAATAAGGAGTGAGGTTGAATATGTGCGGGATAAAAGAACCTTTAAATTGTGCAACTTTCCGGCCATTGACAAATATCCAGCCGCTGTAGTCAAGCCCCAGGCAATTCAGGCGCCAGGAACTTCCGGTCCGCAGCCAATGGTCTGGAATCCGCACCCCGTAAATCCAGTGGCGGTTTTCCACCCACTCACAGTCCCGTCCGTTCAACCCCTTGTTCCAATCCGGCAGAATTCCGGCCTTACGCAGTGCGCCCTGAACCGAACCGGGTACCCTGACGCTTATGCCCGGCACTTCGGCGTGAGGATGGAAGGAATCCTTGGTTCCTTCAGGGAGCCACTGATAGGGCGTCCACCCTGATAAACGCCACTTCAGTTGTGACAGGTCATACGTTCTTTTCATCGGCGTCAAATTTTTAAATGCCTGATTTCCTCAGAAAATCCGGAAAAGGCTGGTGCTCCGCGGCGGAAAATTCCGGACAAAAAAGTCTTTATCTTTGACAATCCGTTTTCTGGCAAAGAGGTCGTAAACGGAAGTTCTTTTCTTGAGTCTGATTTTCTTTACGCCGCCGTACTTTGTGTGTATCGCCAAAAAACTTTTGTTGACATAAATAACGTCGCCCGCGTCTCCGTAGATGTGCACCCCGCAATATCTGGCGATGCTGCGGAAAAGGGGGAATGGCATCTCCGGTACCGCACAGTAAATAGATGTCCAGTCCCGGAATTTCCGCAGGACCAAACCCGGCTTTTGGTTGTCTAAAAACTCTCCCAGCACCTCCGCGTCCCTGTCTTCGGCATAATATACCGGATTCAACCAGCCGTCCAGCACCTGGCCCGGGATGTCGTAGAAACAGCGGGGGTTGATACCTTCTGTAATTTCGGGCATATTGTCGGTGAGCCTCAAATAAGGCAGAGCGGCCTGATATTTCACCGACGCCTTTATTCCGGTAAGAGCCCTCACGTTATCCAGCGAAAACCCTTTATTGTTTATTATTCCCGGAGCGTAAAACCACACGCACAGCTTGTCTTCGGCCTTAACCTTTAGATTCATTATTGTCCGGCAAGCGTCGCTTACGTAAAAAGCGTTCAGGAAGATGTACATCTTATACTGCTTGTGATTCAGGTTCCCGATGTCGCTCAGGAGATACGTGTCGTAAGGACTCCCGATACGGCTTAATTGGTACTGCAGGTTCCGGATAATAAGCGGATAGGTTACGTTGTTGTTAATGTCCTGGTAAGCGAAACTTTCTTCGTCGATGAACACCGCGATTTCCGAAACGGAAGAACGGTCTAATCCAAGGCTTCCGTCCCCTATTTTCTTAAGATTCCGCATCAATGCCAGAATTTTGCGGTCAGCGAACCACCCTGAGTTCTCCAGGTCGAACCACCACATATCAACGCCGGATGTCAGGGTTCTTGCGAAGTCCCTCTTAATTATCGCCAGGGAGTCTTCCAGGTTTTCCGGACGCCCGAACGCATCCTGTTCCGGGGAGGCAAGGAAGGTTCTGGTATCGGTCTCCGCAAACCACAGTTTTTTGTGCATCTTCACGGAATCAAGGGTAGTCATACTGGCGGCTGTCCCGCCCATCCCGCGGTTGATGTAATTGTTAGGGGACGAAAGAAAATCTATGTGCCTTGATTCCAGCATTTTTTTGAGGGCAAGGTGTCCGGAATGCTGATAGAGATACGGGTGCCAGGCAAAGACTAAATTATATCCGTAAAATGCGCCGCATAAAACATCTCTGGATGAAGCGCTTTTGACCGCCTTCCCGAAATATGTGATATCCTGAACAATGAGTTCCGAAAGGAATTCGAAATAGTCGATGACGTTTCTCTCGGTGGATACGTCGCGGAATCCGGTCCGGTTGCATCGCAACCTCTCGTCCCGCGAAGGAATGCCGACATTGCCAAAATCCACCCGGTTATTGTTCCACTCTCTTTGCAACTCGGATAGGTTTTTGTATTTCCTCCGGAGCCAATTCCGGAATGTCCGTTCCATCGGCCGGGAAAAATCGCTGATGCGGAAATCGACGTATCCCCGGTAAAACCATTCGCCGGTCTCTCCGGCGCATAACATATAGCCGATAATCCTCTCCCGGTAAATCTTTTCCAGATACTTTACCAGGAGGGTCAATTTTTCCTTCCGTTCTTTTCTCCAGAGTTCTGAGGCCAGGGACTGACCGTGGCGCCCCCCCTGGTCGTCCCGCTGCATCTCATCGGGATGGCTTTTTTCCCACCAGGCGGGTGCGTCCACTTCAACCCTGAGAAGGAATTTTGCGTCCTTATCCGCCCGGATAACTGCGTCAATGTCTTTCTTTATCTTTTTGTAATCGTAATCTTTCCGGATTATGTGCTGAAAGACATGAACCCCGCAATCTGCAAACTGGGCGTTATAAATTCCATTCGGGGAGGGAATGGCAAACTGCATGGTAAAAACGGGTTTGTTATTAAGATGCAAGGCCGGTGTGCCTTTGCAGTTTTTAACTTCTGCTTTCAATTTCCCGTATACCACATATTATTCCCTTGATTGGGAGGGATACTGGCTGCCTCACAGGACACCCAACCGGCATGGCCATCTACGTAGAGGACGTTTAAACCGACCTTGTGAAGTGTCGGCAGGGAAGTATCGATAAACATAACATCTACTGCTCCCCGGTCACCCATCATGGCACAGTCCGAGGGATTTGGGATACCGGTTATTCGGTGGCGGTCTCCCATATAATCAGCAGGGTGTCCGACCGCGTCTCCGCAGATATAAAGGCTCAAACCATAATGCCAGTTTGGTGACCAGGATATATCACTGAAATTCGCAACCCCGTTGCCGTATATATTAGCGGTATTCGTGCTGTTGGAAGGACACTTAAGTATCCTGCTGTTTGTTATGTAATTCATCATTTCTCCTCCGTCGGGAGCATAGTAGCCGACGTCGGAGCACCACCAGACATTAGCCGGGCTTCTTGCCAGCGGAAGCCAATCATCATAGTCCTGCTCATACATCAAAATACATAACCCCAGTTGTTTCAGATTGTTCAGACACGCCGCCTGCCTGGCTTTGTCCCTCGCCTGACTGAGCGCCGGCAGCAGCATCGCCGCCAGAATGGCAATAATCGCGATGACCACCAGCAACTCAATTAAAGTGAATCCTCTTTTCTTCATTTTACCCTCATTTTTTAAGGCTCGACAAATATCAAATCTCCGTACAAACGTGAACCTTCACAGTATCCGATTCCGCCGGCCCATTCCAGCCAACCCCGTCGGCCCTGCCCATCGTTGTCGTTCACCAGAGCGGAAAACCCGATTATTTTTCCCGGAACCGGTGCCAACAGAAGTTCATTTAGCGGAATAGCGGCTTCACAGGTCCATCCGTCCGGGTCGTTCTTTATGCTCACTATGGCTTTATCAACCAGTTTTCCTTGAGCGGCACCAAATGCCTGGTCGGCAAAATTTTCCCACACCTGTGGACCTTCCGGTGTCAGGGCAATGGTAAAAACCCGGCCGTGACTGACCGGCGACTCCGGCTCGGGGTCAACGGCAAACTGGATACTGTCTCCCGCCCAGGTCCGGTCACCTTTTTCATCCTGGACAAATTTATCATCGTAAACCCTTCCGGCCAGGTAGAGGTTCCTTTCGTCCCAGAGGGTGTAGAGAACGGCGCTTAAATCATTTCGGCCATGCCACTCCTGAATTTCTCTAACCTGGCTTGCCTGTTCCAGCCGGACCGGAGTAGCCCTGTCCCATTCTGTCTTAAGAAGTCCGTCTATTTCCGGTGCAGAGAGGGTTTTCACGCAGGTCAAAAAGTCCATTGTTTCTTCGCTGTGATACACAAGACCCCTGGCTGTTTTCAGCGTCGCCGCTATCCCGTACCAGGCATCAGGAATAACCCCGCCGCTTTCAACCGTAAACTTCAGCGAGGTTTCTTCAGATGGATTCAACTGCTCCAGCGTGGCGTGAACGGGTTCCATAACCCAGCCTCCGGGGACCGCAAGGCTGACATCGCCGCTCAACGCCTTTTTCGTACAATTGTCAACGCTTACCGAAATTACCGGTTTTTCCGAGGATTTAACCAGATACGGTCTTAACTTAATGGTTGGCTGCGCAAGAATTCCCTCCGGCTTGACGTGCATATAGACAGGGCTCTCATCCAGGTCCAGACTCAAAACTCCGTTTTTCGGCTGCAGGGTGGTCGGGTTACCCATAATGTCTACGACCTCAATTTTATCATTGATAACGTTCAGGTTCAATTTCTGGTTGCCCTTGTTGGACCAGAGCACGGAAATCGGCTCACCTTTTTTCTCGAAATAATAACCGGTGAAGCCCGCTCCCATTTTCAGGCGGGACACCGGCCGGGCGCCGTCAAGCTCGGAAATCAAAGCCGCATAACTTAGATAAGCCGATTTCGGCGTAAGGTCCCGGTAGAGCATGCCGATATTATTTAAATTGGCGGAGGACTCGTCCGTAAGGATATCCGTCCCGAGAAACCAGAAGACCTTGCTTATTCCCTCGCCCAGAAAAACAATGGTCAATTTGGTCCTCAACTCGGTATCCGCTTTGGTGTCGGGTCCGGAGGGATAGTTCGCCATTTCGGTCATCCACAAAGGTTTGTCGTACCCGCGTTTCTTCAACGTCTGGCCGATTTTCGCGCCTTCCCGCGCCCCCTCTAAGTAATTGCCGGTATGGATGCCGAAAATATCAAAATAATCACCGCCTCCGTTTTTCAGCACTGCTTCCAGGAAGGGATTCCAGACGTCATAATTCTCGTCTCGCTGAGTATCCAGAATCGACTTCCCGATCGGCATACTTAAACTGCCCAGGTGTATTACGCAGTCGGGGTCTTCCTTTTTGGCTGCCTGATAGGACAGTTTAAGCATTTCCGTGTAAGATTCTACAGGTCCGTTCCAGAAATCAATCAGGTTTGCTTCGTTCAGCAGTTCCCAATTTTTGACCCTGTCTTTGTAACGCTTAACCGACGTAGCAAGGAAATCAGCAAAATCCTGTACATTCTTGGGCGGGGTGTTCAGATAACCGGTACCGTTTGCCCATTTCGGATAACTCACCACGCAAGCCAGGATATTCAAATGGTGTCTTTCCGCCCTGGGAATAAAGTCGTCAAAATGCGCCCAGACATATTTGTCCTTTCCTTCATTCTCGGCAAAATTCCAGGGCCAGTCCATCCTTATCCACCGGATGCCTATCTTTTCGTAAAGTTCCAGGAGCGGGTCATCCCAATCAAACCAGGAACAGATTCCGAAAGGGGAATCAGGGTTAAACTTCAGCGGAGGCGCCGGCGGGATAATTCCAAAGGTGGATTTCTTCTCCGCCAGGACGTCTTTGCCGGAAAGCAATTCGCAGGATACATAAAATATGCCTTTCTTTTTTAACCGGAGGCTGATTTCCCGGGAGATTTCCTGGCTGTTTGTATACTTTATGGCTATACGTTCATCTTTTATGGATTCGCCGTAATAATCGAAAATGCAACATCTTAAAATTGCCTCCGGTACTTCCCTGGGATAAGATTTAACCGTAACCGTTAACCTTACTTCCTCGTCATAGTTGAATATGTTGCCGGTTTTGGTGCTGGCAATGGAAATGATTGCAGATTCCACCCTTGCGCCCGGCACGAGGACGACCGCTGCCAGGAATAATGTTTTAAAGAAATTATTTTTCATGAAAAATAAACCCTGGTCCATTTATTATTGCATTAACATACCACCACAAACCGGCAAATTTGCACCAGTAATAAAGTCTGCAAGCTCACTGGAAAAAAAGACACAGGCTTTCGCAATGTCATCAGCATTTGCAATACGTCCAAGCGGCGTACGTTCAACATGTCTGGTGAGCAATATGGAACTGGGAGATTTTGTTAGATCAGTCCACACCAGGCCAGGTGTAACCATATTCGCCGTGATATTGAATTTTCCGTAGTCACGTGCCAATGCTCGAGTCATGGTAAGAAGGCCGCCTTTCGCCGTAATATAGGGAGCGCTTGCTTCATTTAGCTCCCACATACAGGTAGTGCCAATATTAATAATGCGACCATAATTTTGCTGGCTCATCGTTGGCAATACTGCTTGGCAGCAGTTGAAGGCGCCATGTACGATGACCTCCCAGGAATACACGAAATCTTTCCATTTTCCCTCCCCGACCGTTCCGCCGTGAAAGCCTGGAAAGGCATTGTTAATCAATACATCAATACGTCCGCCAAATTCATTTTTTGTCTGTTCCGCCATTGTGCTTACCGAGTCGGCATCTGAGACATCAGTCTGTATGGCAATCGCCGCACCACCGTCAGATTTAATCTGCTCAACAATTGCAATTGCGGCATCGGCATTATGAGCAAAGTTTACCACAACACGCGCACCCTCGCGGGCGAAACGCAAGGCTGTTGCTGCGCCAATACCACGACTGGCGCCGGTGATAATCGTCACCTTATCTTTTAATAACATGAAAAAACCTCCCGCATCTGTTTTTATTCATTCCTCTTCGTCGTCGGCCGGTTTACTTTCAGCAATAGTTGAATTTTCCGCTTCTATCCGGGTTGCCGGGTTCAAAATGAAGTTTGTTATGTCGGTATAATTCAGTTTTAAGGAGCCTGTTTTGGAGAATGTCCAGGTTCGATTCCCTTTTTCAATGTCCATCCGGGAGCGTTTTTCCGGTGTTCCGGTTACCGACAACGAAGCACCGTCCGGGACCACCAGGCTTGAACCGATCGGACTGAATTTCACGTTGACGCTGGAATGCGGTTTGCCGCCTTTCCAGAACGGCTGACCGCCTCCCCAGACCACCGGTCCGCCTTTGGGAATATAATAGGTTCCGATAATGTAGATGACATCGCTATCTTTGCCGCCGTGACTTTCGCTGATAACACCTCCGTTTGCGGGGTCATCTACGACGCAGTTCTTAAAATCAGAGTTCCGGAGTTCCATTATGGATTTGCTTGCGAGGTAAATATCGATGGCGTTATTTAAAAATTTTGCATCTGAGAACGCGCTATCAGAAAGATCGTGGGCTACAAAAATGGCGTAAGCGGCCGCTTTTTCGAAAACGCAGTTCTTAACTGTAGAATCGCTCAGACCCAACTGGGAGCCGCTCGCAAAGATATGAGCGGTGGCGTTCTTCAACGTGCAATCACTTATTTCCATACGGCTGACGTCATGCAAAAAAATGTTATAGGTACAGTCTTGAAAGAGACAATTCCGGACCCGGATGTCGTTCGACATAAATAGGCCCAAACCATAATAACCTTTTGAAATAGTGCAATAGTCCATTTCCAGCGCCGGCACGTTTACCGACTCACCGCAGTAATATGCGGAAACGCCGTATTTCTGAGGGGCATCTTTACCGAGTGATTCAAAAGACACGCAATAGAATTTCCCTTTCGCCGATTGACTTAAAAGAATGTAGGCGTTCTTCCCGGGTTTTGGCATATCAGTATATATCCTGTTCAACGCTCCGGGATTTTTTTCCCCGTCGGGATTTCCCCGGTTGACAAAAACGCCCCCGTCTACAGACAGGCCCCCGCCGGCGTCAATCGCAATGTTTACCTGCTTGTTACCGTTGGAAGAATAGTCTATTTCCAGAATGCCGCCTTTTTTAATGGTTCCTTCTTTAAAACTGATGTTGATGGGCGCCGCACCTTTGGCAACGGTAATTTTATGTCCTTCTTCAATAACGAGATTATCTCCGCTCCGGGGGACGCCGATGTCGTTCCAGGTCGCCGGGTCGTTCCAATCACCGCCGCGGCTTGAGGCATAATCCGCCCCGGACAAGTAACCGCCGAAACCCGCAATAAACATCAAAACCATTATGGTCCTGCGCATATTTCCCCCCTTAAAACCGTTTGCGTTTTCGCCAAAGTTCTGACTCTCGCCTTTCCGGTTGATTCCCGGACGACCAATTCCACCGGAAAGGAGAACACCACTTTCTTATTTGTCAATTTTCCCGTTATTTGCCCCAGCAGAATGTCGGCTGCCTTTTCACCCATTTGGTATTTTAGTTGGTTGACCGTTGTCAAAGACGGGTAAAGGTTAGAGGTGAAATCCAGGTTGTCAAATCCCAGTACGGAAAAATCCTGCGGGATGTTGATTTTCATTTCGGCAAGTCGTTTTAAAGCGCCCCAGGCGATGTCGTCGTTAAGACAGAAAGCCGCGGTAACTTCCGGCCGGTTTTCAATAACCTCTCGGATAAAATGATAACCGGCCGGCCCCCCCCTTTTTTCCCCGCGGAAAATAAGGTTTTCGTTTTCAGGAAGACCGTATTCCAACCGGGCTTTTTTGTAACCGTCAATTCTTTCCGACAGGGAGGTGGCTTCCGGTTCGCTCAAAACGGCAATCTGTTTGTGACCTAAGTCCAGCAGGTATTTGGTGGCTAAGTAACCACCCTGTACGTTGTCGGAAAGTACCGCATCAACATTAAATTCCGGTAGATGCCGGTCGACAAAGACGAACGGGATTTTCTCAGCCAACAGTCCTCCATAATAAGCATGATTCTGGTTACCGGTAGCGGGTGCGACAATAAAACCAGCCACTGAACCGGTATATTTTGAGAAGTAGTCTCTCTCTTTTTCGGACGAGTTTTCGGTATCGCAGAGAATCAATTTGTAACCTTCCTGGTCAAGTTTACCCTGGATACCTTTCAGGATTTCCGCAAAAAACGGCCTGGTTATATCCACCAGCATGACGGCGATTGCCTTTTCATCCCTTTTTACTTCCGGAGAATATGAAATTTCCGTGCCGTATCCCCTTTTCCTGACCAGGTATTTTTCCCTCTGAAGTTTCAGTAAAGCCTGCCTGATTGTCACCCGGCTGACCCTGAATTTATCAGCCAGCGCATATTCGGAAGGGATAATTTCACCCTTGACCAGTTTACCTTTTTCTATCTGCTGTTTCAGAGAATGGTAGATTTGGAGATATAAATATTTTGCCGGGCGGCTTTTTATCTTCACAATCATATTATACCCCAGCCGGGATTTCTTTGTCAATACCTTCATAATACTTTAATAATACTTGTACAATACAACTTCCTTATGTTATAATTACAGCATGGATATCATAACTTCCCGGCAAAGACTGTTAAGAACATTAAAGGGAGAACCAACGGACAGGATTGCCATTTCTCTGTATGAATTTGACGGAATTTACGATTCCTGGATTCACAACCATCCGGAATATGAAGCGATTCTAAAGTATGCGGAGGGAAAAACCGACCGGCTCTATTTCTGGAACCCAATCGGCGATAAGCCGGTTTTATTTTTGGGAGAAGTTACCCCGGAGATTATCCGCGCGGATACCTGGAAAAAAGGCGATTCAGCCTACACCAGAACAACGGTCAAAACGCCGAGGGGCGAAATCTCCAACCTGGTTCGGCAGGACGACAACATACACACCTGCTGGGAACTGGAAGAATTTTGCAAGACCGAAGAGGACGCGGAAAAAGTCATTTCCCTGCCTTATATTCCCTATAAGCCGCTGGTGGGTTCGTTTTTTGAATTGGACAAGAATCTGGGCGAGTCGGGTATCGTCCTGGGAGATTTTCCGGACGCCCTCTGTTTAACCGTGGGCATCTTCGGGTTCAGCCGGTTTTTAATGATTTACACCGACAACCCGTCGCTTATTTTCAGGTTGCTTAATTTTTTTCAGGAAAGGATTTTGGATTACGCCCGGCATCTTTTGGAAAAAGGGGCAGTTACGCTTTACCGCATCGTTGGACCTGAGTATGCGACTCCGCCTTATCTGTCTCCGACGGTATTTGATGAACTGGTTACCGGATATGACCGGGAATTGATAGTACTTTTTCATAAATACGGCGCTAGAGTGCGGTTGCATGCGCACGGAAAAATAAGAAAAGTGCTCGCTTCTTTTCTGGAAATGGGCATAGATGCCACCGACCCGGTTGAGCCGCCGCCGGACGGCGACGTAACGCTTGCCGAAGCAAGGAAAGTTTTAGGCAGCAAAGTAACTTTATTCGGCAACATTGAGGAAAGACTATTTGAAATCGGTACCAAAAATGACGTGGAAGAGGCGGTCCGGAAGGCGATTGAAGAAGGTGCGTCCGGCGGACCTTTCGTCCTCTGTCCGACCGCTATGCCCCTGGCCACTCCCCTGGACAGGAAAATCCAGGAAAATATCATCCACTACATAGATTGCGGGTTAAAGTACGGCAAGGTCTGAAAGGAAATTTGCCGATGATAAAGATGCGGACTTTGTTTGAAGATAACCGGTTCACCCGGGCCGGAATGGTTCTGAAACTACGGTCATGACAAAACAAGAATTTAAAGAGCCGGGGGACCGGTATCGGCCGGTGCCTTTCTGGTTCTGGAATTTTTACCTCGACGACGAGGTTATTAAATTCCAGATCAAGCAGATGAAAGAGGCAGGGCTGACTGGTTTTTTTATTCATGCCCGCCACGGTTTAAACATTCCTTACCTGGGCGAATCCTGGATGCAGAAATGCCTGATTGCCATTACCGAAGCGGAAAAATTGGGCATGCAGGCCTGGATTTACGATGAGGATAACTGGCCCAGCGGGACAACAAGCGGCCGCGTAATCCGGGAGCACCCGGAGTACCTGGCTTCGTTCATAACTGCAAAGGATGTCAACCTGTCCGGTCCTAAAAAAGTGGTTCTTGAGATAGAGCCCGAAGACGGCCTGTTCCTCCTGTTGGCGCTAAAAAGAACAGAAGAGGACAAGTTATCCGGTTTTCCCGGGGACGCGATTGACTTGAAACCGCACCTGGTTGGAAAACGGCTGAAGTGGCAGGTGCCGGCCGGAAACTGGAAGATAATAACGATTACAAGGAGGGTTTACCGCAACCTGATCTGGGGTGGTGAGGAGAAGAACGTCCGGAGAGGTTATCTTGACGTTCTGAATGAAAAAGCCGTGCGGTGTTTTATCGAAACGACGCACCAAAAGTACGTGGAAAGGTTTGAAAAGTACATCCCGGCGGTCATCCCCGGATTCTTTGTCGATGAACCGTCAATGAACTACAGCAATACCAACGATTACAACTGGAATCATGCCCGGTTGAAAGCGGTTCCTTTCACTCCCGGTCTGGCGGAAAAATTTTTACGGGTTGCCGGTTATGATTTTCTGACGGTTCTGCCCGGACTCTTTTATGATGTCGGAAAAGAGACGGCCAAAATCCGTTGCGATTACTACGAAACCATCACCACTCTTTATAGCGAAAACTTTTTCAGACAGATTCACGATTATTGCCAGGCGCACAAACTTTTAAGCGTCGGACACGTCATTGCCGAAGGGGAACTGTTTATGCAGGTCAGGAACCAGGGAGACTACTTCCGGGTTACTGAACATATGCACTATGCCGGGTGCGACCAGCTGGCTGACCAGACCTGGCCGGCCGGTCTCTTTCACACCAATAATCTGGCGGCGCCGAAGTTCGCCAGTTCTGCCGGCCATCTGCTCAATAAACCGCGGGTGATGAGCGAAGCATACGGACTGGCCGGCGGCTGGGGTCTCACCCTGAAGACTCTGAAGAAACTGACCGACTGGCAGGTGGCTTTAGGCGTAAATTTCTTTGTGCCTCACGCTTTTTACCATTCAATCTTCGGTTTCCGGAAGTGGGAATGCCCGCCTTCCCATTACCAGACAACCTTTTGGAAATATTACCGCATTTACGCCGATTATGTGGCCCGGCTGTGTTCGGTTTTTTCCGGCGGGCGTCATGTGGCGAAGGTGGCGGTTTTGTCGCCGGTCAAGAGCATTTGGTCGCAGATGGACCCGGATGATAGTCCGTTGATAAACAAAATTTGCGAAGAATTCGACTGGGTCAGCGGATTCCTTCTCCGCCGCCATTACGACTTCGACTACCTGAATGAGGAGATTTTACAGAAGGCAAAGGTTCAGGACAACCGGCTGAAGTTTTTTAAGGAAGACGGTGAGTTGAGCGAAGAATTTGAAGTGTTGATTCTACCCCGCATTACCACTCTTTCCCTGGCAACGGCGGAAAAGATTGAAGAGTTCGCAAAAAGAGGCGGTCTGGTAATCGCAACTTCACGCCTTCCGGATACTTCCGTAGAACGGGGTGGGGATGAAGTGTTGGAAAGAAGGATGGCCGGTATCTTTGCGAATGACCGCTGCAGTCTTGTCAAGGACGCATCAAAAAAGAGGAAAGAAGAAATTCTGGGAAGGCTGCTTGCCAAAAATCTGAGGCCGGATGTGGTCATCAGGAAGAACAATAAACCGGTGGAAGAGATTATCTACCTCCATTATCTTAAAGACGAAAAAGATTTCTACTATTTGGTCAACACTTCCGAGACGGGAAAGAAGACCGCAGAAATAGTATTGGACCGGGCGGGAACAATGGAGGTGTGGGACCCGCTGAACGGAGAGACCGCGGTCTGTCACAGTAAAGTTGTTGACGGCCGGATTAATCTTGACTTGAAGTTTGAGCCGGTTCAATCCTACCTGCTGGCGGTTGACAACGGGCCGCCGGTCCCGGAGGCAGACAGTACCGGGTTTTCCGGCCGGAATCCCCGGCCCGCCTTTTCCATCGGCCTGAAAGGACTATGGGGATTTTCCACTCTGAAACCGAACGCGCTTCCGCTGAAAGAATGGCAGTATGCGACTGCGGTTAAGATTACGCCCACCAGCGGTTTTCCGCTGGGAGTGCACCGTTACCGGACCGTCTTCTACGTCCGGGACGTGCCTGATTCTTTGAGAGTTTTACTTGACGGTTTACTCATTGACCGGATAAATTACGCCTGTCCGGCGCTTCGGGAAACCACCGAACACGGCATCCGGGTTTCTGTCAATGGGAAAAAAATCCCGCGGTGGCAGGACGGAACCTATCTTGACCACTATATCAAAGAGATGGATATCAGCCGGCTGGTTAAAAAAGGAAGAAATGTCATCGCGGTGGAGACCCTGAGCGAACTTTTTGAAGCGCCTAACCTGACCGACCCTTTTATCCTGGTCGGAAATTTCAGCCTCCGTTTTAAGGGCAGGAGACCTTTTCTGGTCAGGGAAAAAGGTGCGGTGAAAACAGGTTCCTGGGCTGAGCAGGGTTATCCCTACTATTCCGGGACCGCCTCTTACCGGAAATCACTTAAGATATTCAGGAGCGTTGCGGGAATGAGAGTGGTTCTCAGGATGGAGGGCATCGCTGATATGGCGGAAGTGTGCGTTAACGGCCGGGATGTCAAGGTTGTACCCTGGCCGCCGTACGAAGCAGACATCACCGGATTGCTGAAACAAGGCGGGAACGAACTGGTTCTGAAGATAACCAATTCCCTTCATAATCTTTTGGCTGGAGAAAAGAATCCCTCCGGTTTGCTGGGAAAGGTACGGATTGACTTCTATGGTGAAAAAAAGGAAATAATTGTCGGGGAGGAATAAGAAGAATGGAGTGGAAAGCGAACTGGCTCTGGGCCGCCGGGAGAGGCAAGGCAGTAAATCAATATCTCTACGCGCGAAAAGTCGTGGAGATTCCCGGGGCAGTTAACAGCGCTCAAGTTTATTGCGCCTGTTTTTCAAGGTATAAATTATACGTTAACGGAAAGTATGTCGGGAGAGGTCCCAGTCACTGCAACCCGGCCTGGCAGTATTATGATGAATACGGGTTGGCCGGCTATCTGCGTCCGGGCAGGAATGTAATTGCCGTCATTTGCTACAACTATGGAATAGGAACGCACAACCGACCGTATTGCCGCGGCGGTTTTCTCTTTCAAGGCGAAATTTTTTCCGATAAAGAAAAGATTGCCGTTTTTTCCGATAGTTCCTGGAAGGTATCGCCGGAGACGCCCTGGGCGCAGGACAGCCCCCGGCTCTTCTTCCCGGCTGGATTCCAGGAGATTTACGACAAACGGAAAGAATCGCGGTGGCTGGACCCGGACTTTGACGATTCATCCTGGGAGGAACCGGAGATAATCGGTCGTCCGCCCGTGGCGCCCTGGTTACGGTTAATCCCGCGGGAGATACCGCCGTTACGGGAGACCGCATCATTTCCGGAAAGCATCTTGAGAATCGGCCAGGGAGAACGACCGGACGGTCTCTTTAACATCAACTTTGACCGTTTTCTTGCTCCGGACGAAAACGGCATTGTCTACGCCCTGACCTATCTGTATTCCGCTGTTAACCGCAAAGCGCAACTGACACTCGCGTGTGACGATGCGTTCAAAGCATGGATTAACGAAAAGTCTGTTTTGACCCAGAACGGGGAGGGATGGACCAAGTGGATCCCGGACGAAAAGGAAACTTATCACCAGTTTCACAAGGGGTACGGTTGGCCGAAGGAGATAGCCGGAATTTCCCTGCGGCGCGGCTGGAATAAGATACTGGTAAAAGTCAGCCAGGGTGTAAAGAGCTGGGGTTTTCTTTTTTACATATCTCCCCTGTCGGCGGGAATTATCGGGAAGGATATGTTCTATTCCAGCCGCAAAGAATATGAGGACGCGGAGTCCTGGATGTTGGCCGGTCCTTTCCCCGAAACGCTGAAAGAGGGAAAAGAAATCGGCCTGGAGACAACTTATCCGCCCGAGAAAGAAATAGACTTCAGCAAGTCCTATCCGTCTGACGACCGCAGGGCGAGGTGGAAACCGTTTGGGGATGAACGGACGGTTATAGAAGTGGCGGGATTTATGAAAAAGGAAAAGAAGAGCCTCGCCCCGGAAAACTTGTTTGCCAATCCATCGGCAATCTTATCGGATAATGAAGAATTTGCCGAAGTCAGAACGGAGGGGCAAAAGTCCACATTCATCCTCTGCGATTTCGGCCGGGAAGTGACGGGTTATCCGAAAGTTGAAATTGCTGAATGTCGGGGCGGCATCCTGGATTTGGGCTACAGTGAATGGCTGGACGAAAAAGGGAATATTGACCCCACCAGACAGAACATCAAACAAGCGGACCGGTTCATCCTCGCCGAAGGACCGCAGACCATCCAGACATTTTCCCGGCGGGCTTTCCGTTATCTTCAACTCACCTTCCGTTCCTGTCCCGGCTCGGTAAAGATAAGGGACGTGGAAATTATTTCGGTTAATTATCCGGTGGAATACAAGGGATTATTCCATTGTTCGGATGAACTCCTGAATAGTATCTGGAAGGTGAGCCGTTACACCTTGCAATTGTGTATGCAGGACCACTATGAGGACTGTCCGCTGCGTGAACGTGCCCAGTACTGTGGAGACATGCGCGTGGAAGCCATGGAAAACTACTACGCTTTCGGGGACTACAAACTTTCCGGCAAAGGTTTGAAACAATTTATCCAGTCGCAGGAGCCCAGCGGCTGGTTCCGCGCCGATTACCCCAGCGCCACTTATCACCAGATTGTTGATTACTGCGCCGTTTGGGTCCTTGCTCTGTATGATTACTATTTCTACACCGGAGACATCCGCCTGGTTTCGGAACTCTACCCGAATCTGCTTGCGGTGTTGGGCTGGCTTGAAGACCAGTTGAACGAGCGGAAACTGATTTCCAAGAAAGAACAATGGTGGGTTTTCATTGATTGGGCGGAGATGGACAACAGAGGTGAAGTAACCGGATTTCAGATGTTCTATTACCAGGCGCTTCTGACTGCGGCGAAATTATCTTCCGCATTGGGTGACCGGAAGCAGGCAAACAGGCAGCGCCGGCTTGCCGACAGGATTAAGGCTTCCATCAACCGATACCTCTGGTCGGATAAGAAAGGCGCCTACGTGGATTGCTGCAGCGGGGGTCGTCAGAGTCCCTCGGTCAGTTATCCTGCCAATTGCCTGGCGATTCTCTTTGGGGTTGCCGATGACCGTAAGTCAAGGAAGATTCACGCCAACGTCTTTAACAATCCTGCGGTGAAGCCGCTCAACGCCCCCTATTTTTATTTCTATTTTCTGGACACTCTTTTCAACTTTAAAAAAGATAAAGAAGCGGTTTTGCGGACAAGGGATTACTACGGACGGATGCTGGAACACGGTGCAACCACCTGGTGGGAATGGTTTGAACCCGGAGCGAAGGTCATTCCCAGGGAAGACGTCAGCCTTTGCCACGCATATTCTTCGGCGCCGGCCTATATTTTTCCTTCGCGCATCTTGGGGGTAAGACCGCTGGAGCCGGGGTTCAGCCGCTTCTGCGTAGCGCCGATGTTGGGCGGTCTGACGTGGGCCGAGGGAAAAGTCCCGACACCCAAAGGCATCATCACGGTCTATTGGAAAAGGGACCTTAAAAAAAATTCCTTGGAAATAGAAATAACCGCTCCGGAGGGTTGTCAGGCCGATGTTCTTTTACCCGAGATAAAATTTTCTGAAACCATAGTTAGGGTCAACGGCGAATTGAAAAAGTCCGGCAGGATTCGGCAAAAAAGGAAAGGAGGGATTAGAAATGGGGTGTTTTGTCCGGGAAGAACCGAGAAGGGTTGAAATTGGCAATGAGCAAATAAGGGTTTCCTGGACCAGACTTCGGGGAAACTTGATTGCCAGAACCGGCGGAGGAGTCTTTTACCGGGAAGGCCGGGAATGGATGAAGGTTGCCGAATTGGCCGAAGGTGATTGTACAATCAGTAGCGGAACGGGCGACAAATCCCCCAACTTTCCGGTCTCCGGCCGGGTTATTGCAAAAGGAGGCGAAGCGGTCATGCGCCTGGAATTTCCACTGGTTCACACCGGCACTACCGATTGGCGGATAGAGGGCGAATGGCGTATCATATCAGGCGAAAATAGGGTACACTGGTCTTATGAATTCATCCCGTCCTGGCACCTTGAATTTACGCCTTCCGGTCCGCTGGAACAAAAGTTTCTTTTAAGCGTCAACTTTAACGTCCTGCCTAATGTCTGGAGGAACCTTACCGTTCCCTCCTGCTGCGGTTATAAAGAAGGAGACATCTGCTATGCCGTCTTTCCTGAAAAGGAAGACCCTTTTTGGATGCGGTTGGAAGATCCGGAATGGGTGCGCAACAACGTAAATTCCCTGGAGATAATGAAGTACAAGCATTACGCGTCTTCCTACAAGCCCTCGAAATACTCCAAAGGTTTGCAGAAGGTGAGGTTGGCCGGTTGGTTTCTGGTGGACCGGATTGATCCGCGGATGCTTCACCAGACATTGTGGAACTATCTGAAACCGGTTCCGAACCAGGCAGTCCGAAGCCTGAACGAGACATCAAAATTAGCTTTTGACTTTTTGTGCCGTAGTTTCCAGGAGGCAGTCAGGACCGGGTACTTCGTTCCCGGAGAAGGCGCTTTTACTGATTTGGCCACCGGTTATGACTGGTTTCATATGTACAGCCCCAGTACTTACGGGGTTGGTTTCAGTTGTGGTTACGCCGGCGGTTCCATCGCTTTTCTGCTTGAATATTACCGGGCAAAAAAGGATAGACGAGCGCAAGAGATGGCCCGTTCCATCGCCAACTGGGTCTGCCGTCGTGTCCAGGCAACGTACGGCGGTTACCATAATATGTACGACGTGATACTCCGGGAAGGCTTCGAAATGGCCGGAGAGGACTACATCAATCCACATACGACCGGGCGCATTGCGGCAAACATCTTTTCCGCCTATAAACATTTCGGAGCGGAAGAGTATAAGAACTCCGCACTCAATGCCTGTGACTGGCTTTTAAAAATCCAGGAACAAGATGGAGCATTACCTTACCGGTTAGTTGCTTCAACCGGTGAACCGGATGGAGTTAAGGCTTATGCGGCAACCGCTCTACAGGTGGCCAGCGCCTGGCTTGCGGCCTACGAAATAACCGGGAAGAAACATTATCTGAAGTCTTCCCGAAAACTGGCCGAATGGGTTGAATCCCGGTTCCTATGCCGCCGGATAATCAGCGGCTACTTCAGTTACGAAAGGCCAGCCAACGGTTTAAGCGACTGGGAAGTTCCCAGCGTCAGTGCACCTTCGTTTGTGATTGAAGCCCTATCCAACCTTTACCGCGTCACCGATGACCGGAAATATCTCAACCAGGCTGAGGAGGTCGGTTACCTCAACAGCCTCTGGCAGTGGCTGTGGGAATTTCCGGAAGGTTCTCTGGGTAAGCGGGTAAAGGGTACCTGCCAGGCCGGTTACGGTATGAGTTATACCATAGACCAGATTCTTGGTAACGAACTGCCCAACGTAATCGACGGTTTTTTAACTCTATATGAATTGACCGGCAAGAAACACTGGCTTCAACTGGCGGAACTCGGTCTGCCCTGCCTGGCCGAATACCAGCACAGCATTCCAGGTCAACCGATGTACGGCGCCATCTGTGAGGGCTGGAGTCTGACTGAAGACCGTTTTTTGCCTCACCCAACCGGCTTGGCCGGCGGCACTGCTTATCTGCTACATGTTATCATTAAGTATCGGCAATTAACCAGGAGAAACAGAAGATAATATATCCAAGGATATTTTGCATTACCAATGCAAATTTGTCTTGATTGATCGGATGCGGAGGCACCGTTGGACGCGAGGGGACGATATGGATAATATCAAGGCGGTAGTGGTTGGGGCGGGGGGTATTTCCGGTGCGTGGTTTGGGCCTCTTAAAGCCGAAGGGGTGGAAATTATGGCGGTGGTGGAAAAAGATACGGAAAAGGCGAAAACCCGGCTTAAGGAATTTGGTCTTGAGACTGAGATATCCGATGACCTTAAAGGTGTTCTTAAAAAGAAGAAGCCTGATTTTGTGGTTGACTTAACCCCGCCGGAGGGACACTGTCAGGTTACCTGTACCGCACTTAAAGCCGGCTGCCACGTGATTGGCGAAAAGCCGATGGCTTCAAGTATGAGTGAAGCAAGGAAGATGGTGCATACATCAGAAAAGACCGGAAGGCTCTACATGGTCAGCCAGTCCCGGCGGTGGGATACCAACTTTGAGACCGTCAGGCAGACAATCATAACCGGTGAAATCGGAGTTTTGACCACCGTTAATTGTGGGTTTTTCTTAGGCGCCCATTTTGGCGGGTTTCGGGACCGGATGTCAAGCCCGTTGATTCTTGATATGGCAATTCATCACTTTGACTTAGTGCGTTTCCTCTCCGGTTTGGACCCGATAACGGTGGTGGCGAAAGAGTTCAACCCGAAAGGCTCCTGGTATGCGGGAGACGTCTCGGCAAGCTGTATCTTTGAGATGACCGATAGGGTTATCTTTACCTACCGGGGCAGTTGGTGTTCCGAGGGATGTGCTACCGGATGGAACGGATGTTGGCGGTTTATCGGGGATAAAGGTACCCTGATTTATGAAAAGGACAGCCAGATTTACGGTCAGGTAGTGGCAGGTTCCGAAGGTTTCTCACTGCCCTTAAAAGACCTGCCGATTCACGCTACGAAAGTAGAATTTACAGGAATGCACGGTGCTCTTCGGGAAATGCTGGATTTTATTCGTACCGGCAAAAAACCCCGGACAGAATGCCATGACAACATTAAGTCTTTAGCCATGGTTTTTTCCGTGTTAGAAAGCGCAAAAAAAAGACGCTGGGTACCCGTCCGCACTTTATAGTCACATCTATAAAAAAGGTTGAATTAATACCGGGTTTTGCGGTATAATTAAGTAGTGAAACTGTTCTGGGAAGTCCTGGGCAAAGAGCAGATAAAACTCTTACCCCGCCTCCGGTTTTTAAAAGAAGAAGGGTTCTACTTATCCGGAGGAACCAGCCTTGCTCTCCAGATTAACCACCGTACCTCGGTGGACTTTGACTTTTATAACGAGAAAGAATTTTCTTCAGAGGATATCGTAACCCTATTTCAGAAAAAGATAAAAGATACTACTATCGTTCAAACCGGGAGAGGAACTCTGATTACCAAAGCAGGAAATACAGAAATAAGCCTTTTTTATTATCCCTATAAACTTTTAGCGCCTCTTGTCGAGACCGAAAGCATTGTTTTGACTTCACTGCAGGATATCGCGGCCATGAAATTGGTCGCCATCATTCAGAGAGGTAAAAAAAGAGATTTCTTTGACCTCTATTTTTTAGTTAAGACCTTTGGGTTTGGGGAGGTTTTTAAATTGACCTCTCAAAAATATCCGCCGTTCAACCCTTATTTAGGTCTGCGGGCATTAACCTATTTTGAGGATGCGGAAAGAGAAGATTTAAAAGAAAGGAAAATTGTCTTGTTTAATCCAATCACCTGGAAAGAAGTTAAGGAGTTTTTTATCAAGGAAACAAAGAACTATTATAAAGAAAAACTGCAATGATTACCAGGATTCCCGGGTTCCTTAAGCATGCTTTCCCTTCCTATAATGTGAATATGCTAAATCGGAAGGAAGATAAAAGATTGATTATTACTCAGATTTTGAATTATGGGGTTTGGAAAGATATAAAGTGGCTTTACTCTGTCTATAACGAAGAAGATATTAAAAAAATTCTCAGGGTTCCTGACCGGGGGGTATGGTTCCCTGATGTCTTGAATTTCTGGGAGACCATGCTGGGCATAAAAGTCCCGCCAAAAAAGAGAAAGAAAGCAATATTTAACCTCCACCCTGATTTTACCGGGGATTGATTTAGATTAGGTTGTGTACCTACTCCAGGTTGGCGTGGCGTTTCCAGAGGTCTTCGTTCTTCAGTTCCTTCTTTTTCTGAATCATTATCGTGACGATATCTCCAAAAACTACCAGAGCCTGTTCAAAAAGGTTACTCATCGGCTGGATTGAAGAGACACTGGCTGATGAACCGGTTTTGGTGGGTGCGGACAGATGGACGCAGAAGTCCGCGATGCTTTTTAGTGTGGATTTCCGGGCAGAAGTGATTAGACCGATTGTCGCGCCTTTCTCTCCGGCTATCCGGGCAATCTGAACCGGAAGTTTACTCTCTCCGGAACCGCTGGCAACCAGAAGAAGGTCCTTTTTCGTGATGGGCTTTTCCGTAACCGAACCGACCGCCTGGCAGTCAATCTGAAGGTGTCCTAACCGCTTTCCCAAACACTGTAAGGCAAGGAAGACCCTGCCGACGCCAAAGATGAAGACCTTTTCTGCCTTCAGGATTTCCGCAACCAATTTCTCCGCTTCTGCCGGAGTAACCTTTTGAAGTACCGCGCTGATTTCAGCGGTCACCTTCGGCGCTAATTCTGAATATTCTCTTTTCATGGCACGTCTCTTCCCTTTACCCAGTGGCGCCAATATTTTACTGATTCCCGCAGGTTGTGTTCTAAATGACATTCTTCCGGATAATAAGCCCGGTGACGAATCTCCAGAGCCAAAAGGATTTCGTGTTTGGCTTCCGAACGTCTTAGTGCCGCCAGGACTTTTTCGGGTTGAACGTCGCCCTTATTATTATACTCCGGAACAAATGGCCAGTGGAAACTACCCTGGTTGTTGCTCTGCTGGATGTGGATGAGCGGAGAGACCTTGCCATAGCGTTCAATCCAGGCATAGGGGTCTGCCTCCGGCGCCCCGGGATTCTCCTGGTTCCGGTGGCCTACGTCAAGGCAGAGCAGCATCGGTATGGCCGAACCTTTCATCCGGGAAAGGAGCCAGTCGTTTTCCTCAAAGGTCGCGCCGGTCTCCCGGGGGGTTGAGGTCGTTTCGTAAAGGAGGTACTTAAGACCCAGTTTCTTACCGTAATCAGCCAGCCGGTGGTAAGATTCTATCGCCCGCAAAAGTATTTCTTTCCGGCGTTTCCGGTCCCGGTTGGCGTTAACGGTGAGAATCGCAAAGCAGGTGCCGAACCCTTCCGCACCCAACCCTGCGGTGAGGTCCGCCATCTGCCGGTAGAAGGTTTCGTAAGCCTTTGCTGCCTCGTCGTCCGGATGACCCAAATAGTTCTGGTGATGGTTGTGACCGCCGAAGGCGCACTTAATCCGAATATTATTCTTCCGGCAGGACGCCAGCGTTTTTTCGACTAATTTCTTTTGAATCTTTGCCGGCAGCAGGAAATCAATGACGTCGAAATTGAACTGGATTATGTGGATGCCGCAGGAGGCAACAACATCGGTCCAGGCTTCCGGCTCCATATAGCGGTTGCCGAAACAGTTGAGGTCAAATCCTAATTTGATATTCATGGGTTTATCACTACTTTTAAGGCACTGTGGCTTTCCACGGTTTCAAAAGCCTTTACGATTTCAATTAAGGGAAACCGGTGCGTAATCAATTTGCCGGCATCCACTTTTCCGGAAGCGATTAATTCTAAGGCTTCTTTATTCTGGCGTGCCAGAGAGGAAGAGGCACCGCTGACGAAGAACTCTTTGTAATGGATTTCGTTGGCGTTAATCGTTATCCGGTAGTCATCCTTGGGCAATCCGCCAAAGAGGTTTATCCTGCCCCGGGGCGCCAGGAGTTTAAAAGCCCCTTCCTGAGCCTGCCGGGAAGGCGCGCAGACAAAGATGACGTCCGCACCCAGGCCGTTGGTCTCTTTCATTACTATCTCCGCAAGGTCTTCCTCCTCAGAAGCGATGATTCGGTCCGGACTGAATTTTTTTGCTAACTCCAGCCTTGCCTGACTGCGCTGGGTTATCAGGATTTTCCGGGCTTTGTGCAATTGCGATAAGAGTATCTGGATACAGCCGGCCGGTCCGGCGCCGATAATCAGGACGACGTCGCCTTCCCTGACCGGGCAGTTCTCCCGGGCGTTCAAACTGCAGGCTAAAATCTCTGAAATGGAAGCTTCGTCAAAGGACAATCCATCAGGAATTTTATTGACAAAACCCAACCGGACCACATTTTCCGGCGGAACGACGTATTCCGCAAAACCGCCGTCAGAAGCGTAGCCGATGGCAGGACAGGGTCTGATACAAACATTACTGTTGCCGGAAAGACAAAGCCGGCATTTCCCGCAGCCGTGTCCGGGCGCCACGCAGACCCTATCCCCTTCCTTAAAGCCTTTCAGTTTTTTGCCTACCGCCTCCACCACGCCGGCAATCTCGTGGCCAATGACAATCGGGTACTTTGCCCGGGTATCTCCTTTCCGGAAGATGCGCACGTCCGAACCGCAGATGGCACAGGATTCAACCTTGACCAGAAGGGAATTTCCGCCGGGCGCTGGTTTTGGTTTTTCCACCAGTTCCATCTTACCCAAACTTACTACCTGTGCCACCAACACTGGTACCTCCCAGATCCTTAAACATTTCACTCGTAGGGGTCGGATTTATCCGACCCGCGGGCTTGATGAATCAAGCCCCTACAATTATCCAAACTCTATTACGTAATTTTGATTAACACCTTACAATAAAACATTTCCTTACGCCACATCTTTTCAATTATCTCCGGACCTTCTTCTATGGGAATCCGCTGAGTAATCATAGGCTGGAAATTAAAACTACCGGACTGAAGATGGCTATAAATCAGTTTTTCCTCTCCCCGGATATCATAACCCCAGCAACCTCTTAAGTCAACCTCTTTGCGCATAATCTTTTCAAAGATTGTCAGGGGCAGGACCGTATCCTTGGTGTCCCGGCCGACCACCGTAATCGTCCCTTTTGGCGCAGATTTTCCCACCGCAGAAATCAAGGCTTTTCCGGAGCCCGCCGCCTCAAAGACCAGGTCGAAATTATCCAACCTTTGAAAAAGGTCTGAGGCCGGATTGATTACATTTTCAAAACCACAGTTTTGGGCAATCCGGAGCGATTCCTCTCTGATATCTGCCACCCAGATTTCACCCGCACCTAAAATCCTTGCCCACTGGCTGATGAGGAGTCCGATGGTGCCGGCTCCAAAGACCAGTACCCGCTCCTTCCCTTTCAGACCGGCACGCCTTGCCGTATAGAGCGCCACTAACAACGGTTCTAAAAACGCGCCTTCTTCCAGGGAAAAGTTTTCCGGCAGCGGGAAGAGGTTCTGGTTGGGAACAAGGCAGTATTCCGCAAAGCCGCCGTCCCGGCGGGAGCCCAGAAAATCGTATTTCTCGCAATGGAACGGACCCAGCCGGCAGCCGGGACATTTTCCGCAGGGAATAATAGGCAGCACCGCCACTTTTCTTCCCCTCTCCGCAACATTTTCAACTGTGCCGGCAAACTCGTGGCCCGGGATAAGCGGGTGGCAATAGGCGCCGGTCTGCATAATCCTGGGCAGGTCAGAACCGCAGATACCGGAGGCAGCCACCTTAACCAGCGTCCATCCGTCTTTCGGGTCAGGCTGGGCCCGGTCCGGCTCAAACCTGAGGTCTCCCGGAGCATGCAAAACCAACGCCTTCATCGGTAGTCAAGTGCTAACATCATAAAGGTGTTGAGTTTAGGTACGCCAAACTCAACGTATCCATCCGTTAATTTATACTTTAAAATTTTTTCATCAGGCAGGACGACCAACCTAATCCCCCTTCTCCCCCTTTGCAAAAGGGGGATTGAGGGGGATTTCAATTTCAGACTGATTTTTATTCCCGCTACCGGAATATTGGGAAGTTCCTTCTGGAAGTTAAGAAGATTGATAAGGTAACGTCTTTTTTTTCTCTGGTGGAAGGTGGTAACCTCGACTGATTTTGGAGCCTCGGCTTCCAGGCTGTAGGAACTGACCAGAAGTTTCAGAAATCGGCTGAAGATATCCCGGTGGATATCCAATTCACTGCTTTCTATTTCGCCGGCAGCGTAAAGCACTTTTCCTTTCCCGAATTTGTTGAATACTACCGCTGGTTGGTCTGTCTGGACACCTGGCGGGTTGCTGTGGATGGAGGCGAACCGGGTGGTATCAGCCGGGTTCGTGTAGGGAAGGACCAGATAACCTAAAACCTTTGCCCCGGGCAAGGCTTTTACCTTCATCTGGTACGAATCTAAACCCACCGGATACTTCTGCGAGAAGTCTGCAAACTTCTGCGAGAAATCAGCAAAAAGGTCTTGTGACCCTTCTGCAGGTGCGATATAGGTAAACCTCTCTTTTGTTTCACCTGCATACGAGACGCCAAAAAGGTCAGCCAGGAGGAAATCCTTCTGCCTTACTCCATCTTTGGTAAGGAGAGAGGTATATTTACTGGCGTAGAGGGTTCCGCCGGACCGGACGTATTCCCTGATGGCGGAGGCCTCCTCCTTATCCATCATCAGGACGTTAGGAAGAACAAGCATCTTGTACCGGGAAAGTTCGTTAATCCGTTTTTTGGTTATGATGCCAAAAGGAATATGGTTATTGATGAGCGTTTTACAGACGTTCACCGCACCGTCTACGTGGGGCATCTTTGAAGAAAGTGGTGAATTCCCGGTTTGAACATTCTCTAACGACTTGCCGTTATCCGCAAAGTCGCATTTTGATTCGGTACTCAGGTAAATCGCAACGTCCTGAACCATCTCGCCGCCTAAATACAGTTCGTAGACCTTAGTTTCTTCAAAGACATCGTGCATCTTCTGATAGACCGCCGGATTCAGGGTTCCGACCGGGTCGACGGCATCGATAAAGATGAAGGTACCTCCGTCAGCCAGGGCAGCGCAGGCTTTAGTTTGTAATAGTTCTTTTGACTTCATCCCGGTGTGGTAACCTAAGTTAACGCAGATGGAGGTTTCAAAACCGTAAGGCAGGTTTTCGCTCAAATTATAAAACAATTTTCGGGCGAATGAACCCTGCAGGGCATCACCGTAAAAGTCACCCTGAAGGAAATCACACTGCCGGGTCATGGGATGAGTCACTCCCAGCACCCAGGACTGATTATAGGTGGACGCCTGATGTTCCACCGTAACTTCAGGTTTGAGTTTCTTGACGGTACTGGTCATTAGGGTAGCGAAGTCAACCAGCCACTCCTCCCGTTTACGCTGGAAACTTACCCAGACCGGGTCTTCCCAGTTAATCACCCTGGGCAGACTGCCACCAACCTCCCGGGCAAACCTTTTCTGGCAGTAAGGGCAGTAACATATCGCGGGCCAGAAGGTCATATCAAACCGTATCCCTTCAAAATCAAAATCTTGACAGATTTCTTTTGCGATACCGGACGCATAGTTCCGGTAAGGACTGTTAGGACAGCAGAGTCCGTATCTGCTTTTCTCGGCGCGGCTGGTTCCGTCCACATCTACGACGTGCCAGTCGGGGTGGGTCCGGAAAGCTGATGTATCAAAGATAACGCTGTAATAGACCACCACGTAAATACCTTTTCGGTGGCACTCTTCAATCACCTCCGCCAGAATATTCCTTCCTTTCAGGCCCCGGTGCATCTGGCCGAGCCTGGTGGGGAAGTAACAGAGTCCGGCGTGGGAGTGGGCATGGATCACCGCAGACTGAACCTGTGCCAAAGCCATCATTTCCGCGTACTTTTTCGGGTCAAACTCAGACATAAACCTTGCATCCCAGTCAGCAATGTGCATATCAACCACATTTCTGCGATACGCCTTCTGATACCACTTCTTCTTCATTCCCCCTCGATTCATTATCTCCTAACTTATTTCAGTTCGCCAAGTACTTTCTTGGTTCCGTTGACAATAAGCTTGTATCCGGCACAGTCCAATACCGCTCCTTTTTCTACCGTAAGGTCATTTTCCACAATACAGTCGGCTGACAGGGTTGTCTTTCCGGAGACCACCAGGTTATAGAATTTCGTCGGCTGGACAACCTCACCTGAAGGCAGGGTATTCTCTCCAGTCAGGATAAAGGTTGACTTTCCGCAGGAGATGCAGGAATTTTCGTCGTCGATATATATTGTGCCGCTGCATTTTACGGTACTTTCTCTGCAGTCTAAGGCACTCTGCCGCACCTTACTTCCCTTATTACCCAGGCGCAGGTCCTTGAATGTCAGAGGCAAGCCGCCGGTATCCAGAATTGTCCAGGCGTTATCCTCCTGGCAGTCGATACTTAACTGGGCGCATTCGATTGGACCGGACGTAGTATAGGTACAGCAGGCGGTAAAGAAAAGGTTGGGATACCTGCCTCCAGGAACCACTGCGGTTGAGTTCTTGCCCGGTGCGCTCATACAGACATTTACACTGTCAGCCCAGGTGGCACCGGAATAACGGTAGCAGTCTTTGTTGGGATTGTAGAAAACGATTGTACCGGTGCCGCCGATTGTACCGGTTTTTACCTGTAAAGAGAGCGCCCGCATCGTACCGGATATATCCAGCCTCCGGTCTTCTCCGCCTCCGATGACCACCTTGGAAAAACTGAACCCCTCAGAAGGGAATTCCTGGGTGTAAGTTTTCGTCCCTTTACCGCAGAATGTCACGGTCTCACCGTGCCAGCCGGTAAATCGGCTCTTCTGTTTTGCGGTGTAGTTACCGTAGAAATAAAATTGGCTCTTAATGCCGGTGTTTACTACCGCAGAATTGGTTATGGTAAAATCGACACCCACCGTTAGAT
Source organism: Candidatus Omnitrophota bacterium (assembly GCA_043797665.1). Classification (GTDB taxonomy): domain Bacteria; phylum Ratteibacteria; class UBA8468; order MWAK01; family MWAK01; genus CAZVUE01. The sequence goes on from JAZDPL010000073.1 coordinate 96,933, forward strand.
TACATTCCGCTGTATCCCAGATGGCTGCACCGGAATGGCTGAAGTCTCCGCTAACAGTGAGATTCGTACTTTGGGTAATTTTGCCGGTGTGACCTTCCGTGATTGTAATTGAACCGATATTGTCGGCTGTCTTATCCACAGAACAGACACCCTGTCCCTTATCATCGAAGAAGATATTGTCTCCGGATTCCGGCAGTGTATCGCAGGGGTTGCCTCCGGAGGTCTCACTCCAGTTTTTTCCGTCGCTCCAGTTGCCGGAACCGGAGGCTGTCCAGTATCTATCCGCCGCAAAAACTTTTGAAGTAAGCGGGATTAACATTGCTGTGATTATCATAAGAAGTTTTTCTTTTCGCATACGATTACCTCCTAAAAAAGATAAATTAACCTAAATTCAACATCACTGCCTTTTGCCACAAAGTTTTGCTGCGACATCCATTCAACATGTCCGTCGCAGAAGGCAACATTCACCCCGTTATTATGCCGAAAAGCAATCGTTCCTGTATCAGCGGGGTCCACCATTTCGTAATTCCAATATGACTCTTGAGATGCATCGGCTAAGAGGCAGGCATTGCTGGGCTGTCTGACCTGGCTGTCTTTTACTTCCTTCGACCTGTCGACTCCACAGTAAGCTCCGCTGCGGGTAAGAAATGCGTTGCAACCGTATGACATTAAATAACCGGCTCCGGGAACCGTTGTCCGGTCGTACGGATTCCTGTCGGACGGGCAACGCAATACCCCACTCCCGACCCCGATATAGTTTATAAGTTTACCTTCCAACCAGTACACCGGGGCATAAGAAGTTCCATTCCAAAGGGTTGGATAGTAACCATCGTAGTCTGCACGGTATAACTCAAACGCCAGGCCCAACTGCTTCAGGTTGCTGATACACTGGGCCTTCCGCGCCTGCTCCCTTGCCTGGCTCAACGCCGGTAAAAGCATCGCCGCCAGGATGGCGATGATGGCGATTACAACCAAAAGTTCTATCAGGGTGAAGGCATGTAGGGAGGAAGGGGGAGGGGTGGTAGAATAAGATGACGACCGCAGATTTGTCTGTACCCGACGTACCGACAAAGAAAACTTGCGCTCCATTAAAGAAAGGAGTTTAGTTATGAGCACCATAAATACCTCCGGTTTCCTGGCTACTACACACAGGGATAAGTTTAATTCTAACGTGGGTACATACCTTCAAGATTTCGGTAATTGGTCCCATTACGGTTTTCGGCTGGAAATCTCTATGATCGTATGTATCTGCACCGGGGGCGCCTCAATCACCGCCAGACGGTTTCTTAGCTTTAGTTTGAGGTCCTGTTTCTTCGGATAGACCACACCGGCGCAATGGAATTTCCAGGTGTCTTGGTCAAAGATGATCTTCACTCCGGTTATGGGGATAACCTCACCGCGCAAGAGTTCAATGGAGTTATTCAGAAGATGGACAAGTACTTTGTTTTTCTTCTGGACAAAGACCGCCTCCACCACGGACGGACCTTCTTTCCTGAGTCCGATGTCTATCTTAAGGTAATCGATGACCGCCTTGAGGAAAACCGCCGGCCACCTGACGTTTTGGTGCAGAATGCGGCCCAGCGGCGCCACGGTATAGATGACCTTGCCTTTGCCATAATCAGCGATGGTGACCGCCGGCCAGGAGGCCTCGTTGCCGGGCGGCAGGGGCCCCCAACCGATATAGGCATCCCGGCTCTCAACCCCGACCGGCTTCGCCACCCAGGCGATTGGCTCAGCGTTGGTGCATTCTACCTGGACAAAGTTCTTCCCGAGCAGGTAATCGGTCTTGCGGAAGTTCTTGAAGAGGGGGTGGTCCCGGAAGCGAAGGTATCCACCGATGGTATTGACCTCGTAATCCCGGCAGATACCCCGGTATCTTATGCCCAGTAAGTCTGCCAGGAGGAAATCTTGTCTCAGGGAGGCGGTCTCATCCCTCAAGCCGGTTTCTGCGGTCACCAGAAGGTTCCCGCCTTCCCTGACATAGTCTGTGATGGCAGCGACCTTCTTTTTTTCCAGGCAGGCCATTTCCGAGATGACCAACAGCTTGAATTTTTTGAAATTGGCTTCATTCATGCGCCAGTCAGGGATAAATTCGCAAGGGATGCTTAAGCCCCGAAAGACATCGATGATCTTTCCGATGCCGTAACCGTACTTGTTCTCTTCCATTATATCGGTCGCACTTTCCAGAAGCCAGGTATTTTCGTCGTGGCAGACCCCTACCGCCTTGACCGGTTCGGAATCTCTGACAAATTTCTGTTTCCGTGCGGTTTCCCGGTTCACCCCTTTCAGGAATTGGTACTTGGAATCGGCAAAAGTCCCGTCACCGGAGCGGCCCTGGGTAAAGAAGAAGAAGGTACGGTTGCCGTGGGCAAGTACCCGGGCTGCCTGAAGGCGGACGGTAGTCTGGGGCCAGGCGTCCATTATATCGTTCCCGCCCCAGATGCCGCACTGGGCATGGGCATAATTGTCCCGGCAACCCCTTAAAACCACACAGTTCCATGCCCGTTCACCGCCTTCGCTGTAAACCCAGTCAAGCTGTTTCAGGACTTCCTGGCCTTCAAAAAGAAGACCGGTCGGACCTCCGTTAACTGTAATGGGAATGTCCGAAGGATAGGCAACTGCCCTGATTTCTCTCAGAAATTCCGCCCATTCTTCGCACCAGTACTTCATAACCAGGAAGCGCTCTTCCGGTTTTTCACTGTAGGGGTTAAGCCCTCTGGACCGGTATTTGGACTGGCAACCCTGGCAAAAACAGACTGACTTGTACCAGGTGTAAATATGAAAGATGTCAAGCATGATGCTATCAAACTTATACTTTCCGGTAAATTCAGCTATCTGGTCCAGGCAGTACTTCCGGAAGCCGGTATTGATACAGGCCATATCCCAGCGCCAGCCAGAATTATCCTTCAAGTTCCAGTACCAGACCAGGTCTTTACCTTCACTGTTCTTAAACCGCCAGTCAGGGTGAGTTCGGGCGGCAAGGTTGTCAAATCCGATGCAGTAATAAGCTACTGCTTCCACGTCGTTCTTGCGGCATTCATCGACCAGTTCCTTTACCATATCCCGCTTGCCCAGGGCCGGGTGTTTTACACCGAATTTTGTATCGTAATAGGAATAGCCCCAGTGGCATTTGGTTGTCAGATGCAAAGAATCAATACCTGCGTCCAGGCATTTCTTCAGTTGCTCCCGGGCGGAGAACTTCTCAAAAGTAATGTAGGGTGCATCCGGAAAATGCTGGTCAATCATCAGTGCCCGAAATATACTCTTGTATTTCTCGTTCATTCTGTTCATTTGGAATCCTTCATTCTTCTAACACGACCATCCGGTAACCATCGATGCGTGGCACCGTAAAGCAGGTTTTGCCTCCGTGTGATTCAAAGGTAAATTCTGTTCCATCACTCGGCGAGAAAACGCGCTGAATCCGCTTTCCGGTTTTCACCCTGAGGGTTATGTCCACCAGCGGAAATACATCTTCAACTATGTCCAGATTAGCGGCACGACGCTGGGGTACATAATTTAAAATATTAATGACCAGGTATCGGCCATTTCTCCGGAGGGTAACCTCGGCCGTGGTAGGGAGGTTGGAGTCCACCAGACGTTCACCCAGCAGTAAATTAAGAGCGTACCGTACTATTTCACGATAAGGCCAATAAGCATATTTATGATAGAGATCGAACAGACGGGGCGCGATATAGATGATATTACGGTTATTGTAAATCATTTCAGGCCGGTCACTGCGCCGGGCGACGGGAGTCTGAGCATGCGAACAAAAATGGTCCCAGCTGCGGTTGAAATAAGGTTCCGAGGCACGCAGCAGTATCGGGTAACTGTTATCCAGTGTTTGCACCATGACTGCCGGTTTCTCAATTTTATAGACTACATAGTCAAAGTCCGCCAGCACCTCCAAAAATTTCCCGCAGGGATAAATGTAATAAGGCTCATAGGGATTTCTTCCCAGGGCCTTAAGTTGGATTCCTGGAAGGGCGAAGCTTCCCTCCGCATTTAGACCGGAATTGCCGGTGGCAAGAATTTTGCCGCCACCGGCCAGGTAACTTTCCAATTTGCCAATAAGCGCATCGGTAAGAGTTATATTATCAGGAAGAATGATCAGGGGATAGCGGATAAAATCGCTCGCATCGTCCAGAAAAGAAAACTGGATATGCATCTGCATTAAGATGCGAAGTGCTCCATATATGGGCGAATAAATATCATCCCAGAAATTATGAGGCTTGCCATCCTCGTAAGGAATAACTACGCCTGCCTCATCTACCGGTTCTGAGGGGTAAGCGTATTCCTCGATCGTTTTTACTTTGGCATAGGTCCGGCCAATAAGTTCATAAGCGGCTTTTTCCATGGTACCGTCAGGATTGAGCTGGTCACCCACGCCACAGGTGACACCGAAACTCACCATACGCAAGCATTCGTAGTCCAGGGCAGCTTGAGGTTTGAGGCCCCCGAAATCCCCCCAGTTTAGGTGGAAGCGGCAGGTTTGGGAGACCATTGGCAATCCTGTATTCTGAAAATACCGGACCAATAGAGCAAAGTGGTCGTAGCCAAAACCGGTGCCCGTGGGGAGAGATTCCATTCCGATATGCCCCATCCGTTCAAGCTCGGGTATGGGGCCTCGCTCGCGTTTGCCGTCAAGACGCAGTCGTCCGTTAAACCAGAGGATAGCCTTCGGGTGCCTCACCCGTATTAGATCGCTGAACTCGGATATAAAGTCCCGGGCGGTTAAGCGCGAATATTCCAGTACATCCGCTTCAGATTTAGGATCCAGACCGCGTTCTTTCATCCCGGCAAGGCAGTACCGGCAACAACAGCCAAATGGAGCCCAGAGAATGTCCAATATCATCTCTTTCACGACGTAGCGTTCACATAGTTCTACTACCTGTCGGCGGAAGTACTCGCGGTAAGGGCTGTTCCAGCAAACGAACCGCCAGCCCGGCTGAAATAATAAGCCTTCTTCGGATTTTGTTGCCCACTTCAGAAGTCGGCCGTCCTTATCCTGCATGCACCACTCCGGATGCTGTTCTGCTGTATACTCATCAAAAGCAATGCTGGTATAAAGCGCGTAGTCAAGGCCCGCTTCGCTCAAAGCCTTGATCTGTTCCCCGAGAAGATCAATGCTTTTCAATCCGGGATGTACGGGACCAACGGCAGAGGGGTAATAACAGTAACCGTGATGACAGCGGGTGAAAATATTGACCGATTGGATATGGGCATTCTTTAACCTGCGGACAAATTCTCTCCCATCAAATTTCCCTCCAACATCAGGGATGGCACCGGAAGTATGAAAATCCAGCTGAAGCGTTCGTCTGGCAAAATGAAGTTTTCTTTCCATTGGTTCGTATTTTTTAATCCATTGGTCCGGCTATTTTATCCAGCGGCAGTGACCGCTGTGCCAGTACCTTATTATCCTTCAGCAGTTCAATCTTGATTTCATATCTGCCCGCGGGCAAACCGCCGGTATTTAGGGTGTACCCGGCCGGTTCCGCCTTGGCCGGCAGAGCTGCCTCCCGCAGGACCTCGTTCTTCGGACCGCGCAGACTCATCTTCAGAATGCTTCCCTTCAACATCGGCGGTGTGGCAAAGACGCTCATCTCTAAATAAGACCGGTTCTCGTTCAGGTACTGCTTGTTGTTTAATGCCTGGACCTGGAGGACTTCCTTAAATATTACCGCATACGCAATTTCGTCCACCGCCTTGCCGGTAAGATTATCTGCCACCGAAGCCGTAAAGGTGTAGTTCCCGGGTGCCAGCAGAGTAAAGGGCAGTTCTACCTTCTTCTCCTGGCCGCCATTCAAGGTTACCGGCAGAGGAGGAATGGTTACGGAATCTTTATCCGCAATCAGGGTAGCCTGCACGGTAAGGGCTGTTTTCCCTTTTTTCGGATTGGCCAGGGTCAGGATAATGCTATTTTCTCCGAGCAGAGCTTTCTCAATTGCGGCTCTCTTCAGGAATGACCGTTCGAAATTGATGATATTGAACTTATCCGGATTGTAGCCGAAGACTCCGTAAGACCAGCTGCTCATCTCGCAGTCCTGCAACGCCTCGTCCCGGCTCTGTCTCTCCCGGGCAAAGTTGATGCCCCACCGTGGCCCGTATTTCTCCTTTAACTCTTTTATTGGGATTGCCATCTCCAGCATCCAGTAGTCCTGACCCCGGGAACCTTTCGCCTTTACTTTCAGATCAGACGGGCTGGCGTACATGTTCCAGAAACCGTTGGCGTTCACCATCAGGTGAACCTTATTCTTCCAGGTGAAGTCAGGGTCAATAAAGATTTCGGCGCAGTCGTCCCGCCAGGTTTCCGGGTCTTTATTCTTGTAAACCTTCAGTTTTAACCCGGCCATATCCTTTTCTTCGCACCGGTACCCTACATACATATTCTGGTTATCACCGAGCAGATAGACCTCTGTCTGCTGTGCTGCGGCTTTGCTGGCAAAATTATCTTCGGCCCCGGTCCGTACTTGGAAATCTCCTATCTTTAAAGCAGTCTTCCACACTTTTTCATCCAGCCGGCCGTCAATCTCCGGTGCCTGGCTGACCACCGGCAGGTTAATAATCTGCCTGGTAATGACCGGAGAATACGGTTCGGTCTTCGGCAGCGTTACTCTGTTCAAGACCAACGGGCTGCGTTCAATCAGCCGGGCTTTTTTTTTAGCGGTATCGCTCTCGACCGGCAGATTCTTCGCCCGCATAATCATCTGCGCTACCTTCCAGCGTGTCCGGTCGTAATCGTTTAAATCCCATCCGTTTTTCCATTTCATAGGACCTTCATTCTGAAACTTCCTGGTTTTGAAATCGACTTTGGTGCTCTTCCAGCCGAATATCCTGCCGTCTCCGTTGGATAAGCCGCCCATCTCTTCCGACATCTTAATTGAGGTTCTGATTGCGTCCATTTCCTGTTCTATTTCCGAAACGATCTGTTTGTCTCCGTCGCTGGTACTCTTCTTGAGTTCTGCCAGGGCATTTTCCAGGGTAACCAGGTAGCGGTAATCATCGATGCCTTCCCGGAAACCTTCCAGGCCGGTCGAAGGACCGCCTACCTCCCCGTCCTGCGGAGGGTACCGGAAATTCCAGCCAAAGGATTTAAAGTCGTCGTAAGGGTCACCGTGGTTCTGGTAAGCCCAGGTACAGGCACCATCAGTACCTCTTGCCCAGGAAAGAAACCCCAGGGTAAACCGTTGGGCTTCAGGGAAATAGCCACTTTCATCGTAGTTATAACAAATTACTTTTTTCCCTTGGGTGTGAATAGTAGCAGTCTTATCTTTGAAAGGCAGATAACCGTTGGGGTTTAAGAGGTCAATCAGGGGATAGACATCCGGCTGGTTCATAAATATGTCCCAGCCTCCATCGATCGTGGTCTTTACACCAGACTCCTTTAAGAGTTTTAATAGTACCGTACATTTCTTTATATCTTCCTGCGGTTTCTCTCCCCAGCCCACCTCGTCCATCGGTCCCCAGTAAATTTCAGACCAGCCCTTCTGTTTGCAATAGTCAGATACCGCCTTGACCGCTGCCTTGTAGGCATTATTAAACCCTTCGGAACCAAACTCGCCGTACTGTAAAGCAAACTTTTCGACGTCATGGGGCCACATTCCGAATATCACGGGTGCCGGATATTGGTTCTTCTTGTACTCTTCCATACATTGCTCGAACCAGCTGGTACCGTCAAAATGGAGCGTTACCTTGTTGCCATCGTACTCCACATTCCGAAACCGGCTGTCATTCCTGTCCTGCGTGAGACAACTTACCCACCCCACCCAGACGGTAGTGGCACCGTATTCCCGCATGTCTTTGAAGTGGGCACTTCTGAAGGAGTGCTGGTAATCGTCCTGGTAGCAGAAACCGAACATCTTGTCCGGAGGTACCGGTGCCAGTTTGAAAGGGAGCACCCGGAATTTCAAGGATAACTCGGAAGCCGGAGCGTTTGCCGGCGTAAAGCTGACCTTACCGGTATAGATACCTGCCGGGGCATCGTCAGGCACCTTGATTGTCAGCCAGAACCGAAAGCTGGTGTTAGCCGGAATATCCACGGCCGGGCGCTTTTCAATGATACTGGGTAGGTTATAGTATGCCTTGCCATTCTCAGCCGCCCGGCGATAAAATGACCTTACCGCACCCACCTCGATATTATTTACCGGGATTACCTTGCCGTTCTCATTCTTTAAATCCGTAACCTTGACCGCCACTCCCTTAAGTTCTTTTAAGGTGCGGACGCAGAAGGTCACCGGGTCATATTCACCGGGCGTGGCAAAACCGTTCAGTTCCGAAACGACTTCATCTTCTCTGGGTATCACCGCTTCATAAACTATCTCTACGGTGGGTCGCTTAAAGATGATATAACCGTTCTTCTCCTGTTCTGGAGTTGTTTGGAACATCGGGGTCTTGTCTACTAACTCTATTTCGCTGAAGTCCTTCGGGATATCCTCTTTCCTGGGCACACCAGCAGATACCACGCCGGCCTGGATAAGCAAGAAGAGACAGGCCGTAATACCTTTCAGCCACAGCCTTTTCGGTTCCATTCGTTCCCCCCTTTGAAATTTCTATTCTGGTTTGGTTATCTTACCGGTACAGACGATATTACCGCCGACATTCATCTCGCCTTTGACCACCAGGTCGTTGTTCCCCATATCAAGGGTGGCACCATACGCGATATCGAGCGTTCCGGTCACCGTCAACGGTCCCTGGCAGGCCAGTGTCCCGTCGGTGACGGTAACATTTTCCGCGGTTATTGATTTGCCCTGGATGGTTCCCGTGGTGCTCTTGGTCTCCTTGTTTTGAGTCTTTTCATAGATTAATTCACCGATGGTGAGGATCCCGCCGTTGATGATGGTATTCCCGCCCCGCAAGGTAACCATCTTTGTTTTGAAACTGCGGTTCTGGCAATCCAATACGGCGCCGGCGTGTCCGAGGTCGTCTCCTATTGTTACCAGGGACCCGGAAGTCAAATCACTGCTCAATTTCAACACTCCTTCCCAACTCAGATAGATCGAAGTCCACGGCTCATCCGGAACTACTACCGCAAACTGAGTCGAGCCCCACCGCCTCAGGTGCGAATTCTCGTTTAGGGTGAGTACGCCCTTGGGACCCCGGTTCCATTTGACCAGCCCCAGGCAGATGCTCGTGTCGCGCATGTCAAGTTCGCCGCCCTCCTTGCCGCCTATGGTTACGTCCTTACCTATGGTAAACCAGTTGCTGGTTGTTAATTTACAGCCTCTGGTGTCGGAAATCACCAGACCGCGGGGGCTGTTGCCATGTATTGAGGTATGAGTGTTTACGATGTGATTTGCCGAACCGCTTATGGTCAATCCGTCAAATGAACCGCTCAGGATTCTGGATTTACCATCAACGATGTTGTGGACTATCTCTCCGTCACCGTATATCCCCTTCATCCATTGTCCGCTCTGGGCGGCCACGATGTTTCCCTGTATCTCCACCCGGTTGCCGCCATTATTCAGACCCTTCTCGGGAGCGATATTACAGTCGCCGGTAATCGTCATCTTGCCTGCCTGGCTTACCGCTTTGGCAAATCCTCCTGAAACCGTGAAGTTCTTCACCCGGGCGTCGGCCGATACCAGGCAGTCGGCCCTGGCCTGGTTGTCAAATACCACATTATCATCCGGACCGGGAGCTTTACCCTCAGACCAGTTACCGGCTTCTTCCCAGGCAGTCTCCTTTCCAGGTGCTCCGCCCTGCCAGTGGAGGTCGGCTGTCCGGGCCTGACCGCAAAATAATAAAAGTATGAAAAGAGATGCACCATAAATCTTTGCCATTTCTCCCCCCTGTATTCTGATACTCTATTTTATATTCTGTTTTATTCGTTGCCCCATCCGAACCACCATGAGGGCAGGAAGTTTATGACCACCGGAACCTTTGTCTTTGCCTTAACTTCGTACCACATTATCCAGTAAAGGTTAAGAATTCAGGGATAGCCAGACCGGTTGCTTCCGGATTGGATCTGGAAGCAAAATGCTGGCAGAAACTTAACGGTTCGGTGCTTTCGCAGATAACCTCAGACCTTTTAGCCGCCTCTATGCTTACAAAGACCTCGTCCGCGCCGGTTTCTTCCCTGGTTTCGTACATCGCCGGGGACTCAACTTCTAAGTATTCTTTCTTTGGTACACCAATCTTTCCGTGTCCCCGCAAGACAATGATACCGAAAGCGGATTTTTCTTCCAGTATTAACTTTTTACCCGGATAGACTACGGTTCTCTTGGCACTATAATAGTCGGGAGCCTTAGGCTCACTGCTTCGGCTGGTTCGGTAGACGACAAAATCCTGTCTGCCGGAAGAGGAGGAGAATACTTTTACGGGTGGCCGGAAGTACTCCTGGCGGAAGTTGTGCCGGTTGCCGGAATTAGGACACTTAATCATATTGAGAATATACTGAAAGACCGTGTCTTTGCCATCCTTCTTCAGGTCTACCGGCAGGTCCTTATCTATCAGGTCCGGCGGCATAACCATATCGTTGACCCTTGATTCCGGAACGCAACTTACGTCTGAGGCGGACTGGAGTTCATACGTTACCAGGGAACCCGGTGCATGTAAGGTGCAGGGAGGCATAAACCAGCCGGTGCCGGGGATGAGGTTGATAGCGTTGGAAAGGTCAGCGAGGCGGTTGTCACCCTGAAAATAGCGTTGCAGATAGTTGAGTATCTGTCGGTCGGAGTAGGAGGGGTCAGACCCAAAGTAGGTGCTGGGAAATGCGTTCCGGTTCAGGTTCAATTCCAGCGGGAAATAGTAGGACTCGGGTTTTCCTTTCAGACCTTTTCGCACGTGCTGGTCACAGGGATGGAGGTGGTTGGGAATCCGGTGCCAGTTATCAAAGAACTTGGTCAGAACGTCCCACCGCCTGCCTTTACCCAAAACAAGGTTACCATAGATGTCCAGGATATCTTTCAATTGTACTTTCTTCCCGTCAATGATGACGTAACTTAAACCATGGTCCGGCGGGCAGGATTTGTTGTAGACGCCGTTGTCTGCGTAGGTAGCCGAAGCCAGCCAGCGCTCATTGACGACCACGTCCTGGGAGAGATAGTCATCCAGGAGTTTAATCCTTCTGCCTGGTATGATGATGCCGGGACGGCCCACCCAGGCTGGTGTCAGCCGGAATATTCCGCCGGTCCTTTCGGCCTCTTTTTCTACCAGCTTCTTTATCTCCGTTTCTTTATCAACCCGTTTCACAGCAATCTTTCACCTTGTCATTCTGAGTTGGAATCAAGAAGGAATTTTTGTTAAGCCACTATTATTTCCACCTTGTTTTTTTTAAGCACTTCGGCTAAGAAAACAGAAGGCTTCCGGTCAGAGATGATAGCATCCACCTCAGAGAAATCTGCGGCTAAATACATACCGTTTTTAGCCCACTTACTGTGGTCTGCCACCAGAAAAACCTCCTGTGTTTTCTTGAGAATATTTCTCTGCAGTTCCACGGTCTGAAGGTCGGTGTTAGTGAAACCATCTTCGGTTATCCCCGCTACGCCTAAAAACGCTTTCTGGCTGTTTACCTTAATGGCCATCTCTTCGGTAAAAAATCCGAGGAATACCCCTCTCTTGGGGTACAGGGTTCCGCCCAGAAGGAAGACTTCAGTCGTCAATGAATTGGCAAAGAGGCCGGCGATGGGCAGGGAGTTGGTAATTATCTGGATGTGTCTATTGATTAGATGCCGGGCAACCTGATAGGTGGTGGTTCCGCCGTCCAGGATAATCGTTTCACCATCACGAACAAAAGAAGCGGCTTTGGTACCAATGGTTTCTTTTTCTTTGTTCAATTTAGGTTCGCGTTCGCTGAGAGTAAGAATCCTGTTTATCCCAGGCCGGTGGCGGCTTAAAGTTGCTCCGCCGTGGACCCTTTCCAGCGAACCTTCAGTTTCTAACGTCATCAGGTCCCGACGGATGGTGGCGGGAGAAGCCTTCAGTTCTTGAACCAAAAATTCTATCGGCACAAATTCCTTCTGGGTCAGTATCTCTAAGATACGCTGCCGACGTTCCGCTCCGATTAAGATTCCCATTTCTGGATTATTCTGATTATATCTGAATTATTCTGATTATATTATACCGAAAAAGTTCATCTTTGTCAAGTGCGTAAATTAATTTTAAGGAATGGATTATCAATCGTGAGTCACTTGACTTGAACCTACAGGAATTTATATCTTTTATGCTACGTAGGTTCAAGGGGGGATTGCCAAGGGGGTGGCGAGGAACCCCCTTGCGTAGTAGAGAGGGTAACAGGGAGCGGAGCGACCGCCATAGGGGGTGTAAACCCCCTATGGGGAGTTCGCCGAAGGCGGACGCCTTGAAGGTAGCGGTTAAAGTTTTTGCGCCAGATACCGGTCAATGGCTTCCACCATATCCGTCGGGTTGTGGAAAGAGGCATCTTCCGTATTAATGAACCGTCGGAAAGGTTTTGCAGGTTCTGCCGATGAGCCCTCATTCCAGGCTTTTCGGATTCCGGACTTTATCTCGTCAAAGATTTTCGGATAGTCCCAGTAGAGGTGATTATTTATTAAGACCGGTTTGTTCTGGTAACGAAGGTACTCCCGGATTTTGACCCGTTTACCGTCGGTACTAACCAGGAAGACCCGACCACTTTCGGCACCTAAGTCCAAAACTATGTACTTACCCCAGGTTGGCATATTACTTCCAATTAAAATATTCTTTTCACAATTTAATTACATTTCTGCAAGTTTGTCAGATTTATGTGCCAGAGGTAGGGAACTAACGTGTTAGACGCAGGAGGTGGTAAGCCAGTCTAAGTAGTCCTGGCTGCCGGCGATGATGGGCAGGGCAATAATTTCGGGAACCTCGTAGGAGTGTACCTTTTTTACCGCCCGGACAATCCCTGGGAAAATCTTACGTTGTGTTTTTGCCAGAAGCAGTACCTCAGGGCAGGAGTCTATCTTGCCTTTCCACCAGAAGTAGGACTTTATTCCGCTAATGATATTTACGCAGGCAACCAGTTTTTCAGCCAGTAACACATCTTTAATCTTCTCCGCCTCTTTTTTGGACCCGGCGGTAATCATCACCACAATGTTTTGCGTACTCTTCACGTCAATAAGTTTAAAAATGCCTTTGGAGTTAATATCGTAATTCCCTTATAGGATTTCAGAACCAATAGGTCTTTATCGCCGGTAATTAGATAGTCCACTTTTGCACTCAGGGCAGAGGCTATAATCTTTACGTCGGTCAAGTCCCTTAATTCTTTAACCGTAATTTCGTCCACAGTGGTAAGTTCTGAATAGCTAAGAATATCTCTGATTACCTCTTCGATTTTGTGGTAAGGTGTCTCCGTAAAACCTTCAAACAGGACTGTCTCTACTTCTTTTAAAATCTCAACCGAGGTGACCGATTTTATCTTTTCAATAATAGCCAGATCTACAATCTGTCGGCAATGTCCTTTCCAGAAGATGCTGGCAATTAAAACATTGGTGTCCAGCACGACTTTAATCATTTCCCGTACCGTTTTTTAGAAATGATTTTTTGGATGTCTTTTTCTTTCAAACCCCTATCTTTAGCAAAACTACCGGCCCAGATTCTTAGTTCCTCGCGCTTTGCAGAATTCCATTGAAAGGAAGACAGCCTGAGCCAGCTGTCAATAACATCTCTTTTAAACCTTAAGGTTTTGCCAATACGAACACCAGGAATTTGGCCCGTACGGGTCTTTCGGTAAATGGTCTGTTCATCCAATTGTAGGTATTTAGCCAATTGTTCAGCGGTCATAATATCGGGAAGCATAATCCATTCCTCCTTTCTAATGAGAGAGTACCACAAAAAGAGAGAAATGTCAACATTATATTATACTTTAGTATATTATTTTAGATTATTTTGTTATAACAGAGGACGCCGGTAATTTGTCAAAAGAGGGTACCGGAGGGTATAATTTACGGAAAATACAAGGAGGAAGGATGCTGAGCGATATCAGAGTTCTGGAAACAAAAGTAAGGTTTTCCGAAGAGAAAGCACGGGTGCCCCTGAAGTTTGGCAAGGTAGTAGCGGAAAAGGTTACCTACGCGGAAGTGGAGGTTCTGGTAGAGAATAAGGCGGGGAAAACCGCCAAAGGTTATGGCGGTATCTTTCTCTCGGACTTCTGGGCTTTTCCTACCTTTGCCATTTCCCACGAGGAAAAAGACCGGGCGATGAGGGAATTTACCCTGATGTATGCAGAAAGGCTTGGCCGGGTTAAAGAATTTAAGCATCCGGTAGAACTCTACCTGGAGATAGAGCCGGAGATTAAACGGATGTGCCGGGAAATAACAAAGGAATCTCATTTCCCGGAAGATTTTACGCTTCTGGCGGGGTTAGTCTGCGCCTCTCCTTCTGACGCCGGTATCCACGATGCGTTCGGCAATGTTAATGGCATCTGCTCTTACGACGGCTACGGCAAAGAGTTTATGAAGGACTTGGGGTCCTTTCTGGGTAACCAGTTCCAGGGGAAATATATCTCCGACTATCTCCGGAAGGAGTATTTGAAAGAGATACCGGTTTTTCATTTAGTGGGTGGTTTAGATAAACTGTGGGAAAGGGAAGTAACCCCGGAAGACCCCAGGGATGGATTGCCGGTTTCCTTAGAAAAGTGGCTGGAAGTTGAGAACCTTTTCTGTCTCAAGGTTAAGTTGCGGGGAAATGACCTGGATTGGGATGTGGCAAGAACGATTGAGGTCTCCAAAGTAGCCCATTCGGTCTATCAGAGACTGAACTTAAAAAAAGACCTTTTCCTGTCCGTAGATACCAATGAGGTTTGCGAGAGGCCGGAATATATCGTGGAGATGCTGAACCGTATCAGGGAAAGAGACCGCCGGACTTTTGAGGAGATTCTTTACGTGGAACAGCCTACCGGAAGGGACCTCAGCCAGTACGAGTTTGATATGGAAGGAATCGCCGGGATGAAGCCGGTCCTGGTTGACGAAAGCCTGACTGGCATTCCAGAATTTTACCGGGCAAAAGATTTGAAATGGTCCGGTCTTGCCCTTAAGACCTGTAAATGCCATTCCGCAGAACTTCTTATGGTGGCGTTATCTGCTCACCATCGGATGCCTTATACCATTCAGGACCTGACCAATCCCAGGATTTCCCTCGTCCACTCCGCTGGTTTTGCCGGCCGGACCTATCCGATGATGGGTGTGGAGTCTAACGCCAGCCAGTTTTTCCCTTCCGCTTCCCGGATAGAAAGCCGGGTCCATCCGGGTATCTTCTCCAGAAAGGGAGGCTACCTGAACTTGAGTACCTTAGGTAGGATGGGTTTAGGTTACCGGATAGAAGAGATTATTTGAGGAATCAGGCCTCTACTCTGCCAGGCCGCAGATTTTGTCAACCAGTCCGGAAACAGCCTCTATCTTTTCAATCTGGCCGACCTGTGAGATTTCATCGGAAACTCCCAGGATGAGCCGGGGCGCAAAAAGGTCAATTACCTGCCGGGTAAAGTCAAGCAGTTTTTCCGTCGGGTGGTTTGCCAGGAAGTCAATGGCGGGCAGGAGGTCCAGCACGACCATTTTATCGCCGACCGCCTTCTTAATCTGTTCCAGGGTCATATCACCCATTGGAGCAGGTGTTAGGGCTTCCACCCCGTCAAGATGCGTGTCGAGCAGAAGAGGAAGGATGTGCCGGGAGTTGCCGTCCCAGTGCGAGTGGACGAAGCGACCTTCCGAATGCAGCCGTTTGGAAATGCGTTGCCATCTCGGAATCAGATACTTCTTCAAAATTGGCGGCGGAGTGAATTCGTTGGTGGCGTGGTCACCGAGGTTGAAGATGCGGCAGGGAAGTTTGAGCGCCGCATCCATTTGGCGGTCGTCTCTACGGTCGCAGGCTTCAAGACAGGTTTCCACTTCAACCGGGTGGTCGTTCAGCAAGTAGTAGGTGTCAAGCAAACCACACCAGTTTTTGATTAATTCCGTAAAACCCGAACTGGAAAAGTAGATGGTCGGTTCCGCGCGGTGTCCAACCGCCTTCGCTGCCTTTTCAAATGCGGTCGGATTTGCCCGGAACTGCTGCCGGTTGACCAGGTCGGTCAGAACCGCAAGGTCTTCGTTTTTACGGGAAACTCCTCAATCCGGTGGTTGATGCGGCGGCCTTCTTTCCAGATGTCATGGTATACCGTGCGGAGTTCGCCGACCGGAGTACGGATTTTCTCCACCGTGCGGTCAGGATATTTTTCTTCTATCCGCACCAGGTCGTCCCGGATTTCAAAATACTCAATTCCGGCGCTGGCTGCGTAACGTACAGAGCAGCCGAGGGCATCGTAGATTTCCAGGGGTTCCATATCCCGGAACCGTTCCGGCATCGTTCCGTATTCCAGGTGGTGGCCGATCCAGGTTTCCAGCCGGGGCTGCCAGAGCACGCCTTTTGCCTTTCCTTCGAAAATCGCCAGGTTCAACTCTTTTCTGGTCATTGTGTTATCTCCTAATCTCTTAGGGGTTGTGCCAGAATAAAATTAACTATTTGGAGTCCCGGATTTGAGATCAGTGCAAGACGCGACGAAGATTCTGTGCCCACTGTGGCACATAATCGAGGAGCAACGCCGCAATGACCCAAAGATGGGACTCCCCGAAGGGCCAGGCCGCTTTTGGGCTGCGACTGCGTCGCTTATTGCTTCCGTACCACAGGGGGTACGCCAGCTTCTTCGCTCCTTGTCTCGCTCCAAAATCGCCTCTGGCAAATAGTCAATTTTATTCTGGCACAACCCCTTATGCTTTACCCGTACTTCCGTATACTCTCATGCGGCGTTTGACCTCAGACTTCATTTTATTCTTCGCCTTTTCCAGAAAATCACCTGCTTTGCGGGAACCGATTACCTCCTGGACATTTATTGTAGACGGTAAGGTACCAACCGTCTCCCGGATAGTGCTCCAAAAAATCTGCTTCAAAATCGTGCCGACATTGAACTTGGCTACTCCCATTTCAATAACCCTGGGTACCGCGTCATCCGGGAAACCGGTACCTCCATGAACGACAAATGGCACCTTCACCATCTGTTTGAGCCGAACCAGAAGATTAAAATCTATCTTCGCTTTTCCTTCGGTTAAGCAATGGACGTTACCGATGGAGATCGAAAGAGCATCAAGGCCGGTTTCTTTTACGTAGCGAGCCGCCTGCGCCGGTTCCCGGTTTTCGGTAACGGAGGGCAAATCTGTAGTACCCTTTGCCTGGGGAAGCCGCCATAATTCTCCTTCTACGTCGGCGCCCAGGGCGTGAGCTATTTCCACCACTTTGCGTGTTGCGGCGATATTCTGTTCTAAAGACAAATTCGAGGTGTCCAGCATTACCGCGTTAAAACCCCAGGTGAGTCCTCGTCTTATCTGTTCTAATGTCTTAACCTCGTTTAACAGCAAGGTTACGGGTACTTTGGCGTCTTCGGCCGCAGCACGACCCAGGGCTGCCAGGCGCCGCAATCCACCGCTATCGCACCATTTCTGATTTATAGATTCACCGCCGAAGCCGAGTATGACCGGTGAACGGGATTCCTCAGCTGCTTCCAGCACCGCTTCCAGCGAGTACTGGTCCCAGGTTTCAAAGTAACCTACCGCATAACCCCCGGTCAGGGCTTTAGCCAGCATTTCACGCAAAGGTATGAGAAACATAATTTTCCTCATTTGGTATTCAAAACCTCAGCGCGTTCCATGAAATCCAAAACTTGCTCCATATTTCGCAGTCCGGTCGTTGTACCGATGGCACCGGCGCACAAAGCTCCGACAGCACATCCAAAACGGCCGGCTCGCTCTAAATCCCAACCATGGCTCACTCCGGTTAGGAAACCGGCTATCCAGGCATCTCCCGCTCCGCTGGTATCTACCGGTTTTATCTTAAAAGCGGGAATGCGTAAATCCAGCCCGGCGTTGCGCAGGTAGCACCCCTCCGCGCCCATTTTCAGTCCCACCGTCTTTACGCCCTGGTCCATCAGGAACCGGGCGATGTCGGCCGGCGATTTTTTTCCGCTTATCAGACGCGCCTCGTCGATACTGGGCAGGAAATAATCCAGATGTTTCAGGCTGGATCTTATGGTTGCGTAAGCATCAAGGGAAGAATTCCAGACGGTATCCAAAGCCGTGATGATTCCCATCCGCCGGGCTCGTTTCAGGAGTTTTGCCGTGGGCTCGCCGTCAAGCCCCGGCATGACTAAAGAACCGGCCACGTGCAGAATTTTGGTCTGCTGAATCAGGGAGAAATCAATGTCTTCGTAACCTAATTTTCCGTTGGCGCCTATGTAGTGAAAGAAACACCTTTCCCCATTCGGCGCAATCATAACAAAAGTAAAGGATGTATTGGTTTCTTTGCTCCGGCGCATACCCCGGATGTCAATCTTTTCGGCCTCAAGATGCCGCAGGACAAAATCACCGAATCCGTCACGACCTACTTTACCTATTGCTCCGACCCGCAGGCCGAATCGAGCCAGGACCGTAGCCGTGTTGTTGGCGCATCCGCCGACCGCCAGTTCCACCTGGTCCACCAGCGCCAACCGCCGCCATTTTGGCATCTTTGAAATTGGTTTGGCCAATGTATCGGCTACAAAGATACCCAGGCAGAGGACGTCCAGTTTTTTTTGTTGGTCTGTCATACTTTCTTCCCCGGTTTGAATCGCAATCTGATCGTCTTGATTTCGAATGGCTGAAGGTTCAGTTGCACTGTGTCATGGCTCGGGTTGAGCTTCCGGACAGGGTTTTCCATCAGGTCCACTTCCTCAGCGGAGGCGATATGAGCCGACAACTTTATCTTTGCACCATCTACCGGTTGTCCGGTTGTTTCGTAAATCCGCAGCACGGCGCTGCCGTCCTCGCCGGGTTTCAACGCAGAAACCACGACGTTGGGACAGGTGATATCCAGAAAACCCCAGCGGTTCGGTAGAACCCCCGGGTGGAAGTTCGCCGTCAAAGTAATGAGCGGATTGTTGAACTCCAGGCCGTCGTGGTAGACGGCGGCCTGACGCCAATCCTGGCTATGAGGAACCAGCGCGTAATCGAAGGTTAACTCCTTACCCAGTTCCAGACCCGAATCAGAACCCATACCCGGCTCATGCCCGCCTCCGAAGCCGTAGGCCTTGATGCGCGTGCTGCGCATGAGTGACAGCATCATCACGCCATCAGCGACGTTGTTCCCGGGAAGCCCGCGATTCAGCAGCGCAACACCCTTCTTCCCGTCGCCCCAATCAATCCAGTTCTGAGCCGGAAACTCGATTCCGTCAGGCCGCTCAATGGCGCCGAAAGGGATTTCATGAATGGCATTGCCGTTTTGGATCGTGGTCGGGAACAATACACGGTAGCGCACGTCCGTGTCATGGTTGAGAATCTTTGTTTGAATTTCAATCCGGTGCACACCTGCATAGATCCGGACTGTAGTCCGGAAACGTCCCTTGGCGCTGAACGGGTGTGCCACGATAAACTCCGACATTACCGGTCCGGCCGTGACCGCACCGGGCGCTTCCGCCTGACCGTTGCTGAACGTGGCTGTGCCGGTCCGGGGCGGTGCGTGCCGTTCCGTCATGGCAATGCGGCTGCCGCCGTCCAGGGGTCGGTAGAATTCCCAGAAGTCGCCTTTGTCCGTCTCCATGGCCACGATATTGCCGGGGCCGCTCAAGGCGTCCCAGTTACCGTCGTTCACAGTTAATTTTGAAATCGCGCCGGTGACCGGGTCGAGTTTCAGACGATAAAATTCGTTTTCCAACACTGGTGTCTGCTGCGGCGCGGCCGGAGCAGTGGCGGATTCTTGTAATGACCTGATGTGGTGGACCGCATGCCCCAGCGCGGGTACGTCGCGAGCTACGAAAGCAACCCTGGCGTTCAGCAAAGAGCCGTCTGCATAGTGCTGTGCATCAAGAATTTGACACGGTACTTCGCCGCCGTCCGGTCCAACCAGTTTCACGTCCTGTACGCCGGGGTCTGTGAACCCGACCGTCGCGACCGCAATATCCGTGCGTAACCAGCTCAGCGTGTTAAACACCACCAAGGGAATTCCATCGCCCTGGGTATCAATCCTATTGCCGACCGCCTCTAACCTCGCCTGCAGTTCGTCCCCGGCGATCCGCCGAGAGAAATCATACCCGCGGATTGTATCCTCGTAAACGCGGTCGGTCATCACCCCGGACATCAGGTCGTGCGCCTGGTTAAAGAGCATCGGTTCCCAGGCGCGCCGGAGAATATCGTCGTTTGTCGTAATTTCCAGCCAACGCAACAACACCCCCATTTTCTCTGCCGTTGTCAGAAGACGCTCCAATTCCCGCGTCCGCTGTTTGAGTTCAATCCGGCTGCTGTAAGTCCCCTGAAAGATCGGGTTGAGTTCGCCGCGGATAACGGATCGTTCGGAACGTTGCGCGACAACCGCCTCGAAATCGGAAGGGACCCCGAGCTGCAGATGGAAGGGGGTATCCTTCCGTTGATTGAACTCCGCGACCATTTGGGGTACATGTTCCTCGGGTTCGCACACGTCGGCCCCAGACAGACCGACCCGAGCCGGTCCTTGAGCAAACGGCGTCAAGGCATCAAACTTCTCTTTTATGAATGCGGTAAACTCGGGTAGCGAGTTGGGTGAACCATACACATTGGCATAGCCATGCGGCAGCCAGAAGGCAGGAATCCGGGAGCCGTCAAGGCCTTCCCAAAGGAATTCCGAAGGCCCGCTCAAACCGGAGACACCGCGGAAGAACCAGAAAGATTTGTAACCCGCCAGTTTGAGCAGTTGCGGCATCTGGGCGTGGTGGCCGAAGGTGTCCAGCTGCCAGCCCACGGTGACGTCCACCCCCAGCTTCTTACGGAAGTATCTTTTACCGTAAAGGACCTGGCGGACGAACGATTCGCCGCCCGGCATATTGACGTCCGGCATTACGTCCGTGCCGCCGACGATGGCCAGCCGGCCCTCGGCCACAAACCGGCGGAACGCCGCTTCCTCCTCCGGGTAGCGTTCCAGAAAGGGCTTGACATAACATACCTGGTCAAGCGTAAACCGGTAGGCCGGATATTGTTTGAGCAGTCTCAGCGCCCGCAGAATATTGGGCAGTCCCATTTCCAAATATTCTTCGCGCGTCTTGAAGACCGCTCCTTCCCAGTGTGTATGCGGAATGAAGAAAAATGTGTCACGACAATCTTTCATTTTATTTTTGACAGTACCGGTAATCCGTACTCTTCTGAAACCTCTGTCAGGACCGCCAGATTTTCCACCGGGGTTCCCGGACAGACATTGGCGCCGTCGCCGAGTATAAACCCTCCACATGGTCCTAACGCCTCCAGACACTCCATAGCCGCATCTTTCACATTAGCGTTTGTCCCGTTCAGCATCAGCATGGGATTAATATTCCCCCAAAGATACATCTTCCCCCCGAGATTTTCCGCGGCTACCTTTGGCGTAACCTGATAACCGAAAATATTAAAGCTGGAAATTTTCAGATCATTAACCAAGGCCGAATGCAAATGCGTACTGTTTCCGCACATATGCATTCCACGACCATCGGGTAAGCCTTTCCCGAACGTATCATATAAACGATTATCGTAGGGTACACAAAACTCTTTAAATATTTCCGGCGACAGGATTGTCGAGGTATCTCCCGCCAGTCCGAACCCTCCACGGGGCCGCGGGTCAATTTCCATAAAATACCTTTGTTGGCGAAGCAACCCCTGGGTGATCTTGCCGAGAAAACGATGACATTTTTCAGGACAATCCAGCATCCACCAGTAAAAATCATGACCGACCAAATCAACCGCGATCATGTGCGGGTCCAAACCGCTGATGGATAAAGAAGCAACGTCAACCTTTCCTTCCCGTCCGTTAAACGTCAGACGGGTTTCGCGGATAAATTCTTTCATTTGCGTCCACCAGTCCAAGGCTTTACCCCAGAGGCCCGAATTTGCGGGTGGAATCTCAAATTGGTCCATTTGTTCCACATTGTGAATCGTCGGAGTAGAATGCAGCGTTTCATTTTCCGGCCACACCGTCTTAGCTCCAAAAGCATCGGAATCGAGCACATTATCAAAATAAGGCGCAACGGAAAGTCCTGGTCCGGTCCAGATATCCTCCGGAATATTCTCCATCCGATACTTGAAAAATTGTAACTGCCAATAATATTGTGTCTCCGCATCCTTGAAAAAATCAATGTATTCAAGTCCGAGTATTGGCGCAAAAAATCGAGGAACTACACAAAAAGAAACCGGAATCCTATCAACATATTGAAAATGCTCCCGAGCTTCCATTCGCTTTCGGTTCATTTCAAATTTTTCAGCCGGATAATCGATGTTGAGACGGAATTTCATTTTCAGCCTCCGGTTGACCTCTAATATTTTCCGTATGTCCTGGCTCTTTTTAACTTTAAGTTATCTTCTTATTTTCATATGGAATTTATATTTATCACTCCGGAAAACGTTTATCGTAAAGTCAAGGAATCTCCCGTCTTCCAGATAAGTCGCTCTCTCCACAAAAAAAACCGGGTCTCGCGGCAAGATGTTCAGAAATGTTGCCTCGTCCTTCCTGGCAAAAGAGACTTCGATTGTTTGTTCTGCCAGGGAAAAAACCAGACCGTACCTGGAATTTAAGATAGACTTGATAGAATTCTCTTCAAGGTTCTCTTCAATCAGTCCCGGGCAAAGATAAAAGGGAATGTGGGAGGTGTTGATCCCGACCGGTTCTCCATCTGCAAAACGCAGTCTTTTGGTTATGATTACCCTTTCATCCCGCGGCAGGTTCCATTTCTTTACAGCATAAGGAGGGAGATGGCCCAGTTTTTGATAGATAAGTTTTGAAGCAGGAACAATGCCTCTTTCCGTCATATCTTCGGTAAAACTGGTTAATCTGGAAATATCCGGTTCTATTTTAAATTCCTTGACAAAAGTTCCTTTTCCCTGCTTTCGGTAAAGGAGTTTTTCATTTACGAGGTCAGACAGTGCCTGGCGCACAGTCATTCTGCTGACCCCGAACTTTTTGCATAGTTCTCGTTCCGGCGGAACAACATCACCCGGTTTTAACTCCCCTTGTCTTATGAGGGTACGAAAATTCTCCCTGATATAGCAATACTGAGGAATATTGCGAGATTTTTCACCTGGTAACAACATGCCCGGCTCCCGACTATATCTTAAGCAATATAATAATGTCTATACCAATTTATCATAAAAATAAACCGGTGTCAAGTACTCGTTCGGAGGTCTCTGAAAAAGTCGCATTTTTGTCATTCTGAGCGTAGCGAAGAATCTGGTCCTCGTCGACAAACGAGATCCTTCACTTTGTTCAGGATGACATTTGTAGACTTTTTCAGAGACCTCCTGTTGGAATAATGAATTGTGGTATAATAAAAGACCTCTCAGAAATTTATACTATGACTGATATAACACAAAAAAAGATACGGAATTTTGCCGTTGTGGCGCACATCGACCACGGCAAAAGTACGTTGGCCGACCGGTTTTTGCAATTATGTGGGGCGGTAGACAAACGGACCTTCCGGAACCAGATGCTGGACAGTATGGATTTAGAAAGGGAACACGGCATTACCATTCGTTCCCATCCGGTAGCCATTCATTATCAGGACTATACCTTGAATCTGATTGATACCCCCGGTCACTGCGACTTTTCTTATGAGGTAGAGAAGAGTTTAGCGGCGACCAGCGGGGTCATTTTGTTGATAGACGCCACCCAGGGTGTCCAGGCTCAGACCATTACCAACCTGAATTTAGCGCAGCGTCTTAATCTCTTGGTTATCCCTGCCATCAATAAGATTGACCTGCCTAATGCCCAGGTTGAAATCACAAAAAAAGAATTGATGGAAATTCTGCCGGTATTCGAAAATGAAATCTATTTAGTCAGCGCCAAGACCGGTCAGGGTGTGCCGGAACTTCTCTCCGGTGTAGTGGCGAAGATTCCTCCTCCGGAAGGCGATTCAACAAAGAACCTCTCCAGCCTGGTCTTTGACGCCCGGCATAACCCTTATTTGGGCGTTGATCTTTACCTTATGGTACGGGAAGGAAGGGTGAAAAAGGGTGATAAGGTTATCCTGATGGGAGGAGATATCGCTGCAGAAGTAATGGAAGTCGGTATCTTTAAACCTCAGCCGGAACCGGTGTTGGTTCTGGAAGCCGGTATGGTCGGTTTTGTGACGCTTAACATCAAGGATTTCAGCCTGGAATTTATCGGCGACACCCTTACCCATCAGAACCAGCCTGCGAAAAAACCCCTGCCCGGATACCGGAAACTGAAGCAGTTTGTCTTCTGCGGTTTCTACCCGGCCGACGGTGAAAGTTTTCCCGTCTTAAAAAACAGTTTGGCGCGGCTCCACCTCAATGACCCTTCTTTCAGTTACACCGAAGAGCGGTCTGCGGCGTTAGGGGTTGGTTTCCGGGCCGGTTTTTTGGGAATGCTTCATATGGAAATTGTCCAGGAACGCTTGGAGCGGGAGTTTGAGGTGAACGTAGTGCGCACCACCCCCAATACTACCTACCGTTTCTGTCTAAAAGACAACCGGACCGTGGAGGTGAAAAGTTCCACGGAACTGCCGGACTGGAGTAACGTAAAGGAGATTCTGGAACCTTACCTGAAGGTTCTGGTTATTACACCCACCCTTTATTTTGGCGAGGTCACCAGACTCTGCCAGAATTACCGGGCAGACCAGAAAAAGATAGAGTTTTTGGGACCGGACCTGGTTCTCCTGACTTACGAAATGCCCCTGACCGAGATGATGGTTGATTTTTACGATAACCTGAAATCGGTTACCCGGGGCTACGGCTCTTTAGACTACGAATTTATTGACTACCGACCCTCTGATTTGGTAAAATTAGATATTTTAGTTAACGGAAAACCGGTTGACGTTCTCTCTTCCATCGTCCACCGGGACAAAGCACGTCCCATAGCGCAAAACCTTCTGACCGGTCTGCGCCGTAACATACCCCGGCACCTCTTTGCCGTGGTTATCCAGGCTGTGGTTGACGGCAAGATTGTCGGTCGGGAAGAAGTTGTGCCTTACAAAAAATTTGTTACCGGGAAGTGCTACGGAGGAGATATTACCCGGAAACGGAAACTCTGGGAGAAACAGAAGATGGGCAAGCGGCGCATGAAGATGGTGGGGCAGGTGCAGATACCGGAGAGCGCTTTTCTGTCGCTTTATAAGAAGGCTACTTAAAATGGTCCATAAAGATGTCATTCTGAGTGTAACGAAGAATCCGACCCAGAAAAAGAAGACCTGGAAGGAAGAACTCTGGGAGTGGGTAAAGTCGCTGGTAATCGCCTTTATTATGGCGATGTTCATCCGTACCTTCTTCTTCCAGGCTTTCAAGATTCCCAGCAGTTCCATGCACCCAACCCTGCGGATTGGCGACCACCTCATCGCCAACAAACTCGTCTACCGGTTCCGGGAACCTGAGCGCGGTGAAATAATTATCTTCCGGTTTCCGGACAATACCAAAAGGGATTTTGTCAAACGCCTGGTTGCTCTACCCGGGGAAAAAGTGGAGATTGCCGGGGGTCAGATATACATCAACGGTAAGGCGGTAGACGATAACCGGATTAACGGACGGTACTACTTTAACAACGAGGGGATGCGGGAGACAGACGTTCCTTCGGATTCCTACTTTGTTCTGGGAGACAACAGCGCCAACAGTTATGACAGCCGGTACTGGGGTTTTGTCCTCCACAAACACCTTCTGGGTAAAGCGCTCTTCATTTACTGGCCGCCCAACCGCTGGGGACCGATAAAATAAGAAGATGAAAGAGAATCAGGGGAAAGAAGACGAAGTGGAGATAAAAGAAGATCAGAATGTCCCGGCGGAAGAAGCCATAACGCTAAGTAAGAAAGAGTGGCAGGACCTTTCCGAGCAAGCCGGGAAATCTGCCGAAACTCAGGACCGGCTTCTGCGTTTAGCCGCCGATTTTGACAACTTCCGAAAGAGAACCGAACAGGAAAAACGGCAATTGGCTACCTTTGTGGAATCCGCTCTTTTATCCCAGTTCCTGCCCACGCTGGACAGTTTAGAAAAGATAACGGAAAAAGAACATAGTGAGGGATTAAAATTAATCGCCAAGGAGATTCACCGCACCTTCCAGGATTTGGGACTAAATCCCGTAGAGGTACTCGGAAAGTCGTTTGACCCCCAGTATGCGGAGGTAGTGGAAGTTACCGAAAATGATGAACAAGAGGAAGGAACCGTCTTAGCGGTTTTGCGTCCGGGCTATCTTTATAAAGACATGGTTTTACGACCGGCTCTGGTCCGGATAAGCAAAAGAAAAGAAACACCTCCCGATGCGACAACTGGAAATAACAGCCCCGGCCAAGATTAACCTCTTTTTAGAGGTTTTGCCAAAACCAGACGGTGCGGTTTTGCACCCGGTCGATACGGTAATCGAAAAGATAGACCTCTGCGACCGGTTAGCGCTGAAGGTAACATCAGGCCGGCTGGATATAAAAAGCAATATTCCTTCTCTTGCCGCTCCGTCTAACTTAGCCTTCAAAGCAGCCCGCCTGTTAAAAAGAACCTACCGGATTAAAGAAGGCGTTTCTATTTCCCTCTCTAAAAAGATACCGATGTCCGCCGGTTTAGGCGGCGGCAGCAGCGATGCGGCCGCGGTCCTTTTGGGTCTTAATCAGCTCTGGAAGATTCAGGAACCGGTTTCCCGGCTGGTACCGTTGGCGTTGGAGTTAGGTTCTGACGTGCCGGTTTTTCTTTTCCCGGGACGGTGTCTGGTTTCCGGTTTCGGTGAAAAGGTTAAAACTTTATCCACCCGTAAAAAATTTCAGTACCTGCTCATCCTTACCGGCGTAAAAATTTCTACCGCTGCCGCGTACCAATGGCTTGACGAAAATTTGACATACAAGCCCTATTCCAGTAAAATTATGGTGGATGCTTTAAAAAAGGGCACTCCGGAACTTGTTGCCCAAAGTATGTTTAACCGATTCGAGGAGGAGGTGACAAAAAGAGAGAAGAGATTGAGAGGCTGGAAAAAGAATCTGGATGAAAATTTTAACCACTATCTTCTGACCGGGAGCGGCGGAGCATTCTTTGCCTTTCTGTCAGAAGAAAACGCAGGGAACGCGGTGAAATTCTTACGCGTATCTACTTACGGGAGGTAATATGGAAATTACGGAAGCTCGGGTGTCGCCGGTAGAAAAAGCGAACGGACGTCTAAAGGGTTTTGCCACGATTACCTTTGACAACGTGCTTGTCGTCCGGGGAATCAGAATCGTAGAAGGCGAAAAAGGGCTTTTTATCGCGATGCCCAACCGCAAGGCTGAGTTCCGCTGCGGTTCTTGTAACGCCTGGAACGTTTTCCATGCCCGATACTGCAACCGCTGCGGTAAAGAACTTGCGCGGCCGGCCGGTGCCGAAACCAGCCGGGGAGACGACGAAAAAAATTACCACGACATCGTCCATCCCATTGACAACGAATTTCGGCAATACGTCCAGGGCAAAATATTAGAAGCCTATCAAGTCCAATTGGAAAGCGGTGGCCCGGGTCCGAAATCAGAGGTACCTCTTTAGTTGAAGATGGATTTTCAAACCCTGCAAGCACAACTCCTTGATTTCTGGCGTCAAAAGGGTTGCCTGATACACCACCCAACCGGAATAGAAGTCGGAGCCGGAACCATGAATCCGGCTACCTTCTTCGGAATCCTCGGAGCAGGCCCCTGGAAGGTAGCCTATTTAGAACCTTCCCGCAGGCCGGCCGACGGACGTTACGGTGAGAATCCCACCCGGGTTTACCAGCACTACCAATTACAGGTAATTTTGAAGCCTTCTCCTTCTCAAACCCAGAGGTTGTATCTGGAAAGTCTGGAAGCAATTGGGATTAAGTGGCGCAAACACGACATCCGGTTCGTTGACGACAACTGGGAAGCGCCCACGTTGGGTGCCTGGGGTGTTGGCTGGGAGGTCTGGTTAGACGGTCTGGAGATTACCCAGTTTACCTACCTTCAGCAGGCCGGCGGTATCGACCTGAAACCGGTTTCCGTGGAACTCACCTACGGCCTGGAAAGGTTAGCCTGTTTTTTGCAGAAGAAGCGGGCGGTCTATGACCTTGACTGGTCGCCGGAGGTTACCTACGGCCAGATAAGACGCCGGGCCGAGGCCGAGTACTCCAAGTACAGCTTTGAATTAGCGGACATCAACCTGCACCTTAACCTTTTTGCCGAGTACGAACAGGAGGCGGCACGGCTTATCCAGTTAAAGATGGTGTATCCTGCTTATGACTACGTTCTGAAATGTTCCCACACCTTCAACGTTCTGGACAGCCGCGGCGCCATCAGCCTGAGCGAGCGCCAGCGTTTCGTTGCCAGGATACGCAGGATTGCCTCAACTTGTGCCCAACTCTATCTGGCAGTATAATAAATCCTCAGTGAAGTACGTGTCATTCTGAGCAGAGCGAAGAATCTATCTTTAAACAGCGAGATTCTTCGGCTTCGCCTCAGAATGACATTTGACGGAACGTCCTTGCCGGGATGGCGGAATTGGCAGACGCGTGCGTTTGAGGGGCGTATGGGGTAACCTGTGGGGGTTCAAATCCCCCTCCCGGCACTATTTTTTGTCATCCTGAGTCCCTGTCGGTTTCATTCAGAGGCGAAGGATCTCTGTTTTTTTGGCGGTTAGCTCAGCTGGTTAGAGTGCCACGTTGACATCGTGTTTAAGCCATTTTTCGCAAACCCGCACCAGACAAGCGAATCCGTTGTCTATCAACGGTCTCCCTCACCTTCTCAACTTATATCAAGTTATACGGAAATATACCAAATTGGACGGCAACATGGCACAAATCTGGCACAAAATTTTTACCCCACCATCCAGTCGAAATTAATTCCGTTTGACTACCTAAAAACAAGGTGGTATTCTTTAATATGGGTCGGCTGACAAGGATTGGACTATTTGAGGCTAATATGATACTAATACCTGAAAAAAGCGTGAAAAATGATACCTAAAATCAGAAAACCGCGAAAGAATTGGGAATTCCAGAGTCTCATTTCTACAATTTCCAGCAAATGGACAAAAAATCATAGAAATTTCACCTTTAAAAAATATTAATACAAGCGATTAAATAAAAGTAGGGGCTTGATTTATCAAGCCCGCTTAATTCGGGTCGGATGAATCCGACCCCTACAGCCCTTGATGAAAAAGAACCTTTTTCTGCAAATGCCACTTG
>JAZDPL010000084.1:0-9492 GCA_043797665.1 Candidatus Omnitrophota bacterium
CAGGTGCCTGGAAGCATTGGTAAATCAAAGTGTCCCTGAAGATACTTATGAGATTATAGTGGTTAATGACGGGTCAAATGACCGGACCGAATATGAAGCAAGGAAATTCCCGGTTAGATACTTCCGGCAGCACAATCAGGGGCCTGCCGCCGCGAGAAATTATGGAGTGAGGGAAGCAAAGGGGAATATAATTCTTTTTACTGATGCTGATTGTATTGCATCGCAGGACTGGATTGAGGAAATGATAAAGCCTTTTGATGACCAGGAGGTGTCTGCCGTAAAGGGAGCGTACCGGACAGAGCAGGGAAGCGTCGTAGCAAGATTTGCTCAGATTGAATTTGAAGAAAGATATAATTTATTAAAAAAGAGCCGGTGCATTGATATGGTGGATACGTATTCTGCCGGTTATAGAAAAAATATATTCCAGGCGCTGGGCGGTTTTGACCCTTCGTTTCCGGTTGCAAACAATGAGGATACGGAATTTTCTTACCGAATGTCAAAGGCCGGCTATAAGATGGTTTTTAATCCGGATGCAATAGTGTATCATCTCAATCATCCGGACACCCTGAGAAAATACGTGAAGATTAAGTTCTGGAGGGGGTACTGGAGGATGGTTGTCTATATGAAATATCCGGCCAAAATGTTTGTAGATACTTATACGCCCAAAGTCCTTAAAGTACAAGTGCTATTGGCATCCATGTTGCTTGCCTCGATATTCCCCGGTTTTTTCATTCATATGTTTTACCGGATATCTTTGGGATTATTGATTATGCATCTATTGATTTCCATGCCATTTCTTTTTTTCTCTCTCGGGTACGATAAAAGAGTGGCATTTTTTTCTCCGTTCTTACTGCTTGCAAGGTCGTTGGCTATTGGGACAGGGGTGGCAACGGCATTTGCCAGTTCCGGATTTTCCCGGCATTCCTCCTTGAACGCGGACTGACGAAGCCGGTTCACGTAATCCCTTTTCTGGAAAGAATACTTGAATTCAGTATGGACCGCATACCTGCCCTCTAAAATCGCCACCGTATCTTCCACAAAGACCATCTCCTCATCGGTTGGGATAACCAGGACCTTTACTGCCGAATCGTCTGCGGAAATATCAAATTCCGCATTGCGGCTTCGGGCTAATTCATTCTTTTTTGGGTCAAATTTCATCCCCAGACCGGAAAGGTTATCCAGAACCATCCTGCGAATATCCGGGGACATTTCACCCACCCCGGCGGTAAAAACCAGAGCGTCCACCTTTCCCAATGCGGCATAATAAGCGCCGATATATTTTTTAAGGCGGTAAGATTCCATCTTCAGGGCTAACTGACAGCGGGTATCTCCGGAAGCCGCATCTTTCAGTACGTCCCTGCGGTCAGTATACTTTCCGGTAATCCCCAGGACACCGCTTTTCTTATTTAAGATACCTGTCATTTGCGGAACGTCTAATTTTTCTTTCTCCATCACAAAGAAGTCTATGGCAATGTCGTGGTCACCGGGCCGGGTGCCCATCACCAAACCTTCCAGAGGCGTAAACCCCATACTGGTATCAAGAGAAAGCCCGTTCTGGACCGCATTAACGCTGACACCGTTTCCGATGTGGCAGGAGATAAGGTTTACGCTGAACGGGTCCTTGCCCAGTAGGACCGCAGCCCTTTTGGCGACGTAAAGAAGGCTGGTACCGTGGAAGCCGTAACGCCGGACTCCGTATTTTTTATACCATTCATAAGGCAAAGCATAGGTATACGCATAGTCCGGAATGGTCTGGTGCCAGGCGGTATCAAAGACCGCGATGTGGGGAATATCAGGCAGAATTTCCCCGGCGGCTTCAATACCGGCAATGTTGGGCGGGTTGTGAAGGGGTGCCAGGAATGAGACCGCCTTGATTACCCGCAGAACCTCCTGGTCAATCCTGACTGAAGAGGCGAAATGTTCCCCTCCGTGGACCACCCGGTGGCCCACCGCGAGAATCGCCTCCAAATCCTTGATGACACCATAATCCGGATGCCGGAGCATTTCCAGAATTAGAACGACAGCGGTCCGGTGGTCCGGGCATTCCCGTTTCACAATAATAGGCTTCAAACCGGTAATTTCATAATTGATATAACTACCTCCCACCGTAACCCGCTCCACCATTCCTTTGGCAACCGGCCGTTTTCGGCGCCAGTCGTAAAGGAGGTACTTAACCGAAGAACTCCCGCAATTTAAGGTCAGTATTAACATAATTCCGTATTTTGGGCTTGTACCGCTACAATGGTACCGACCGCGACAATATCCTCCACCGAACAACCCCGGGAAAGGTCGCTGGCCGGTTTACTTAAACCCTGTACCAGAGGACCCCAGGCTTTTGCGTTTGCCAGCCGCTGAACCAATTTATAGGCGATGTTTCCACTATTTAAATCAGGAAAGATAAGAACGTTGGCTTTCCCCGCAACCGGCGAATCAACCATCTTTTGCCGGGCGACTTCAGGAACCAGAGCGGCATCAGCCTGAAGTTCTCCGTCAATCGCTAAGTCCGGCCGGCGTTCCCGCGCCATCCTGGCCGCCTCCAACACTTTAACGGTGAGAGGGTCATCGCCACTGCCCCTGGTGGAAAAAGAAAGAAGGGCCACCCGGGGTTCTATTTGAAGGAGGTTCCGGGCGGTCTCCGCAGAAACAATCGCAATTTCAGCCAATTGCTCCGCGGTAGGATTAGGGATAAGACCGCAATCAGCGAAGATAAAAAGCCCCTGATAACCATAGGGGGTATCCGGAACCGACATCAAAAAATATGAGGAGACATATTTGACCTCAGTCTTCCTGGGGATAATCTGCAGAAGCGGTCGAAAGGTCCAGGAGGTGGGATGGCAGGCACCAGCCACAATACCATCCGCCTGACCGGTATGGAGAAGCATGGTTCCGCAGTACATCGGGTCCTGAATCATCTTTTTGGCTTCTTCCGGAGTAAGACCTTTATGCTGCCGTAACTGATAAATCTTTTCCGCCATTCCGCTAATCTCCGAGTTGTCGCAAAGATTAAAGAAAAGGAAATCGGAAAAATTTACCCGAGCTTTCCGGGCGGTTTCTTTCATTTTCTCCGGGTCACCAACCAAAAGCGGTTCGGCTAAACCTTCGTCTTTCAAAATCCGGCAGGCGGTCAAAATCCGGCTGTCCTCCGGCTCCGGAAAGATAAGCCGGCAAAGCCTCTTTCCGGCGCGTCTTTTCAACCTTTCCGGGAATTCTTCCATCGTCTCCATTATATCACGGGAAGGAAAACCTTGACAAAGAACAGATACTCAAGATATAATAGTACAAACGAAATAAGTAAATTTACATTAAGAATTGTGTAGGGGCTTGATTTATCAAGCCCGCGGGTCGGATGAATCCGACCCCTACGTCAAATTAATGCGTTTGTATTAGGGGGAGAGGTATGTTTATGAAAGTTAGGCAATTGATGTTCACTATAGGAGTAGGAATAAGTATTTTAGTGTATGCTTCACTGGTACAAGCTCAAGATACCTGGCAGTTCCAGGAGTATGCTGTCGGTCCGAATGCCACCGGAGATGCGAACGAAGCCGCCTCCGCCGTGTCGATGTCAGACCCGATTCAATTACCGGACGGAACCTATCGAATGTACTACGGGGTTGAACAATCGTCCGAATTACCCGCTGGTGCAACCACCGGTATTAAGAGTGCCACTTCCAGCGATGGGATTACCTGGACGGTGGAATCGGATTTCCGATTGGTCGGAGATAGTGACGGTGACACGGGAGTCGATTTAAATGAGGGGTGGATTAGCGGACCCAGTGTTGTTCAGTTATACGATGGGACTTATCGGATGTATTATCAAGCTGCAACATCAGAAATGACTCCGCCTGATTTTCGTGTCAAGAGTGCCATTTCTTCGGATGGATTGACCTGGACTCGGGAGGGAACGGTCATCGATATTGATTACTCAAACCCTTCGGATGGTGAGTTCTCCCTTGCCGGACATTGCCATGTAATACGTTTTGCCGATAACGACTACGTTATCCTGCTCTCCGGAAATTATGAGAAATCCAATACGGAACCGTCTGACCTGGTCATCGGGACTTCCGACAATGGAACTACCTTCTCAGACTTCAGTGTTCTCTATGAAGAGGGACACGACCCATTTGTCGTAAGGCTTTCCGATGGGTCGGGATACCGCCTCTTTTACGGTGACCTTCTAACACGTCAACGGAGCGCGTTTTCCGAAGATGGTAAGACGTGGCCCTCGGAAAGTGAAACTGCAGAAACCATCCTTTTAGACAGTGATGGAAGTGAGGTAACCGAAGCAGACACGGTGGTGCACCCCGCTGATAGGTCTGCCTTAGAACTCTCGGATGAAATATACCTCTTTATGAGCTGGGGGGGAGGAGGGGAGAACACCACGGATATTGCGTTGATGCAATATCAGGCCGAATCTGACACTTCTGTTAGTGACACTTCTGAAAGTGACACTGGTAACCTCTGGAGTTGTTTCATCGCCACCGCTGCTTTTGGTTCACCCTTAGCCAAGCAGGTGGAGATACTGAGAAGATTCCGGGATGGTTATCTCCTGACGAACAGTCCGGGCAGAAGGTTTGTTGGCTGGTATTATCAGAAGGGACCCATCGGAGCCAGGTTTATCTCACAGCATCTCTGGGCAAAGCATCTAACAAAGATTACGCTTTATCCGGTAATTGCCTTTGCCTACCTGTTTCTCAAGGGTTTATTTGCACCGATAATTCTGGCGTTAGCCGGAGCCTGCTTATGGCTTGAGGTGAGACGCCGGAAACTTGACAAAAGACAGATACTCAGGGTATAATAGTACGAAATACAATGAAAATTTTCATTGAGTTAAGATGTCATTCCTGCGGATAGTAAGCAGGAATCCAGTTGGATTCCCGCTAAAAACATGCGGGAATGACAAACTGTACACTTGACAAACTAGAGAAAAGTAGTTTATACTATAACACAGAAATATTTTTTCCACCTGGGTCTTACCGGGAGGAGAGGAAAATCAGAACCGAAAAGGAGGTGAAACCAAAACGTAGGGGCTTGATTTATCAAGCCCGTTCTTTTCGGGTCGGATGAATCCGACCCCTACAAATACAGAGGTTGTTCCGCCTTTGACAGGGAGGTTCAGGAGTCCCTGGCAAACATCCGGAAAGTAGCGGTGCGATTCATCGCACTTTTCGGTGTCATAGAAAAAATAAAGAACACCAGTGTCATTGCGAGAAGCGTAGTGTGCGACGTGGCAATCCAAAAGGTATTAAAGGACGAGATTGCTTCACCTTTTCAGGGTTCGCAATGACCATTTACAAAAAAAATTTGGAGGCAAATAAAATGTTAAAGCGAATTTTAACACTTATCCTTGCCATCGGAATCGGAATCCTGTTCGTGATTCCGGCAATGGCTGAGGTAAAGAGCGTTAAGGTTGGCGGAGACCTTACTATTAAAGGTGTTTACCGCGATAACCTTGACTTCAGTAAAGACGACGACACCGTCGTGGTGGACGACGGAACGGAAGGCTGGTTTATGACCACGACCCGGGTTTACGTCGGTGCCGAACTCTCGGACAACGTGACCACGATGGTCAGACTGTTGAACGAGATTGACTGGGATGTTGAAACTGCAGCCAGCACCGACATTGACTTAGACCTGGCTTACGTTAAGTTGGCAGATTTGTTTTCACCGGGACTGACCGTAACCTTAGGCCGGCAGGAAATTCTGTTAGGTAGAGGTTTTGTAGTCGGTAACAGCAACTTCGCTGGTAATGCCAACCTCCGCGCTCCGGACCTCACCAGCCGAAAGGCTTTTGACGCCTGGAGGTTAGACTATGAATTTGGTACGATGCCGCTGACCATGACCGCTCTGGGAATCAAGGTTGATGACAATTCCTTGACCGCTGGCGCCACCAACAACGAAGACACCGACCTGGCGGGCATCAACTTCGCCTACAAACTTGACAACGTCATCTTTGAGGGATATCTACTCAACGCCGTTGCCCAAGCCGTCGCCGACGACTTTGACATCTTCACCTGGGGTCTCCGGGTAGACCACAACGTCCTGGCCATGCCTGGCTTGAACTACAACCTGGAAGTTGCCCTGGAAAACGGTGAAAACGCGGCCCTGGATAAGGACGCCTGGGCTGGTTGCGGGGACATTTCCTACAGCTTTGCCAATCCCTATCAGCCGAAGATCGGTCTTTCCTACTTCGCCGCTACCGGTGACGGTGACGCCGCCGATGACGATGATAACGCCTGGAGCCCAATCTTCCCGGACAACCTCGCTACCCGGATAGGTGACCTGACCTATGCCTACCAGGCGGCCAACGCCACGGCCGGGGTTGACATCGCAGCGTTTAAAGTCTACGGTTCCTTCAAGCCTGCGGATAAACACCTTCTCAGTCTTGCCTGGTTCCCGGCGAGTGTCTTTAGTGACGCAGCAGCAGGCATTGATGACGAAATAGGCTGGGAAGTGGATGCCGGCTACACCTACAATTACACCGATGACGTAACCTTCGGTCTTGCCGCTGATTTTATGACTGCGGGTGACGGAATTGATGACCTCCTTGCCGTCGGCGTTGACGCCGAAGACTCGGCAATCCAGGTCGTTGGTACGGTTGCGGTTGTGTTCTAACACCGAATTCTACAACACGTAAAAAGAAAGACCCTGGAGCCAAAAACTCCAGGGTCTTTTTTTGTCCCCTCCTATTCAACACAGTGTGTAGGGGCTTGATTTATCAAGCCCGCGGGTCGGATAAACCTGTCCCTGTGTGTAGTAAACAGGGATCCGACCCCTACGTCAAATTATTGTATGTGTGTATTATTTGCCTAATAAATATAAATCGTGGTATTATATTTACTTTTTAATTATGGACCACTTAACCAGGTTAGAAAACGAGACGATATTCATCGTCCGGGAGGCTTACAGCCAGTATCGGAAATCCGCCATGCTCTGGTCAATCGGCAAGGATTCCACCACCCTGCTTTACCTCATTCGCAAAGCCTTCTTCGGCAAAATACCTTTTCCGGTGCTGCACCTGGATACCGGGTATAAGTTCCGGGAAATTTACGAATTCCGGGACAGATACGCCAGGGAGTGGAACCTGAACCTGATTGTGGCTAAAAATGATGAGGCGCTGAACAAAGGAGTTTGCCCGGAAAAAGGTAAATTAGATTGCTGTACCGCCTTAAAGACCGAAAACCTGAAAAAGGCAATCGCCCGCCATAGGTTCCGCGCCCTGTATTTAGGCATCCGGAGGGATGAACACGGCGTCCGGGCAAAGGAGCGCGTCTTCAGCCCTCGCGACGAAGATTTTGAGTGGAATTACAAAAACCAGCCGCCGGAACTCTGGGGACAGTATAAGACCCAGGCAAAAGACGAAGAACACCTGCGGATTCATCCCCTTTTAGGCTGGCGGGAATTAGACGTCTGGGAGTACGTCAAACGGGAAAATATTCCCATCGTTCCTTTGTACTTCGCCAAAAACGGAAAACGTTACCGCAGTATCGGTTGTGAACCCTGCTGCCGGCCCATAGATTCCGATGCGGATACCGTGGAAAAAATTGTAGAAGAACTGAAGACCACTAAGATTTCGGAAAGAAGCGGAAGAGCCCAGGACAAAGAATCTGCCTATACGATGCAGAAACTGCGTTCGTTGGGATATATGTAATATTAAATGCAAGGCTAAAGCCTTGCCCTACATCTCCTAAACATGTAGGGGCGCCATTCATGGCGCCCGCGGGTCGGATAAATCCGACCCCTACATGTAGGGCAAACCTTTAGGTTTGCATCAATCTTTATGAAAAAGGAGACCCTGAAGTTTGTCATCGTCGGACACGTAGACCACGGCAAGTCCACCTTAATCGGAAGGATTCTGGTTGATAGCCATTCCCTGTCTCCGGACAAGTTGGAAGAGATAGAAAAGACCTCCCGGGAATTAGGCCGGAGGGTTGAATTTGCCTATCTGGTTGACCACCTCCAGGAAGAACGGGAACAGGGCGTTACCATAGATACCACTCAGATATTTTTCAAGACCGATATCCGGGAATACGTTATCATTGACGCACCGGGCCACGTGGAGTTTGTCAAAAATATGATTACCGGCGCTTCACAGGCTGAGGCGGCTTTGCTCATCGTGGACGTGGAAGGAGGAGTCCAGGAACAGACTAAACGCCACGCCTATCTTTTATCCCTTCTGGGCATTACCCGGATGATTGTCCTCCTGAATAAAATGGACCTGGTCGGATTTAAGGAAGAGAAATATCAGGAAGTAAAGAAAGAATTACAGGAATTCTTGAAAAGCCTTAGACTTGAACCCCGTTGTTACATTCCCATCTCAGCCATAGACGGAGACAACATCGTCACCGGAAGCAGGCATACTCCCTGGTACGACGGAAAGACGGTCTTAGAGAGTTTAGACCTTTTGGAAAACGCTCCCTCCAACGAAGCGAAACAATTAATCTTTCCCATCCAGGATGTTTACCGGATGGACGAAAAAAGAATCGTGGTGGGAAAAATTGCCACCGGAAGGCTTAAAGTAGGGGAACGGATTAAGGTTTTGCCGGACGGATTGGAGACAACGGTCAGAACCATAGAAAAATTCCCCGGTTATGCGGAAGAAGCAGGTTCAGAAGAGAGTATCGGACTGACCGTGTCAGACTCCCTGTTTTTGGAACGGGGCCAGGTTGTCTGTTCATCCGGTAAAGAACCCCAGGGGTTGTACCAGAATAAAATTGACAATTTGCCAGAGGCGATTTTGGAGCGAGACAAGGAGCGAAGAAGATTGCGTACCCCCTGTGGTACGGAAGCAATGAGCGACGCAGTCGCAGCCCAAAAGCGGCCTGGCCCTTCGGGGAATCCCATCTTTGGGTTATTGCGTCGTTGCTCCTCGGTTATGTGCCACAGAGGGCACAGAACCTTCGTCGCGCCTTGCACTAATCTCAAATCTGGGACTCCAAATAGTCAATTTTATTCTGGTACAACCCCCAAGGTAACCGATACCTTCCGGGCAAACCTCTTCTGGATGGCAAAAGACCCTCTGATTGTTTCCGAACGGATCACCTTGCGCTGTACAACCCAGAGTCTCTTCTGTCAGGTAAGCAAAATTTTTCAGCGGATGGACTCTGCTACTTTAGAAATTATTGAAAAAAATGCCGGGCATCTTAATAATCTGGAAGTGGGAGAAGTAGAGATAAAAACAAAAAAACCCTTAGTGATAGAAAAATTCAGTGAAATCCCGGAATTAGGCCGGTTTGTCCTCAGCCGGGAAAATAACATCTGCGCGGGTGGAATAATCATCGCCACGGAATAAATACGAGATTCTTCGTTCCACTCAGAATGACACCACACAGAATGAAAGGAAGAATTGTGGTTATAGGCTTGGACGGGGTGCCGTTCAGCCTGCTTGAGAACCTGACCAGCCAGGGGGTAATGAGCCACACCGGAAAGGTTATTGCCCAGGGGAAATTTCAAAAGATGGATTCATCCATCCCTGAAGTCTCCTCGGTCGCCTGG
>JAZDPL010000066.1:0-24712 GCA_043797665.1 Candidatus Omnitrophota bacterium
ACCGCGCCGTCACGCTCCTCTGCCTTTATTTTCATCCTGGCCGGTTCGGGTTCCATGGCCTCAACGGCAAAATAGATGTTGTCATTGTCATAGAGCATTTTTGCAAAGGTCTGCGGCAAAGCTGCCGTCTTGCCGTCCGTCGCGATGAAGCCGGAGGTGAAGTCGGCTTTTTTCCAGTCCGGTTCCTCAAGCTTCCCGTCCATGACGATTTTATCGATTTTTTTATTGGCATTAAGTTCCTTCTGCTGTTTGGACAAAAACTCCTTGTGAAGGGGCTGCCAGTATGCCTGAAAAAAATGCCGGTCACGTTGTACCCTTTTCACCGCGGCCGGGTCGGCGGCCGCAGACTTTTCGGCCTCGTCCAGCATGGTGAGAAGCCCCGCCTCCACGCCCGGCTTTTCCAGGCATTTGCCCATCACATATTCCGGAGTTCCATAGCAGATATGGCCCGAGGTTTCCATAAAAGCCCTGGTCAATAGCGCGCGGTATTGGCTCATGACCGGCCAGGCGGTTCCGTAATATTTGCTCCCCATGTCCTCGTAAATTGCCGCGTAATCAGCGTCGCTGTTCCAGAGCAACTGCGCGACGATGTAATACCATTGCCATTGTGTCAGCATTTCTTCCTGGTATCGCGGAGCTTGCCAAAGTGGACCGAACGTTCCATCGGGAGGCACGGTAAAGATGGTGATTCCGAGCAGTCCGATCTTCTTGTAGTATCCGATGTCCTCGGCAAAGGTTTTCTCTGTGGGCGCATAGGCGGGAAAATCGCAATCGCCGCCAAGAAATTCCAGGGTGAAGACGGTGTTTTTCAATTTCCCCCATTGAGCAAGGATATCGCGATATTTATCATTAACTTGGCATGTGAGGTCCGCCATGGAGTGGCGGTAGCAACGGCCGTGCAGGCAAACCTGAACAAAAAGCCGCGGATCGGGCACGACTCCGGTCGGCGGATATTGAAAATTCTGGTATCCCCATGCCCCGAGATCGGCATCAGGGTGGGTTTTATAGACCTCCGCGGCGATTTGATTAACCAGCGTCCAGTATCTCGTGCTGACGAACCCTTTTTTCTTCTCATCCAGCGGGTCCAATTTAACGCAGTTCTCGCACTGGCACCAGGCATCGGAGTCATTGTTGCCGATGAGATATCTTCCCCCTTTGGGCGCCGTATCGAAATACTTGTTTATGCCCTCGGCCATGATTTTCGCGACATCCGGATTCGAAGTACAGGGCTGCCGGCGCGCGCCCCGTCCATCGCCAAGATCCTGAGGTATGCGCTTGCCGTCGAAAAGCCCGAAATATTCGGGATGCTGGGCAAAGAGAGTGTCGTTGAGCAGATAGGCGAAACAGTGGCCTCCGTCACGGCCGATCGTCACTCCGCGTTTTTCCACCTCGTCACGCAAACTCGCGTCCAGATTGTAGTAATGCTTGCCAAACGCGACGGTCATGCCGTTGCGCACCATCCAATCCCAACTGTCTATGGTTTTTGAATTCCAGTTGGAGCAGACGAAACCCAATATACGGACCCTGAACGACGGGTTGCTGACCAAGACCTGTTCCGGCACGATGACAGTCGGTTTTTTCGGGCAATATTCGTAGTCCGCCCCCGGCGCAAACCACCTGATATCCGCGTATTTTTTCAGAATATCGTAAACTCCGTAAAGCACGCCCACCGGTTTCATGCTTATCACACGCAGACCGTCTTTGTCGGCCGCCAGTACGAACCCGTCGCCTTTCAACTGGGAAACTGCCTCGTCGCCGGCGCGTGAGCGGGGCATGTTCTTGGCTTCAGTTGTTTCAAGATAGATATTCCAGAGATTTTTCGAAGGTGCTATTCCTATTTCCGGCGCTGCTCCGGTCACTTTGCCGAGAAAACCCGCCAGCTCGTTGGCCGCATGTTTTTCCACCGGGCCGGCATTGTCCGGCAGAACTATGTAACTTGTCGCCCTCCCCTCTTTCACCAGAGTGCCGCTTTCCGCACACGTCCAGAACGCAATCACCGCCAGCATTGCGGCGGCCATAATTCTCGCTGCTTCTTTTCCGATCATACTGCCACCTCCTTGAAAGTGAACAGAACCGCTTCGTATTTCTTTAGAAACAGGCGCACGACGATGTGGCCTGACTCCCGCCGGGCCACGGAATAGTCCCCGTCGCAGATTATGTCGCGGGACTCAATCCCCGGCCGCCTTATGTTCAACAGGACCGGGCGCGGATACCGGTTGACATCCGAGTATACGGGCGAATCATCCTCCACCACGATTATGAGATCGCCCCTTTCGTCATGGAAGGCGATGACCTTGGCGCCCGGTGTGCTGATGCCGGGCTTGCTTAAACTCCTTATCAGATAGCGGGCTGATTCCTTGATGATGGCGCTCACGCATTCCTGTCCGTAGCCGACTCTCTCGACAAAGGAATCCCGGTTGACCACCGTCGGCGGAAGATTGAAGAACGCGGTCTTGCCCCAGGACGTTTCCTTCGTCACCAGCACCGGAATGGACATCTCGCTATCCGTCGTTGCCGACCCGGAAAGAATACAGGCGGACCCGTCGCTTTCATACCAGGATTGGCATAACGCATGTTCGACGCATTCAACGGCCGGACCGCCGATACGGGAAGCATATTCGGGAGCCCAACCGATTTTTCGAATGGGTACGGCTTCTTCACGAAGCCCGACGCCAAACAGGTCTTCCAGACCGGGAACGGTTTCGAACCCGAGCAGGTTCACCCCTTGCCGATGCAGTGCGCGGATGGTTTCGAGGTGTTCTCTCTTCATCCCTTTGGGCAGGGGCGGAATGACCAAAAGATCTGTGGTCTCCGGACTCAAAGATTTCAGATCATTCAAGGACGTCGCAAAACCGCCGGGGAGGCCGGCATCCCGCACGGCATTGTAGGAATAGGCCAGGGCTTCCTCGGCGGTATTGAACACGTCTTTCCATGGAGTGTGTGCGTTGCAGTTCTTCTCATAGTAATCCGGATGTTCCGCGATCAAGTTCAGATCGTGGAGAAAACAAGTTGTTTTCACCGGCCGGACGGGTTTATGTTTCAGCACGTTTCCCCAGGCGTTTACCAATTCTGCAAAACCCTCTCTCTTGTGGCGGGCGTTGAAATGGAAGCCGTAATCGTTCCAGAAATGGAATCTCTTCTCTTTGAACCAGACGACGGCAAATGCATATTCATAGATCCGGCTCTCTATGGTGCCGGCCGGCAGATCATACAGGCCGTACGGCGGGTGCGCTTGAGAAACCGCCCCGTCATTGCACCCATCCCAGAGAGAAGCGTAGATTTCCGGGAATAATCTCCAACTGCCGTAATGAAGCTTCAGGGTCATC
This sequence comes from Candidatus Omnitrophota bacterium, assembly GCA_043797665.1. Lineage (GTDB taxonomy): Bacteria > Ratteibacteria > UBA8468 > MWAK01 > MWAK01 > CAZVUE01. Next base: position 3,327 of record JAZDPL010000066.1, read on the forward strand.
AGCGGGAACATCGCCCTGGTGTTGGAGTAAGCGCAGGAATAAGGATAATCCTCAAATTGCCAGAACCCGTCGCAATACTTCTCCGTACCGCCCCGCTTACTGTGCCCGAAATAGCTCATGAAATAGGCGGACTTGTTGTGGGAGGCGTACAGGGGGAACGGTCCGCCCGCAGCTCTTCCCACCCGGCGGTTGATCTTCTTCAGCTTATCACGCTGTATCTTGAAAACCTCCGCCAGCCGGAGGGAAAAATACTCCAGCCATTCTTTCCAGCAATGCTCCACCAGTTCCTTGAGCGCTTCTTCGGGAAGATATTTTTTCTCTGTCTTGATCTTCTCAACCAATGCCGGGGAAAGAACCTTCAGTCGCTCTCTTTTCTCCGGATTGAGTCGCAAAAAATCAGTGAGTATGTCCAGGACTTCGTTCCGGTAGGTGTCGAACTTCCACAAGTCATAACGCTGCGTTTCCGTGCCGTCAAAAGGAATCTGCAGGAAATCGCAGTGTTTGATTATATCGGCATTCTTTTCGATTGACAGGTCGCCACCCGTGGTGCGTTCGGTAATCGAGAGAAACCATTTTCGGTTGTAGACCTTGGTCAATTTCCAAATCTGTTTGTTTCTGGCATAATCAGGAAAGAAATAGCACATACTGTAATAGTGCCCGAAACCTGCCGTTTCGCGTAATGGATCAAACGCATCCGTTTGAAGATATTTCGTTTCCGTGGTGTCGGAAAAAAGCAGAGGAAGCCCTGAAGCGATCGGCGGGGGAACCGCACCCGGAAGTTCGGACATGACTTCAAACAGGACCATGTCGTCATAGAACAGCTGATTTCCTGCGAGAAGCTTGATCGCGAGATGATACACGCCGGTGCCGAGCGTGCCGTCCATTTCGGCGTTCCATCGCAGGCAGGTTATGCCCAGTTTTTCCTTCAATGGACTCTCCGGCATCTTCTCTTTTTCCATGGCGGACAACCGGATCTCCTTGCCCACGCTGTCGCCGTATACGCTTTGGATTCGCGCCGACAGTTTAAATTCTTCAGGAAAAAACAGGTCCGCCTGGCAGTGAATGTTAATGGAGAACCGGATCTTCTCCTTTTCGAAAAAATAGTGGTTCCGGCGGGCATGCGACAGTGCCCTTTCCCGATCAGGTATGCCTTCCGGTATCCGAGAACACAGGAGTTTGTCTTCCGGGGACTGTACGGAAAGCGCGATGCTTCCCCGGCGCAAGGATGAACCCTGATACAACACGCGGCCCCGGCTGTCGCATACCACCTCAAACGGGCCTCCGCCCAGCAACTGTTTAGGGTCGCTTTCAAAATACTCGTATCCGACCGCGAATACAATATCGCGAGGATTCGGCAGGGCATCGAAACATACCGTTTTCTCCAATGGCCAGGGAATGTCCTCGTAGAGATCCGGTATCCAGGGCCGCTTCTCCTCCCGGTCCAGCAAGGTCAGCGCGCCGCGGCGCAGTATTATGTTCCGGCATTCTCCCGCCAGGGAATCCAGGCGGACATAAGGATTAGTCATCCGGTCCATTTCATGACACCATTGACCGCCGCACCTGCCCCGATCCGGTCGTTCCTTAATCCCGCCCGACAGCTTTATGTTTAGTTCATAATGACCGCTCTTCTCATAGCGCATCATATTCAGTGTGTAGGTATAGGGGACACTCATTCCATGCACACAGGGAATTCGACACGTCAGCGGTGCAATGACTCTTGATTTCTTGAGTTTATCCGTTGAAACTATTTGGAATTTCTTGATGATCAACTCTCCCCGATAATCCGTTTTGTCCAATCCGATGGATCCGGACACCTGGAAAAGCCGTCCTGCGTCGGCAATTTCGACTCCGGTGTCGTTCAACGCGAATACAATTTTGTCTTCCTCGACCTCCATTGAAACCTCAAAAGCCGAATGGTCGAATCGGGCGGGCGCCGGCGTCTCAATTCGCTTGACGACATTCTGATTCCGGTTCCTGACGGAAAGTAGGTCCAGGCCGAGTTTATTGTTTGAGACCGAACATCTCAACGCATATCCGGTCCTGCACATGCGATCATAGCGGAAGAATATCGCGAATCCGAATTCATTGTTCCGCGCCGGACTGACTCCCAGCGCAAGTTTCACCCGGTAATTTTTCAGGGGCGGCGTATGGGCGAAATGTTTGTTACCGCAGACCAGGATATGGTACTTATTCTCTTTGACCGCGGAATGAAGATGGTCGAGATCGGAGTTTTGTTCAATCAGGATGTTATAAGATTTCCCGCGTTCATCATAGAACGAGAAATCAGCATCAAAACGGTAGTTCATTGTAAAGTACCGGACCCATCGTACCAGCCAGTATCCCCGCAGATATTCGGCAGGTTCCCTGGGCCGCAGCTCTGCACATGCCCGTCCGCGTAAAGTATATTGGCTATGCCGTTATGCCGCGCACAAATCTTGTCTCCATAGCTATACCCGACGTTGGCATATGTCCAACTATAGTTCCCATATCCATTCCCCGCCGTACCTGGACTGGAAATTGACCCCATACTATCAGCGATAAGCGCCAGATCACTCGCTCCCAATGTTGAGGGGACGTAGATACTGTCGTTGAGGCTATAGCAACGTACCGGAGAACCTCCGCCTATTTGCCAGGAATTATATTGGTTAGCATTGCATCGGAATCCATACGTATAGTTGACATAATTACTGACAGCAAAATTTTTCGGTTTGCCGCTGGGGCAGAACAGAATGATGCCTCTGTTCGAGGTCGTACCGATACTGGGGGCGGGAAGATAGGAGTCGTTGTTGGTCAGGCGCTGATGCCATCTCGACGTGCCATCCCACGAATACGGCGTCCAGCCGTCGTTATCATCCGCATATAGCATTAAAGCTATCCCTATTTGCTTCAAGTTGTTCATGCAGTTAGCCTGTCGCGCTTTTTCCCGCGCTTGAGACAAGGCTGGTAACAACATCGCGGCTAAAAGCGCGATGATGGCGATGACCACTAAAAGTTCTATTAAAGTAAAACTGAACCGAGACTTAATTTTCCTCATTGTTTTCCTTATTCTTCCCATTGTTTTAGCCCCCTTTCGTTTTACCCCACCTATTTTGCAGCCTAAAGGATTCCTTCCTCAATACACCATTTCAGGGCAATTTCCAGGCCTTTTTCAATCGTACATTCTGGAGAATAACCCAGATAACTAACTACCTTGGAAATATCAAAACACATATGCTCCACCAAAAATCTGAGTCCTCCTGGAGAGACTTCAGGCCGCCGGGAAAGAATCTCCTGGATTGTGAAATATTCCACCGGCGATGAACTTTTAAGAACTTCTTTAGCCACTTCAAGATAACGATTTAAGGTTACCGATTTCCGGCAGGAAATAATAAAAATTTCACCGTTTATCTCCTTCCCTTTTGGTATACCTTTAACGAAAGCGGTGGCTAAATCGTCATTACATCCTGATTGGACTAAAGTAGTGCCATCGCCAGGAACCTCAACCGGTTTCCCTTCTTTCAGAAACTGGAAGTATCTTATGTTTCTACCGCCCCAGAGTTCCAGGGGAACCCTTCCGGCGCCGATTATGTTGGTGGGACGAAAAATGGTAACCGGAAAACCATCTTCCTGGTACAATTTTAAAGCAAACAGATCTCTTTCACACTGCGGATAAAAATTTACCGCGGTCTTTTCTCTCCAGGGATGGTCTTCGTCGGCAGGGAGATAGCGGAGCGGAACAAAGGTTCCGGTCGAACTGCACATAAAATAATGTTCTATCTTACCGTTGAAATATCGGTGTGCCAATTTAACGTCCTCCATTCCTGGAACCGTATCAATTACCACATCAAAATTCCCTCCCGGTAAATCTTTCCAAAAATTTTCATTCCCTTTATCACCATAAATAAACTCTACTCCATCCAGGTTTACTCTATGTCGTTTATTAACTCCCCGAGAGACCCCTACCACTTTATATCCCATTTCAACACAGCCTCTTGCTACCCGGCTTCCTATTTCACCCGTAGCACCCATTACCAGTATTTTTTGTCCCATAGGCATCCCTTTACTTTCTTTTTGATAACAAATCAATTAGGATTTAGCCGGTCCGGTGGAAGAACGAATAATCAGTTTTGGTTTCAGCCAGATCGTTTTTAGTTCACTCTTTGTCTCTTTCCCTCTCATTGACTTTTGTTCAATCAAGGTTAAAAGCATCTCTACCGCTTTCTTACTAATTTCTTCTCTGGGTTGGCGGATAGTAGTTAAGGAGATAGGTGAAAACGTGGCTGCCGGACTATCATCAAACCCGATAACCGACAGCCCTTCTGGAACTTTAATCCCCAAATCCAAAGCAGCCTTGATAACACCCAAACCGATTTCGTCGTTACCGGCAAAGATGGCGGTTGGTTTTTTCGGTTGGGAAAGTACTTTTCTGGCTGTCTGATAACCGGCTATCACTAACTTTTCCAGAGGAACGACCTTGTTGGTACTCTTTTCCAGAATAAAAATACCCTCTGACTTCAGTCCCGCCTCCTGAAATACTTCCCGAAAACCTCTCAACCGTTGTTCAATTGATGGATAATTAGTATCCGCTGCGATAACATTCACACGTTTATGATTTAATTTCAGAAGGTACCGGGCGGCCATCTGTCCACCCCGGTAAAAATCAGTGGATACCGTTGGCAGGCTTCTCTTTTTAAAATAGTTAACCGCAACCAAAGGGAAGGTTGTGGAAATGAGAGACTTAAGGTACGGTCCTTTAAAAGAAGGATGCCCAAGAATAATGATAATACCATCTACATAACGGTCAACAAAATCAGACAGGAGCGCTTCTTCTTTGGATACGTCATTCTGGCTGTATCCGATAAATAGATGATAACCTTTTTGCCAGGCAAGATTTTCAATTAATTCCATATCAATTGCTCTGCTACTGAATATCATATGGGGCAGGATTAAACCAATGGTATTACTCTTCCTGGTCCTTAAGCTACGGGCAATAGGATTAGGACGGTAGTTAAGTTCACGGGCTGTGGCTAAAACTCTTTGCTTGACTTTTAGACCGGCGAAACAACTGGTATCAGCACGCAGGATAGCGGCACAGGTAGAAAATGCGACACCGGTCTGCCGGCTTATTTCTTTAAGAGTACCTTGTTTTATCATCATTCTATATATTACGATATATGTTGTACCTTGAAAAGAGTACAATTGTCAAGGGGATGTGGATTCCCGTTTACTACACACGGGAATAACAGACTAAAGGGGTCTGCCCCCCTGTTTACTACATACAGGGGCAGGCTCTGCGTGCTTTAGGCAAGGGTTAGAAGAGACCGACGACTGCGCCGTTCTTGTCGATGTCTATCTTGGTACCCGCCGGCTCGCTGGGAAGTCCCGGCATCGTCCGCATCTCACCGCACAAGGGATAGAGGAAGCCCGCACCGGCAGCTAAGCGGATGTCCCGGATGGGTAAGGTAAACCCGGTCGGTCTGCCCTTTAGTTTCGGGTCGTGGGAAAGGGAAAGATGGGTCTTGGCCATACACACCGGCAGGTTGGCGTAGCCTAATTCGGTATAGCGGGCAATCTTCTCTTCCGCCAGGGGACTGTACTCAACCCGGGCCGCACCGTAAATTTTGGTGCCGACCGCCTCAATCTTCTCTTTGATAGATGCCTCAAGGGGATAGAGGAACTTGAAATCTTTTGGCTTTCCGGCCGCGGAGACGACCGCTTCCGCAAGTTCCCGTCCTCCCTCGCCACCCTTAGCCCAGACGTTACTTTCACAGGCAGCCTCAGCGCCGGCTTCCCGGGCAACCTTGTAGACCGCTTTGATTTCCGAGTCAAAGTCGGTCGGGAACCGGTTAATCGCCACTACGATCGGTACACCGTAGAGTTTAACGTTCTCAATGTGTTTGGCTAAATTGGCCGCACCCTCAATAACCGTATCCGGGTCTTCCTTAAGGAGTTTCTCCGATAAAGGCCTGCCCGGCACAATCTTGAACTTACCGCTGTGCATCTTCAGGGCGCGCACCGAACCGACGATTACCACCGCGTCCGGCTTCAGTCCGCTGACCCGGCATTTGATATCAAAGAATTTCTCCGCACCGCAGTCGGCACCAAAACCGCTTTCGGTTACCACGTACTCTGCCATCCGTACGCCGATGAGGTCCGCAATAACCGAACTATTGCCGTGAGCGATGTTGGCAAAAGGACCCGCGTGGACAAAACAGGGGGTATGCTCCAGGGTCTGCATCAAAGTCGGCTTAATCGCGTCCTTCAGAAGAACCGCCATCGCACCGGCGGCCTTCAGGTCTTCGGCGGTTATTGCCTTGCCGTTCCGGTCAGTGGCAACCACGATTTTGCCCAAACGTTTACGCAGGTCAAAAAGGTCGGTGGTCAAAGCCAGAATCGCCATCACCTCGGAAGCGACCGTGATGTCAAAAGAAGATTCTCTGGGAACGCCGTCTTCTTTACCACCTAAACCGATGACAATCTTACGTAAAGCCCGGTCACTGACATCCAGCACCCTGGGCCAGGTGATGGTATAAGGGTTGATATTGAGCGGGTTCTTCTGAAAGAGGGAATTGTCAATGAAGGCGGCCAGAAGGTTGTGTGCCAGGCCGACCGCGTGGACGTCACCGGTCAGGTGGAGGTTAAAGTCCTCCATCGGAATGACCTGGGAATAACCGCCGCCAGCCGCACCGCCCTTAATACCGAAAACCGGACCCAAAGAAGGCTGGCGGATACAGGTAAGTACGTTCTTGCCGATTTTGGCTAAAGCCTGGGAGAGGCCGATGGTGGTTACGGTCTTGCCTTCACCCAACGGCGTGGGTGTAATGGCGGTGACGTCAATGTACTTTCCCGGCGGCCGGGACTTGACCCGGTCCATAACCTGCAGGTCAATCTTTGCCTTGTACTTCCCGTGAAATTCCAGTTCATCCGGTAAGAGACCAATCCTCTCGGCAATTTCAGCAACCGGCTTTATTTCTGCCCTCTGGGCAATCTCTAAATCTGAAAGCATCGTCTCCTCCTTTTCTTGTATGTCATCCTGAGTGTAACGAAGGATCTAAAAAAGAGATTCTTCACTTTGTTCAGAATGACAAGGCGGTTTTATAATGGAATTCCGGAGTAACTATACGGCTCCGGCTTGCCGTCTAATTCTAATTTGATTACGGTATCGTGCCGGTCAGGCGGTTCCTCCGGCAAACCTTTCAGAAAGAGCCGACCACCAGCGGTCTGCTCAACCTTAACTTTTTTTCCGTTCGTCAAGACCCGGGCGGAGAGCACCTTATTCTTTATACCGGCAACCGCTGCGGATTTCCCGGGCCAGCGGAAGATGTGAAGATAGGCGGTGTTGCCCTTTACGATAGCGGTGCCTAACATTCCGCAACCCCAGTCACCACCCAAACCCGCCGGTACCCTCCCGGAACCATAAATGGATTCTCCGTTAACCTTCAACCACGCCCCTATTTCCTTGAGTCTCTTAATTTCTTCGTTTCTAACCGTGCCGTCGGGTTTAGGACCGATATTAAGAAGGTAGTTACCGGCACCGGCAGCCGCGATTACCAGATTCTGAATTAACTGGGTGGTGGTCTTGAAATTAGGATTATTCTTGATGTAACCCCAACCGCAGAAGTCACCCATGGTCATACAGGACTCCCAGAGCCGACCCGCAACGGAAGCGGTGACCTGCTGTTCCGGGGTATCGTTATCTTCGTCCAGACCGGAACGATTGTTGATGATAATCTTTGGCTGTAACTGCCGGACCATCCGGTTCAGTTCTTCCGAACGCCAACACTTGGCGATATCTTTTATGTTCAAGGCATAGTCAATACCGGGTATCCAGCCGCCGTCGTAGAAGAGATAATCTATCTGGCCGTAATTGCTCATCAGTTCTTTGACCTGGCTGTGTGCCTGCTTGACCATCGCCTCAAAACTCTCCGGATACTTCTCCCGGTTGTGGTAGCCGGGGAAACGCCAGTCTAAAAGGGAGTAGTAGAGTCCTACCTTCAGACCGGCTTTCCGGCAGGTTTCAACGTACTCGGCCACAAAATCTCTTTTGGCGGCGGTCTTCACCGAAGTGAAATCACTTACCTTACTGTCAAAAAGGCAGAAACCGTCGTGGTGCCGGCTGGTAAGAGCCATGTACTTCATTCCCGCTTCCTTCGCCAGGGAAACCCACCTATCCGCGTTGAACCGGACCGGTTTAAACTTCTGCGCCAATTTTGCGTACTCTTCTTTCGGGATACGCTCCGCATACATCACCCATTCGCCCCGTTCCAGAAGAGAATAGAGTCCCCAGTGGATAAACATCCCGAACCGTGCCTGGTGAAACCAGGCGGTGCGTTCCGCATAAGACAAACCCGTTTCTTTTTCTTCAGACATAAATTACCTCCAACTTAAAACATTTTTCTTCTGTCATTCTGAGGCGTGATATGCCGAAGAATCTCGTATTTAGAGACAGATTCTTCACTGCGTTCAGAATGACAATCTTTATTATTATTATTATTATTATTATTATAGGGCGGCGGAGTCCAGAACTTTTATTACGTGCTTCTCCCATCCGATGGGCATAATGTGGACTCCTCGGCACATCCCTTTCATATCTTTTATCAGTTCCGCGGCAATCGCCACGCTTTCGTCCACCCGCTTCTCTTTTGGTGCGTCCGCCATCCTCTTGATGTACCCCTCCGGAACCGTTACTCCGGATACGTGCTCGTTCATATACTTTGCCATACCCGCACTTTTAAGGAGAACGATGCCCGCCATCACCGGGACTTTAAGACCTTCCACGCTTTTGATGAACTTTTCAAACTTTTCTACGTCATAGACCGCCTGGGTCTGGAAAAACTCCGCCCCTTCGGCTATTTTCTTCTCCATCTTGAGCAACTCCGGCTCCAATGGGTCTTTACCGGGGTTTACCACCGCGCCCAGACAGAAATGCGGAAAAGGTTCGGCTAACTTGTTGCCTGCCGAATCCACACCTTTCTCCAATTTCCGCGCCACCGCCAATAATTGAACCGCATCCAGGTCAAAGACCGGCTTGGCTGCCGGGTCATCGCCCAACTTGGGATGGTCCCCGGTCAGAGCCAGAACGTTCTCAATGCCAAAGGCGGCTGCGGAAAGGAGTTCTGACTGAAGCGATAGGCGGTTGCGGTCCCGGCAGGTCATCTGGAGTATCGGTTCCAGGCCCGCCTCTTTTAATTTGATACAGAGCGCCAAAGAACCCAGACGCATCACCGCACTCTGTAAATCGGTAACGTTGATGCCGTCCGCCCGGCCGCCAATCGCCTTGCCGATTTCTATCAAATGCCCGACTTCAATCCCTTTATCCGGTCCGAACTCAACCGTCACCAGAAACTTACCTGCCTTCAACTTTTCTTTGAAGTTCATAATTTCTCCATTAATAACTGTCATTCCCATATGTAGTAAATGGGAATCCATTGGATTCCGGCTAAAAACATGCCGGAACGACAAAACCCGTCGGATTCCTGCTTACTACACGCAGGAATGACAAATGACATCATACTGCAGCCCCTTTCGCGGCCATCGGTTTCATCTTCTTTGACCAGTTCTTGGCTGGCTGAAACGTCTTCATCAGGTCTAAACGGCCGAGCTCTTTCAGCCGGTTATAAATCAGGGTCCAGCCGCAGGCCCGGTCTTCGCCAATCTCGCATTTACCGTCGTCGGTGGTTCCGCCGCAGGGACCGTTCAGAATTCCTTTGGCGCACAGGGTGTGGGGACACAGCCCGCCCAGAAGGTCAAGAATACACTCTCCACAAAGACTGCACTTCTCCTCAAAGTTATTCACCAAACCCTGGGGTGTCAGTTCGGTCTTCCATTCCGGACCCAAAAAGAGCGTATCACAACCCGGAATCACCCACTTCCTGGTAATTTCGGTCAATACCTGGTTTCCCAAACCGCAGCAGAGAACCAGAATCGCTTCCGCGTTGTTGATTGCGTCCTGATGCTGCCGGAGGTCTTTCTTTACTGTGGGCAGGATACAGCCCCGTTCCGGCAGGATGTAACCGGTAACCACCTTCCCGTTTTCGGTCAGGAATTTGACCATCTCCTCTAACTCCGGTTTCCCGCCGGTCCGGCAGGTTGCCGCACAGGCTTCACAACCGGAAAGGAAGATTTTGTTGTACCCTTCCAATTTTTTCATAATATCTTCCCGCGACTTCTGAACCGTAATAATCATATGCTCTCCTTATTCTTCCCTGTCATTCCCGCATGTTTTTAGCGGGAATCCATACCCGCAGACTGGATTCCGGCTTACTATCCGCCGGAATGACAACTTATTTAAGATGTTTATACTGATTCCGCGGCGGCGGCGGTATTCTTCAGAAGTATCGCTACGGTAAGCGGACCCACCCCACCCGGAACCGGCGTAATCCAGGAAGCCCGTTTTTCTGCTTCCTCAAATTCCACGTCACCCACAAGTTTGTCGCCGACCCGGTTGATGCCAACGTCAATGACGATGGCACCCTCTTTAACCCATTCACCCTTAACCAACCCTGCCTTACCTACGGCAACAATCAAAATCTCCGCCCGGCGCACGTAATCCGGCAGACTGCCCCGTTCACCGGTGGCGATATGACAAACAGAGGTGGTAACAAACTGAGCCAGAAGGAGTAAAGCCAGGGGCTTGCCCACAATTTCGGAATGCCCCACTACCACCGCTTCTTTTCCGTAAAGTTTTTCCCCGGTGGCAGATAGGAGTTCCATCACTCCGGCCGCGGTACAGGGTGTAAACCGGGGTTTAGCCAGAACCAGTAGACCCAGGTTAGCCGGGTTGATTCCCTCCACGTCTTTTTCCGGTGCAATCATCGCCTGAATCGCCCGGCTGTCCAGGGAAGGAGGCAACGGCATCTGGACGATAATTCCGTTTACTGCTCTATCGGTGTTGAGCCGGTTTATTTCCGCAGTCAGCGTTACTTGCGAAGTGTCTGCGGGTAACGTAAGGAGTTCGTAATCAATTCCGGATTTGGTACTGTTTATCTTCTGGCTCTTGACGTAGACCGCGCTGGCCGGGTTTTCGCCCACCTGAACCGCTATTAATTTGGGCGTTACTCCCTTTGCCTTTAAGCCCTCAACCTTTATTCTGACCTCTTCCTTAATCCTTTCGGCAATCCCTTTACCCTCTAAAAGCTGCGCCATAATCCACCTCTCATGTCTGTGTGTAGGGGTCGGATTTATCCGACCCGAGGGTTCGATAAATCGAACCCCTACAATGTTTTGGAAAGCCGTCTTTTGGTTTCGGACAGGATGCGGCCGCTTTCCGAAAAGACCACTTCCCGAATTCTATTCAAATCCTCTTTTATCCCGGCCTCTTCTTCCAGCCCAGGCTGACCGGCAAAGTTAATCAGGATATTCATCTCCGCGGACTCATAGGCAGAACGAACCAGCGCAGCCGCACAGGCAACATCGCTTACCAGATAAGGGTTTCCCTTCTCCAAAAGAGGTTTTGCCAGTTGCAGAACTTCCCGGGTTAAACCGGTAATCTTCAGAAGGAGGATGTTCCCGTCCCGGACCGCCTGGAACAGGGCCGGAGTTCGGTTAGGATCAGCCTTATCCATCGCTGCCGCCTGACGGTATTTTAAATAAACCCGGCTGTCTTCTTCCACCAGGTCTGCCGATTCTTTTCTGATGGACTCAGTACGCTCTAAAATCTCCTTTGCTTCCGGCTCAAACTGGGCAAAACGCTTTTTGCCTATGGTAAAATTGGCGACCATCGAAAGGAGGCTGGCGGAAAGGGAAAGGACAAGGGCGGCTGCACTTCCGCCTCCGGGTACCGGGTCCCCGGAAGCCAACCGGGAAAGATAGATTTCTAACGGAGCCTGAAGGTAATCAATCTTTATCTCTTCCATAGTAGGGGTTCGATTTATCGAACCCGCGGGTCGGATAAATCCGACCCCTACATTTTATTTGGGAATTTAATCACAAAGATTTTAGGTAATAATACAGAATGAAGGAAATAATCTTGTAGGGGTTTGATTTATCAAACCCGATAATCTTTCGGGTTCAATGAATTGAACCCCTACAGTTTTAATGTTATTATTGAATCAAAGAAACTTCGGTACGGTTTGCCAGTTCTCCGTTTACATACCACTCCATAACCCAGAGACCCGGTCCGCCTTTATCAATCCAGTTCTTAACCTTGTCGGTTCCGCGCTGGAAGATATTGGTCTCCTTGTAGACCGTCACGTCATCCTCAACCTGATAGACCGCTTCACCCATCGGAGAAAGAAGTTTGCAGGCGACCTTGGTGCCGATGGGTACGGTGACATAAGCCACAAACATTATATCTTCCGAGGTGCGGAAGGCATCTTTTATTCCCTTCCATTCGTCATCAGAGATTCGGCCATTCTTGTCCTTATCTTCCCACTTGTTACAGGCAAAAAAACCCGATACCATCTGCTTGGTGGGTGGTACGTATACTGTCCGGGGTGGCACATTCGGCGGCGTTGTCTGGGATTTCATCGGGAACAAGCAACCGCAAGAAAACAACCCCACGCATAAAATTACCAGAACGACTTTATCTCTACTCCACTCTCTCATCTCCCCCTCCAGAAATTTTAAAATTACGACTAAAAGTATACCACTTATTAAATACACCTGTCAAAAGATTCATGCCCTTTCCCATCCCTTACAGATTCAACTGTAAGAATACCCGTAAGGGGACCCGTATTCCCGCATGTCCCTGGCGGGAATCCATACAGAACCTGGATTCCTGCTTACTATCCGCAGGAATGACAAACAAGGGAAGATTCAGGAAATTTCAATCTTCAGGCCGTCGCCGGCGGCAATCACTTCTATGCCCAGACGCCGACTCATCTCTGCGGCTGCTTCCCAGGGTTTGAGCGCCAGAGCGGTCCGGCCAAAGTGGGTGAGAATCGCTTTTTTAGGTTTTATCTTAGCCAAAATTGTTTCTGCTTCCGGAAGGGAAAGGTGAAATATCTCCGGCTTTGGCTGGGCAAGGACCACGTTGACAACCACCATCTCACCGGAAAAAGAGTCTTCTATTCCGGGAAAATACCCGGTATCGGTGATAAAAGATATTTTTTTACCTTCCAGATTGAAATTAAACCCGTAGGTCTCTACCGGATGGAGCATCTTCTTAACCGGGGTAAAAGTAATTTCACCCACCGAATATTCCTTCCCTTCGGTGAGTGCCTCTACCCGGGCCGGAAAAGAACGCAGGTAATGAAAGATAATCGGGTCAGGACCAGAGAGGGCGTCCTGCGGGACAAAAACCGCACCCTGTCTTTTGTGTCCGCCGGAGGTCATCGCCTCAATCATCACGTTGACGTCATTGGAGTGGTCCAGGTGCTTGTGGGAGAGAACGACTGCGGTAAGTTTGGTAGGGTCTAAACGGGGCCGGCTGGAAGTGGCCCGTACCAGCGAACCCGGGCCCGGGTCCAGAATGATATTTTCGGAACCGGACGAGAGCCAGATGCCGCCGGAGGCGCGCAACTGTTCGATCATTACAAACCGCGCACCCGCCGTCCCCAAGAATTTAATAAACGCCATAAACATATGTCATTCTGACCCTTGAGCGAAGCGAAGGGGAAGAATCTATGTTTTAGATCCTTCGCTACCGCTCAGGAAGACACCCACGATATTATAGCACAGACCTTGATTTTTTATGGCCGGTTCTGGTATAATTCTTTGTCATGGCTAATAATGCAAAACGGTTTGAATTGGGTTCAAAAGAGGTACGGGCAGACTGTCCGGAAACCGCCTGTCCTTATGAAGATACCACCAAAATTCCTCCCCTGGAAGGAATCATCGGTCAGAACCGGGCGATACGTGCCCTCAATTTTGGTTTGGAGATTAAAAATTCCGGTTTCAATATCTACGTCTCCGGAATTCCCGGAACCGGCCGGACCACCTCGGTGGAAACCATCGTCAGGGACCTGGCGAAGAAACAGCCGGTGCCGGATGACTGGTGTTACGTCTATAATTTTGAAGACCCGGACCGGCCCCGCACCTTACGCCTGCCGCCCGGTATGGGCAAAACTTTCCAAAAGGATGTTCATACCCTGATTGACGATTTGAAAGTAGAAGTACCCCATGCCTTTGAGAACAAAGAGTATGAGGAACCGCGCAACCAGATTATGCAGTCCTTCCAGGAGAAACGGCAGAAATTGCTTGCCGGGTTGGAAAAAAAGGCAGAAACCGAGGGTTTCACTTTGAAACAGACCTCAACCGGACTGGCTCTCCTTCCGGTTCAGGAAGGAAAAGCGCTCTCGGAATCCGAATACGAAAATTTAGGGCCCACCGAGAAAGAGTTTTTCCGCAAAAAACAGGAGAAACTTTACACAGAAGTCTCCGAGATGATGCGTCAGGTCCGGAATCTGGAAAAGGAAGCGAGGGAAAAAGTACGCGACCTGGATAGACGGACCGGACTCTTTGTGGTCAAACACCATTTTGACGAGGTGCGTCAGAATTACAGTAACCTCCCGGATGTGCTCAAACACCTGGAACGACTTCAAGAAGAGATGGTGGAGAACATCCAGGACTTCCTGGAAAAGGAAGAGTCTGAAATCCTGCCGGGTATCAAGATTCCGGGTCAAAAACCGGCATTTACGTCCTACCGGGTGAACCTTTTGGTTGACAACAGCCAGACCAAAGGTGCCCCGATAGTCAAGGAACTTAACCCTATTTACCAGAACCTGGTCGGCCGGCAGGAACATCGGCCTCAGTTCGGTTCCTTTGTAACCGACTTTACCATGATTAAAGCCGGCGCCCTCCACCGGGCAAACGGCGGATACCTGCTCCTGCAGACTAACGACCTGTTTACCAAATACTTTTCCTGGCCAGTCCTCAAACGGTGTCTGAAAAACGAAATGATTCAGCTTGAAGATTTAGGGGAAGAATTTCATTTCATCAGTACACCAACCAGCCGGCCCGAACCCATCCCCTTAGCCACCAAGGTAATTATTATCGGCAGCCCATACATATATCATCTCCTCTACGGCTGGGACGAAGACTTCCGAAAACTATTTAAGGTCAAATCGGACTTTGATTACCGTCTGGACCGGGACAAAGAAGGAATAAAAAAATATGCGGCTTTTGTCAGCCGGCACTGCCAGGACAAAAAACTCCTGCCTTTCCACCGCTCTGCCATCGCTCAGGTGGTGGAGTACGGCAGCCGTTTAGTGGAAGACCAGACGAAACTATCCAGCCGTTTCCTGGACATCGTGGATATTCTGGAAGAAGCCGACCACTGGGCAAAAACCGAACAGAAGAAAATGGTAACCGCAGTGGAGGTAAATCGTGCGGTAGAGGAAAAAGTCTATCGGAGCAACCGTTTGGAAGAACGGATCCGGGAAATGATTGAAGATAATCAGATCCTTCTGGATACCCGGGGTAAAGTGGCCGGTCAGGTAAACGGACTTGCAGTCATCTTCCTGGGTGACTATGCCTTCGGCCGTCCCACCCGGATTACCGTGCGTACCTTCGTGGGTAAAGAAGGTATTCTGGATATCGAACGCGAGACCAAGTTAGGTGGTCCCATTCATACCAAGGGCGTGCTCATACTGAACGGTTTTCTGGGCCAGCGTTACGCTCATACCGAACCCCTAACCCTATCTGCTTCCATCTGCTTTGAACAGTCCTACGAAGAGGTGGAGGGGGACAGCGCCTCCAGCGCTGAACTCTACGGTCTACTCTCCAGTCTGTCCGACCTGCCCATCAACCAGGCGGTTGCGGTTACCGGCTCGGTAAATCAGAAGGGAGAAATCCAGCCCATCGGCGGGGTAAACGAAAAGGTGGAAGGATTCTTTGAGGTCTGTAAAATTAAAGGCCTGACCGGAGAACAGGGTGTAATTATCCCCCGGTCCAACGTCAAAAATCTGATGCTCAAAGAAGAAGCGGTGAAAGCGATTGCCGATAAAAAGTTCCACCTCTGGGCGGTGAGTAACGTGGACGAAGGCATCGAGATTCTGACCGGAGTTCCGGCCGGCGGCCTGAAACCAAACGGGACATACCCTTCCAATACGGTTAACGGCAAGGTGGCACAACGGCTGGCGAAACTGAACGCCTACTATACCAAAAGCCAGAAACCCAAGCGCCGGCGGAAGAAGAGGCCTAAAACAAAGTAGGGGCTTGATTTATCAAGCCCGCGGGTCGGATAAATCCGACCCCTACAATAGGGTTTATTTATGAAAAAGATTGCAGTAATCGGCGCCGGCCACGTGGGCTTAGTGACTGCGGCCTGTTTTGCCAAAATGAACCACCGGGTTCTGGCGGTTGACCAGGACAAGGGAAAGATAGCAAATCTCCTTTCCGGCAAAGTTCCCTTCTTTGAACCCGGTCTCCAGGAACTGGTAGACGAAGTGATGGAAAATAGACATCTCTCTTTTTCCACCCGGATTAAAGATGCGGTAAGGTTCGCCGAGGTCATTTTCATCTGCGTGGGTACGCCGGTCCTGGATACCGGTGAAGCAGACCTTTCTGCGGTAGAAAAGGTAACCGCAGAGCTCGCTCAGCACCTTACCGGATACCGGCTAATAGTGGAAAAGAGCACCGTTCCGGTGATGACCGGAGAGTGGGTCAAACATACCCTGAAGACAATGAAAAAAAATCAGGGTGTCTCTTTTGATTTAGCCGCTAACCCGGAATTTTTAAGAGAGGGAACCGCGGTCTATGACTTCTTCCGACCGGACCGCATCATCGTTGGCGTGGAGACGGAACGGGCCCGCAAAATAATGGGAGAAATTTATACGCCTTTCCAAAAAGATTCACCGGATACCTCCATCCTCTTTACCGATATCAAGAGCGCCGAACTTATTAAACACGCCAGCAACTCCTTTCTGGCTTTAAAGATATCGTATATTAATGCCGTAAGCCAGGTCTGCGAAAAGGTGGGTGCGGACATCAACCTGGTTTCGGAAGGGATGGGGCTGGACAGACGTATCGGAAAAGCCCATCTCACTGCCGGCATCGGTTACGGCGGGAGTTGTTTCCCCAAGGATGTGTCTGCTTTCCTGCACCTTTGCCGGAGCATCGGCTACGACTTTAAAATCTTAAAATCCGCTTCCGAAACGAACCGGGAACAGCAAGACCTGGCTCTGACCAAACTTAAGAAAGGTGTCTGGAACTTGAAAGGCAAGACCCTGGCGGTCCTTGGTTTAGCCTTCAAGGCGGATACTGACGACGTCCGGGAAAGTCCCTCGCTGCGTCTTATCCGATTACTCCTTAAAGAAGGAAGTGAAATTAAAGCCTATGACCCCGCAGCCGGACCAAACGCAAAAGCATGCTTGCCGGAAATCACCCTCTGTGCCTCCCCTTATTCCGCCGCAAAGGGTGCGGATGCTCTTCTTATCCTGACCGATTGGCCCCAGTTTCAAAAACTGAAGTTTGCCCGGCTCAAATCTCTCCTGGCACGGCCGGTAATCTTTGACGGCCGGAATTTTCTCCCCCGGGAACGCCTTCTTGCTCTGGGTTTCACCTACCTGGCTCCCGGCCGGCCTTAAATGTAGCCAGGAGATAGCATATTAGCCAGAAATAATATTGCAGACTTTGTAGGGGTTTGATTTATCAAACCCGACAATTTTCGGGCTCAATAAATTGAGCCCCTACATTTCAAATGTCAATTATCATATGGTAGTTCTGGAAGACACCTCCTATACCAATATCCGCGGGTTCAATTATCAGCCAAGTTACGGCAGCAGCGGATTTGAAATCTGGAATTCCTTCAATCCCGGCGTAATTGAAAACGAGATTGCCTTAGGAAAGAAGTATTTCCCGAGAATCAACACCCTCCGTATCTGGCTCTCCTGGGATGCCTTCTTACGCGACCGCGAAAAATTTAAATATAATCTGGAAACATTCCTGGAAATAACCAGCCGTTACGAATTAAAGGCTATCCCGGTACTTTTTAACGGCTGGCACAGTTTTCCTGACTTCGGCGGAATATCCCTGGAACAGATTAAAAACTGGAAAGCGTCGCCGGTCCTTTATCAGAACTACTTTTACTCCTATCTGAAAGCGTCCGTCGGTATCCATGCCAAAGACAGCCGGGTATTGCTCTGGGACCTCTGCAATGAACCCTTTTCCATCGCTGCTTCCGGCACAGAGAAGGGACTGGTCTTTGAGTGGCTTCGTGACCTTTACTACTTCTGCAAAAAGATCCGGGCGGATGCCCCTCTGGGCATCGGTGTGGCGCCTTCCGACGAAGACATTCAGGCAATAGAACCTCTTTCCGACGTCATAACCCTCCATCCTTACTGGGCAAGGAACGCCTGGGTCAAGGATAAGGATGAGTTTGAAAAATTCCTTGACAAATGCGTAAAATTTGCCAATAAAAGCCGTAAGCCGCTCTTGGCGACCGAGACCGGCTGGGGCAACCTGAACGACGAAGAAAGAGTAGAACAGTTGGAATACGAACTCAAGTCACTCCAGTCACGGAAGATCGGATTCACCGCCCACCTTTTGTGGCATACCCTGGTGGCTGATGGCCACCGGCCGGAATACGGACCGGTTTCGCAAGCCGGTTATATGGCTTTCATTGAACCGGATGGAACCTTGCGAATGGGGCATGAGTCTTTCAACCGGTTTTGCGGAGAAGGCGGTCTCTTTAAGGGTAAAATAAACTTTTTTGAAGAACATACCCGCCGGGTGGTGGAAAAATGTAAGGTGGTTACGGAAATAGACGAGAAATCCTACGTCCTCTACGCACCCTCCGGTGATATGAAGTACCAGGGATTCTGGATACGTGATGCGGTCTATATTGCGGAAAGCGGTTTCGTAAAACCTGAGGAGATGAAAGGCTGGATAGAACTGGTCGCCTCCCGGCAGAACGAAGTAGCACGAAAACTGGAAAACGGCCTGTCTGTTCCTGCTAATGCGATACCGGACCACATCAATTTTGACGGAAGTCCGGTTTTCTTCCCCGGTACGTATGCCTCAGGCAACAACCAGGGTGACGGCACCTACGGGTTCTTCCCCCCTCACGACGACCAGTACTTTTTCATAGAAATGGTCCATCAGTATTTCCGGCTGACCGGCGAGGCAAAAATCTTAAAAGAAAAGATGCGGGGCATCCCTTTGTGGGAAAGGTTATGTCTGGCTTTTGAAAGTTACCACATCGACCCGGAAACCCAACTCTGTTTCAGTGAGCGGGACCGTCACACGGTTGACTGGGGATTCTGTGACACCATAACCAAAAGCGGACTTTTGCTCTTCCCTTCTCTCCTTCGCTATCAGTCAGCCCTGATGCTAAAGGAACTGTTGGAAAAAACCGGAGACAGAAACCGGGCGAAACATTACCTGGGAACCGCAAAGACGCTCCAGAAGAACATCCGGAAGACCTTCTGGAACGGAAACGGCTGGCTCTTCTCCGCCACGGAAACCGGAAGGGAATACGACGTAATCGGGACTTTGTTTGCCGTCTATCTGAACATTCTGGAAAAGAACGACCTTCAAACCGCCCTTTCCGTTATTTCCCGGGGATACCTGGAAAAACGGAGCGTCGACGAAGACGGTTACGTAAGATGTATACCGGAAGGCGAAGGATTTTCGGAGAGTACCGCCTGGGAAAAGGCGTTGTCCGGCTTAGGAGATTATCAAAACGGCGGCTACTGGGCATTTGCTGCCGGCTGGTACATCCACGCCCTGTCAAAAATCGACCCCAGGCTTGCCCGGGGAATCTTTGATAGCCTTGCCACCCATACCCTTAGTGTACGTCGGGAAGGCGCTCCCTTTGAATGGAAAAATAACCGGACCGGCCAGCACAGCGGCGGTTTCTACGGTGCTTCCGCCGCTCTCCCATACAAATTTGCTTCCTCTTTGTAGTAAACCAAACATCCCAAAACTTGACTAATTACTGGGTATTTAGTAAACTATAGTCGTATAATAACTTGAATTATGGTAAACTTGAGATATCGGAAGATACTAAATAAGGTAATTAAATTTCTTGACGACGATGAGACTATCGCTATTCATGGGTCTCGTCAGGTTGGCAAGACTTCCCTTTTACACTACCTGATTGATAACTATCTAAAGAAAAATACCACTCTATCCAATATATTTTACTTTGATCTGGAGGATTTTGCTCTTCTTGACCTATGTAATCAAGGACCCGACGAGGTTATCAAATATCTGAAAGGGAAGGGCGCGGATTTCAATGAAAAAGTTTACCTGTTAATCGATGAAATCCAATATATAGAAAACCCTTCTTCTTTTTTGAAACTATGCTACGATAGGTATAAAAACAGGATTAAGATGGTGGTAACCGGTTCCTCCAGTTTCCTGGTGAAGAAAAAATTTAAAGATTCTCTGGTAGGAAGAATAATTGATTTCGAGTTGTTCCCTTTAGATTTTGAAGAGTTTTTAAACTTTAAAGATAAAACCTATAATCTGATGCCGGAATCCGGAACGGTTCACAATGAAATACTTCCCTGGTATGAAGAGTACGTCCTTTACGGAGGATATCCCGCCATTGTCCTGGAAGAAAACCTGGAGAAGAAAGAGATAAAACTAAAACAAATACTCAACACCTATGTTAAAAAAGATATCAGAGACATTGCCTCAATAAGAGATGTCGTAAAGTTTAATAATCTTTTAAGAATATTAGCCAGTCAATCGGCCAATCTTTTAAACATTACCGAACTCTCAAATACCCTTGGGATATCAAAAGAAACGGTTGAAAACTATATCTTCATATTGGAAAGCACTTATATAGTAAAAAGAATTTATCCTTTCCACCGGAACATTAGAAGTGAACTGACCAAGATGCCGAAAATGTTCTTTGAAGACACCGGCCTGCTCAACATTCTCATTAACAAAACTTTTTCTCAGACCATTACCGGACAATTGTTGGAAACGAACGTCTATACTCTTCTCAGAAAGAATCTTGACCCCGAAAATATCAATTTCTGGAGAACAAATAACGGACAGGAGATAGATTTCATTCTGAACCTCCCGCGGAATAAAACCGTTCCGGTTGAGGTGAAATCAAATTACTTAAAAAAGCACTTACGTCCCCTCCAGTATTTTCTGGAACAATATTCTCTGGCCGAGGGATATCTTTGTTACCTCAGAAAAAGCGACGAAATGCCGAAGGAAAAAGTACGGATAATCTTCCCCTGGGAAATATTCCGTCTGTTTTAAACAAATCAGAAATCATTGACATCCCACCGAGGTCTCTGAAAAAGTCCCATTTCTGTCATTCTGAGTGTAACGAAGAATCTGGCCGTCGTCGATAAACGAGACCCTTCACTTCGTTCAGGGTGACAATTTAGGGACTTTTTCAGAGACATCCCACCATTGACCTTGACAGAAACCATAACCCGCGGTTAATATGTAATAGATAATACAAAATAGACATTATGACCAGAAAAAGATTCAAGAACGAACCGGTTCCCTATTATTTGCAACTGGCGAATATCCTCAAGGAGAGAATTAAAAAAGGC
>JAZDPL010000022.1:0-17995 GCA_043797665.1 Candidatus Omnitrophota bacterium
AAAATACTGTATTCATCTGTCATTCTGAACGACAGTGAAGAATCTCAAAATAGGGATTCTTCGCAAAAGCGGCTCAGAATGACAACAAAAAGTATTTTTCTCTCTTACCACTACTATTTTTTAGGAAAACTTAACTGTTACGCCCACTGCATAAGAAATTTCAGGGTATAATACCATATTATGGATATACTCAAGGAGATTGATGTTCTCATCCGGGCACGTTACCCCATTATCTACATCATTTCCTGGGAAGAAACCCGGGTTACTGAAGAATTAGCCAAGATAGGCAGCAGCCGGGGAAAGAAAACTTATATCTGGACCATTGACCGCGGTCTTCTGCCCTACGGAACACCGCTCCAGAGCGAAAAATTACTTGATACCACCAAGGACCCCCTCAACGCTATCGAGACCGTAACAAAAAGCACGGAGTCCGCGATTTACATCTTTGAAGACTTTCACCCCTTTTTAGGGGACCCGGTTGTTATCCGGAAATTAAGAACTCTTTCCTGCATTCTCACCAAGAGCCACAAGACACTGATTCTATTATCGCCTTTACTCAAACTTCCCCCGGAGTTAGAAAAGAACGTTACCGTACTCGATTTTGACCTTCCGGATATCGCAGACCTGGATCGCCTGATTGACCGGATTGTCGCCCAGGTCAAAGACAACCCCCAGGTTTCCCTCAACTTAGATACGCGAACGAGGGAACAGATAATCCGGGCCGCCCTGGGATTGACGACGGAAGAAGCGGAAAACGCTTTCGCCAAGGCAATCGTTCTTAACAACCGGTTAGGACCGGAAGAGATTCCCCTCATCCTCTCGGAAAAGAAACAGATTATCAGAAAGAGCGGACTTTTAGAGTATTGCGCAAGTGAAGAATCTTTAGAAAATGTCGGCGGTTTAGATATCCTCAAAGACTGGCTGGGAAAGAGGAACTTAGCGTTCTCAAAAGAAGCGCAAAACTTTGGATTACCCGAACCCAAAGGGATTCTTTTACTGGGGGTACAGGGCTGCGGTAAAAGTCTTTGCGCTAAAGCGGTCTCTTCGTTATGGAAGATGCCTCTTTTACGGCTGGATATGGGAAAAATATTCAGCAGTCTGGTGGGTTCTTCGGAAGAAAATACCCGCAAGGCAATCAGCATCGCCGAATCCATTGCACCGGATATTCTCTGGATAGATGAGATTGAAAAGGCTTTTGCCGGCACCCAGAGTTCCACCTTTTCTGATGCGGGAACCACGGCCCGGGTCTTTGGCGGTTTCATCAGCTGGCTCCAGGAAAAGAAAACGCCGGTCTTTGTTATCGCCACCGCCAATAATATTGAGCAACTCCCTCCGGAACTTATGAGAAAGGGCCGGTTTGATGAAATCTTCTTTGTGGACCTACCCAGGCCGGAAGAGAGAAAAGAAATTTTTTCCATCCACCTTAAGAAACGCAAGCGTAATCCGGAAAAATTTGACCTGGAGAAAATAGCACGGGTTTCCGTAGGATTTAGCGGTGCGGAGATTGAGCAGGTGGTCATTTCCGCGCTCTTTGATGCTTTTCAAGCCGGTAAAGATATCACCACCGATTTCCTCCTTAATAGCATCAAACAGACGGTGCCCCTTTCGGTGACGATGAAGGAGAACCTTGACAATTTGCGAAACTGGGCGGCTACCCGGTGCCGGCCGGCCTCTTCCCCGGGAGAGATTGAAGAATTACCTGATCTGGGAAGAAAATTAGAGTTGTAGATGAAAAACAAAATAATGACCCCTCCGGGAACTGAGGTGACCATTATCATCGACCGGGAAGGCAAGGTAATTTTTCAGAACTTACCCGAAGAGATGTTAGAGGTTGCCCAGGCGATATCCGGCAAAAACAAAACCGCCTTAAGAAGAAATATGTGGAAAAGACAGGTAGGGAAAAGAAGATGAGCGCCATTTGTGTAATCACTCCATTAATCTCGGCTGCCTGGCCGGCATTTTCCAGTGCTATTTTAGGAGCAGCCACCGCTTTAGGCTTTTCCCAATTGAATAAGGCTGACCTCAAAGAAACATCGCAGACGAATGAGACGGTGGAGATTGAGATGAAAAACAGCCATATCATTTCCGAGTCGCTTACCCGGGAAGAAGAAGCCTCTTTTTCCCGTGAGGGGATAACCATCACTTTCCGGAAAGATGTACGCGGCCGTTGTGGAATCCTGGTCTCCGGAGAAGGTAAAACAAAAGAAGAGTTGAAGGCAATCGGCACGGAAGTCTGCCGGAAGATTATCCAGGATTATGTACGCAGTAAAATTATGAATGAGTTGAAAAAGAAAGGCTTTAAATTAGCAGCGGAAGAGGTTACCGAAAACAAGACTATTCGTTTAACGGTAAGAAAGTGGGGATGAATATGGCCGGTAAAGAGGAACTGGAAATCGAGATTGATAGTTCCGGTGAAGTCAGGGTCCATATTAAAGGCGTAAAAGGCAAGAACTGCCTCCAATACGCTAAATTATTGGAAAAGGCTTTAGGGGAAATTAAAGGACAAGAACTGACTTCCGAATATTACGAACCGGAACCTCCGGTTAAGATAATTGAACCCATTCAGGAAAAAAGAGTCGGATAAATGGCCTGCCCCCACTGCGGCTTTGACAACCCGGAAGGAAGCATCCGGTGCGCCAGGTGTCAAAGCATTTTAGATGCTTCCGGAATCTCCCAAATCTATCCCGGCCGTTCTCACATCCCCCCCTCCCAGAGAGTCCGGAGCGCTTACTGGCAAGCCAGGAAATACCGGGTACAAAAAAAGTTCCAGAACGCATATAAGTTGCGGACAGTCTCGTCTTTCTTCGTTCCCGGGCTGGGCCAGTTTCTTGCGGGAGAAAAACGGAAAGGCATCTTAATATTTCTATCCTGCATATTTTTGTTACTTTTGGGCTGGCCATTTCGCGGAGGGTTCCCTGCCAATCTGTTATTGTCTATCCTGCTTTCAATCCACGGTTATAGCGTCCTTGACACCCTGCGGCACCATCTTTTAACGGTAAGCCTGGTCAACCGTGTTTTACTTTCCATTTTAATTACCGGCAGTCTCTTTATCTATTATTTAGCCGCAGAGAGGATTCCAGCTGAGATTTACCACTTTCAGATCAGGCGGATTGACTCCGACCTCTTGCAACCTATTCTTCAGAGAAATGATATAATTATAATAACGGAAACCGCCCACTTACATCAGAAACCTCAGAGAGGAGATTTGATAGCCTTTGGAACCATGAGGAGTCTTACTATACCCGAACGGCTACGGCAGACAAACGAAGCGATAATATTTTCCGGGCAGTCTACCATCGGTTCTCTCATCGGTTTTCCGGAAGAAGAGATTATGGTTCACGACGAAAGAATATTTGTTAATGGGAAACCTTTAGAGCACGAGATGTGGCGCTTTAGTCTATCCGGAATACCTGAAGGGTACCAGGTGAAAGTCCCCTCTAATTCCTATCTTGCTCTGGGAGGATTCTCGATTCAGGGAGGGGGACCAACAAGCGACCTGGTAATAATACCCGAACATTTAGTCCTTGGTAAAGTAGCCAGGGTCTTAAAACCACTTTTTCTAATAAGAAATCCTTGCCGTGTATGAGTGAGGTAAACGGCAGATTTGACCGGCTGGAACTGCCAGACGGGAAAAAAGGAGTACCTTGGCCGGAAGAAGAAAGGGACTCTTTTCTTTGCCTGGAATCAGCGGACAATAACTATTACCAGGGGTTTTTTGAATTGGCTCTGCGCGAATATGCCCGGGCCCTGAAGTACAACAAGGGGCTGATTCCTGCCTGGGTGGGACAGGTAAAAAGCCTTTTGGATTTAAAAGAGATACCCGAAGCAGAAGTCTGGGTAAACAATGCCTTAAGTTATTTCCCTAAATCCGCCGAACTTCTGGCGGCTAAGGCTGCGGTCCTCTGCGAACAGGGCAAGGTGGAAGAAGCCATGGTTTATTCCGACAACTCTCTGGGAAACGAGAGCTCGGCAGAAAATTCCTGGTATCCCTGGGTTGTCCGGAGCAGACTTCTCTTTTTTATGCGCGGGAAAAAGACCGCTAAAATCTGTCTGGAAAAAGCGGTTGAGGAGAATCCCAATAACTGGCGACTGCTTATGGAAGTAGGTAAGGTCTATCTTAAATATCGACGGTTTATCGAAGCGCTCCTTTCTTTTAATAAAGCCAGGGACATAGAACCGGGCAATGCATTTCTATGGTTCTACCTGGCAAAGTGTCACCAGGGTTTGCACAACCGGTCCCAGGTCAGATTATGCTGTGAACGGGCTCTGGAACTGAGGTGTGAATTCCCCGAGGTTCAGGAATTGTTGAATTCCTGCCGGGAAAAATTCTGGGCTTTCAGATAAGGGGCAACCCCTAACGATGAAGATAGAGGATATTCTAAAAAAGGGTGTTGAAGAATGGGCATCAGACGTGCACTTTGTGGTCGGAGTCCCTCCTTCTTTGCGGATTAACGGTGAAATTATCTTTACGGAATTACCTCCTCTTACTCCGGAAGAATCTAAAAACCTGACTTACGGCATTTTAACCAAAGACCAGATTAAGCAGTTTGAAGAAACACGGGAACTTGATTTCTCCTTTACTTTGCCAGACCTCGGAAGATTCCGGGTTAATGTATATAAAGAAAAAGGAGCGGTAGAAAGCGCCTTCCGGGTTATCGGACTAAAAACAAAGAGTTTACAAGAACTTGGTCTGCCACCGGTCGTAGGGGAACTGGCTTCAAAACCCAGAGGAATGGTTCTTATCTCCGGACCTGCGGGTATGGGTAAAACCACTACTATGGCTGCTATGATCGATTTCGTCAACGAAACAACGCGTTCCCGGATTATCACGATTGAAGACCCGATAGAATATTTGCATACCCATAAGAAAAGCGTCGTTATCCAGCGCGAGGTCGGATTAAGTTCCGGAAGTGATACCAAATCCTTTTCTGCCGCTTTAATCCACGCTTTGCGTCAGGACCCCAATATCATCTGTATCGGTGAGATGCGGGACCTGGATACGTTTTCCGTGGCGCTGACCGCAGCGGAAACCGGTCATTTAGTCATGGGAACCATCCATACGCCCGGCAGCATTCAGACTATCAGCCGGATTGCCGATGTCTTCCCGCCCTATCAGCAACAACAGGTCCGGATTCAATTAGCCGATACTTTGGTAGGAGTTATCTCCCAGATTCTCCTGCCTAAATTCAACGGCGAAGGTAGGGTTCTGGCTACCGAGATTCTCGTGTGTACACCTGCCATCAGCCATTTAATCCGGGAAAATAAATTAGAGCAGATTGCCACCCATATTCAAACCGGTGCGGCATTGGGTATGCATATGATGGACGAAAGCCTCAAAGAGTTGTACCAAACCGGCGTCATTGACTACGACACCGCGTTATCCAAAGCTCAGGATGTTAAGTCTTTACAGAGATAACTCCCATGATGAACCAGATTGAGGGGCTGTACGGAGAACTTAAGAAGAATTACGGAAAACCAAAAGGACAGTGGAGCCTGTGGTGCAAAAGACCAAAGACAGAGAAAGAGAAGGAACAGGTAATTATAGAGTCTATCCTCACCCAGCGGGCAAACTGGAAGAACGTACAGCTGGCAACCGAAAATCTGAAGAAGGCCGGGATTTGCAGTCTGAAAAACATCCTGGCGACTGAAACGGAAAGGTTAGCCCTCCTTATCCGGCCCTCAGGATTCTACCAACAGAAAGCCGAACGGCTTAAAAACCTCTGCCGGTTTATCTTAGGGACCTGGGGAGGGATAAAGAAGATAAGAAAGATACCCACCGGGAGGATGCGTACGGAACTTCTATCTCTGAACGGTATCGGCCCGGAGACCGCAGACGACATTCTCCTCTACGCCTTCCAGCGTCCGGTCTTTGTGATTGATGAGTATACCCGGAGGAAGGCAAAGAAACTCTCCCTTAGTAAGACGTTCGGTTACCAGGCGCTCCAGGAGTTGTTTGAAAGGAATATCAGTAAGGATTATCGACTCTACCAGGATTTTCATGCGCTTATCGTTATTGACGGGAAGGAAAAATAGGCGGTGTAGGGGTCGGATTCATCCGACCCGCGGGCTTGATGAATCAAGCCCCTACAATTTCCCCTAAAACCATTGATATTCAATGACTTAAAAAGGAAATTTTTACGCGATCGAGTTATGATTAAAAGAGGGGTTGCGACCTTTACGCTGGATACCGGAAAGTGTCCGCGCTGGCTCTTTGAACGGATGGTGAGGTTGGGACGCCAGATGGTGGAGGTTATCGTGGAGGAGTATAGCCCGGATGAGTTTGTGGCACGCATCGCTGACCCGGTCTGGTTCCAGTCGTTGGGGACGGTCCTGGCTTTTGACTGGAACGCCTCCGGACTCACCACCATCCTGACCGCAGCGTTAAAGGAATCGGTTCGCGGCCAGGAGAAGAGATTGGGTCTCTTTATCTGCGGTGGTAAAGGAAAGACCTCGCTCAAAACCCCGGATGAGATTGAAAGGTGGGGTGAGCATACCCCTCTGCCGGGACCAAAGGTCAATAACTTAGTCTACAATTCACGGATGGCCGCCAAAGTAGACAGTGCTCTCATTCAGGACGGGTTCCAGATTTATCACCACGCTTTCTTCTTTTCCCGGAACGGCGCCTGGGCGGTGGTACAGCAGGGGATGAACAGCAATAACCAGACCGCCCGGCGGTACCACTGGCATTCGGATAAGGTAACCGATCTTGTCTGCGAACCTCATTCCGGTATCGTAAGCCGGAACCGGGTGGCAACCCTGGACCTGACCAGCCGGAAAAGCGGAAATACCCGTGAGGTAAGTACTCAGTTGGTTCAGGGCAATTACCCGGGGCTGATGAAGGATATCAAGATATTGCGTAAACATTCCAGCGGTCTTTCTAAGATGATGGCGGTCAGACAGGGACAATCCATCCGTAATGGACAGCAGGAACTGGTCTTCCTGCAGTTAGAAAATACCGAGTTTAATTATCATCCGGTGGTGAAGGAGAACTTTTCCCGAAGTAAATACTTAGAGAGAATCCTTTACAAGGTCTGCGGAACCAAACCGGAAAACTACGAACGGCTCCTCTCTTTGGAAGGTGTCGGACCAAAGACGATGCGCGCCTTAAGTTTGGTCTCTGAGGTCATCTACGGAGCCAAACCCTCTTACGAAGACCCGGCCCGGTACTCTTTTGCCCTGGGCGGAAAGGATAGTACGCCCTATCCGGTTGACCGCAGGACTTATGACGAGACGATAGAATTTTTCCGCCGGGTCATCCGGCGGATGAAACTCCCGCCTTCCGAAAAAAGAGGAATGATGGTAAAATTAAATAAGGCTGAAGGTTAACCTTCAGCCTTATTTATCCTGAGGCGTTTTTCGCCGAAGGATCTGAAAGATAGATTCTTCACTATCGTTCAGAATGACAGAAAGCGAAGGGCTCAGAAGGGCACATACAAAAGAGAGGTGAGATGCGTGTACTAATTGCAGGAGGGGCGGGATTTATCGGAAGTCACCTCTGCGGATTTTATTGCAGACAGGGTGCAGAGGTCATCTGCCTGGATAACTTTATCACCGGCCGGCAGAAGAATATCCGGCATTTACGGAATCAGAAGAAGTTTACCTTCCAGAAGGTAGACGTAACCAAAACCCTGCCGAAGTTTAAAGGAAAAGTAGACCGCGTCTACCATTTAGCCTCACCAGCCAGCCCGGTGGATTATCAGAGGTTTCCCCTGGAAACCCTGAAGGTGGGTTCGGTAGGCACGGAAAACCTTTTACGGCTTGCCCTGGAGAAGGAAGCGGTCTTCGTTTTAGCGTCCACCAGCGAAATCTACGGCGAGCCCCTGGTTCATCCGCAAAGAGAGGATTACTGGGGTAACGTCAATTCGGTTGGACCACGCAGTGTCTACGACGAAAGTAAAAGGTTTGCGGAAGCGATTACCACCGCCTACTGCCGTAAGGAAGGCTTGAAAGCAGGTATTGCCCGTATCTTCAACACCTACGGCCCGCGTCTCCGGTTGGACGACGGCCGGGTCGTACCAAATTTCATCTGTCAGGCGATAAAAAACGAACCGGTAACCGTCTACGGTAAAGGCACGCAGACCCGGAGCCTCTGTTATGTCTCTGACCTGGTAAGAGGGCTGGTACGATTAGCAGAAAATGCACAAAAATCAAAGGAATCGTATTCCGTGGTAAATTTAGGGAACCCGGAGGAGATAACGGTATTGAACTTAGCAAAAAAAGTCGTCTCACTCTGTGATTCCAGGAGTAAAATCGTCTTTAAACCTTTACCGGAGGACGACCCGACCCGGAGGTGTCCGGATATTTCCCGGGCAAAGAAGTTATTAGGCTGGGAACCGGAGATAGGAATGGAGGAGGGACTGAAAATAACCATTGCCTGGTTCCGGAAACAAAATTATCATTGATAACCGCACCGCCAGGCAGTTTTCTGAGCGGGTGTCGTGAAGCCAAGCGGGCATGGTTTCGCCGACAAACTCGTCGGCGAAGAGCGCGGCTGAGCGTCAAGTGCAGCAAGCCACGCTGGGGCTTGCAAACGTCCCGCGAAGAAAAGCTGGCTGGAACAGGTGCGGAAAGGAGCAGAGATGGAAGAGTATAACGTAGTAATCTTAGGCGCGGGGCCGGGCGGGTATGTGGCGGCCATCCGCAGCGCTCAATTGGGACTTAAGACCGCGGTCATTGAGAAGGACGCAGTAGGCGGTACCTGCCTGAACCGGGGCTGTATCCCAACCAAATGTTTATCCGACCTCAGCCATACCCTGGAAAAGACCAGAAAGTCTGCCAGCCAGGGCATATCCTTCGGAAATCCGGAGATAAAGATGCCCGAGGTGGTCGCCTGGAAGAATAAGGTGGTCACCAACCTCCGTAACGGTATTATGTACCTTCTTAAGAGTAACGGGGTTACCCTTATTCCGGGCGAAGGCAAATTACTTGCTTCCGAGGTGGTAAAGGTTGGCGACCAGGAAATTAAAGCGGAAACCATTATCCTGGCAACCGGTTCCGTACCAGCCAGACCCAAGGCATTTCCTTTCGGCGACGGGAAGTATATTACCTCGGATGAGATTTTGAATCTGGACCGGATTCCGGAAAGTTTAGCCATCGTCGGAGGCGGGGCTATCGGCTGTGAGTTTGCCTCTATCTTCCATTCCTTCGGCAGTAAAGTCACCGTTTACGAAATGCTTCCCCATCTTCTGCCGATTGAGGACTCGGAGGTGGGCAGAACCCTGGAGCGTTCTTTCAAAAAACGCGGGATAGAGGTGGTGGTGGGACGAGCAGCGGATAAGGCTGAATTGGATAAGTCGGAAATGGTCCTGGTGGCGATTGGACGCCGGTCCAATACCGGTGAGATTGGACTGGAAGAGTCCGGGGTGGTTGTGGATGAAAAGGGGTTCGTGAAGACCGACGATAGACTTCAGACCAGCCTTAAGAATATCTACGCCATCGGCGACATCTCCGGCAAGGGTCTTCTGGCTTATTTAGCCAGCGAGCAGGGTATCGCGGTGGTGGAAGGACTGAAAGGAACACACCGCGCCATCCACTATCAGTTTATCCCCTCCTGCGTCTTTACTTCACCGGAGGTAGGTACCTTTGGTCTGACTGAAGATAAGATTGCCGATAAGAAAGGCGATTTCTTCATCGGCAAGTTCCCCTTTACCGCGTTGGGCAAAGCACACTGCATCAACGAGACCGAAGGGTTTGTCAAGATAATCGCGGAAAAAGAAACCGGCCGGATTGTGGGCGGGCAGATAATCGGACCCTCGGCTACCGACCTGATTCACATCGTCAGTACCGCAGCGGCCGGAGAGGGGACTGTCGAGAGTGTGGTGGAAGCGGTCTTCGGACACCCCACCCTGGCTGAGAGCGTAAAAGAGGCAATGGAAGATGTCCTGGGCCGCGCCATCCACCTGCCTAAAAAAATAGTCCCTGTTTAATGAAAAAGTCTTTTTTGCTTATTACCGAGGAAACCATACCGCCGGTCCAGCGTTTTTCGCTAACCGAACGTCTGGCGGAGGTACTCTCGGAAATACCGGATGTTAAGGTACACCTGGTTGCGGTTGGTGCCAATCAGAAACCAGGTACAGGCAAAGTTTATTTTCACGGAATTACCATCCGGAACTGGAGCCTTTTTAACTTGATTAAACGTGCGGAAGCTAACTTAAAATTGCTTGCTTCGGCCATTTGGACTGTCCGGAAATACCGGGTTTCTTTTATTCACGGATGGTGGCCCATAGCCTTTCTCACCGCCAAGTTAACCGGTCGCCCTTACGCAGTGGATATGCCTGAATTCATTGAAGAGATGTACCGTAGTTTTAATCAGCCGTTCTACAAAATAGTCCGCTTGATTCTGCGTCGGTTTCAATTAACGGTTGCCACCGGAAGCCGTTTGGTAATAGTAGAATCGCAATTGGCGGCAGATGAGTGGCATAGAAGAAAGAAAACTTTAGATGCTACCCGGATACAGGTAATCCCTTATGGGGTAGATACCGAATTCTTCTTAAAAGGCGAAGGCCAATCCATCCGGCAACGATTCGGACTTTCTAAAGACGAAATCATCGTTGTCTACCACGGTGACATTGGATATGACGATGGGGTCGACGTTCTTCTGGAAGCAGCCAAAGATTTACCGCTTATCGTGGCTATTGTCGGAGAAGGTCCAAGGTCTCTGATGAACCGCCTCCGTAAAATGGCCGGACCAGGAACAATATTTACCGGGTGGTTACCTTACCTTCAGATGCCCTCGGTATTGTCGGCGGCGGACATTTGCTGTGCACCCTTTCGTTCCACCCGCTACACTAACACTACTTTTCCCTTAAAAATAATGGAAAGCATGGCCGCAGGTCGTGCTACCGTGTGTTCCAGAATCACCGCCCTTGCTTCGGTAGTCAAAGACCGCCAGGAAGTATTCCTGGTAAAACCCGGTGACGTAACGGCTCTACGCGGTGCCCTTCTGGAACTGGCTCACGATTCCCAATTAAGGCAGAAAATCAGCCAAGCCGGTCAAGCCAGAGCTTTTGCTATATTTGACTGGCGACTAAGAACGAGCAAAGAGACGGCTATCTTGATAAATCTTGCAAACCCTTCGGCAGGAATCAGGTGGGAGAAAAGATGAAAGTGATGTTGATTGAACCGCCAGCACCCGGTGGTGCCGGAATTATCCGGCAGTTGGGGAGCATGGGTTCGGCCAAGGCGGATATTGTCTGGCCACCTTATGATTTACAGATTCTGGCCGGTTGTCTAAAAAAGGAGGGGCACGGGTTTCAATTTTGTGACGCCGTAGCGGAAGGAATCTCTTTCAGGGAAGTTACCCGCCGCATCCAAAACTACCGGCCTGATGCGGTTGCCTTTACGATAACTTTCCCCTCTCTGGAGAACGACGTTAAGACCGCTGACTGTGCCAAAAATGTTTCTCCGGAGATTAAAACGATAGCCATTAATATCGCCATAGGTTTCATCCCGAAACAGGACCAGCTGATAAAAAACCTCCCCTCATTGGATATACTACCTCACGCTGAGTGTGAAGAACCCCTGATGGAATGGCTCCGTAACGGCTTAAATCCTGAAAAAGTGCCGGGCATCCGGTACCGGGATGGAAGCGGTAATATTGTCTTTAACCAGGCAACCCAGAAGACGATGGAAATGGACAATTGGGGAGTTCCAATCCATGAAGGGCTTCCGCTAAGTAAATATCGGGACCCCCTGATGAAGAAAGCACCAATGACCATTGTCAATGCTTCCAGGGGATGTATAAATCAGTGTATTCACTGTCCGTCTGTCTTCCAGAAACCGCTTCGTTACCGCAGCGTGGAGAATGTTCTCCAGGAATTAAAAGATGTAGTGCATCTTGGAGTAAAGGAGATCAAATTTTTTGATTGCGGCCTGACCAATAATCCAGACTGGGTAGCAGGGATGTGCGCAGAAATGCTTCGTCATTCGTTGAACCTCTCCTGGAACTGCAATTCCCGGGCAGACAAACTCACCCCTAAACTTCTCAACCTAATGAAGAAGGCCGGCTGCCACACTATTTCCATCGGTTGCGAAAGCGCTGACCCGCAAATCCTAAAAGCGATGGCTAAGAACGAAACCATAGAGGAAATTTCCGCCGGGATACGAATGACCAAGGAAGCTGGAATACGGGTACTAATGTATTTTACCCTGGGTCTGCCGGGTGAGACGGTGGAGACGATAAAAAATACCATTGCCTTTGCCAAACGTATGGCGCCGGATTTTGTTACTTTCGGACTGGTGGTTCCCACGCCGGGAACAGAATTCTACGATTATCTTGTAAAACATAACTATCTGGATAGAGAAAGAACGTTTTCCTCGTATGACCCCAACGCTGTCCCACCCTTTAACTACCCGGGTCTTCCGGCAATAACCTTAAAGTCAATGGCTATGGAAGGCTACCGCTCTTTTTACCTCAGGCCCGGTTATGTCGTTCAACGTATCATTCGCTTAAGAAATCCACAGGACCTAATGCGTAACGCCAGAAACTTTCTCAAGGTTTTCCAGCGGTATGTTTTGGAAAGACCGGGGACGTCTTAGGGGTTGCCTTAAACAAAACAAGAAATGAGTAGCCGTCTGCGAATGGTCTTGTTAAATCCTCCGTTTCCGTATTATGCTTCCAGCCAACCTCCCCTGGGATTGGCTTATTTAGCCGCTGTTTCCAAAATGAAGGGTGTTGACGTCAAAATCATTGATGCCCATACAGAAAAATTGTCTTTGAAAGAGATTACCGGAAGAATCCTTGAATATAAACCTGAGCTCTTAGGGATAACCATGTCTACCCCTGTTTTTGACATCGCGGTCAAAATTAGTGAAGCGGTCAAAAGGGAGATTCCGGTCTTTATCCTGGCGGGCGGACCACATCCTTCTACATTACCCGAAGAGACGTTGGGTTCCGGAGCTATAGATGTTGTCTGCCGGGGCGAAGGCGAAGAGACTCTGGCGGAAGTTTTCGATTATTTCCTCAAGGGAAAACCATTAGAAAAAATATCGGGAATCAGTTTCTTGAATAAGGGTGATTTTGTTTCAACCCAGGACCGTCCACCAATAAACAATTTAGATAACCTGCCTTTTCCTTGCTGGGATGGTTTCCCTTTAGAGAGATACTCCAGTCCGGCCAGAAAGATGAATTTGTCCCTTCCCATTATGACCTCCAGAGGCTGTCCCGCGAAATGTTATTTTTGCTACAAGGGAATTTTTGGCTCTCAATATCGATTCCGGAGCCCCCGGAACGTAGTCAACGAAATAGTCTACCTGAAAAACAGATGTCACATTCAGGAATTCGGCATTATTGACGATAATTTCAGCCTGCTTAACAAAAGAAGCGAAGAAATCTGCAATCTTATTATTGATAGAAAACTGAATCTTCCCTGGAGCCTTCCTAACGGAATCAGGGCTTCTCCTCTCTCGGAAAATCTATTCGGGCTTATGAAGAAAAGTGGTTGCTATAGAGTGTTTGTCGGTGTTGAAACCGGAGACGAACAGATCTTAAAGAGGATTAATAAAGGTATCACTCTGAAG
Organism: Candidatus Omnitrophota bacterium; assembly: GCA_043797665.1. Lineage (GTDB taxonomy): Bacteria > Ratteibacteria > UBA8468 > MWAK01 > MWAK01 > CAZVUE01. The sequence continues at coordinate 13,519 of JAZDPL010000022.1, forward strand.
CAGGCAGAAGAGGCGGTAAGGTTAGCCCGGAAAGCAGGACTGGAAGTAGGCGCCTTTTTCATGATTGGCAACTTAGGAGAAGACGAGAAAAAAATAGACAAAACTATCGAGTTTTCCCTCCATCTGAATCCTGACTTTTCCCAGTTTACCATCGCCACTCCTTATCCGGGGACAGTATTTTACGAAACAATAAAAAGAGAAGGAAGGTTTCTTTTTGAAAAATGGGAAGAATTGGGTACGTACGAAAAGGCTGTCTTTGAACATGGAAATCTAACCGCTGACTTAATAAACAGGAAGTTCAGGGAATCTTACCGGAGATTCTATTTAAGACCAAAATTTATTATCAGGAAGATTAAAGGGATTAAAAGATTAAAAGATATTAAAAATCTTCTTTCCGGATTCTCCGTCTTTATTAAACTGGAAACAAAAAAATCAACATGAGGATTCTGATTTTAAATCCGGCGTTCGGAAAGCAGTTTTGTAAATCCGCCCGGTGGTTTGCCAAATCAAGGGGAAGGGTCCAGAGGCATCCGGACTACCTCTGCACCGCCATCGCGGTCATGGAACAGGCCGGTAATCAGTGCGGATTTTCGGACGGCGCCGCCCGAAACGTATCTTTTGAAGAAACAAGAAAAATCGTCAAAGATTTCTCTCCGGAGATGGTGGTAATTCAGGCAACCACGCCATCCATCTATTCTGACCTTAATTACAGCCGGATGTGCAAAGAAGCGGCAGGCAAAGGTTGTCTTACGGTTATGGTGGGAGCGCATCCGAGCGCGGAACCGGAAGATACCTTGGCGAAAGCCGAGGGCGGCCTGGACGTTGTCAGCCGGGGAGAATATGATTATACCCTGAAAGAGATTGCGGACGGCAAGACCCTCTCTGAAATTCCGGGGATTTCTTATTTTAAGGACGGAACTATTATTCATAACCCTGCCCGGCCGTTGCTGGAGAACCTTGATGGACTTCCCTTCCCTGCCTGGCATTACATTTCACCCTATGACTACCCGGACTCCGGTAAGTTGTACCCGTTCATCACGCTTATCAGCGGACGGGGCTGTGACGCTGCCTGCACCTTCTGTCTCTTTACGCAGGTAATGTACGGCCGGAGATACCGGTATCAGAGCCCGGAAAGGGTGGCATCTGAGATTGAGTATGACTTACGGCTCTTCCCTTTTTTAAAAGAGGTTATGTTTGAAGACGACACCTTTACGCTCAAAAAGCACCGGGAAAGAACGGTACGGATATGCGAAGAGATGTTGAAGCGTAATATCCGTATTGCCTGGAGCGCCAACGCCAGACCGGACCTTACGGAAATGGAGGTCTTAAAAGCTATGAAACGCTCCGGATGCCGGATGCTGGTAGTCGGCTTTGAGTTTGGCAACCAGGAATTGCTTGACCGGGTAAGAAAAGGCATAGAATTAGAACAGATGCAGTTGTTCAGTGAAAACTGCCGGAAGGCGGGCATCAGAATCCACGGCTGTTTTATGATTGGCGGGCCCGGAGAAACCCGAAAGACCGCTCGGGAAACAATCCGGTTTGCCCAACGGATTAAGATTGATACCGCCCAGTTCAGCGGTCTCTGTCCCTACCCGGGCACCGAGTTTTACCGATGGTGCAAAGAGAACGGCTACCTGGTACCCCGGGACTGGCCGGACTGGGTAGATAAAAACCTGGAACAGAAGGCAATCGTATCGTATCCCCAACTTCCGGTGGAGGAAATCAACCGGCTGGTTGACCGGGGACTGAAAAGTTTTTACCTCCGGCCGCAGCAGATGTTGATTATGCTCAGAAACCTTTCTTCTCTGTCTGATTTAAAGACGAAATTTTATGGGTTAAAGGGTTTTCTGGGTTACTTCTGGCGCAAAAAATCAAAATGACCTAAAATGGATTCCCGCTAAAGACATGCGGGAATGACAGGGACTTCACTGAATATTTGACGACTAAACTTATGAAGGTTTCCATAGTTATTCCGGCGTATAATGCGGAACGGACGCTCGGTGAAGTAATTACGGGTTGTTTAAACCAGGACTACCCTGCTCTGTGTAGGGGTCGGATTTATCCGACCCGCGGGTTCGATGAATCGAACCCCTACAATAAAGAAAAGATAGAGATTATTGTAGTTGACGATGGCTCCACTGATAACACCGGAAAGGTAGCCAAAGAATATCCGGTAAAGTACATCCGCCAGGAGAAAGGAGGACCGGCCAAAGCACGGAACACCGGCTTCCGGCTTGCCCGGGGAGAAATCATCTGTTTTATAGATTCGGATTGCATCCCGCCGCAAGACTGGCTCAGCCGGCTGACGGAAAATTTCACCGGAGAAGAGGTTGGTGGGTGCGGCGGTTCGTATGATATCATTAATAAGGAATCCCTGGTGGCTTCCTGTATCCAGCAGGATATCCTTTATCGGCATGACCGGATACCCAGGGAATGCCTGTTTTTAGGCTCTTACAACGTGGCTTTCCGGAAAAAGGTCCTGGAGGAAACCGAAGGGTTCAATGAAGAGTATATGATAGCCAGCGGCGAAGACAACGACCTTTCGTATAAAATTATCAAAAAAGGATATAAACTCATCTTTGACAAAGAGAATAAGGTGGGACACCGGCATCCGGCAACTCTCCGGAAATTTCTCAAACAGCAGTTCTGGCGGGCTTTCTGGCGGATGAAACTGTACCGGAGCCATCCGGATATGGTTAAGGGAGACAACTACAGCAACCTCGCCGACTATATTCAGCCACCCTTATTTCTCTTCCTCGTTATTCTTCTCCCTTTCGTGAAGATTCATCCGGCGAGAATCTGGCTCTTTATCCTGACAATCTCCGGTCTCGTCTTGCAATTACCGGCAGCCATTTCGGCAATTAAACGAACAAAGGGAAATAGGCATTTAGCCATCATACCCTTAAACTTCTTAAGGGGGTTCGTCTGGGCCGGAGGTATGTCTGCGGGAACATTCACCTTTTTCTCAAAAGTATTCTTAAGATATGGCAGAAAAAGATAGGGTTTTGGTGCTGATACCGGCGTTCAACGAAGAAGAACGGATAGGAACGGTTATTGAAGAGGTTAAAAAGTACCTGCCGGAAGGAGAGGTTGTTGTGATTAACGACGGTTCGGCTGACCGGACCGCGGACGTAATTATTAAAGCCGGGGCTAAGGTTATCAACCTCCCTTTTAACTTAGGGGTGGGTTCCGCCTTACAGACCGGATATAAGTTTGCGATAAAGGAAGGATATGACTATGTCATCCAGTTAGACGCAGACGGACAGCATGTCCCTTCATTCCTTCCTGTTTTTCTGGAGAAAATCCGAAGAACTAAAAGCGACCTGGTCATCGGTTCACGTTTCCTTTCTCCCGGTCCCTATGCCGGTTCCCGGGTCCGACGCATCGGAATAATCTTCTTTGCCCGATTGACCTCGTTCCTTATCCGGCAGAGGCTGACCGACCCCTTGTCCGGTTACCGGGCAATGAAGAGAGCGGTGGTAGAACTATGCAGCCGGGATGCTTATACCTTTGACTACCCTGACGCTGACTTTCTTTTAGCGCTCCATCGCCAGCGGTTCAAGATTGAAGAGATTCCGGTTACGATGAACCCCCGGAAAGGAGGCCAGTCACAGCATCGGGGACTGGGTCCCATTTTTTACATCTTTAAAATCATGCTCTCTATCCTGGTAAATTTATTGCGAAAAAATGAAAGGAGCGCACATGGCGATTAAACTCAAACTACTATCTCTTTTGGTCAGTTTCGGAATGATGTTCGGTATCATTGAACTGGTCCGGCGCCGAAAACTGAAGGAGGAATATTCTTTCCTGTGGCTAATCACCGGATTTTTCCTGCTTATCTTAACCTTAAGGTTTGACCTGCTTACCCGGATAACCCAGGCATTGGGTGTTGTTTCATCTCTCAATACTCTCTTTTTCTTCGGTTTAATCTTCGTCATCCTTCTGTGCCTTCATTATTCCCTGAAGGTCTCCCAACTTACGGTTGAGATGAAGATTCTGGCGCAGAAAATTGCCCTCCTGGAAGCAGAGATAAATTCAAATATCAAAAATGACGCAGTGTGCCCTATCCCATTCAAGGGATAGGGGACCCGTACCCTGAACGCAAGTACGGGTTCCCTTTCCATAGGATTGGAAAGGGAGGGTCTATGAGATTCTTCCCCCGGCTTAAAACATGCCGGGGTCAGAATGACAAACGTAATCTTCTTTATGTTAAACAATAGGACTATCAAATGGTACCCGCCCATCCTCATCTGCCTTCTGGGCATTATTGTCTATTCCAATACGTTTCACGTGCCGTTCCTATTTGACGACACTTTTAACATCATAGAGAACCCGGCCATCAGAAACCTCGGGAACCTAACCGCCATCTGGAACTTTCTTGCTACCCGGTTTGTCACCTATTTCTCCTTAGCGCTCAACTACCACTTCCATAAATTATCTCTGCCCGGCTACCATATCTTCAACCTGGCGGGACATT
>JAZDPL010000023.1:0-25052 GCA_043797665.1 Candidatus Omnitrophota bacterium
GAGTTCCAGATTTAAGACCAGTGCAAGGCGCGACGAAGGTTCTGTGCCCACCGTGGCACATAACCGAGGAGCAACGCCGCAATGGCCCAAAGATGGAACTCCCCAAAGGGCCAGTCCGCTTTTGGGCTACGACTGCGTCGCTCATCGCTTGCGTAGTACAGTGACTACGCCAGATTCTTCGCTTCTTGTCTCGCTCCAAAATCGCCTCTGGCAAATAGTCAAATTTATGGTTCGGCAACCCCTTTTACCCCCACGTGAAAATGTATTTCGACACTTCGTATCGTTTTTCCGACAAGGACCGGTACACTTCCGGTGCCTGGTCAACGGGGAACTCGGCACTGTACAGATTCTTCGCGTCAAATTTTCCTTCGGAGATAAGCTGCAGAATCGCTTCCTTGTCTCCCGCGTTCATGGCAATAGAGCAGGAAATTCTTAAATCGCTGCAATTCCAGCGTGCATACCGCGTGATAACAATCGGCTTCCGGTACTGTCCCTGGAGATGAATTCGTCCGCCCGGCCGGACAAAATCCGCAAGCGCATCTATCGCCACCGGATTCCCGCTGCACTCAATTGCTGCGTCAACCTGCTTCCCGTCGTTGAGGTCAAGCAGAGACTTTTGGGAATTGCCCCGGGTAAGATTCAGCAGGAAGCGAGTGTACCGTTCTGCCTGGATAAGCCTGTGCTCGCGCACATCCGCGGCAATCACTTTTCCCGCTCCGTAAATCCCGGCAAGCTGAACGGCGGAAAGACCGATATTCCCCAGGCCGATGACCAGCACGCTCTCTCCCGGAGAAATTCCCACCATATCCATCCCCTTTTTTGCCACGCAGGCCAGGTATGCGACAACCGCCTCCTGATACGTGACGTTATCGGGAATGAGTGCGGGCCTGTCCATGGGAAACGGGCTGGTTACAGGATTCTTTACCGCAATACCACACTGCCCTCCCCACGCGGCGAAGTAATCGGGATAAGACCGGACTTCATTCGCCATCACCCTGTCCCCTACCTTGAATTTTCCGCCTCCGGAGGCGGTGAATGCCCCGGAGCCGACGTAGGCAACTTCTCCCACTTCTTCGTATCCCGGAATACACGGGTACGAAATACCGTCTGCGGCGGCTTCACCGGAATAGACGGCCATTTCCGTTCCGGAAGAAATACCGCTGTATGTTGTTTTAACCACAATGCTCTTTTCGTCTATCGACGGCAGATACACATCTTTCACCACGGCTTTTTCGGGCTTCTCAAAAACGACGGCTTTTGCCGTCCGGTATTCCTTATTCACGCGCTTCCTCCGTACCAAAGTATTTCAGATGCGGTTTCAAAAATATCCTGGAAATCCCATCTCCTTCACCGTTGATTTTTTTCAGGAGTATCCTGGCCGATTTCTCGCCCATGGCCATCCCATCCTGCTCGATAAACGGGATATGGCTGGTTCCGACGAAAGGGAGGAAGGAGGCGTTCATCTCCTGCAAAGTGACATCCGCCGGGTCAAATCCGGTTACCATAATATCATCCGGAATGTTGAGCTTTCGTTCAAAGAGAAACTGGAATCCTTCCTTGAAATACTGGAGACTCTCGGTAAAGAGCGCGTCGGGAACTTCCTTCGCAAACATTGTTGCGAGAGCCTTATACGTCAAACCAGGAGAAGGTATGTCCCGGCATACCAGCGTATCGGAAGGCTTGATCCCGCAAGATTTCAGTGCGGCGACGTAGCCCTGGAAACGTTCCTCTTGTGCCGAGAGATTTCCTCTGTATCCAACGTAGGCTATCTTTCTAAACCCTTTTTTCAGGAGGACTGAAACGGCTTCACAGGAACCGGCAAAATTATCACTCACGACAAAATCCGTTTCCCATTGCGGCGGATGATTATCCACAAGCACGACAGGGACTTTTCCGCCTATGAGACCGGAGAAAAGAGCGCTCATATCCTCGCCCGATGTGATTGGAGAAAGAATTATTCCTTCCACGCTGCGTGCCAGCAGTGTCTTGAACTGCGTGATTTCCTTCCGTCCGAGGTCGGAACTTGATACGAGTGCGAAGTAATCCGCCGCCGCAAGCACCTTTTCAACGCCGGCGAGAATATTCATGTTGAAGTTCCGCGTAAGGTCGCCGAGGATAACACCGATTGTCTGCGTTCTCTTCGTTTTTAACTGCCGGCCGAGAATACTCGGCTGATAATCCTCTTTTTTCAGTTTCCGGCTGATTTTTTCCGCCAGGCGTCGGTGAATTCTCTTCTCGCGCCACTTGTTATTCGCCACGTAGGACACGGCGGCGACAGAGACGCCGAGGTCGTCGGCTATCTTTTTAAGCGTAACCATACGGAACTTCTTTTAATCGTTTAAGCATTGTAGCAGAAAAAACCGTTCCTGTCAACCTACTTCGCTCGCACTGTCAGTCCCTGTATTTCGTAAATCCTCACTCCGTTGCCTTCCAACGTATCCGTGATCGTATTGCCGGAAACCGCACACTGATTTTTTTCAAAAAGCGTTTTCACCGGCCGGTCCGAAGAAACGTTTTGCAGCACGAAAGAGGCCTGGACCGGCGTTTCCCCGGCGTTGACGACAAAAAGATACGTTTTCCCTGCGTATTCCCTCATCGCGGCGTGAAGGTACTCGCTGCCCGGCGATTGTTTGACAAGAAAGCCGGCGGTCACCGGCTTGGAGCATATGACCGGCGTAAGCTCGGCGAGCTCGTGCCCTATCCGTGACATCATCGCCCAGCATTCCGGGTATTTTTTGGCAATATCTTCCAGCGAACAACGGTACCAGTACAGGATGCCGGAGGCGCCGTGGACAACAGCCAGGTACGCCTGGCAGCGCATTTCCGGCGTAGTGGGACATTGAAGATTCGGATTGGTCTCGTCCAGGTTGGCGGAATAATGGTACTGCAGTATCATCCAGATTGTCTTCTCATTACGAAACCATTTACGGTACGCTTCAATGTTATCGGCAATGATGGAAATAGGGGCAGCCCGGCCGGTTCCCTTCGGAAACCATGCCGGCCAGTATCTATCAAGCGCGCATATCGGAATATGCCGGAACGCATCCGTATAGGGTTTCAGCGGCCACTCGGAGTTCACGTTTTCCACCCAGAGCATCGGATGGTACGGGTCGGCGGAAAATACGGTTTCCACTATTTTTTTTACGTTTTCCGGCTTAAATTTTTCCTGTCCCGGGTGGAAACCGGCATTCGCCACCAGTTCATCCGCCACGTACCAGGCAAGCAATGCCGGATGCTCCCTGTATTTCTTCACGCCTTCCTCCAGGCCGGAAAGGACAGGATACTTGTATGCCGGCAGGGAAGGGTTGAGGTCGCTGTCATTACTCTTCCCGTAATGGGTCTCCCCGTCCATCGTATTGTTCGGCTCATTGATGATGACTTTGAAGCCGAACTTTTGCGCAAAATCCAGGGCCGCCTCCGCGAAGGCCGGCTTGTTGAAGTGCACCCAGTGGAGCCGCAAGGTATTGACGCCTGCATCCCGGACCATGTTCAGACGGTTCTCAAGATTGCCCAGGTCTCCGTGGTCGGCATACAGCTCGACGATATCCACATTGTAAAACCCGAAGGGGAAAAACTTTTTCCCGTTAACCCGCAGGTACCCGTTTTCATCAATCACCGTGAGGCTTCCTGCCGGTGCGGCCACTTTTGCCAGAGACACGGCGGTTTCGTCGAGAATTTTCCCGGATTCCCTGACCTGCACCTTTACCGTGTACGTTCCGATTTCCACTGCGAACGGAAAGACACACTCCTGCTCACCCGCTGAAAGCGGTGCCGGTGCTATCGTGTTTTCCAATAGAATTTTGTTTTTCGAATCAAGAAGCGTCATCTGCAATGCCACTTTATCAAGGGGCTGCGTCGTATTCACCACGGCCCTTATTTTCACCGTGTCGTCAAAGGTTTGCGGCGGCGAAAGAAGAAAAACGTCCAGCAGGGCCGGAACCTTTTCTTCATACAGGTGCGCGGCGATCATTTTTCCTTCACTATCGTTCAGGCTGACACGCAGAACCGTGGTCCCTTTCTCCCCGATAGGGTAAGGAATATTCACCGTCTCCGGCCGGCCGGGTTTCAACACCAGGCTCGATTTCCGTTCCGCAGACTCGCCCGAAGGATACCGTGCGTTGAGATTGAAGGTAGCCGGACAGGGCACGTCCGTGCTGTTGGTGACAAGCGCCCGGAAAGAATTGGCGCCCAGCAAGCCTGCCCCGGTTGAAAGGGGCTTTATGGCAAAATTATAGCGGGAAAAATCAACTCCGGCGATTCGTATCTTCCCGAACCGCTCCGGATCGCAGAAACCGCCGTAGGTAGGCATCCAGGAACTTAATTCCGCAGGTAAATCATCCGCAGAAGGCAACTGCGTATAATCGGTGTGGAACTGAAACTCCCTGGCAAAGTTGAACCCCCATTTCTCCTGTATTCTGCCCGGCGTCAGTCCCAGCGTGGCGAACGGAACGGCTATCTCCGCAGTCCATTCCTTTTCCCCCCGTACCGCGGCCGATGTCCAGAGTCCGTTCCATCCGGAATCTTCATTCTTCTCCCCCGGTGCACGGTAACCGTCGTACTGAACACCGAGGGCGTTTACGATAAAGTGAAAATACCCCTGGTCCCCGTACGGGTCCAGCAACACTTCCGCGCAGTCGTCGTTCCACAGCGGTCCGTCCCTTCCTTCGCGAACGTTCACGGCCAGGTTCCGTACCTGGAGGTCGTCACAGCGGAAACCAAAATAAAGACATTGGCCGTCATGGAAAAAAAAGACGGTGGTCTGCATGGAGGCAGGCACATCCTTGTTCGTCACCTTGAAACCCGTAAGTTGCAGGGCGCTTTGCCATGCGGCATCATCAAGGCGCCCGTCGATCACGGGCGCCTTGATGTCAGACTTAGACTGCGGGGCCGTAAGATCTCCCACTGCCGCTTCTTTTTTTGTTTCATACGTAAGGGTTATGGCCATGAGGTGGTAGGCATGGTACGTACCCGGCTTCCTGGTGTCGGGGAAGATGAGGGCTTCCACGGCAAGATTGTTCGGGTTCCGGATGGGCAGGTCATGGAACCATAAGGGATGCGGCGCTCCTCCCGCATCGCTCTTGCCCCAGTTGTTGGAATGCGTAAAACCCACCGCGCGTTTTTCGCCGAACTGTCCCTCGCTTCCCGCCATCCACCAATTGGTCACGCCGAACGGTATTTTTTCGGTGGACCCGTCCACATACTTGACGGTGATATCTCCTTTCACGGGCGTACCCAGGGGGATACCCAGAAGATACATGTGCGTGTAGATGCGCGGAGTGACCTTGATGATAATGCCGTCCGCGAGCACCACGTTATTCTTGACGCCGGAAACCTCGGGCATCTTGAAGGTAACACCCCGGAAGGTCCACGTCTTTCCGCTCGCCGGCAACTCTTCAGCCGGTAGTGCGGGAAACAGCGATGCCTCGGCGGGCTTTGCATCCGAGGAGAATATGTCCCCGCTGTAATACCCTTCAAGGTCAACCCGTTCCTCCTCTGTCTTGGCGTGAACCCAATTCACGGCGAAGAAGAAAACGACGCTCACCGTGAGAACCCACGCGAATGCACGATACTTTCTCATTGTTCTTCACCTCCCTTTCATTGATTTCGTTCTTTTATCTTCAGTAAAATTGCGCGGTATCCGGGCAGGGATACGGCAATTCCTTCGGAAAGCTCCCGGCCGCTCACAACACCGGGAAAACGTTGTTGACCGAGCAGATCTTGCAGGCAATATGACCGTCCCGGACTCATTCCGAGCAGTTTCATGTTGGTAAACCTGACCTTCGCCCGGACCGGGTGCGGATTGAAATTCACCAGTATCACCGTTCTCTCGGGTTTGAAATATCTGGCGAAATGGACGACTCCGGCGGGCCCGGCGTGCACCGCATCAAAGACCATGCTCCCTTCGGTCAGCTCCCGGTTGGTCAGGCGGATGCGGCTCATCCGGCGCACCTCGTTCCAGAAAGACTTTTCCCGGGCCGAAAAAGGCTTCTCGTTTTCCCCTTCGGTTTGATAGGGCTTCCATCCGTAACTAACGAGCGGATTGTTGTCCCGTGAAAAACAGGCATACATCCAGGCAAACGATTCGTCCTTATCCCCGTCTTCTGCGCCGGCCGGCAGATTGCTTCCGTAGCAAATCATGTAATCAAGGAGCCGGGCGCCCGGCAGTTTTGAGAGGTGCTGAATACGCATATAATCCTGCACCTTATCCGCCCCGATCTTCGGAAAATTTCTTGATGTCCAGTAGCGGTTCTTCAGCTCGGGAGAGTCGTCTTCCCGCAGCGGTCTTGAAGGCCGCATGGGATGGTGCGTTTCAAAACAGATGTCCACGTACCGCTGGCTTTGAAAACCGAACGTTTCTCCGACGAAGATAAAGTCCGGTGCAATCTTCCGTATATCCTCCCGCAGTTCCCTCATCTGGTCAATCTCGGCGTCCTGGGTCTCCCCGTACCAGGGATACGAAGCATAATCAGGACTCTTGTGTACCAGGCAATCCAGGAACACCCCGTCGTATCCCGCCTTCACAAAAGACCTGATGTTGTCGATAAAAAAGCGCCGCCACCCCGGGGAAAGAGGATTTCCTCCGCATATTTCCTTGTAATCCCTGTTCAGGGTATGGTCTTTTATTTTTCTTTCCAGCATCCTCCGCTCTCCGGCAGGGAAACCGCCCCATTTCTGCGGTTCCGTCCATTCCTGCCGGTCGTGAATCCACCAGTCGGGGTGAGCGTTGACCTCTTCCGCCTCAAAGGAGATGCCGGACATCGTAATCCAGCAGAGAACCTTCATGCCCAGTTTATGAGCCGCGCCGAGAAACTTCTTCTGCCCGCGGACGCCGCCGAGTCTCGGCTCGGGCGTGTAAAGGCCGTCATACGGCATAATCACGCAAGGATTTTGCATGCACTTCAGCCGGGAACCGAAGACTCCGGAACGCCAGTGACCTGCGATATAAACGGCATTGACTCCAATCTTTTTCAGGTCTTTCAGCATCCCGGTCCGCGACGAAAAATCGGTTATGGGCAGGCCGGCGGAGATAAGCCTGCGGCAGTCCTGAGGAATGTCTTCCGGCACGGATATTTTCCGGTCATTGACCAGCCGCTTCCCGAAAGATTCCATCGCCTTGTATTTGCTCCCCTGGAAAAGCCGTACGTCAATTTCCCCGAGATGAAACGCTTCTCCGGGCCAGAGAACCCTGGAGACGAACATCTGCACGCCGAGAGAAGCGGTCTCATCCGCAGAATTTTTTTTCAGGAAGAACCCGGGGCGGGATTTGTTGAGCCATTCGGAAACAACCAGACCTTCTTCCTTCACGCCGTCGTAGAGCATCAGATAGGGCATGTTCAGACCGCAGGGCGAGACGGAGAGATGAAGACCGGCCCTGGGGTCGTCCTTGTTGCACTGTTCCCGGAAGTTTTTCACGTAATCATTGGTGAAGACGATGGAATTTCCCAGGGTCGGCAGGAGATACTCGTCCGTCCACTCCGCGCCGAGCCGGACGCTTTCCAGGACATAATCGAGCGTGTTCAGCAGAATGTTTTTGGCGGTAAGGTTCTTGATGGTAAGACTGATGCGGAGCCGGTCACCTCCGTTCTCAAGCCCATAGCCGGTTGTGATTTTAAAAATATCGTTTGATGCGGTTACCAGAAGAGCAGTGCCCGTATCCGCCGTTTGCCGGGCAACTCCTACCGTATCCGCCTGAAACGAAACCGACTTGAATCCCGGGATATCCCCAATGTACGGAATGCCCTCACGGGCATTATCTTTCTTTCTCTTTTCCGGAAACGGGAGGTTCCGGCAGGCCGGGTCGGTGAATTCCCAGTCAAGCGATAAACCAAATCTTCCCGAAGGAGTAAGGAAGCGTGTCCGTGTCTTCCTGTTGAAAAGACCGGTCAGAAAACCCGTTCCTCTGTTGATGCGATATGCTATAAGGGAATTGCCGGAGGTAATATTCTCCCCTTCTTTTCTTTTAGGCATATAGCGTCGTGGAAATAATCAGGATTCAAGGGCTATGATACCAAATTTCCATTGACGTTTCGCCGGATTCGAGCTGGAGATCTCTCCGGTCAGAGGTCGGAGTCCGCGGCTCTACGTGACCGTCAACAAAAACGACATTTGTTCTTTTCCCGGTATGGAGATCGGAGAGCGTGTATGTCGCGTTTCCCCACGTGACGGTAGGTGCCTGACTGTTCTTGCTTTCGTTGCCCCGGTCGGCAATAAACAAGCGCTTCTCGGGTTTCCTGACTAATGAAAACTTGCGCTCCATAGTGTAGCCGGAGACGGTCGTATACTCCGAACTCATACCGTACCGGTTGTACCCGTAGGAAAGATACTGATAACTGTATGCTCCCGTCCTGTCGCTCGGGCAGATAAACACTTTCTGGCTGTTGCCGATGTAGGAAAGGAGTTCGTTCCACCATTGACCCAAAGCAGCGGTGGTATTGGACCCGTACGGGAAAAAATCGTCATAGTCACCGGTGTACATGTAAAGCGCCAGCCCCATCTGTTTCATATTGCTCATGCACCTTGCCTGCCTGGCCTTCTCCCTTGCCTGGCTTAAGGCCGGCAGGAGCATCGCCGCCAGGATGGCGATGATGGCGATGACCACCAACAACTCAATCAGCGTAAATCCCAATGCTTTCCGGACCACTTTTCCTATCCGGGCCATTTTTCCTCCTTTATTATTTCCAAAGCACCTCGTAAAACGCGACCTCGTAATTGTCCAGCGTATAGAATGAGAAGACTTCTTTCTCCCGGAACGGCGATATCCGGAATATCCTTGCCCCCAGACAATTTACCGCATAGATTTCGGGTTGAGCGGTGTTTCCACTGCGCAGAGACACTTCCCCGTTGATTTCGGAACAGACCGCTATGTGTCTGCTTTGGTCCAACGGCTGGTTGTCCAGGGCAACTGCTATGACGCCCATCACCTCGTCCCGGAGAGACCGCACCGAAAGCAGCGAAAGAGAACACTGCCGGGAATCTCCCAGGTTGCCTAAAATCATTTGAAGATGCGGGTAGTCAGCCACCAGATGGCCGTTCAGAGTACCCTTGTTGTGTTCCAGCCGGCACTTTCCGTCCGATGATACCCAGGTACCGGCTTTGGTATCCAGAACTCCCGGACCCGGAGGAACGCTGGTATTCCAAAAGAGATACGCAGTGAAGGCATAGACAGACCTTTTGAAAGGATTAGACGTGATGGGAAGTGAGCTCGTATTCGGACTATCCGGTTCCTCAACGTAAAGGCCGGCTATGGAATGCCCCATGAAACCGTGAACGTGGTCAAAATACTTGTTTGCCAGAAGCAGTGTCGCCGGATACGTCGGGATACCGAGCCGGTTGGTGCTCAGCGCCCCCCATTCCCGCCAGACCACCGGCTTGGTGACCTCCCCTTCCAGCGGACCTTTTATGGCATTGATCCAGCCGGCGGTATTGGTCAGCGCCGAATCGGAGTAGCTGACCCAGCGTCCCAGTTTTTTGTCGAAGATGTAGTAACCCCCGAAATAGCATGCCCAGGCCAGGAAATCGCTGACGTCGTTGTTGGCGCGTATTTCCGGCGGGAGAAAGGCAAAACAGGTTCCCACCGGGACCTTCACCCCGACTTCGTTCTTGAGAAAACCCTCGATGTCCTTCAAATAGTTTACGCTCACTTCGTATACGAACGCAAGAACATCGTCCTGGCGTTTATTCTGGAACTTCTCCAGGGGTTTTTGCAGCCCCTTGATGGCCACGGTTTCCCGGACCGGGTCCTCATCGGTCTTCAGAAGCTCCCCCCAGGACTGCTCAAGAACTGCCCGGCTTCCGTATTTCCGCACCAGAAAAGCGTTCCACAGATTTTTGAACCGCCGGTAACTCACCGGAGGACTGCCTTCCCAGTTGGTATCTCCCAGAGAGAGTCCGTGCTCGTTATTGAACCCCACGAAGGCAATGCCCGGGTCGTCCTTAAGCACCTTCCCGTTATACGGATTTTTCGTATTCATGAAGTTTTTCATGAACGTCTTGTGCCACCGTATGCAGTCCGGGTTCATCATATTGCTCATTCCGTTGGCGTACTCTCCCTTCGTCCATCCCGCGCCGACGCGGGACACCTTCCCGTCCTCGTCCGTTTCGGTAAATACCTTGTAGTCGCTCATCGTCAGGTAGACGTACATGCCTTTTTTCTCCAGTTCGGAAATAAAGTAATGAACCAGATCAAGCTGGTGGGGATTTATCTCGCCGGTTTCATTGTTCAGCACGAAGCCCGGCCCGTAGTCGTAAAAATATCCTTCGGGGCCGGCGCCCACGAATATCCTGAAAATATTCGACCCCATGGAGGCAGCCAGGTCAACCAACTCGTCAATCCGGTCCTTGCCCCGGAACATTTCCCGGCCGCTGCCGCCCATGTCAAATCCGAAAAATTCCGCTTTTGTCCCGTCCTCAAACTGCAGTTTGTCGCCGACCGCTTTCAGGAACCCGTGCCGGCCGGCCGGTCTCTCCGGTTTTTCCCGCAGGCCCAGGTCGCATGTTGCCGGTTTCGGCATGGTGTAGCGGAAATGCTCGCACCGGCCCTGGATGTCGGCAAACAGCAGGGTGAATTCCGGAAATACCGAGAAGACGGCCGTTACGGGATACCCCTGTTCGTGGTACGACCGGTACGTCCGAAAGACCAGCTTGTCGGTGTTCACCAGGAAGGCGTTGCCGTAGAGGCCGCCCGACAGTCCTTTGATGACGATTTCATTCTTCCCGGCGCGCAAAAGGTCGGTGACGTCGAACTTGTACGAGTAATACCACGCCTGCTTCGGATTGACCCACCCGTACAGGTTATAGAAAAGCTCTGTTCCGTTCACGTACAGGGCAAATTTATCGTAAACGTTATCGAGAGCCAGCGTCCATCGGTCGCGGCCCTTCTCCCTGATGTCCACCTCGGTCTTCAACCAGTAGTACGGACTGGCCCGGGCGCTTGTCTGTATCTTGTAGTCAAACCAGCCGGTTTGAGGAAGTTCCTGGAATTTGCGGTCGCGCAGCGTTTCCGGCATCTGCTTCCAGTCTCCCAGAAAATAATATTCCGGAGAGCCTTCGGCAACCAGCACCCGGAATCCGTACATGATCTTGGAGGCCAGGCAGATATTTTCCGTCCTTACTTCCGCTCCTTTTTCATCAACGACCTGCATCTTCACGACGTCGCCCGATAACGGCTGTATCTTGAAATTCCAGTATCCGTTCGCACCCTTCACGATTTCCGCCGGCGGCATCAGGCTCTCTGCTTTGGTGCCGCTCATTTTCGCGAAGAGTTCGACATCCAGGGGAAGTTCTTCTTCCGGCCCGCGATACTCTTTTTGGGCATACTCCCGGTCGAACAATTCCAGTATTTTTTCACTCTCCGGCTTGACCAGACCGGTCACGGCAAAGAGTTTCGGCGAAGCCTCCGTCTTCAGGGACTCAAACGTGATGTTCCTGATGGGATTGTCCGGGTGCGGATTGCTCCAGGCATACACGAAAAGAGCTAACTTTCCGCCGACTGCACCCTCGTGGGGATTGTCGGCGATGTGTACAATCTTCGCATCCGGGAGCCTTTCGTTCGGATATACCCACCAATTATTCACGTTCCGGCCAATCACCAGGGGAATCGTTTCGCTGGAGCCGTCTTCATAAGCAAGGACATACCGGGCAATCGGTTTGTTGTTCAGGTCCGGAAAGACCCAGGTTGCCGTATGGAGAAAATAGAGGCGAACGTACTTCTTGCTGCCGACGGACATAGGACCCGCGGTAAGCGGAAAGAACTCTTTTTTGGTTCCGAACAGGCTGATGACGGCCTGGCCGGTTTTTCCTTCAAGCATCAACTGGTTGGCGTCGACACCTTCTTGCAATCCCCAGGAGCCGATGCCGAACGGGATCCCGAAGTATTCCGTCTTCCCAAGTTTCAGTGCCCGGGCGTCAACCGGCCCGTCATCATCCCAACCGCCCAGACTGTCACCCGCAACTTCATCAACAAGAGTTCTGTTGAAAAATGCGCTGATATCGACCGGTTCAAAGGTCAGTTTTTCGGAAAGTAATTTCTTAACCTCCGGGGCCGGACCTTCTCTTTTTTCCTTGATTTCCACGTTATCGAACCAGGCGTCTCCGGGAGTATTGGGCTGGTGTAAGAGTTTTATGACGAGACCGTCCTGGTCGGGTCCGGTGGTATACTCCTGTTTGACGGCAACCCAGTCCCCGGAGGTAGTGTTACCGATGATTTTCTCATCCGGCCACCCCCAGGGGTCTTGAACGTCCCACTTATAGAGCCTTATGTCGGCCCTGGTCCCGTCCGTTTTCAAGTATGCGGAAATGACATAAGCGGTATTTCTTTCAACCCGGATTCTCTGGAATATGCCGTTCTGCCCTTTACAGATTATTTTTTGCGAAAATTTGCCGTCAACGGAGGAGTCGCTCTCCATCCGGAAGTTCACGTCCGGAAATGCGAGCCAGTCGTCGGCCAGGCCGTTGTTATCCGCATCAACTTCGAAGGAACCGTTTGCCGCAAGATTTTCCGCCGGCGCCGACGCCGCCGAATGAACGGGAACAGACAGAACGAGTCCAAACACGAATAACCCCATCCATTCAGGCAATTTTTTCATAATGACCCGCATCTATCTTGCAACCATCGTTTTAATCGTTTAAGCATTGTAACAGGAAAAACTGTTTTTGTCAACTAAATTTTTCTAAAAAACCCCGGCAGTACATCCCGTTCGGCTTCCAGCAGGTCCGCAATACAGGCATCGGCATCGGGGATATTGTTACAGAGGGGGTCGGTAAGCATTGCCCGGCGCAGGAACTTCTTGTCGCCGGTGACTGCCGCATCTGCGGTAAGTTCGTGCGTATCCAGTATCTGGTACTGCAAGGCCCTTAGCCCCGGCGGCATATCGCCGAAGGGTAACGGGACCGGTCCCTGCATATCAATATGACAGAGCAACTCCAGAAAAGCATCGGCGGGCAGATTGCCCACCGCACCCCGGTTCGGAGAGTTGACGTAGAACGTCCGATTCAAACCGGCCCACATCGACTCGACAATGTCGGTTGCGTGCTCTGAGGTATTCTTCTTGAAGAAATCTTCCACGCTCAGTTTACCGGCAGCGTATTGTTCGGTAACCTTCCAGGCTGCCGCCATCTCCCTGGCGCGTTGCTCCGCATCGAAGCAGCGGATCGGCTCCGGGACGTTGGGAAGGATACCGTATCCCTGGAAAAAGGGTACGTACTCCTTGGTATGGCCGACTGCGGTAGGATAGGCACCGTAAAGGTCAAAGAGTTGCAGGGCACAGGTAGAATTGTACCGGGCCTTGGAGTGTTCGCCGGGTTCCTTCTTCTCTTTTTCGACCCATTTTACCAGTTGCTCACGTACAACCGGCATCATATCCTTTCCGCCGTATCGGAAACGGACTAACCAGGTGCAGTGATTAACACCACCGATTTTGAGGTCCAGCTTACCGGCTATCCGGGGCGGTATGGGGATGGGCTTTTTTTCCATGAGACGGTAACAGTCCGACGGTAATATCCCGACCAGGTGACACCACCAGGCGGTGTTGTAGGGTTCTCGGTGCCCATCGCAGAGGGCGAAACTTCTGACATCCGGCGCGTATTTGCGCAGCGCCATCCCCATGACCGCGGTCGGATTGACATAGTTGATGAGCCAGGCGTCGGGAGCAAGCCGCCTGACATCACGGGCAATATCCAGGGCAGACGGAATTTCGCGCAGCGCCCGAAAGATGCCGCCGGGACCGATCGTGTCGGAACTGCACATCTTGATACCGTGTTTGGCCGCAATCTTAGTATCCAGCCCGCGGAAATAGGTATTGCGTTCCGAGAAAGTGAGCACCACAAAATCCGAACCTTCCATCACCTTTCGCCGGTCCGTCGAACCGATGAGTTTGACTCCGCCCGCGCTCTTCTTAAAGACACGCTGTGCCAGAGACATCATCGTGTTCAACACTCCGGGATTGGTGTCCACCAGGGCTAATGTCCCGCCGGCCATGTGCGGGCTGGTGGCCATCTTATAGATGACCGGCCGTCCAAAAAAATAACTTCCGGCGCCGATTACCGTTATCTTGGGACCGTATTTCTGATACTTCATCATCTTTTGCCTCCCTGCCAACCTATATTAAATCACTCCCTTTCATCTGTTGTCAATCATCCTCCCGCATACGGAATCCGGATTGCCGTGCCTGAATTCATGGACAATATCGCGCCCAAGTTGTATGCGGCGGAAAATTCTGCAACAGGTCGCGGACGATAATACTGTTTTCGTTGACCTGGTCATGGTATTTTGGGAACATCCCCACGACAACCGCATCCGTCTGTTTAATCCGGCTAAAGGCAAACCGGAAGGCTTCCTTAACCATCCGGTAAGTCCGGCATTTCCGTCCGGCGCCTAAAATTTTAAACGCTAAACACGTCCTGGATGTACTCCGGATGAATTTACACATAATATCCCGGTCCGGGTCGTCAAACGGTTCCTCCACCCTGGGTGCACCGGCCAGAATACTGCCCCGCTCAACCTTACTGACATTATAAAAACAAGCCGTATAGAAGTCGATGTCCCAGCCTTTTTCTTCTACATACCGAAAGACTTCCGGCATATGACTGCCCAGTCCTACCGCAGTCCCGGTATCCCGGATGGCTTTAAGGTGGTCGCGGATAGTATCAATTTGACCTGCCTTCCAGCGCCGGTCGGTTTCGGTTCCGTGGTAGTAAATGCCGAGCGGGTTTAAAGAAGCAATCTCCCGGATGTTCTGGTAGGTGTCCGGGTGTTCCGAAGCGGTCTGGCAGATCCAGTGGAGAGAGCCGCCTTGCTCCCGAAACGTACGCACGATATTAAATATAATCCGGTCACCCCGGGAGAGCATCGCGTTAATGCCGTTCTCTTCGCAGGCAAAGAGGGCTTTAACCGCATTCGCACAGGTGTAGTACTCAGCCATCTCCCGGTTAAGTTCCTCCGAAAAGTGGGAATTGCCCTGAAAAGGATTACCGCCGATAATCAGCCGGGTAACTTCAACGCCGTTCAGCCTGATAGTCGGCAAAAGATTTTTCTGCTGCATTCCTACTACTAAAAAGAAATATTTCAGCCTGATAGTCTGCCTTATTTATTATATTCTACTCCGAAATCAATAAAATGCAAGTATTTAATGCGTTTCATATAGTATAATATGAAATATGGATAGAAACATTATGAAATGGCTATACGTAAACCCTGACGATTTAACCACCGAGCGGCAACAACTGATTGACGAGGGTCGCGATATTTCCGGGGTTGATGTCGAGTTCAAAAAATTTGCCGGATTAGAACCGGATGATTTCGTGAACCGGCAGGAAGAACTGCGCGCTTTTCTGGACCGGACCGCAGGACTTCCAATGAGAGCAGGTTATTCATACCGGGAACCGTCAGACCTGGATGGAATTAAGAAGCTCCGGCCGGAAGGTTCCCGGAAGATGAAATCTTCCCTGAATCAAAAAGAACTGTACGACAAAACTCTCGGTGCCTGGCTTGGGCGCTGCGCCGGATGCCTTTTGGGTAAGCCGGTGGAAGGCTGGAGGTCCGAAAGGATGTGGGGGTACTTAAAAGACTTAAACCGTTATCCGCTCAACGACTATTTCCGGTCAGATGTGCCGGAAGACATCCAAAAAAAATACCAGGTCTCCCGGAACGTGCCATTTATTAATCGGGTGCATCACATGGTGGAAGACGACGATACCAATTATACGGTTACCGGCCTGGCAATAGTAAAAAAGTACGGGTTCGATTTTGCGCCGGTGGACGTGGCATTCTTTTGGCTGGAGAATATTCCAATCCTGCATACCTGTACCGCAGAAAGGGTGGCTTACCGGAATATATGCCGTCTGATTTTTCCTCCCGCCTCGGCGATTTCCCGCAACCCCTACCGGGAATGGATCGGAGCCCAGATCAGGGCCGATTTCTTTGGTTATGTTGCAGTCGGAAATCCGGAACAGGCAGCCGAACTTGCCTGGAGAGACGCATCAATCAGTCACGTAAAGAACGGAATTTACGGGGAGATGTGGGTTGCCGCGATGTTAGCGGCGGCTCCCTTTTTGCCGGACGTGAAGAAAATCATACAAACCGGCCTTTCGGAGATACCCGAAAACTGCCGGTTGAGCAAAGGGATCAAGGAGGTTGTTGCCTGGCACGAGGAGGGAGTGGACTATCAGAAGGCTGTGACCAGAATACACACGAAATGGGATGAAACCTTTCCTCATCATTGGACCCATACCATCAGTAATGCGCAGATTGTCGCTCTGGGCCTTCTCTGGGGCGGGGGTGATTTCGAAAAGTCAATCTGCCGGGCCGTACAGGCTTGTTTTGACACCGACTGCAACGGGGCAACGGTCGGGTCTATTGTCGGAATGATGCTGGGAGCAAAGGAACTTCCGGCGAAGTGGGTCAAACCTCTTAACGATAAAATCGAAACCGGAATTTCCGGTTATCATCTGGTGGCCATTTCAGAACTGGCAAAAGAAGGATTCAATTTGTACCGGAACAACCCCTTATGTACGGAAAAACGTCCGAAAATCCCTCACAATTTACCGTCGGAAAATGATTGACTTTTAGCCTCGTTCGGAACTGTCCAAATCCGCGATGGTGCGGGATACTTTGCGCAGTTTGTCGTAGGAGCGGGCGCTCAAACCAAACCTCTCCATGGCCTGCTTCAACAGGTCAGCGGCATCAGGGGTGAGAATGCAGTGTTCCTTTATCTGCCGGCTGGAAAGGAGGGCGTTGGTGCAATGAATTGCACCGCTACGGTAGCGTTCTTGCTGAACCTTTCTTGCCTTACAGATTCGCTCCCGAATCACCGCGGAACTTTCACCCTCCGGCCGGCTGTCACTGAACTCCACAAACGGTACCGGCGGTACCTCAATATGCAGGTCAATCCGGTCTAAAAGAGGACCGGAGAGTTTACCCCGGTACTTGGCAATCTGGGTGGCTAAACACCGGCAGGCTTTCCTGGGATGGCCCAAGTTCCCGCAGGGGCAACCCTGCAAGACAGAAGGGCAACAAGATTCTAATCTATAATATCTCACGGAAATTCAGTTTAGCACACCTCAAGATTTCAAACAAGCCTTACTACCCTGCCAGCCCCAAGACCTTCGGCCAGAAACTAAGAAAGTGGAGGATGGACAGGAACATGTTGGCAAAGGACATAGCAAAGATTATCGGCGTGGATGAAACAACGGTTCTGAACTGGGAAGTAAGAAATATGACACCAGTATATAAATTTGCCAGAAAAATCAAGGAGATAACCGGCCTGGAGATAACCTCTGGCTTCAGAGACCAGCGCAAGTTTAAACCAGAACCCGGCAGTTTGGGTGAAAAGGTAAGGCAGAAAAGGCTGGAACTCGGGTTTAGCCAAAAAGAGATGGCTAAAAAATTGGGTGTTTCTGTGGATTATATCGCGGATTTGGAAACTGGGAGGGTAAAGGGGACAAGCTCTGGATGTTTCTACCGGAATATAGTAAAATTGAGAGCGCAGGAAACTCTCACCCCTGGTGAGAGAAATTGGTTGGTTTCACAATATTATTTTGATGAATTAAAACCGAGATCAAGAAGAATCTGAAGGGGTTAGGATATGAGATATAAAGAGACCGAAACCGTAGAGTTGAAAAAATCAACTTCTGAGTTGAAGGAAGCGATTATTTCCATTTGCGCTATTCTCAATAAACATCAAAAAGGCAATCTCTATTTTGGCATAAAAAATGATGGTGCGGTTGTCGGACAGCAGGTTACTGATGCAACCCTACGGCATGTTTCGCAGGCGGTTGCTCAGCATATCGAACCGAAAGTTTACCCTTCGGTTACGATGGAGACCATTAAAGGAAAACCATGCGTAGCGGTGGAGTTTAAAGGCGAAGAGATTCCCTATTTTGCGTATGGCCGGGCGTATATGCGTGTAGCCGACGAAGATCGCCGATTATCCGCCAAAGAACTGGAGAATCTGATCGCCAGAAAAAATCATTATCGTTCTCGGTGGGAATCTGAACCTGCCGATACGTCTATTTCTGCGGTGAGCGTACAGGCAATACGGCGATTTGTCAAACGTGCCAATGATGCCGGTAGAATGAATTACCGTTATGATAATGTCCGGAATATTCTCAAAAAACTCGAAGTGATTAAAAACGGTGTTCTTTTAAATGCGGGCAAAGTATTATTCTGTTCTGAAAATAGCGTAGAAGTTCAGGCGGCTGTTTTTGCGGGGAATGATAAGCTTACGTTTCTTGATATCCAGAGTTTTCGCGGTAATCTATTTGATCTGATTAAAAAAGGTGAATTATACATCAAAGAACATATAAATTGGCGTGCCGACCTTTCCGGTAGCAACCGTAAGGAAATCCCCGAAATCCCGGTTCGCGCCATCCAGGAAGCCGTAGTCAATTCTTTATGTCACAGAGATTTTACCAATCCAAAAAGCAACGAAGTGGCGGTTTTTAAGAACCGGATAGAAATTTACAACCCCGGCCGCTTTCCCGAAGATTACTCACCTGAAGATTTCATAAAAGGTAAAGAGCACAGTATTCTGCGAAACCCGCTTATTGCGAATGCACTGTATCTTACCAGCGATATTGAGCGTTGGGGCTCCGGTTTGAGACGAATCAATGACGAATGTAAAGCCGCGGGAGTGAAAGTAGAATTCAACAGGATTAAAAGCGGGTTTGTGGTAATCTTTTACCGTCCGGAGATTAAGGTAAAGCAGAAGATGGTCAGAAAGAATGGGCAGGCGACTGTGGAGAAAACTGTGGAGAAAACTGTGGAGAAAATTTTAGCCCTGCTCGTGACCAATCCCCGGATTACCCAGAAGAAACTTATGGATAAAACCGGTTTAACTCGCCGGGGTGTTGAGTGGAATTTGAAGAAACTTAAAGCGGAAGGTCTAATCCGTCGCACCGGGCCTGATAAAGGCGGACATTGGGAAGTTTTGAAGTAATTTCCATCCCAATCCGGCGAATATGTGCGAACGAAAATATAGATTGGTTTACGTCATCTCAAGGCATGTAAACCTGAAGAAATTAGCCAATCCCCGCTATCCTGCCAACCCCAAGACCTTCGGCCAGAAGTTAAGAAAATGGAGAATGGATAACAATTTAACGATTAAAACTATAGCAAAAACGATTGGTGCTGATGAAATGAGTATAATCAACTGGGAAATAAGAAACGTAACCCCGGTGTATAAATTTGCACGAAAAATTAAGGAATTAACCGGAATTTCACCCGATTCCGGCTTCCGGGACCAGCGCAAGTCAAAGCCAGCACCGGGCAGCCCGGGTGAACAGATGAGAAAGAAAAGGCAGGAACTTGGTTTAAGCCAGGTAGAAATGGCAGAAAAACTCGGTGTTTCTGTGGATTATATTGCGGATTTGGAAACTGGGAGGTACCGAGGGAAACACAAGGTCCGGATAAATAGTATTCTGCTTTCATTTTAACTTGTTAAGTTTTCCAGGTTTTGCTGCTTCTCTGTGAGCTTTTGCTTATTCCTGTATGCATTGAGAATACTTTCGGCAAATAGTTCATAGCTTCTTTGCCTTACCCTTTCATTGGGAAAAGGTACATACTCAATAATAGCCTTCCACTTATCTCTCTTGCCTCGTTTGTAATTATTGTTAACTTCCATTTTTCCCATATGCCTAACCTCCTCTTTTTCTATCGTCTTTCGGTTGAGAAGCGCTGCTAAACTGTGATACAACGGGTAACAAATTAAACTGGCATCTTCAAACAAACCAAGGCTGGAAGGATAAATCGGGGCAGTAAGATGAATAACGATGATATTTTTGGGTTAATTGAACGAGGAGAATCAACGCTGGTTGAATTCAAAGAGACCTTTGATAAAGAGACCATAGAGACAGTCGGAGCCTTTGCTAATACAAAAGGCGGTTCTGTCTTAATAGGCGTCTCTGATAAAGGTAAAATCAAAGGAATCACCGTAGGCAGGACTACGTTGAGAGACTGGTCAAATCAGATTTCACAAAGCACAGAACCTCGCCTAATCCCTGAAATTGAAGATTTGAAAATTGAAGAAATTGTCGTAATCCAGATCAAAGAATACCCTATTAAGCCTATTTCAATAAAGGGTAAATGCTATAGACGCGTGGGAAATACCAACCGCCTGATGACGCCGCATGAGATCGCCCAGATGCATTTTCATTCTATAGGAACAAGCTGGGACGCGTTTCCCACGGAAGATAAAACTCTTGAGGATATTGACTTGAAAAAGATTGAGAAATATATAAGAGAAGCCAATGCCACCGGAAGAAGAAAAATAGAGGAAAGCCCTTTAGAAGTTCTTGAAAAGTTGGGATTAGTTAAAGACGGAAAAGCCACTTGGGCTGCTGTCCTGACATTCGGTAAAGAACCACAAAAACCTCTGTTGCAATCTGCTGCGCACTGCGGAAGATTCAGGATGGATAAGACCCAGATAATAGATGACCTGATGGTTGAGACCGATTTGATCAACCAGGTTGATGAAGTAACGAAGTTTGTCACAAGGCACATCAGCGTAAGATATGAATTTGAAGGAAAGCCCAAAAGGAAGGAGATATGGGAATATCCCTTGGAAGCCTTGAGAGAGGCAGTTATAAACGCGATAGTCCATAGAGATTATACCGTCCCTTCAAACGTTCAGATTGAGATTTACGATGACAGAATAGAAATATGGAATCCGGGAAGGGCTGCTGCCGGGGATAACGATTGACGACCTGTATAAGAAAGAACACAAGTCAGTAATCAGGAATAATCTGATTGCCCAAATGTTCTATGATATTGGATATATTGAAAAATACGGAAGCGGCACCATCAAAATAATAGACCTCTGTAAGCGACAGGGAATTCCTTACCCGGAATTCAAGGAGGTTTTTGGCGGTTTTTCAGTTATTTTCAGAAAAGACGTTTACACAGAAGAATATCTCCGCACCCTCGGCTTGAATGAACGCCAGATTAAAGCAGGGATGTATGTAAAGGAGAGAGGGAAAATAACGAATAAGGAATACCAGGAGATTTGCAATACCTCAGAAAGAACAGCCACACGTGACCTGTCAAACTTAGTTTCAAGTGGTCTGCTTGAGCAGGTTGGCATTACCGGTAAGGGAACAGGATATGTTTTAAGACGCCACAAAGACGCCAAAGGGCTTAAGAACCGGCTTGTAAAGGAGGACCATCAGAAAGATTCAAAACAAGCCTTTCCCTCCTGAAATCTAAACTTAAACGAAGTTTTTAAACCCGTTACTTCAAGAGAACCGATGGTCACCCAATTTTACAGAAAAAACTTAAGTCCTAAAAAGAATTTAGTAAAAATTCTAATTTATACTTGACTAATAGAAAATTTAAGTGAGACTTTTTATTGGACAGCGGTGAATTAATTCGTTTCAAACGACGGTGTCTCTTCCGAACCAAATATACGCGTGTATATCTTTTCCGGTAGGCGTATGCTGCTGCTTTAAACTCCCAAAAGATAAAGTGGCAAACTTTCACCCAAGTGGACAGTCTGTTTAGAACCATCTTTCTCTCGAGTTACTTTCCATCGTGGTTTAATAAAAACAGGGCCACCGCTATTTCCACCAAAAAGTGAACTATCGACTAAATATATTTTCCCTTTAATAACTCCATCTTTTAATGTTATGCTCAAATCTTCCGATGAAGAACTTGATAATAAACCTGGTTTTACAAGTGGTAAATAATTGGTTTCTGAAAAAATACCAGCAGTATATCCTAATATAAATAAATCTTCCCCGGCATCTATACATTCTCTCTGTGCTATTTCTCTTGTGAGAACTACGTCGTCCTCAAGATGAGTGAAATTAATTTTATCTGAAAGTTGATTTATAAACCCGCTTATTAAGATACCCACAATGTCAACGCTCTCTTCCGGGTGCATCAATACAATCTCAGTAAAGGTGTTATTATTTTGTAAAATGGGTATCTTAATCCATTCAATCTTCTGCTCACTTTCTTTTGGATCTCTCTTATAGAATCTAACATCAATATATTGTACTATAATCCCCTTCACCATCCTTTCGTAGGACGTGTTTATTTGTTATAAGAAAAGTACCTTGTTTTTCTCCTTCCACTTTCTTGGATATTAAAAAACCCGTTCCAACATTTCCGTATTCATTTTTAATATAAACCGTGGATTTTAATATCACTTTTTGTAATGGGATATCTGCCATAGTCATCCCCCCAGTTATCGAAATATATATTATCACAATGAGAGTAACTACTTTTTTATTTATGTTTTTCATTGCAGGTGTCCAATAAAAATTTCTCCTAATCAAAATCGCATCCTATTAGCGAAAGATAGCCGAATTTCTGTCGGCTTGCCCAAACCCAATCACATTAAAAATACCACTTTTTCTTATGGTGGGCAAATGATGGTGCTGGGCTGCGAAAAAACTACAACCAGACTTTACGGTCAAGCGCACGGTACTGGAGGGCTTCGGAGATGTGCTCCACTTCTATCTGCTCGGAGTTGTCCAAATCCGCGATGGTGCGGGAGACCTTGCTGGGGAGGGTTATACAGTTTCGTATTGAAATACCTTCAACTGTTCCGAATTGGTCCTGGTACTTAGGTTCAGCATTTCAATGCCCACCACCTCGTCGTTGGCATTGAAATCCAAAACTACTCCAGGTTTTACTTCCTCCGAATCGACAATAGCGGACTCATCTAACCGGAGATAGAGAGCGTCAGTTTCCTTGTCAACTTTTAACTTCATTTCTCATCCCTTCCTTTCGGTCAAAAAATAGTGTAACTACCTTTGGTGGTATCGTATCTGGGTTTACTACTACATGAAGGATTCGGTTTCCGTGTTCAGGTATACCCTTAAAATAATGGATATTGTTGTCGGACCTGCGCTCCTTCCTGTCGGAATTCCTGATTGTTTGCCATACCCATTCTTCGCGAATATCCCGTTCCTTCAGAACGCATTTGGCATGTTCAGACAGGATAAACTCCACTCATTTATTATATACCAAGGAGTAGGATTTTAGCAAGAAAAGAGGAGAACGTTACAACCACACCTTGCGGTCGAGGGCACGGTACTGGATGGCTTCGGAGATGTGCTCCACCTCTATTTTCTCGGAACTGTCCAGAATTATTTTACCGGAAGGGAGTGCTTTTCTATTGCGGAAATGAATTCAGACCACACGTTCGGAATATTGTTCGCCAAACCTCTGACCTGGGTCTCTTTCAGCATAAATCCGTAAGCGTGAAGAAAAAAATGCCTAAAGGCAAGGTACTCGTATAATTCCTCAGCCAACTTGTTTGGAATAATTCCATCAGAAACCGCAAGGTTTAATAAATCCTTGTGCCAGGTTTCTGATTTGGGAATCTTGCATCCTTCTGCTTTTAGGACCTGTTTTAAGATGTTTTCAATTCCGTTATAGATATTATGAAGAAACGTCGCCATGGCCGCCAATTCCACCGCCGATCTTTTCGTCCTCCGCAGGGCATCTTTGAGATTGCTCAAAGATATTTCTACATTCTCTTTTTCGGCGGCGATCTGCTTTGATAATTCAACCATAAATCTTTATACCTTCTTCTTCAACAAGTTTGTTAAACAAGGTTTTTTTAGAAAGGTCAACAAGGTCAACCGGCTTTGGTAGATGCCTTATCAAATCCGCGTAGAGTTTAAAAAACAATTCGGGCCTAATCCCTTTTACCCCCAGGTCTATGTCATTGACCGTTTTTCTCTCGGTTGACGAACCGAATAGCAAAACAGAAGAAACATGATATTTCTTGGCACATCTCAAAATTATGTCCCGTTCATTATTCGTTATCATGTAGAGTATTTTACTTTTATTTCAATTTGATGTCAAAATTACAAGTTGGCTTTTACAGCCAGACCTTGCGGTCAAGGGCACGGTACTGGAGGGCTTCGGAGATATGCTCCACCTCTATCTTCTCTGAGTTATCCAAATCCGCGATGGTGCGGGACACCTTGCGGAGTTTGTCGTAGGAGCGGGCGCTTAGCCCAAACCTCTCCATGGCCTGCTTCAGGAGGTCTGCGGCATCAGGGGTGAGTACGCAGTGCTCTTTTATCTGGCGGCTGGAAAGGAGGGCGTTGGTCACGAATTTCTGGCCGTGGTAGCGCTCGGCCTGAACTTTTCTGGCTTTACAGATTCGTTCCCGGATTGTGGCGGAACTTTCACTCTCTGGCCGGTTGTCGGTCAGAAGGGCAAACGGTACCGGCGGTACCTCAATATGCAGGTCAATCCGGTCTAAAAGAGGACCGGAGAGTTTACCCCGGTACTTGGCAATCTGGGTGGCTAAACACCGGCAGGCCTTCCTGGGATGGCCCAGGTTCCCGCAGGGGCAACCCTGCGAAACAGAAAGGCAACAAGATTCTGCTCTATAATATCTCACGGAAATTCAGTTTAGCACACCTTAAGACTCAAAACAAGCCTCACTATCCTGCTAAACCTAAAACATTTGGGCAAAGGTTGAGAAAATGGAGGATGGATAGGAATATGGTGGCAAAGGAACTGGCAAGACTTATCGGTGCAGATGAAATAACGGTTTTGAACTGGGAAGTAAGAAATATGACCCCGGTATACAAATTTGCCAGAAAGATACGGGAAATAACCGGACTTGAAGTAACCTCTGGTTTCAGGGACCAGCGCAAGTTTAAACCAGAACAGGGTAGCCCAGGTGAAAAATTGAGACAGAAAAGGCTGAAACTCGGGTTTAGCCAAAAAGAGATGGCTAAAAAGTTGGGTATTTCGGTAGATTATATTGCAGATTTGGAAACAGGAAGGACAAAGGGGTCAACCTCTGGATGTTTCTACCGGAATATAGTAAAATTGAGAGCGCAGGAAACTCTCACCACTGGTGAGAGAAATTGGTTGGTCTCACAATATTATTTTGATGAATTAAAACCGAGATCAAGAAGAATCTGAAGGGGTTAGGATATGAGATATAAAGAGACCGAAACCGTAGAGTTGAAGAAATCAACTTCTGAGTTGAAGGAAGCGATTATTTCCATTTGTGCTATTCTCAATAAACATCAAAAAGGCAACCTCTATTTTGGCATAAAGAATGATGGTGCGGTTGTCGGACAGC
>JAZDPL010000036.1:0-2639 GCA_043797665.1 Candidatus Omnitrophota bacterium
ATCGCTCCAGTTGCTTGATCGCCTCGGTGATCCCCATCTGTTTCGCCACCGGGCTCTTGCATTCAATCACCACCAGCGGAATGCCGTTGATGAAGATCACGATATCCGGCCGGTCCGTTTCTTTGGGACCTTTTACCCAGAGCTGGTTGACGGCAAGAAACTCGTTTTTTTCAGGTTCTTCGAAATTGATGAAACGAACCGTCTGTTTTTGTCTCCGGGCGCCGATGTCCTGATCGAGGGAAATGCCGGCAATCAAATCTCTGTGGAAGGTGCGGTTTGCTTCCATCAGGCTTTCCGCCTGAATATGGGTCACTCGCCGAACGGCCTTGTTGATGCCGTCTTCCGTCAGGCGAGGATTAAGTTCGGCGAGTTTCTTCCTCAGGCGGGCCGTTAGAACCACCTCTCTCCGGGATGACCGCTCGCCATCCTCCTTCAATTCCGGATCGAGCGCATCGCCGTTGAGATAATCGTATTGAAGCCGTCTTAACTGCTCCAGAGCAGGCGTTTCGGAGAGTGTGTCTTCGTTGAACTTGGGTTTCACGGCATCCCCTTGAGCGACGGAAGTTTAAGTTTCCACCCGAATCTTACCTGTTAATAAGACCTGCATCAGCCCTCTCTTTAATTTTTCGAGATCGGACTTATAGTCTCGCTCTTTTCCAATTTCGTTGTCAACTTCTGAAAGCATATTTTCGATTTCTGTCTGCTCTTCTAAAGGTGGGACAGGTATTCTAATTTTTTTTACAATTGATAAATTTAATCCACTCATAATGCCACCCTGTGACATATCATTGATTTGTTTTTTTACGAGACAACTCTCACTAATAAGCATCGCAGCATATAATGGATTAATATTATCTTTTAATTGAATGCGCATAAGATGCGAATCCATAATACCTTGCTGGATTCCGACTGGAACAATACAGCAGTCACCAATAGTGCCCATCATTGTAATCAATAAGTCTCCAGGAAATATTTCTACGGTTTTTAATTCTTGAAACTTTTCGGGAGTTATATAACATTTTCTTATATTAAAATCTTTGCGATAAACATTTTCTTGACCGTATACACGAATACCAGCATTCACCATTTCTGATTTTTTTATCTGACTACCAAAAGGGCCAATTTTTATTGCACCCTTACTTTCTTTTATGAGGGCCTCTATTTCTTTTGTTTCCCACTCCACTGGTATCGTACCAATCTCCGTTTTTTTGAATTTCTTATGGCCGATGCCACGGACAAGTAGCCTCTGCATCAGTCCCCTCTTGGCCTCCTTAGTCTTTTCGATGATCTGATCTGTCATCTCAATCGCTTCGTCAACCGTTGATAAAATTTCAGCGATTTTTTTCTGTTCTGCCAGTGGCGGGAGAGTAATATTTAATTGTCTTAAACTATTCTTCGATACCTCCTTAAAAGTACTTCCACTTCCGAGCCTCTGCAACTCGCTTTTACGCAACATCATTTCATAAAAAATATACCAATTATAAGCCTTTTCATTACATACCAGACTTGCAAAACCTTGATTCGTTGCCATAGGTCTTGCATTTATGGCACAAGCCCCTATGGTCGCTCTGCTTGTCAGCAAAACAGAGCCGGTAGGCAATAGACGTGTCCCACAAGAAGATAAGCCTTCCTGCGTAATTTTCTGCTTCGTGTTTGAGATTTCTCTTCCGTGAAGATTTGTTATATCTGTAGGTGTTGCGAAGGGGATATCACCATTCCAGAAATCTTTTCTTACTGTCGAAGGAGTGCTTCCACCAATCACATCACATATGTCGTTTAATCTTACGACTTCCCAATCTACCGGGATCCGGCCAATGGGCGTATCTTTATATTTGATGCCCGTTTTCAGGCTTTTGATCTGCTCGGCCATTTTATTTGGCTCCAAAGACATGAACGATGAAAGACTCAAACGCGCTTTCGTATTCCTGCGGCTTTATATTCTTTCCCGGCATCGCGGGGATATCGAGACCGCTCCTTGAAAATTCAGCGCTTACCAGCTCCAGGGAATCCCGAAGCCTTGAGCTTCTCATGTAATCGCTCAATTCTTCCCTGCCCGTCTCGGTCAGCGCCGACCAGACCCCCGACAGCGCCGAAAAGAGCGCTATCCAGTCAATCCATACGGGCCTTTTGATTTCCGCAAGACTTCCCCGCGAAAGAAATTCCCACCACCGTTCCTGGGAAAGCCAGTATTCTATTTTTCTCTTCCCCTTGATGCGCGTCAGCACGAGGCCTGACCGGGAGAGATCAATCAGGATATCCTGGGTTCCCCGGATGGAAAGACCAATAGCCTTTGCGACTTCCGCCGGGTGCCCGCCGTCGTGCGTCAGGAGATAGATCAGGCACTCCGCTCTGGAGCCGACGCCGAACAGGGCGCGCAGCAGGAAACGGATCGTGAGATGCGACGTGATGGGCACTTCCCGCGTCAGGCGGCGGAGATTTAATGGTTCGCGGAAAAACCCGCAGGAAAGAAATGCCGGCTCAGCATCTTTCGGGGCCGGATAGGGATGCCCGTCTTTTTCAAAAAAAAGAGACGCGGTATGATCCTTATGCACATCCGCCGCCGGCTTGCAGAAATCGGCGATGTTTTTCCACTTTCTTTCGTTGCTTTCTTTCGCAAGCCAGGCCGCTGCCGCCCCCAT
>JAZDPL010000046.1:0-50194 GCA_043797665.1 Candidatus Omnitrophota bacterium
AGGTAGGGGCTTGATTTATCAAGCCCGCGGGTCGGATAAATCCGACCCCTACAATTTTGATTGCAAAACAACTCCAAAAGGAAACCCTTTCCTCCCCGTGCTGCCGCACGGGGTATCCAGGGTTTATTTTTCATGAAAGAGGTCCCGAAATCACTGGTTATCCGCTATCAACAAAAAATTTTCGCGTTAGTATTTTATCTGTCAGGAAACAACCGGGATAAAGCCTATGGCGTTGCGGTATCAAGTTTTGTGGAGACAATCCGGTCCGCCTCCCTTTTTGAGACAGAAGATTCGTTTTTAACAAGACTGGTCAGTGTCGTAATCAGGAAGAGTCATGATATCAGAACAATACCTTCTTCTGATGAGTCTGACCTGACAGACTTCCCTCCGGAAAAAAGGAACTCCCTTATCATAACCAGAAGGGCGCTCCAATCACTTCCTTTTGAAAATCAGGTGTTACTCCTTTTACGCGACCAGCTTCACCTCGCTTACAAAAATATTGCCGGTATTCTGCGAATGTCGGACGAAAACGCCCGGATAGAAATAACCCAGGCGCGTGCCCATCTAAGAGAAGAGATTGAAAAAATATTGAACCACACAGGGTAGATAAACAATGACCTGTAAAGATATCAAAACGAATCTGAAGATTTTTCTGGACGACCTGCTGTCCGAAGAAGAATACCAGGCGTTTGTTACCCATCTGGACCAGTGTACTGCCTGCCAGAATTACGTCGGTGCGGTAGGTTCCTTCTCCAACCATTTAAGGGAATTGGGGAACGCGGTTAAAGTCCCTCCCGATTTCAGTTCCACCGTATTCTTTAAACTCAAGGAACCGGAACAAGTATCCCAAAGTATCCCAATTATTGCCTCTCGTAAAACCATTGCCTGGACAACAGGTATAGTACTTATTATCCTGGGCCTTTTTTCAGGGATTAACCATTTTGTAAAAAATAAACATCGTGCTCCACCCGCGGCAAGTCCTCCTTCCGTATCAACCCCGACGAAAAAGGAACAAAAAAATTTATACCAGGGGGAAATAAAGCCGGTCATTATAGAATGGGTGGCAGAAGATACCGGGAACGAACCGACGGAAAAGAAGAAAACGGCGGAAGCGGAATCCAACGGGAAGGAGGTTCCGACCAAAAAAGAGGCGCTCACCGAAAAGATACCCTTCTCCGGGAATTCATCTAAAAAGGCTCCTATTCCCATCTCTAAACCCGAACTACTTCACTGGCATTTTTTATTCTCCAAAGAAGAGGAGAAGACCAAATTAGAGGAAATTTCAAATCTCTTTAGTATTAAACCCGATTATGAAACTTCCGATATCCTGGTTTTGGCAGCCTCAGGAGAAAAATTGGAACAGGTACGTGCAGTAATATCTCTGATTGCATCCTTGCGTAGTTTCAACGACGAAACACGTATTTCTTCAAACAGAGAATATCGGGTTTTTATCTACCTCGAAAAAAGCACGCCTGAAGAGCTGAAAACCGTTCGGGAAAATACGAACACAAAAAACGATGGTGTATTTATGTCATTGGAAAAAGAACCCGGCGCAAAAACAGGTAGTCTGCACTGGCATTTTTTTCTCACTTCAACACAATCTGCTTTGTTGAATACCATCCGGGAACTTGGCGGTTCCATCGAATACCAATCAGAAGAGATGCTCGTCCTTTCTATTCCCGGGAGACAGGTGAAGAAGTTAATCGAATGGACTAAAACCACCGAAGGAGTCTTGGCCGACTTTGGTGAGACTAATCTTATCAAAGAAGAAACCGGTGAAACCCGGACAATAATTTCCATATACTTTTTACCCGAAGAAAGTCAAATAAACAATGATACCAAGGAATGGCAAAGATATTAGTCGTTGACGAAGATACCCCTCCGGTGAGAGAGAAAAAAATTCTTATCGTTGATGATGAAGAGGGTGTCCGGCAGGTTTTGAGGGAATTTTTCAAAAAGAAGGGTTATAAGATACTGGAAGCCAAAAACGGTGATGAAGCGCTCCAATTGGTTAGTTCCGAGAAAATTTCAGCGGTGTTGCTGGATATTAATATGCCTGGAATGGATGGCTTAACGACGTTAGAGAAGATGTTAAGAATAAATCCAAAGGTTGGCGTGGTAATGATAACCGGGGACCAGGACGACGAAAAAGTGAACGAGGCAATAAGTCTGGGAGCATACGGATATGCGTTGAAACCCTTCGACTTTTTATATCTGGAACTGGTGGTAATGTCAAAGTTGATTATTGCTGAAGGCGATAAAGATGTTCTCCAGGGCAAGGCGGGGTGAACGTAAAGAAATAGATGTTAATAAGATGGTAAAGCACAGGGGAAGATTAGAGGCGGTTGCTTAAAGGAGAGAGACCGGACCGGTACCGAGTATAGTTACTATTGATCTGAGGTAGAAAACACTGTCCGAACTATATTTGTGTGGTTTCATTGGTAACCCCGCCTTCGCGGGTTCATGGGTTCCTTGCGTTCTCTTCATAGATGGCAAGGATGTTATCCAACGGGATATCCTCGATGTATTCCTGGCTTCCGCAAAGGATGTAGCCGCCGCTGTCACGGGTGAGGTTTATATACGAACGGACATGAGAGCGGACATCCGCGACAATGCCGAAAGGGAGTATGCTCTGGGTATCCACGCCTCCGTGAAACGCCAACCGATGCCCAAAATCCTTGACCAGACCGGCCAGTTCCATCTCTTTTGCTGCCACCTGGATAGGGTCGAGGATGTCCACGCCGTCTTCGATCAACATCGGGATGATAGAGCGGACACCGCCGCAGGAGTGGAGCATCACCTTGCAGCCGTATTCACGTGAAATGTCAAAATAGCGCTTCTGCGGCTGCCGGATGAACTTCTGCCAGCTTTGAGGTGAGATGAAAAGCCCGCGTTGCGTGCCGTAATCGTTCCCGAAATAGGTGATGTCCAGCATCCCGCGGCATGCCTCCAGATACCCGCGGGTTGCTTCTATTTCATAATCCACGAGGCGGTCAATGATGGCACTCACCACATCGGGCTTGGTTGACATCCAGATGAAAAGGTTCTCCTGTCCGATGACCCATCCGGCTTCGTGAAAAAACGGGCTCCAGGGTGCACCGAACGTGGCATACTCCTGGTGGTATTTCTCGCATTCCACCGTAACGCCGGAGTAGTCCAGCACATTCGGGTCTGGCCATGGATGTCTGTGAACGTCTTCAACGGTGGTATTCTCGTCAAACGGAGAGATCCAGTTGGGCTTTCCATCCTGTATGGAAGACTCGCGCCATCGCACTCCCCACATGTTACGCCGGTAGCCGTCGGCATCAGGCCCGCTGTCGGGTTGCGAGTAGTCGAATGAGACTCTGCGCATATCCACATGGAGGGCTTTCAGAAGTTCCTCGTAGTCCCCGACGCCCAGCTTCCCGATTAAACCGTCGGTCACTTCCTTATGGGCGCTGAAGTCAGCGGGCGTCCGGTCGGTTTTCTTATGGTTGATGGCAAGAAGAACGCGTTCTCTATGGCTCATTTTTGGAATGTCAATTTCAGGAAATCTTCGTGTAGGTGATAGTCCACCTTAGAAAGGGGTGCACAGGAGGTCAGTTCACAACCTTTAGGCAGATAGACGGAATAGTCATAACGGGCAAGGTTCAAGAGCCAGATATCGCCCCTCTGGGGACTGCGACCGGACAGGGTGGGTAGAGACGTAAAAGGTATGGCTACTTCCAGTGTCCAGTATTCGTCCTTGTCCCGCCAGTCATTGAACGTACCCTTAACCTGAGCAGCTATTTTCAAGCCTTCACAATTCCAATCGGACCAGCGTTTGTAGTTGCCGGCCGCACCTCTTTTGACATTAAAGGCATCCAGAACCGTACCCAGGGGATTAATCTCAAAGTTAAAGTACGGGTCCGGGCCATCAGGATGTAATTGCGGATCCGTCTTGATGAAAACTTCCAGGACATCCTCGGTACAGGTATAGGTATCTCTTTCGGTTAAGAAACCCCAGACATCCTGGTCGTAAGCCTTAAAACCGACATAGAGATACTTATTGTCGTATAAAACCCGTGCCTCTGTTTTAGAGATTGGTTCCTTGAAGGTCGCCGGTATGAAGAAGTTGAGGACATTTGCTTTTTCCCAGGCCGGTTCATCCAGGATGCCGTCAACCTTGATGGGCTCCGCGGTAAAGAGACAGTGGTACGGTTTTTTCGGAATCGCTGTCTTGTTTTGCTGCAGTCCTTTAGTTTTTACTCCACAGCAACCGGCCAATAGAACCAAATTCAAACCAACCACCAAACACCAATTCATCTTCTTCATATTCCCCTCCAAAATTGTGCTCAACCCTTGTCCGGTATATTCTACGGGCAATGGCATTGAGCAAGATTGATAAAGATGTTATCCAGGGCAAGGCGGGGTGAGACTCTTCCTCTCAGGATGTCCTGCCGTTTACCCAAAACCTCTTCCAGTAGGTTCCGAATCTCCTGGCTGCTTTTCATCCGTTCTGCCAGGATCCGAATGATCTCCGGTGTTTCCTCTTTTGAGCGCAT
The DNA here is from genome assembly GCA_043797665.1 of Candidatus Omnitrophota bacterium. Lineage (GTDB taxonomy): Bacteria > Ratteibacteria > UBA8468 > MWAK01 > MWAK01 > CAZVUE01. The sequence continues at coordinate 4,524 of JAZDPL010000046.1, forward strand.
CCCTTCTTTGAATTCTAACGCCACTTTCAGGTTGTTTACGAGGTTCTCCAAAAATTCTCTCAATTCTGATTCATCATAATTAGCCACTTCCTTTGTTAAACTGAAGATTTCCGAGGGATCCTGCCAGGAAAGGTGCATCATCTTTTTGAGTCCGGTAATGTTTACGGGAGCCATTTCCGGTTCGGGAAGCCTTATCTTGGTAAGCCGGGAAAGGATGGTGGGTAAAAATTCGCGTTCGGTTCGGGCAAGAAGGATTATGATTGCGGTCTGGGGCGGTTCTTCTAAGGTTTTGAGGAACGCATTGGCAGCCTCTTCCTGAAGCGTCTCTATCTCCAGAAGGTATATCCGGTACTTTGCCTGATAGGGTGAAAGATAAATTTCGGACTTAAGTTTTCGGACCTGTTCAATTTTGAGAAGCCCCATCTTACCTTCTCCTGCAATAAAAAAGAGGTCCGGGTGTTTCTCTTCAATGACTTTCCGGCAAACCAGACATCTGCCGCAGGGTTCGGAATTCTGTCCCTTTTCGGTGCAGAAGATTGCCTGAACGAAAATCTTAGCCAGGTCGCGCCGGTTCCGGCTGTCAAGTCCGGTGATAAGATAGGCGGGTGATAAACGCAACATCTTCACCGCTTTCAGCAAAAATTCCCGGGCCGTAGTAATGGTCATAATTGCTATCTGTAGGGGTTTGATTTATCAAACCCGCGGGTCGGATAAATCCGACCCCTACATCTTTTGTTCTTTGACAGTGAGTTTATTTAAAAAAGGTATAAGACTCCCAAAGATTTCGTCCGGGGAGCCGCAGGCAGAGATTACTTTGATGCGGGCAGGTTCTTTCTGCGCTAACTTCAGATAGCCTTCCCGGACTTTTTTCTGGAATGACAGCCCTAATGATTCTATCCGATCGGCTTTCTTCACTCTGGCAAAGGCTGATTTTGGTTCAATATCAAGGAGGAATGTCAGGTCAGGCTGGCTGATTTCCTTGAACCTGACCGCATCCCGGCAGAGTTTCCGTAAAGACCCTGAGGGCAGACCCCTGTTTACTACATCCAGGGACAGGCCCCGGCCGGTTCCCTGATAAGCAAGGGTGGAATCAGTAAACCGGTCACAGAGTACCACCCTTCCTTGAGCCAGCGCGGGCTTGATTACCGATGTTACTAAAACCCTCCGGCTGGCTAAATAGAGGAACGTTTCGGTCAAAGCATCTATTTCTTGATTGCCTTTATATTTGCTCAGCAATAGCCGCCGGATCTGTTCACCAACCGGAGTACCACCCGGGTCCTTGGTGGTAATAACGGAAAGACCTTGTTTGGAAAGGTATTTTGCGGTTAGCGCTAATTGGGTACTCTTTCCGGACCCATCAATCCCCTCAAAAGTGACGAAAAATCCTTTTGACATCCTCCCTCCCTGTTTTTACAATTTCAATGAGATTCTTCGCTACGCTCAGAATGACAACTTAGGATTTTTCGTCACCCTGAGCATGAAATAGCGAAGGGTCTCATCCAATATTTGCCTGTGGAGAAGTTGTGGAAAAGATAGCTAAACTTTGTTTAATTTTCACATATTTCCTGAATGAAAAGGTTGTGTAAACCCAAGTCCTGGGCTAATTTTACCATACCGCTGTATTCGGAACGATTGACCCGGCGGTTTAGATGTGGATAACTTATTGCCTTATGCGCCGGGAAGTACTGCGCCATCAGACTTATGGTCACCTCCGGAGAGACCTCTTTCGCCAGGAAACGCAAGACTTTACCGGTTGTAGAAAGGTTATCCGGCAAGATTAAGTGCCTGATAATCAGCCCTTCCCGGGCTGTACCTTTCCGGTCCACCTTCAAAAGACCGACCTGCCGGAACATCTCCCGAAGGGCAATTCCGGCAAAGGTGAAATAATTGTTAACGCCGGAAATCTCCTGACCGGCAATATCATCACCATACTTTAAATCCGGTAAATAAATCGCTACCACCCCTTCTAAAAGTTTCAGGGTCCCTGCCCTTTCGTAACCGCTGGTGTTATAGACCAGGGGCAAGGTAAGCCCTTTTGACTTAGCCAGAAGTATCGCTTCCAGGATTTGAGGGACAAAATGGGTCGGGGTAACGAAGTTAATGTTATGGCAACCATCGTCCTGAAGTTTTAGAAACATTCCGCTCAGTTCTATGTTGTCTACTTCCCTGCCCTCCCGGAACTGGCTGATGGGATAGTTCTGGCAGAAGAGGCAACGCAGGGTACAGCCGGAAAAAAAGACGGTCCCGCTGCCGCGGTCACCGGAGATGGGCGGTTCTTCACCAAAGTGGCTGTTGTAACTGGCTACTCTGGTTAAGACTCCGCCTCCGCAGAAGCCTTGTTCTCCTTCCGAACGGTTTACCCGGCACTCCCGGGGGCAGAGGGTGCAGGAGGCAAGAACCTTCTTCGCCTCAGCCACCCGTTGTGCCAATTCTCCGTCGGAAATAGGTACAAACGCCATAAAAACTCTGAATTCGAAAACAGATTCTCTTTTTGTCATTCTGAGCGAAGCGAAGAATCTATAGATCCTTCACATTCGTTCAGGATGACACTTTATCTCGAAAATTAAAAGAGGTCGATGGGGTCGATATCAATGGTAACGCCGGACTCAAAAAGTTTCTTCTCCGGTAAACTCTTCAGGAATTCCTGAATCTTGCCTGTCTGAATGGCTCTTAACATTATGTGCCAGCGGTAGGAACCGCGAATCTTTTTGTGAAAGCAGGCGGATGGTCCCAGGACTTTGATGCCACAATTTTCTGCGGTATTCTGTATCAGAGAACACCACTCCTGCGTCTTACGAATCACCGTATCTTCCCGTTTACCGTAGAAAATGATGTTGGCTAAATAACCGAAAGGGGGATAGCCTACTTCCTTCCGGAAAGACATCTCCTTTTCGTAGAAACTTTCCAGTCTGAATTCCGGAAGGCTGACCAGAGCATAATGGTCGGGATAATAGGTCTGAATAAAAACTTCCGCGCCGGGTAAGTTTCTTCCCGCTCTGCCCGCCACCTGAAGAAGAGTCTGGAAAGAACGTTCTGCGGCACGGAAATCAGGCAGGTTAAGAACGCTGTCCGAACCTAAGACCCCGACCAGGGTAACCCCGGGGAAATGGTGGCCTTTAGTCACCAGTTGGGTACCGACCAGAATCCCGGCTTTTCCTTCGCGAAACCGGTTTATTAAATCAAGGTTTTTCTTTTTGCGCATCGTATCGGAATCAAGACGAAGAACCGGTGTATCGGGGAAAAACGACTTTAACTGCTTTTCTATTGCCTGGGTTCCAAAACTTTTGCCGCCGAAATTATTTTTTCCGCAGGAAGGACAGGCAGAAGGCAGCTCGGTTCGATAATTGCAATAATGGCAGTAGAATTCGCCGGTTGTGCGATGGTAAACCAGGCTTACCGAACAGTTCGGACAGGAGAAAAGGTAACCGCAGTCTTCGCAAAAGAAATAGGTGCTGTAACCTCTGCGGTTGACAAAGATGATTGCCTGTTCGCCTCTTAAAAGCCTTTCTTCAATTAGATTACGGAGGGCATTTGAAATCAGGGGACTTCTCCTCTTCCGAATGATTCCGTGGTTTCGCAAATCCGAAATATGAATTCTGGGAAAAGGCATATTGCCAATCCGTTCTGAAAGGGTAAAGTAATGAAACCTGCCCTCCCGGGCTGCCCGGTATACTTCCAGAGAGGGTGTGGCACTCCCTAAGACAACCAGCGCGTCTTCAATTTCTCCGCGTTTAATTGCCACTTCCCGGGCATGGTAGCGGGGTATCCGGGTCTCTTTATAGGAACGGTCAAACTCTTCATCAACTACAATCAGTTTCAGTCTGGCAAAAGGCACAAAGACTGCGGAGCGGGTACCGATAACCACCGATATCTCCCCATTTTTTGCCTGAGAGAGAATCTGGTAGTGCTGACGCCGGCTCAGCCGGCTGTGCAGTACGGCAACCCGGTTGCCGAACCGCTCCTTTGCCCAGTCTTCAATCTGGGGAACCAGAACAATCTCCGGAACCAGAATCAGACTCTGCCCGTTTAAGTTTTGGGCGGTAAAACCGGCTAATTGCAGATAAATCTCGGTCTTACCGCTGGCAGCGACTCCTTCCAAAACCGCCACCTTTCCCCCTTGGGTCAAGAGAATCTGTTGCAATTCGTCCAGTATCTTCTTCTGGGCAGGGGTGGCCGGCATCTGTGCGATGGTGGTCAAGATTCCCTGATAAAAAGCCTCTTCTTCGGTTGATTCTCTTCGGGGCGGCTGCAGGGTTACGCTGATAATAAACCTCAGAACTTCACCTAAGGAAGCACAGTAGTAGTCAGCCACCCAGTGAGCCAGAGCCAATAACTTTTCTGAAATGAGCAGTTCGGTATCCAGAATCCTGATTACTGATTTGATACCGGAAAAGGCCGGTTCTTCATCAGAGAGTGCCGCCACGAAACCAATCTTTTGTTGTCTGCCGAACGGAACCACCAGCCGTTGACCGGACTTAATCTGGTCGGCAAACGTTCCGGTCAGGTAGGTAAAAGTGTGATGGCTTTTCAGCGGGAAGACGACGCGGCAATATTTTGCCATACTTTACAGGAGGTTGGATTCACTGAAACTGAAATAGGTGGAATCACCGAAGATGATGTGGTCTAACAGTTTAACGTTGACCAGATTGCAGACTTCCTGAACCTTTCTGGTAAACTCCCGGTCTTCCTGGCTGGGTTCCGGTTCACCGCTGGGATGGTTATGGATGGCAATAACGCCGGACGCGAAGTTCTGGAGGCTGAGGCTTATTATCTCCCGGATAAGGGGATGGGCGCTGTTGGGTGTACCGGCTACTATTTCATCCACCGTAATTATCCGGTTACGTCCGTCCAGGTAGATTACTTTGAAAATTTCCTTCTTTAAATCCCGCATCCGGGGCATAAAGGTTTCCACCACATCCTTGGCTCCGGAGATTCTCTGACGTTCCGGCTTCTTTTCTACCTCCCGGAAACGTCTGCCTATCTCTAAGGCGGCTTTAATCCGGGCAATCTTGGCTTTGCCTAAACCTTTGAATTCTTTCCAGAGACTACTGTCGGTATGGCTCATCTCCCGGAAAGAACCAACGCGTGTGATGATACGCCGCGCTAAACTCAGCGCATCTTCTCCTCTGGTTCCGCTTCCCAGCAGAATCGCCAGCAGTTCTGCGCTGGAAAGGTTATGTTCGCCCTGCCGGAACAGACGTTCTCTGGGGCGTTCTTCTTCCGGCCAGCCGGCGATTCCGGAATTTTTATCTCTCATAATTTTTTACCGCGTCAAACATCGCCTGCACCGGTGCGGTCTTGCCGGTCCAGAGTTCAAAGGAAATGGCACCCTGGTGAATGAGCATGCCCAGACCGCTGACCGTTTTAAGACCCCGGTTTTCTGCTGACTGAAGTAATCGTGTTTTGTGGTGGTAGATCAAGTCATAAACGATCAGATCTTCAGTCAAGTCATTTTCAGAAAAAAGCGAGTCTTCTTTTCTTTCTAACCCCACGGAAGTGGCATTGATCAAAATATCAATTTTTGTGCTCTTTAAAAATTTACTTCTGGCCGAAAATTCAACACCGCAAGTCTTTTCTTCTGGATAAAAATGTTTTAAGTCCGCAATCAACCGGGTCAGTTTTATTTTTTCTTCGGGGCGGTTCGTTAAGTAAAGATGCGCCTTTGCTTCTATCAAACTGAAGGCAACAGCCCGGCCTGCTCCGCCGGTACCGACCAAGAAAACTTTTTTCCCTTTCACATCCACACCAATTTCTTCTTTCAAAGAACGGAGAAAAGCCTTACCGTCGGTACTTTCTCCTCTCAATCTTCCATTTTGTTCGACAACGATGGTGTTAACCGAACCCATCTTGCGGCTGAGTGGTGAAATTTCGTCTAAAAAGGGAATGACCGCTTCTTTATGGGGAATGGTAAGGTTAGCACCCAGAAAATTCAGGGTTCGTATCGCTCTCACCGCCTCTTTCAATTGTTGGGCTGGTACCTCGTAACAGAGGTAGACGGCATCAATCCCTGCGGCTTGGAAAGCCGCGTTTTGAAAGACCGGCGAAAGACTGTGGCGTACCGGATAACCAAAGAGCGCCACGGTCCTCGTACGGCTTGAAATTCCCAAAGTAGCCCTACCTTGATGGTAGGGGACCCGTGCAACCTTCAGGTTGCGTTGACGCAGGCTAAAGCCTGCGACTACCCTGTCATTTTGCATTTTCATTTCAGACCTGATTCTTCGGGAAAGCCGGCCATCAGGTTCAGGTTCTGAATCGCCTGACCGGCTGCTCCTTTAACCAGGTTATCAAGCGCGGTGATAACCAGAAGGGTCTTCTCTCCTGACAGGTGCCAGCCCAAATCACAGAAATTGGTGAAGGCAGCACTTTTAATCTCGGGAAACGTACCCTCACGAAGAATCCGGACAAAGGGACAGGACCGGTAACTCTTCCGATACAGACCGGCAACTAACTCAGGGGAAATCTTTTTCTTCATCCGCAAAAAGATTACGCTCAATATCCCTCTTTCAAACCCGGCAACCTGGGGGACAAAATTCAGGCGGAGCGCTTTTCCGGTAACTCTTTTAATAATCGCTTCAACCTCACCGGTATGGGGATGGACTCCGATTTTGTAAGGTCTGATATTCTCTGCTACGGAATAAGCCATACTGTTGGGTGAAGGTGTTCTTCCGGCCCCGGAAAACCCGGAAACGGCACTTGCGTCAACCTCAGGTTCAAGCAAACCTTCTTTTGCCAGAGGGAAGGTTGCCAGAATAATCCCGGTTGGGTAACAACCGGGGTTGGCAACCAGCTTTGCTCTTTTAATCTCATTCCCAAAGAGTTCCGGCAGACCGTAGACCGCCTCCTTTAAGAATTTTGGGGCTAAGTGCGGAGTATGGTACCAGAACTCAAACTCTTTTGCGGAAGAAAACCGAAAATCCCCGGAAAGGTCAATAATCCTTACTTTATTGAAAAGGTCCTTTACCAGGGAAAACGAGTTTGGCTGGGGTTTGGCTAAAAAGATAAATTCGCAGGCGGCAGTCCTTTCCTTGCGGTAGTTTTCAAAGGTAAGGGATATACTGCCTTTTAAATTCGGGTATTCGTCGCTCACTTTCTTCTTCGCAAAACTCTCTGAGGTCACCAGAGTAATCTCCACGCCCGGGTGGTTCACCAGCAACCTTAATAGTTCTCCGCCGGTATAACCGGCCCCGCCGATGATTCCCACTTTTACCTTTTTCATTGGCCGTAGCCTCCTCCGTGATATCTGCCATACCATTTTCTAATCTCTTTCTCGATTAACGGAGTAACTTTTTTACCCGCCGCCTTACCCAGAAGAAGCGCAAAGAGATTAATCCGGGCAAAGTATTCGGTAAGTTTGGCCGCCAGGACCGCTTTTTCCGGAGTTCCGGCAAACGCAAAGAGTCCGTGTTGACCCAGGACTATTGCCGGACAGCCGGGACGATAGGTTTTAATAATCTCCTTGCCGATATGGTCTTCTTTATTGTCAACGTATGAAGTAACCGGTATTTCACCGCCAAAGACATCTGCCTGGCCGGTAGTCAGACAGGTGATTGGCAGTCCGGCCGCGGCAAAGGCCGTGGTAAAAGGTGAATGGGTATGAACCACTCCGCCGATACCCGGCATATTCTGATAAAGATAAACGTGGTGCGGCCAGTCAACCGACGGCTTTTTATTACCCGCCTTCTTTTCGCCGGCCAGATTAAGGATTACCAGGTCGCTCAGGTTTAATTCGGAATACGGAAGACCGCTGGGTTTAATAACCACCAGACCTTTTTTGCGGTCAAATCCGCTGACGTTCCCCTGGGTACTGACTATCAGACCCCATTCCGGCAGAAGGAGATTAGCCTTCAGAACTTCCTTTTTCAATTCCGCAAAGTTCATTTTTTATTTGCAAATAAGGGGTTTAGCAACCCCTAAGCCAGACACGCATCTGACCCGGTTTCCGATTATCCCAGACACCGTAAGGAACCGCGGTTATAGAGACAGGTTTCATCCGTGGTCTTTCTGTCCGGTAAAGGGTACCTTTCCAGTCTCTGGCATCACTGACCAATGCCTTACTTTTCACAACCACCACTCCGCCTAAAAGGTTTTTATTAAACTGTGCTTTTAATACGGCATTCTCCGGAAGGAATACACGGTTTAACGGTACCGGGTTGTCAGCCTCTTCTAAACAATAGACAACGGGACCCCGCTGTAACGCCACTTTCCCTGTATTCTGACGTACGTCAGGATGACTGAAGATTCTTTCTACCGGCATCGCAAATTCAATCTGTACCCTATCCTCATTCTGCCATTGGCGCTTTATCGTCAAGTAACCTTGTTTAATTCTGCCGTCCAAGGAAAATGGTTTGTTGTTGACCCTAACCTTGGTCTTTCGACACCATCCGGGTAAGCGCAATTTTAACCCAAAGTTCACCGGGGATTCTAACTTCAGTGAGATAGAGACCTTGCCGTCCCGGGGATAGTCGGTCTTCTGGTTTAAAACCACCGTCTTATTATTAAAATTAAAGCGGCTGGTGCTCCGGATATAGAGATGGACGACCGCTTCTGTCTGATTCTGGCCGTAGATATATTGTCCTAAAGAAGCCAACAGACGGGCTATGTTGGGTGGACAACAGGCACAACCAAACCATTCCTGACGATGGTGATTACCTGAGCTGGCTAATGGATTGACGTAAAAGAATTTTTTTCCATCCAACGAAACACCGCTCATAACTCCATTATAGAGCGCACGTTCCATCACGTCGGCGTAACGATTATCGCTTTCCATCTGAAGCATCCGGTGATTCCAGAAGACCAATCCAATTGACGCACAAGTTTCTGCGTAGGCTTCTTTGTTGGGCAGGTCATAATCAACGGTGAATTTTTCACCCTCACTGCTGGAACCAATCCCTCCGGTCAGATACATCTTCCTGGTACAGGCACTTTCCCAGAGACGCTTACAGGCAAAAAAGAGTTCCTTGTCTCCGGTCTCCATCGCTAAATCAGCCATTGCGCTGTAAAGGTACATCGCCCGAACCGAATGACCCACCGCTTCTTTCTGTTCCCTGACCGGCAAATGTGCTTGAAAGATGGCATACTGGTCGTCAGCCCACCCTGCCCACAGTTTTTTAGTGTCTTCACCCCGCGCAATGGCTTCTTGTCCAAAATAGTATGGTTTTTGTCCGCGCTGGTCAATAAAATATTGGCTTAAATTCAGATAACGTTTTTCACCGGTGACACGGTACAGTTTTATCAGGGCAAGTTCAATTTCTTCGTGACCGCAATACCCCGGTTTCTTGCCTGGTTCTGTCCCGAAAACCTGAGCAATATAGTCCGCAAACCGGCAGACAACATCCAAAAGTTTCCGGCTACCGGTCGCCTGAAAGTGCGCTACCCCGGCTTCAAAGAGGTGCCCGGCGGTATAGAGTTCATGATAATCACGTAAGTTTGTCCAGCGTTTATCAGGTTCAACCACGGTAAAATAGACGTTTACGTATCCATCCGGCTGCTGGACCTTTGCAATCAGGTCAATGACCCCATTCACCAGAGTTTCTAATTTCGGGTCAGGGTTAGTTGCCAGACTGTAACTGGACGCTTCGACCCACTTATAGACATCTGAATCCCAGAAACGATGAGGTACAGGTTCTATTCCTGGTTTCCAGTCACATCGGAAAGCATCAATCCGGCCGGTTTTTTTACATTGTTCGTATTCGTACGGCAAGGTCTCTTCCCGGTTTACTCTGATACGCGGCGTCCAGAAAGAATCATCAATTACGACATCGGTAAACTTTACGGGAGTAAACCTTTTCATTGATTTCGGCATATGTTCCTCCTCTATGTCATTTCGATAAACGGATGACGTTCCAGGAAAGTTTAGGCAATAATGCGGTCAGATTGCTATCTTTTACCCTGGCGTTACCTCCGGAATGCGGTACAACCTTATCCGGTTCCTTAGCGGTGTTGCACGCCTTGGTATCTTTGCTTTCCAGGATAATATGCTCTACAACCCGATAACCGGGCAGACTGCGGACGTCCCCTTCCAGAAGCATAGATTCCTTCTGGTTCCGGTTGACCGCAAATACGGTCAGTTCCTCTTCTGATTCGTTGAAGACCGCGGTCGTTTCCAGAAGAGGAACCGCACCAAACTCTTTGTCTTCATAAACCGGTGAACTGACCGGTACGTTCAAGACCGCTCCCCTTCCGTAGATAGAACCGTGAAGGAAGGGATAGAATATCGTCTGGCGCCAGGCAGGACCTTTATTTACGGTCATAATCGGCGCAATCACGTTGACCAACTGGGCTAAACAGGCTATCTTGACCCGGTCGGCGTGTTTTAGCAGAGTTATAAGCATACAACCTACCACTAAAGCATCCTCAAAGTTGTAGATATCTTCAAGCTGGGGTGGGGCGATGGACCAGGGCTTTATCTTCCGGTCCGCCTCACCGGAATGGTACCAGACGTTCCATTCGTCAAAAGAAAGGTTAATAACCTTTTTACTCCGTACTCTGGCTTTTACGTGGTCACAGGTAGCGATAACCGCCTTGATGTAGTTATCCATACCCACGGACCGGCCGAGAAAAGTACTCAGGTTATTTTCCGAATTCCCAAAATAGGTGTGAAGCGAAATGTAGTCTACAACATCGTAAGTATGTTCCAGAACTGTGGCGTCCCAGGCCGGACAGGTGGGCATGAACCAACCGGAACTTCCGCAGGCAACTAATTCAATCGCAGGGTCCGCTCCCTTCATAAGTTTGGCGGTTTCACAAGATAATCTGCCGTACTCTTCCGCAGTCTTATGTCCAATCTGCCAGGGTCCGTCCATCTCATTACCCAAGCACCAGGTCTTAATTTTGTGCGGTTCCCGGAAACCATGGGAGATACGCAGGTCGCTCCAGTAAGTATTTTCCGGGTGGTTACAATACTCCACTAAATTACGGGCAGAGTCCATCCCTTTACTCCCTAAGTTCACCGCCATCAGAACCCGGGTATCAGCCCTTTTTGCCCAGGAGGCAAATTCGTTCACGCCAACCTGATTGGTCTCAATTACTCTCCAGGCTATTTCCAACCTTTTAGGCCGGTTCTTCTTCGGTCCGATACCATCCTCCCAGTTATAACCGGAAACAAAGTTGCCGCCCGGATACCGCACGATAGGAACTCTTAGTTCCTTTACCAGTTTTAAAACGTCCTGCCGGAAACCCATACCGTCTGCGGTCGGGTGGTCAGGCTCATAGATTCCGCCGTAGACTGCCCGTCCCAGATGTTCAATAAAAGAACCGTAAATTCTTGGGTCGACCTCGCCAACCCGGAAATTTTTATCCAGAACAATTTCGGCTTTTTTTAATGTGGACATAAAAAATTTCTCCAGATATTGAGATTCTTCGCTATCGCTCAGAATGACAGCGGGATTTGATTTCCAAAAGGTCTTTCATTACGGAAAAGAGGATGCCGTTGGGCCGGCCAAAAGTGTCATGGATCTGGCGATAAAGCCGGTATACCTTTTCGTAAACAGCACCGGATTTTTTATCGGGTAAATATTCCTTTGGCTCAAACCGGCAGATCTTTTCCTGACCTTCCGCAACGTTTTCAAAACCACCCTCTGATTTGCCTGCGGCAACCGCACCGACCAGCGCTGACCCTAAAGCACAGGTCTGCTCCGAAAGAGCCACCTTAATCGGCCGCCCCAGAATATCACTATAGATCTGCATTAAAAGCGGATTTTTCCTGGAGATGCCTCCGCAGGCGATGATATCCCTTATTGTCTCACCCGACTTTTCTATCTGGTCAATAATCATGCGGGCACCAAAACCGGTGGCTTCAATCAAGGCGCGGTAAACCTCTTCCGGCCGGGTACCTAAGGTCTGACCTACCAGGAGACCGGAAAGTTTCTGGTCAACCAGAATGGACCGGTTGCCGTTGTTCCAGTCCAGCGCTAAAAGTCCGGTCCCCCCTGGTTTTAACTCGGAAGCCTTTTTGGTCAGGTAGCCCTGAAGAGGCATCTTTTTCTTAACCGCCGTCTTCTGATAATCACCGGGTACCAAGTTCTCCGTAAACCAGGCAAAGATATCTCCCACCGCAGACTGGCCGGCTTCCAAACCGATTAAGCCCGGAATGATGGAACTTTCTGCCAGACCGCACATCCCTTCAATCTTTTCCAACCTCTCCTCGTCCTCGGGAGGAAAGACCATCAGGTCACAGGTGGAAGTACCGATGACCTTAACCAGACCGCTCTCTCTGATTCCGGCACCAACCGCACCCAGATGGGCGTCAAAGGCGCCGACGCTTATGGCAGACCCTTCCTTCAGACCTAAACGCCGGGCCCATTCCCGGCATAGTCCGCCCGCTTTATCTCCGGCCGGATACGCCTTTTCATAAAGCCGCCCACGCAAGCCTTTAAGTCTGGGGTCAAGAGAAGAAAGGAACTCTTTTGAGGGTAAACCCTCCCACCCCTGACAATAGAGAGCCTTATGCCCGGCAGCACAGATACTCCGTTTCATCTCTTGGGGGTTAATCCGGCCGCATAAGATACCCGGAATAAAATCGGCAAACTCTACAAAACTATACGCGGCTTGATATACTTTCGGGTCGGTCCGTGCCAGATGCAAAATTTTGGCAAAGAACCACTCCGAAGAGTACCGGCCTCCGCAGCGTCTTAAATATTCCGGATGCTCTTTTTTGGCTTTTCCCGTAATTTCTTCCGCTTCCTCCGCTGAGGTATGGTCCTTCCAGAGCCAGGCAAGAGCGTTGGGATTGCTTTTGAACTCCGGTTTGAACGACAACGGTTGACCGGCCCTGTCTACCGGAATAGGCGTACTGCCGGTGGTATCCACTCCGATACCGATTACATCTTCCGGCTTAAAGGCGGAGTCTTCTTTTTTTGCCTGTTTGAGGACTTCTTTAACGGCGCGTTCCGTGCCCTCAACATAGTCAGCCGGGTCCTGCCGGGCAAGGTGAGGATTGTCCGGTGAAACGATGATGCCGTCTTTGCCCCGGCGATAGTTCCAGACGTAATTAGCGATCTCATTGCCTTCGGAAAGTTCCACCAGAAGCGCCCGTACCGAATTGGTGCCAAAGTCCAGACCCAGGGAATATCTCTTATTCATATTAAGTGTTCTGTCATTCCCGCATGCTTTAAGCGGGAATCCATTATCTCATCAAAATGTGGATTCCTGCTAAAAATCCGCAGGAATGACAGAGTATTAAAAGATTGCTTTCTTAACCACATCTAACGTGGCGCACGCATCACCGGTAGACTGCGCGGAAATAAGTTTGCGGCGGTCCCGCCAGATTAAAAGCGCCTTCTTCATCGCATTGGCAAAAAACTCCCGGGAAAGGACCATCGCCTTTACCGGTTCCAGGCGATAGGTAAACTGGTCTTCGCCAAACCAGCCCTGGTATCCGGTATCCAACGCGGCATAACAAAAATCCACCAGTTCCCAGATGTTGGAAGTGCCGGCCACGCGGTCCTCATCGTTGGAACGCCACTTGGCGGAATTGACGTGGAAGTTCACCACCGGTACGCCAAACTTTTTCGCTAAATAGAGACTGAAAGCCGGCTCAATTCCGTTCATCATTTCGTGGCCATAATCAACCGCCACACCCATATTGGCTCCCCCGCAGGATTCATTTACCCTTTTGGCGAACAGGATGGCACAATGGGTGGTGGGAACAATCATATGTCCTTCCCGGGGCTCCTTCATCTTCGCCTCAATTCCGAAACAAAGGCCCAGCCTCTTTGCTTTTTTGTTAATCTCAATGCATCCTTCAATAAAACGGTCCAGAAGCACTCCGTAGTTCGCTTCAAAGTTATAGTCCCAGCCGTCAGAACCCGGCCAGAGCGCTACGGAAGAACAGCCCATGTCCCTGGCAATCTCTGCCGACTGAAGCGCGATCGCTACCGCTTCTTTCCTAATTCCTTTGTCCGGATTGGTCAAACCGCCCAGCTTCCAGTGGGGGTCGGTCCAGAGGTTGGTATTCATATTGGTTGGCGTGAGACGCAGAGACTTAATAACGTCTTTTACCTCGCGGATTTTGGCGCTGTCCCTCCGGCGGTTTTTGTCGATGAAAAGGGATTCGTGGAACTCTACACCCTCAATTTCAGCCGCAGCAACCCTTTTCAACTGGCTCACGATATCGGACTTCATCTTGGGGTTATAACCGGTGGTGGCAAACCGGTCCAGAAAATCTCCCGCACACCAGTGTCCGGCGGCAAACCTGATGCCAAACTCCGCAAAGAACTGGTTGACATTATCTCCTTCCAAATAACCGCCGAACTCCTTATCCAGCCTTCCCAATCCCTTCTCTGTAATCTTCATATTATCTCCCGTGTAGCAAATATTATCAGTGAAGTACTGTCATTCCCGCGTGTAGTAAGCGGGAATCCATTTAGACAATTAAATTATCATACAAATCTTTCCAGCCCGGGTTAAATTCTTCAATCAAATCTATTTTCCATTGTCTTTTCCACTTTTTAATTTGTTTCTCGCGTGTAATAGCGCTTTTTACATCGTCAGTTTCTTCGTAATAAACAAGTTGGTGGACATGATATTTTTTGGTAAATCCATCAACGACGTCGTTTTTGTGTTCATATACTCTTTTTAATAAATTGTTTGTTATACCAAGGTACAAAGTACCATTTTTCTTGCTTGCTAAAATATACACATAATATTCGCCCATCACACAAATTTCATTCTGGATTCCTGCTTACTATCCGCAGGAATGACATAGCCCTTTCATAGATAACAACGTCAGCGCATTTCTTGACCGCCGGTAACGTTGATTGCCTGACCGGTCATATAAGACGACCTTTCACCGGCTAAAAAGATGACCACGTTGGTAACATCCTTATAGGTACAGGCTCGGCCCAACGGCACCTGTTCAAGATACTTTTTGCGGACATCTTCCTTTGTTATACCCCATTTTTTGGCGTACTGCTCAAAGAGGCTGTCCTGCCACAGCGGCGAGTCCAGAAGGTTGCCCGGACAGACCGCATTTACCCTTACGCCGTATGGTGCCAAATCAAGGGCGATACTCTGGGTCAGTCCGATGCCGCCGAACTTACTGGCTGCGTAGGCACAATTCTTATAACTGCCTATTTTGCCGCTTTTGGAATTAATCTCAATAATGGTTCCGGACCTCTGCTCCTTCATTATCCGGGCAGCGGCCCGGGCACAGATAAAGTAGCCGGTAAGATTGACTTCAATGATTCTCTTCCAGTCTGTTAACGGGAATTCGGTAATTTCATAAGCCTTAACGATTCCCGCGTTGGCAACCATAACATCTAACCTTCCGAACTTTGCTTTGGGCTTCAGAATGGCTTGAGCAACCTCTTCCTCGCTGGTAACGTCAACCTTTTCGCCAAAGACCTTTCCCGGGAATTCCGCGGACATCTTTTCCGCAGTCTGGCATACCTTTTCACTGATATCCCAGAGAAAAACCGACGCCCCTTCTTTAGCCAGCGCTTTTGCCAGAGCCTCACCCAGACCCTGGGCGGAACCGGTTACCACCGCGACCTTATCCTTTAATTCCATACGATTCTCTTGTAGGGGCTTGATTTATCAAGCCCGCGGGTCGGATGAATCCGACCCCTACGTCAAAATATTTAATGCGTTATGTATTAGTATCCTCTGGCCGTCGGAATCAATGGCTATTTTTTCGCCTTTCTTGATTTCTCCGGCAATCACACGTTTTGCCAATACGTTTTCGACCTCACGCTGGATGAGCCGTTTTAAAGGTCGGGCGCCAAAGACCGGGTCGTACCCTTTTTTTGACAGATACTCTTCCGCCTTCGGAGTAATTTTTATGGTAATTTCTTTAGCTGCCAGACGCTCTTTTAAGTATGCGGCCTGGATCTTTACGATACCCTTAATCTCTTCCCTACCCAACGGATGGAAGATAATAACCTCGTCAATCCGGTTTAAGAATTCCGGCCGGAAGGTACGCCGCAACTTCTCTAACACTAAACTTCCGGACTTCTCCTCCACACCCCCGACTTCCTGAATGTATTCGCCGCCGATATTACTGGTCATAATCAGGATGCTGTTGCGGAAATCAACCACTCTCCCCTGCCCGTCGGTCAGACGGCCCGCATCCAGAACCTGCAGAAGGACGTTGAAAACGTCCTGATGGGCTTTCTCAATCTCGTCCAGGAGAATCACCGAATAGGGCCGGCGCCGGATAACCTCGGTCAGCTGTCCACCTTCTTCATAACCCACGTATCCCGGAGGCGCCCCGATCAGACGGCTGACGGTATGGCGTTCCATATACTCGGACATATCCATCCGGACCAGCGCCTTCTCATCGTCAAAAAGAAATTGCGCCAAACTCCGCGCCAATTCCGTTTTACCGACACCGGTAGGTCCCAAAAAGATAAACGACCCCAGGGGCCGGTTGGCATCCGAAAGTCCGGAACGGCTCCGCCGAATCGCATCGGAAACTGCCGCCACCGCTTCGTTCTGGTCCACCAACCTCTGATGAATCCGCTCTTCCATCCGGAGCAACTTTTCCGTTTCGGTCTCCATCATCCGGGTAAGCGGAATTCCGGTCCAGCGGGAAACGATTTCCGCAATTTCTTCTTCGTCTACCTCCATCTTCAAAAGTCTTTTGTCTTTCTGAACCTCCGCCAGGCGCTGGTTGGCGTTTTCCAGTTTTTTTATTAACTCCGGAATCCGGCCGTGTTTCAATTCCGCAGCCTTTTCTAAATTGCCCTCCCGTTCCACCTTCTCGTACTCAAAATTTCCTTTTTCGGTTTCGGCACGTAGATTACGAATCTCCTGGATAATCGCCTTCTCTTTTTGAAGTTGTTCCGAGAATTTCTGCCTTTCCGTCCGCAGACTTCCCAGTTCCTCCTGCAGTTGCTTCAGACGTTCCTTAGAACCGCCTTCAGCCTCTTTTTTTAAAGCCTGTTCTTCTACTTCCAGACGCCGGATTTTTCGTTCCACTTCATCCAGGGAAGCCGGCATACTGTCAATCTCCATCCGGAGCCGGCTGGCGGCTTCATCAATCAAATCAATTGCCTTATCCGGCAAAAAACGGTCGGTAATGTAACGGTTGGAAAGAGTGGCGGCGGCAACCAGCGCCGAATCTTTAATCGTGACGCCGTGATGCACCTCATACTTCTCCCGTAGTCCCCGCAGGATAGAGATGGTGTCCGTTACCGATGGTTCCCGGACATAGACGGTCTGGAAACGACGCTCCAGCGCCCGGTCTTTCTCAATGTACTTCCGGTACTCATTGAGAGTGGTCGCACCAACCGCCCGTAACTCTCCCCGGGCTAAGGCGGGCTTAAGAAGGTTGGAGGCATCAACCGCACCCTCGGCCGCACCCGCACCCACCAGAGTGTGCACTTCATCAATAAAAAGAATAATCCGGCCCTCTTCCTTTACAATCTCTTTCAGGAGGGACTTAACCCGTTCTTCAAACTGCCCGCGGAAAACGCTTCCCGCCACCAATGCTCCGATGTCCAGATTCAGAACCCTTCTATTCTTCAGCGAATCGGGAACGTCGCCCGAGGCTACCCTCTGGGCTAGACCTTCTACAATGGCGGTCTTGCCTACTCCGGCTTCTCCGATTAAGACCGGATTATTTTTGGTGCGCCGGGAAAGGATCTGGATAACCCGGCGAATCTCTTCGTCCCGGCCAATCACCGGGTCCAACTTATTGGCGCGTGCTAAAACGGTTAAATCCCGGGTAAAACGTTCCAGGGGAGGTCTCTTGTCCGCCTCCGGCCCTTCGGCACCCGGGAATTGCTGTCCGTCCATTAACTCAGTCCTCCTACCTTGCGGATTTCGCCTTTCTTAAGCGGTTTCTGGAGCCGAACCTTCCGGTCAAGTTCTTCTTCCGGCGTATCTTCCGAAATCACCTCACCGTACCGGATGGTAGAAACAGGTATCACCAGAGTTTTATTTTCATCGCCAATCGGACGTTCCACCGTATCCCCGCTACTTTCATCTATTATCTGCTGATAAATCCTCCCATCTACTTTCAATAATGTACTGGTTTCGTCTACAACCAATCCCCGGATAACAATCGTGGTGCCTTCGGTATCCCGGGTACGCCATAAAACCAACCGGACACGTTGTTCTTTTAACATCGTTACCCCCTTGTCAATCCTATGCCAATGGAACCCGTCCTACCAATTCCAGCATTTCTTTGACCGCTCTTTCTAATCCCACAAAGACCGCTTTGCCGATGATGGCATATCCGATATTTAATTCTTCAATCTCCGGAATTGACGCAATCGCAGTGACGTTACGGTAATCCAGGCCGTGACCAGCCGCAGATTTCAGTCCCAATTCTTCAGCCATCTTTGCACCCTGTTTAATCCGGTTCAGTTCTGCTGTCCTTTCCTGTTCATCAAGAGCATCCGCATACCTCCCGGTATGGAGTTCCACCGACCAGGCTCCGGATTCCTTTGCCGCCTTAATCTGAACCGAATCAGCGTCAATGAACAAACTTACCGGTATCCCGCTTTCGCGAAAACGGCCGACCACTTTTTTAAGGGAGTTAATCTGTTCTGCCACCGCTAATCCACCCTCGGTGGTCAACTCTTCTCTTCGTTCGGGAACCAGGGTAACCCAGTCGGGTTTTTCCCGCAGGGCAATCTTAATAATCTCTTCGTTAGCCGCCATCTCCAAATTTAATCTGGTTTTTATCACCCGGCGTAAAATGACCAAATCCCTTTCCTGGATATGCCGCCGGTCTTCGCGAAGATGGCAGACAATGCTGTCGGCACCGGCCATTTCGGCGACCAGGGCCGCGGTCACCGGCTCCGACTCTTTGCCCCGGCGCTGCTGTCTTAAAGTAGCCACATGGTCGATATTGACGCCTAACTTCATATTTACCTCATTTCTTGTTATGCTGACGTGCTCTGCCCGCAATATTGGGAAAATTGATTTCAATGTGGCAAACGTAAAACCAGACAAATATCGCCACCATCAACGCTAAAATCTTTAATCCCCAATTATTTCTGATGATTGCCTGAATCTGTTGTCCGTTTATTCTTTTCATTAACAACCCCATGTCTTTTCCTCTTGATTACAAAAGCATCGGTCAGTATTTTGGTCAGCCTTTCCGGGATCAAATAGAAGGTAAATTGTCCATCTTTCGCTAACGAGACAACCCCCTTCTCTTCCGACACCACGATTACCAGACTGTCGGTCTGCTCGGAAAGTCCCAGGGCGGCCCGGTGTCTGGTCCCCAAGGCGGGGTCAATGTCGGTCCTTTCGGAAAGAGGCAGAAGGCAGCCGGCACCGGCAATCTTATTCCGGGCGATGATGGCTGCTCCGTCGTGTAAAGGACTTTCGGGATGGAAGATGGTCAGGAGCAGTTCCTCACTGATATCGGCTTCCAATAATTTACCGGACGGCAGATAATCAGCCAGACCCACCTTTCTTTCTATGGCAATGAGCGCACCCTTCCGCTCCTGAGCCAGCCGGAAGACCGCCGTAACAATTTTGTGTATCTTTTCCGCACTGAGCCCGGAAACTTCGCCGGCGGGACCTGTTTCACCCAGACGCACCAGGGCATTCCGGAATTCGGGTTGGAAGATAATGAGAACAGCCAGGGTTCCGAAAGCCAGCGCTTTTTCCAAAAACCAGTTCAGCCCGCGTAAACCCAGAATCCGCGAAAGGAACATCGCCAGAAAGACAATGATCAGCCCTTTCAGTAACTGCACCCCTTTGGTTCCCCGGATAATCAGGAAAAGATAATAAAAGAGGACCGCCAGAATACCGATGTCCAGAAGGTCAACCCAGGATAATTCCCACCCGGAATTAAACATTTTTATTAGGGGTTGCTAAACAATTACCTCTCGTAAAGAATCAATGAACAGGCGGTTCTCTTCCGGCGTACCAATAGTTAGACGGATGTACCGCGGGTATAGTTTCGGGTTATCAACCGGTCGTACAATCACTCCCTTTTCTTCCAGGCGTTTACAGATTTCCGGAGCATTCTTCTGGAAATCAATCAGGATGAAGTTGGCTTCGGTCGGAAGATACGAAATGTTCATCTCGGAAAGTTTCTGGTACAAAAACTGCTTGCCGGTCCGGTTATTTTCCAGGCTTCTGTCCACATGCTGCCGGTCATCCAAAGCCGCGGTCGCGGCTGCCTGGGCCGGAAGAGTGGTATTGAACGGCGGCCTGATTTTATTCATCTGGACAATGATGCTGCCGTCCGCAATACCGTAGCCAATCCGCAGGGCTGCCAGGCCGTAGAGTTTGGAAAAGGTCCGCGCGACCAGTAACGGCCGTCCGGAAAAAAAGGAGAGTCCGCTTTCAAAATCCCGGTCCTCAACGTATTCCGCGTATGCCTCGTCCAGAATTACCATGACCGGGTCCGGTATGACCGAAAGAAAATCAGTCAACGCTCTCTTTTTGATGATGGTTCCGGTGGGATTATTGGGGTTCCCTAAAATAATCGCCCTGGTCTTTTCTGAAATCCTTTGTTCCATCGCCTTCAGGTCATAGGCAAAATCCTCTTTCAGCGGAACATTTACCGGTGTGCCGCCGCTCATCAGAACTAAAATTTCGTAGATGGAAAAGGTGGGTTCCGGTAAAAGGACCTCTTCGCCGGGATACAGAAAAGTCAGGAGAGCCAGCGCCAGTACCTCACTGCTTCCGCTGCCCAGAATAACTTCGGTCGGCTTGATACGATACAGACCGGCTAATTTTTGCCTGAGTTCCTCGCCGGTCCCTTCCGGATACCGGTTTATCTGAGGCAGAATATTGGTGATAGCCTTTAACGCCAACAACGAGGGACCCAGAGGATTTTCGTTGGACGCCAATTTAATCACCCTGTCCAGCCCCTTTTCTTTAAGGAGGACCGCAATCGGTTTCCCGGGCCGGTACGGAGAAATTCCCCTGAGCGCCGGCCTGACCATCTTTTCAATTATGGAGAACTTCATTTTTCTTCCAACTCGACTTGTTTTTATGAGTAGGGGTCGGATTCATCCGACCCGCGGGTTCGATAAATCGAACCCCTACAGAAGTCCCATTTTCTTTTTGGCTTCCTGCAGTGTTTCCGAGACGACGGCCCTTACCCTGGCGTTGCCTTCTTCAATAATCCGGTTAACTTCGCCGGAATCCTTTTGAAGATTCTTCCTTTTTTCCTGGTACGGTACCAGGAATTGAACCAGGATTTCAACCACTCTCTTCTTGCAATCGGTACAACCTAAAGAAGCGGACTGACAATCCGCCTTAATCTTTTCCGCCTCTTTGCCGTTGTAAAGGAGATGAAGACCGAAGATGGGACAGGCGTCCGGATGGCCCGGGTCCTTCCGATAAGGCCGTAAAGGATCGGTAAACATCGTGGCCACCTTTTTCTTAATCTCATCCGGCGCATCGGAAAGGTAGATGGCGTTCCCGTATGACTTACTCATCTTCCGGCCGTCGGTTCCCAAAACCTTGGGCGTCGGAGTCAGGACCGCTTCCGGCTCCGGAAAGAGATTCCCGTAGAGATAATTAAACCGGCGCACAATCTCCCGCACCAGTTCCAGATGCGGAATCTGGTCTTCGCCCACCGGTACCTTTTCCGCTTTAAAAGAGATGATGTCTGCGGTCTGCAAAACCGGATATCCCAAAAATCCGTAATTGGTTATCTCCTTGTCCGGCAACTGGGCAATCTGCTCTTTGTAGGTCGGACACCGTTCCAGCCAGCCCAACGGCGTAATCATGGAAAGGAGCAGGTGGAGTTCTGAAATTTCCGGGACCCTGGACTGAATAAAGACCGTAGCTTTCTTCGGGTCAATGCCGAACGAAAAAAAGTCCAGCAGCATTTCCGAAACATTCTCCCTGATGCCGGAAGGGTCCTGGTAATCGGTGGTTAAAGCGTGTAAATCCGCAACTTCGTAGAAACACTCATATTCGTCCTGGAGCCGCACCCAGTTGGAAAGCGCACCGGCCAGATGACCGAGGTGGAGTTTACCGGTGGGCCGCATTCCGCTCAAAATCCTTTTCATACAGTGGAGATAAGGGGAGTTGGCGCCCTCGGCTCCCACTACGCCTCGGGTCGGCCACTCGCTGGCATTGCTCTTACTCATCGCAATCCCCGACTTCGCTCTCTTCAACTCCTTTTGTCAGAAAGTGGAGATAAGGGGAGTTGAACCCCTAACCTCCTGCGTGCAAAGCAGGCGCTCTCCCATTGAGCTATATCCCCAATCTTTAGTTATATATTGTAACTGTTTCCTGACCCCCTGTCAAAACGAATTTGACGCGGGAAAAAATTCTTCCTTTGTAGTATAATAGTACTGAATTCTATGAAAATATGGCGGGTGATTGACACGGCTGGCAACACCGGCCGGTGGAATATGGAGTTTGACCTCAAACTCCTTTCCGAACTTGAAACGGAGAATATTCCACCCACCTTAAGATTTTACCGGTGGGAGCCGCCCGCGGTCTCTTTGGGCGCAACCCAGAAACCGGAAGAAGAAATCAACCTGGACTTCTGCCATAAAAACGGCATTGACGTCGTGAGGCGTCCCAGCGGAGGCGGCGCCATCTTCCACCAGGATGAAATCACCTATTCCTTTGTCGCCAGAACTTCCGACCACAAGACCTTTAACGACCTGCTGACTTCTTATTACACCATTATTGAAGGCTTGAAAAAAGGTCTGGAAAAGATTGGCGTTCACGCAGAAATACGGGGCGGTAAAAGTTGTGGTCCGGAAAGATACTTGCCCTGCTTTGCTCTCTCCAGCCGGCATGATTTGGTGGTCGGCAATAAAAAGATTATCGGCAGCGCCCAGCGCCGGAAAAGGAAAATGTTTCTACAGCATGGGTCAATACCATTCTCTTACGAGCCGGCGCTGATTTCCAGAATCTTTCTCCGACCCGAAACTTTTTTTGAAAAGGCGACTTCTCTCGCGGAAGTTTTGGGCCACCGCCCGGATGAAAACGAAGTGAAGAAGGCTCTGACCGAAGGCTTGGCAGAAACCATGGAAATCAACCTCCTCCCCTGAGCATTACGAATGCCCTGCTCTACCGCTTAAGCTAAGGTGGCGAGAGTCTTAATTGGCGTTTCCTTTTTATTACCTACTGTGTGTATTAGTACGTTCCGTACCTCCGCCCGGCCTCGACCAGGGCAACGATATTCTCGTCCGGTGTCCAGTAGGGCGTCTGGTCCCCAACACCGAGAATGAAGCCGCCGCCTCTCTTGGCATCCTGCATGCAACGCAAAACTTCGTTCTCCACATCTTTCGGCTTTCCCTGCAGCATGGTTTCTATGGAATTGACATTGCCACGAAGCGAAATCCTGTTGCCGAAAAGACGTTTGACCTCTCCAAGGTCCACGTCTCCTGTCGAAGGCCGTTCCAAGGCGTCCATGCCATTGATCCCGGCTTCGACGAGAATCGGGATTGCGTGGCGTGACCTGCCACACATGTGATATTGCACTGGGATGTCGTATATTCGGGCTTCGGCTGTAATTGCCTGCACGAAACCGACGATATACTCTTTCAAATATTTTGGCGAGATGACCGACATAGAGGTTGTCGAACCGCCCAGTCCGATAGAATCGACCATCAGGCGGTGGTTTTTCAGGAGACGTCGCGTCATGGCTACCGCATAATTTGTGTATTCCTTGAAAAAATCCGCAATGAGATGAGGATAATCCACGAAGTCATAGATGGCAACCTCGGGGCTCCTTCTTAGCAAAGACCACCAATCCACCGGCGTTGGAAGCCAGAACCCACAATGGCCAAGATCCCCAACATATCTCCAGTCCGAAATGTAGGGAGTGAAGTCCTTGCTGTCAGGGTTCTTCAACAGTTCCAGAATTTTGTCCCGGTCTTGCTGTGGGTCCTGTACAAATCCCTTCACGGTGGCGATAGATTCCGTGCGAGTTATCTTTTTGATGCTCTCCAGGTTTCCTCTCTTCGTATGAAGAATCTCGGTGTAGACGACCTCATCGTCGGATTCGTGGATGCTTTCCGTGGAGGTCTCGGGGTCTTTAGGTGAAGGCCCTTCGCAAGAATGAAGGAAAACGTCAGATCCGAAGGCACGCTCGACGTCGCACCTCGTTTTGTTTAGGTTGCGCTTTTCCCTCCAGAAGAATTCGATGTAATTCAGACCTGACTTCCTTACGGGAACCATTTCGCTCAGTCCCAGTGTTACCGGAACGCAATCCGGCTGTGTATTCTTCAGCGCCGCGATGATTCTTTGCTTGGGAGTCATGTGTGCCTTTTACTTGTGTTGATCATGACCCTAAAAATACCCCAAGCCGCCTTCTTTAACAAGTCGGTATTAGTCCGCATAGCATCATCCTCTTTACACAATGGGGTTGTCAGGCAGGTAATGGAAAAGAATGTTTTCTAAAAAGAAAAGGGAGGGCGAAACTCTCCGGGTCCAGTCTGGGTCATAGTATGAATCCGGATAAAAACAGTACTCAGCTATGATTATTATCCGTCTCTCTTTCCCATACGTGCTGTTCCCATCCAGGCAACGCTTTTAGCGTTTGTCTGGTTATCAGTTTCCTTTCCTATTAGCAAATCAAAGAGAACAAATATCCCTTGGGATTAACTTCAACATCAATAGGAAAATTATTTTCATTTAAACAAATTTCCTGCGAATGATTTATCCAGATATCTTTTATCTGCAGTTCTTCCAAACCAGGGAAGTACTTTCCTGGGATCAAAAGTCTTGTCAGTAATTTTGTACCGGTTGGATTAAACGCCGCCAATAGCCCTCTCCCTCTTCCATCTATGTGAACAATAGCATCAATCTGGTTTCCTGTTGGACAAGACAAATGGATAGTATCCTGGCGAAGGAGCTCATTATAATCTTTCATAAAACCGAGCCATTTCTTTATTATGTTTTTTGTCTGGTTATTGTTGTATACCTCTTCACCAAGCATAAATAGATTTGTTCCAAAAGCGCAGATTGAAGCGAAGTAATAATCCAGAAAAGCAGGATCTTTCAATATTTTTGTATGAAACATAACATTTTCATCAACCCAGACACCATACTTAAGTGCAGTATTTGGGATAAAAAATGTTGACAGATAAAGACATTCCCTGAGTTTTAGGATAAATCTGTAAAGGTCTTTATGGGTGGCAGTTTCTGTGTGATATGTTGGAAAACCGCAGTTGCCGTGAAATACTGACTGAAGGAAATCAGGAGCCATGAGCCGTATTCCCTTATCGCGGTAATAGTTGTAAGTTTCCATCTGGCACCTCCAATTCAAGTACTGGGATTCTTCAGGGCTGGAATGTTTGTGCTCATCCGAATAACAAAGGTCCCCATAATAATTACCGTCCCAATCAAATGCATCGAGACCAATTTCCCTGACCAGACGTTTCGTTTTTTCGTGTCGGTATTTATGCCAGCCGCCCGAAGCACACATGACGTTATACGATTTTCTTCCGCTGGGAACTTTCAGGGCGTATTCAGGATGGTCTTTTACAAAATCCTTATGTACGCCAATGTCCCGGCTGACACAACGGCCATCGTCGTCGGTCAGGTAAAGTGTCGGCCAGTGGTCGCAAGCGCATTCTCCCATAACATAGGCACCCACCTTCAACCCCTTTGAATGAGCGCAGTCGGCAACGGCTTTCATATCACGGGTGCCGTTTGGGAATTCCGGTCTTGGCTCAAAGTCACCGAAGTTTGAAATCCATAAAGTTGAAGCAAACTGCCAATAATCGAAACCAACCTCCGCTGCTTGATTAATTGTGTGTTTAAGAGGAGCAAGATCAGCTTTTTTTGTTTCTCTAATTTTCTTTGAAACAGATTCCTTCCAATATGTATGTTGGAATTCTGTGACAAAGTTGTCTATCCAGGGACATAATTTCCTGACCATTTTACGTATAGACAGACCCCCATCTTCGTAGTCGCCTTTGAAAAGCGTCATATATGTTTTAAACGATTCGAATTTTTCTCCCGGCCTGACTATTACTCTAGGACCTGCCGGGTATTTTGTGAGAACCTCCTGCGGTGTGGACTGTCCAAGACTGGCGATGGAACCTGGATAGAGCGAGAAAGGTTTTTTTTCGGTGGGCGGGTTGATTATGGAGCTGGCTCCCTGGTAATACGAAACATAATCATTAGTTAACGTAAACCCAAAAGTTTCGTCTCTTTTTGATGAATGATCGATCCAAATTATTGGAGAATTTCCCTCAGGAGAGAAATCATATCTCCCGAAAAGAAAAGGATGTTTTTCTGGATTTAAAGGATGATACGTAGGAAAAACTGTCCTTGTTATTTCACACCAGCGGGATACAGGTGCTGGCATTGTAAGAACTTCAGGCTGGCATGGAGTAACCTCTATCTCTTTACGGCTTTTATTTACCAGTTCAACCCACTTAACAATAAATACTTCGGTGTCCGCTATCCGGTAAAAGATATTCAAGATTAATCCTTCGAATTCACGGGAAACTGGCTGTAGATTAACCCTGAGCGTAAGGATATCTTTTCCCCTTTGCACATAATGGTTCTTGTATTTAAAACTTTCGCCCAAACCAACATCGAACGTCTTCCCGTTAATCCCCAACCGGGCCTCCCTACTTGGAGTACTCTTTACAGTGATTTCATTGTCTATGCCGAGGGTTGTTTTGGGGTTAACCAGATTACGACCATCTTCTTCGAACACAAGTTCCGTTGTCCGAAAAGCTTGCTTTATGGAAAAAGAGCGCTTAATAATCCCATTTTTTAAGGTAATTTTATCACCTTCGATGATACACTCAGACTGTTTAGGAGTCATTTTGGTTCAAATCGACAAACAAGCATCGTCCAGTATTCAAGTCGGGACACGGTTACCGTAATTTTTCCGTTTTCATGTTGGGTTTCAAGAGATAGGGGGTTATGCTTTCCGTTAGGGGATATGCACCAAACCCCGGTGAGTTTTTTGCCTTTTTGGTCTTTGATGCTCACTTCGATATTGTTCAGAGGGACAGGGGGGTTCATCTTTTTCCCCCACGTCAGCGGAACATCAGGCCTATTTATCAAATGGATGTATATGTCCATTCTTCCATCGTTGTACTTGCGGTATGAAACAAGGTCTTTCCACCAAACATTTGCCGGGGCTGAGCACATCACCTGTTCCTGGGGCAACCAGCGGATATTCAAGTCAAACAGATATTCGCCATACCGAGCCGCAAACTTGTTGTAATTTGCCTCTACCTCATAGATTGGGCTGGCAGAAAGAAGTGTAGTCAAAATCTGCCTCGGCGGGGTGCCGCTGCCCAGGGACAGAAGTACGCCGCTGGCGTAAGAAGACGAATAGAGGAGGTGCGCATCTACAACGGTATTGTTCAGTCGCCTCGTGTACTGCAATGGCATCAACATTACCGGTACGTTAACATCGTTAGCTTCCCGGATTAACCGTAAGGCGTGTACCGTATCTTCAATAGTCTGCGGGTAAAGGAACTTCCCGGACAAATCTTTTTCCTGCAAAAGGAGTGGAAATGGATGCTGCTCTAAAAAAACAATACCCAATTCCGATAAGGTCTTGCGGTAGACGGCCTTGTTTTTCTGAAAATCTTCAAAATTTATATTTTCATCATGCCAGGGTGAGACACCATCGGAAGGGGCAAAATTGGCAATCGTAATAAATTTTTGACCAGTTACTTTAAGTATCTCCGCCTTAATCCTGGAGAGCAATCTCGCCCCGATTTCATCCGGGAGTAAGGTGTTCAGGGGTTTACCATCTTTGTTATGGCCCCAAGCAGAACACTCCAGCTGCCACGGGAAAGAATCAAAGAAAGAGCCTTCCCATCCAAACCGCTGCACGGCCTTGGCCCAATCGTCTGCTAAATAATCAGTCATAGCACACATATCTCCGACATCGTACATATGCAGGTCGGGACCAACAATAGGCTTACCTTTAGGAAATGAAGCATCCGGGCTCTGATACCAGTGCGGAAGGCAATAAAGATGTTTGGTTGTTTCTGGGTAGGTCAGGGGACCGTAGATTATCCAGTCAGGGTGGAGAGTATCAAACTTCAGTTCTGGGCTCAAGGAACCAGGCTCCGTATAACAGAGAATATGGATGCCGTTCTCCTTACCCGCTTTCGTCCACATTTGAATTGTTCTGGCGCTCTTCAAATTATTTAGTGTACCCGGGTAAAGGAAGTCCCATTCTTCCTTATCAGTATAATGCTGGCTGAAATAGACATTCTGGGAAAAAAAATGGACAGTGTTGATGTATAACTTCCGCCAGATGGGGATATGAACTCCGGTAATTTCATCTTCTGGAAGGTCCGGAACAAGTTTCTCAAAGCCAACGTCAGTGTAATGCCTTGATATTTTCGCCCAGTTGTCCGCTACCTCAAAGACGCAGTCAGACCGGAGTATCTCCTGGTTGTTCTCAGAAATTTTGGCCAGGGCATAGTAACCATATTCTTCCCGAAGGTTTTTAATGGTATATTCCAGAGACCGGGAAGCACCAGATTTCACCTCAGCATTCCATTCGGTTAATTTTTTTGGTTCCTGAACCCCTCGGCCAAGGTATAGCACAACATTGAAATTTCCATCGCCGGTCCGCTGGTTATCCAGTTTTACAATCAACCGGGCATTCTCCCCGGGGCGGTACATTATCTTGTCAGAAGCAACTTCAGCGACCAGAATCGAGGGCTGAGGTACTGGGATGGGAGTTACCCCGGCGTTCCAAGATAGTTCATCATCCGGAATTGGCCTGGGTTTTTCGTAGAGTTCCCACTCGCAGAGAACCGGTAAGAGAAAACCCTGTACTTGTAATATCTCGAGTTTCACGTACCGCCCTTTTCGGGCAGGGAAGGTATCGTGCTTTTTCCCACCTTTGTAATCCCTGACTGAGACCGCATTCTCCCATTTTTCCCCGTCCAGGGAAGTCTTGATGTTATAGTCCTTCAGACCCCGTTCGGCAAGAACTCCAGATAGAATGTTAGCGTTAAACCAGAATGACTGAGAAAGAGAAACTGGTTCGGGAAAGGTGACCACCACACTGGTTTTCCTCCGTCCGGAAAGCCAGTAGGTCTCTTGCTTACCGTCAATTATGTTTTCGGGCAAACCGTCTTTGGCTCCCTCTCTGTGGGGGCCGATGTAACTGTCAGCCTCAACCGTGGTTCCTTCAATCTTCAAACATAAATTGTTCGTGTCCTTCTTTGTGGTTTCCCCCTGGTTTTGGTATTCTGCCTTTTCTTTCACTGACGGAGCTGTTTCCTGACTACCGGTCACTTCTAACAGGAGATTATCCAGGTAGGTTGCGGAAGTGTTCTTGTTGGAACCATGAAATACAAGACGGGTTAACATATCCGGAATTTGTCCTTCATTGGTATATGCAAAGTTTGTATAACTTTTACTTTCTCCATTCAATGTAAGAATGAGGTCCCAGGAAGGGTTCCCCTCTGTCTTCATTCTCATAACTATTTCCACATGAACCCACTTACCGGCAGGAAGTTCTCCGCAATCCATCCACTTGTTATCACATATCGTGGTAACTTTGCCATTTTCAATTTTCAAAAAGGGTCCGGTAATGCCTGGATTACCCTTCTGCGGGTCCTTCCGCGGTACCACATTGAGCACTCCTTTTCCGTCTTCACTTAAAACATCGAAAGAAAGCCTTATTACCCTTCTCATTTCTACAACGATTTCCAGGTCCGGTTCAAAACTCCTTTCTGCATCTATAGCATTTTGAAACATAAGACATCTTTTTCCCCATTTGTTTTCCTTCTCAACGACACCGATTTTGGCTCCGCCACTTACCACAGGCGGCCATTTGTCTGGCACCCCCCCCACAGATACATTCTCGAAAGATTCGTTAAGAATGACCTGCCCGGATGTCTCCTGGGTGTACAGAGAGGTTGTCTGAATCAGCAATAGAGACAAAAGACCCGATACCAAAAAAAACTCCTTTTTTAACATCATGCCCTCCTTTTTATTCAACAGGAGAAAAATCCGTACTTTGAATGGTACCCGTTTGTAATGAGCTCACATGGTTATCTACGTACAGGACATTTCCGAAGTTGTTATGAGGAAAATTAACATTTGGGGGTTGAAAATCATTCAGCCTTGCTCTCTTCCAATCAGAACTGAACTGCACTCCCTCAAACACCCAGATAGTTCTTGATGGATTTTTAACCAGGGATAGTTTATTTGCGTAACCTGAGGACACGGTACCTCCACCTCCAATAAAGGTATTCCAGGTATAGGTATTATTCAGATAACCTGCTGGCAGTGGAGAACCTATGAATTTTCCGAAGGCAGTGGGACAAGTTACTATCTTAGTAGTAAGGTCAGAGAAATATCTGTTCCAAACCACAGTTTCCCACCAATCGTCCCAAGTTCCGGCATTATTTCCGTTAGGTGGAAACCAATCATCATAATTGTCTACATACATAGACAATGCCAAACCAAACTGTTTTAGATTATTTATACAGGTTACCTGTCTGGCTTTTTCCCTGGCCTGACTTAAAGCCGGCAGTAACATCGCCGCCAGGAGTGCGATGATGGCGATTACGACCAAAAGTTCTATGAGCGTAAATCCAGCCCTGTGCTTGGAAGACGCCGCCCCGTCATTTTGTAATCTTATCTTCACTTTTCCCTCCTTATGCGTAATTTTTGGCACTTTTTCTGACCACCAGATCGGGCTTTATTATAATATCCTTCCATGTCTTTTTGGCTTTTTCTTCCATCATTTCTATTATAAAATTTACTCCTTTTTCACTAACTTTTTCCAGACAGGTGTCTATAGTAGTTAAAGGCGGTTGGGTTAAAGAAGATTCAGAAATATTATCAAAACCCACAATACTTAAATCCTGGGGGACTTTAATATTATGCTTCTGGCAATATTCCAAGATATGGATTGCCCTGTAATCAGTAACAGCAAAGATAGCCGTGGGAGGAAATGGCAAAGCCAAGAGTTCTTCTAAGGCGTTTTCATCCTCCTTTGGGTCAAGACCACCTGTTTCTTTTATCAGAAGCCAGTCAAATTTTATCTTTTCTTCTTTTAACGCTTTTAGATACCCTTTGAATCTGGGCAGGAACCACACATTGGTAATGGGTCCATTTATAAAGGCAATCTTCCTATGACCTAAGGAGGCTAAGTATCTTGTAGCTAAATATGCCCCTCTTCTTAAGTCTATTCTTATAGAGACAACGCCCAATTGTTTTGAAGGAAAGTGAAGAAGAATAAAAGGTAAATCTCTTTTTCTGAGAAACTCAACTGTTTTCTTTCCCGCTTTACTGAGTAGTAAAAACCCAATCTTATCAGGAAGATCCAAACCCTGCAAGAATTTTTCAGAAATCGTAGCAAAATCAATTTTTAATTTATTTGTATAGAGATTCAGTGCGTTATTAATTCTCATTTCCGCCGGTCGCTCCAAAATTTCTCTTGGTAGTCCATCTTCAGGAAGAAGCAATTTTAGGCATAGTGGGTCTCTGACATTTTTTACAATTGTCCCTTTTCTTCGCACTCTTTCAATATATCCTTCGTTTTCCAGTTCTACGAAGACTCTTCTGGCTGTTATTTTACTTACGTGGTACTTTGTGCAGACTTCATCTAAGGTGTAAAAACGTTTTCCAAAACGAAAGTCCTTAGTCTGAAAAGATAAATCCTCATAAATTTTTTTCCAAATTATCTCCCTTTTTATCCTTTTCAGCATAGGGGTTTTATTGGAAAAATTGTCTCATGATATATATTATACACAAATTGCCAATTTTGTCAATTAATCCATTATTTTAACAATAGGGTATTACCTTATTTAAAAGAAAGAAACTAGGGGAATCTAAGATTCTTAAGTGTCATTCTGAATCCTTCGCTTCGCTCGAGGACAGGTTCAACACGGCTGCCCCTGCGGGACACTTGTGCAAACAAACCACCAAAATCTTACCACCCTGCTGGAATCCGGTCAAGGGATTCTGGGAGAAACTAATTGCGACTGGATGGTGGAGTAAGGTGTTAGACTAACAAAGGTTGCAAATACTGGCCGGTGTAGGATTTGGAATTCCGGGCGACCTCTTCCGGCGTGCCGGCAGCCACTACGTAACCACCTTTGTCCCCGCCCTCCGGACCCAGGTCAATAATGTAATCTGCGGTTTTGATGACATCCAGGTTGTGCTCAATGACTACGACCGTACTTCCCTTGTCAACCAGTTTGTTCAAAAGGTTGAGCAGTTTCTGGATATCCGCAAAGTGCAGGCCGGTCGTCGGTTCGTCTAAAAGGTACAAGGTCCGTTCGCTTCCTTTCCGGGCTAATTCCGTAGATAGTTTTACCCGCTGTGCCTCTCCGCCGGAAAGGGTGGTGGCGGGCTGGCCTAATTCCAAATAACCCAGACCGACTTCGTTCAGGATGTTTACTTTGGCGCTGATGCCGGGGATGTTTTTGAAGAACTCCACCGCTTCCTGAATCTGCATCTTCAGAACGTCCGCAATACTCTTGCCTTTATATAATATCTCCAGGGTCTCCCGGTTGTAACGGGTGCCGCGGCAAGACTCGCAGGGAACGAAGATATCCGTCAAAAAGTGCATTTCAATCTTGGTTATTCCGTCTCCCTCACAGGCTTCGCAGCGGCCGCCCCGGACGTTAAAACTGAATCTGCCCGGAGTGTAGCCACGCAGACGTGATTCCGGGAGCCGGGTGAAAAGGTCCCGGATGTAGGTAAAGAGGTTGGTATAGGTGGCCGGGTTACTGCGCGGGGTCCGGCCAATCGGAGACTGATCAACTTCAATTACCTTGTCAATCAGATTATAGTTGACTATCTCCTTATGTTTTCCGGGTCTTTCCCTGCTTCCGTAAAGAAGCCGGCGCAGACCTTTGTGTAAAATTTCATCCACTAAGGTACTCTTACCGGAACCGGAAACACCGGTAATACAAACAAAAACGCCCAAGGGGATTTTTACGTTGATTGCCTTGAGATTAAATTCTGCCGCTCCTTTGACCTCAAGATACTTTTCCCGGGTAAACGGTCGCCGTTTTTTGGGGACCGGAATCTTCAGTTCGCCTTTAAGATATTTACCGGTAAGGGAATCCGGGGTGGACAGAATCGCGGAAAGCGGACCTGCTGCCACCACTTTTCCACCGTGAATTCCCGCGCCGGGTCCCAAATCAACCACGTATTCCGCGCTCCGAATCGTGGTCTCGTCATGCTCAATCACCACAACCGTGTTGCCTAAATCACGGAGTTCTTTTAAGGTGGCTAACAACTTTCGGTTGTCCCTCTGATGAAGTCCGATGCTGGGTTCGTCCAGAATGTAGAGAACTCCGACCAGTCCGCTGCCCACCTGGGTTGCCAGACGAATCCGCTCGCCCTCCCCTCCGGAAAGGGTATGGCCGATCCGATCTAAGGTCAGGTAGTCTAAACCCACGGAAACCAAGAACTGGAGCCGGTTTCTTATCTCTTTGATAATCTGGTTACTGATTAATTTTCGTCGTGCGTCTAATTTCAGATTGGAAAAGAAATCCTGTGCGGATTCTATTGACAGGCGGCAGACCTCCCAGATATTTTTATTGCCGACCGATACCGCCAGGGATTCGGGTTTCAGACGTGCTCCATTACATTCCGGGCAGGAAACCTCCTGCATATAACGGGCTAAGTCCTCTCTCCGGTATTCGCTTTCCGTCTCCAGGTAACGTCTTTTCAGATTATGGATAACGCCTTCAAAGTCATATTCTTCGCTTCCGTAAAACAATACTCGTTTCTGGTTTTCGGTCAGGTCACAAAAACGGTCATCGGCAGAAAAACCCATCTTATTAGCCAGTCTGCGCAAAAGCCGCCGGTAGTAGAAGAACAACCCCTTGCCACCCGGTTCCTGCCAGGGTTTAATCGCGCCTTCCCGGAAAGTCTTGCGCTTATCCGGAATCACCAGGTCCGGGTCAAAGACAATCTGAGTGCCTAATCCCTTACAGGTAGAACAGGCGCCGTAGGGACTATTGAAGGAAAACATCCGGGGGGTGAATTCTTCAAAACTGGCTCCGCACCTGGCACAGGCGTACCGCTCGGAAAAGAGAACGTCCCCTAGTTTCATTAAACCTTTACCCAATTTTACCGCGGTCTCCACCGATTCGGTAATCCTCTGTTTTTCCGAAGGAGAAACGACTAAATCGTCAACCAGAACATCAATACGGTGAATCTTATACCGACCCAGTTTTATCTCCTGGTTAACCTCGTAAAATTTGCCGTCCACCCGGACCCGCAAAAAACCCGCCTTGGCAATCTGGGAGAAAACTTCCTGATATTCCCCCTTGCGGCCGCGGACTAAAGGTGCCAGAATTTGAACCGGAGTTCCTTTGGGCAAGCCTAAAATCCTATCGGTAATCTCCTGGACGGTCTGACGGCTGATTTCCTTCCCGCACTTCGGACAATGGGGAACCCCCACCCGGCTGAAGAGTAATCTCAGATAGTCGTAAATCTCGGTAATCGTCGCGACCGTAGACCGGGGGTTGGCACTCGCCCGCCTCTGCTCAATGGCAATGGCCGGCGGTAATCCCCAGATATGGTCCACGTCGGGTTTCTGGAGTTGCTCCAAAAACTGCCGGGCATAAGCGGAAAGGCTTTCAATGTACCGGCGTTGACCTTCCGCATACAGGGTATCAAAAGCTAACGAGGACTTGCCGCTTCCGGATATCCCGGTGATTACAATCAATTTGTTGCGGGGCAGGTCCAGATTAATGTTCTTCAGGTTGTGTTCCTTCGCCCCCCGAATGACAATCTTCTCTTCCATCTAAGGTGGGATTTCACCGTTATATTAGGCAAAAAATGTAGGGGTCGGATTCATCCGACCCGAATACGCGGGCTTGATGAATCAAGCCCCTACCTTGCTAACGGCGTTCACTGATGATTTACTGCAAAAGGAAAGGTTACGATTCTTCGTCGCTGGTACCGAAAGGTTGGCTGCCGGTAATGTTGCCTTCCTGGTCTTTAAGGAGCAAGGCTACTTTTTGCTGGGCTTCGGTCAGTTTTTCGTTACTGAACCGGACCAGGGTTACGCCTTCTTCAAATAGTTTCAGGGATTCGTCCAGAGGGAGGTTGCCCGTTTCCAGTTTGGCGACAATCTCTTCTAACCGTTTCAGCGCGTCTTCAAACTTCAGGCTCTTCTTTTCCACATCTATATTCTAATTCAGATATTGTTTTTAGTCAATGCTACCTTATTCTAAATCGTAGGCGCTGTCGTCTGAAGAGAGATAACCCAGTTCCGGGGTAGAATTAGGATTGATGTTATACCCCTTGATTACAATGGCTGCATGTCCATCACAGTAAGCAACATTTGCGGTTAAGTTATGCCTGAAATGAATACCACCTTCACCAAAAGAGTGGATTTTTGGGTCACTCGGTGCCCGCAGATAGGAGGCAGGATAAATCCCCTGTTTACTGTTACTCCAATAGGCATAATCTGTCACAAGGGCTGTTTCGGCAGGATTCCTTATCTTGACAATTTTAGCACAATTTCTATTGAGAGATGCCTCTTCAGCAGGAGACACTCCGATATAGGAAGTGTTATAAGCATATCCGGTATAAGATGCGCCGGCCATAGATTCCACACCATTAAAAGTAGGGCATTTATAAACTTCACCCCGGGGGCAATAGGGAGATATAATGCCGGGACCGGTTATAATCTGGGTTGTTTGATTGTAAGCCACATCCCATCTAATGGCATTCCCCGAAGCATCCGCTTTGTAGTATGCAGGCGGAAAATAGTCGTCGTGGTCCGCAGCATACATAAAGAATGCCATGCCTAATTGTCTTAAGTTTGAAAGACACCTTGCCCCTCTGGCTTTTTCCCTGGCTTTAGACAGTGCCGGCATCAACAACGAGGCTAAAATAGTAATAATGCCTATCACCACCAATAATTCCAGCAGGGTAAATCCTTTAGGGGTTGTCACAGGATAAAGTTGACTATTTGGAGTCCCAGATTTGAGGTCAGTGCAAGGCGCGACAAAGGTTCTGTGCCCACTGTGGCACATAGCCGAGGAGCAACGCCGCAATGACCCAAAAATGGGACACCCCGAAGGGCCAGGTCGCTTTTGGGCTACGACTGCGTCGCTCATTGCTTCCGTACCACAGAGGGTACGCCATCTTCTTCGCTCCTTGTCTCGCTCCAAAATCTCCTCTGGCAAATAGTCAACTTTATTCCGCGACAGCCCCTTAATATTCGATCCCTTTTCTTCCCTTGATTCCTGAATCATACGGATGTTTTACCTTTTTTATTTCACTCACTAAATCCGCCTTTTTAACTATCTTTTTTGTGGCGCCTCTGCCGGTTAAGACCAATTCCAGGTCCTTCGGTTTGAGGTCCAGGATATCCAGAACCTCTTTCTCCTCCAGAAATCCGTCGCGTAAAGATACCAGCACTTCATCCAGGATAAGGATGTCGTATTTCTTCTCCCGGTAAATCTTCCGGATGAATTCCATCGCTTTCATGCATTCCCGGCGAACCTCCTCTTTACTTACCTTTCTGTAAAAATGCGGGTGTTTATCGGCAAAACCGAAAGTGGCTACTCCTAATTTCTTCAAAACCCGGTGTTCTCCATATCCCCATTTAGCAGGCTCTTTAAAAAAAGAAAGATAACAAACCTTAAGACCCTGTCCGACCGCCCTCACCGCAAGCCCCACCGCTGCGGTCGTCTTACCCTTACCATCACCGGTATAAACCTGAATCAGACCTTCCGGTTCCTTCATCGTTCACCCCTTTTTTTCTTACTTCCTCCGAAACTATTAATATATAAGGCTTGGAAGAAAGAGGGTTTTTCTCCACAATCACCACTGTTTTATAAACTTCTTCAATAATCCTATAATCCAACACTTCTTCGGGTTGTCCAATCCGGTGTATCCGTCCCTCATTAATAAGAATCAGTCTACGACAATATTCACTGGCTAAATTGAGGTCATGCAAAACCATAATTACGGTTAGTCCAAATTCTCTGTTTAATCTTTTTATCAGGTCCAGGATTCCTACCTGATGAGTTATATCCAGATGGGCGGTAGGTTCATCCAATAAAATCAATTTGGGTTCCTGGGCTAAAACACGGCTGATTAAAGCTAACTGCCTTTCTCCTCCGCTTATTTCTCCCATAAATTGGTCTTTAAGTTTAAAGGTATCCGTTAAGGTCATACACTTTTCAGCAATTTCTATATCCTTCTTTGTCTCCAGAAATTGGAATTTCTCATAATGGGGAATCCTCCCCAAAAGGACAAATTCTTCTACGGTCATAAGACCGGTTTCAAAACCTTGAGAAACTACCGCTATCTTCCTTGCCAATTCCTGGAATCCCATCTGCCATATATTTTTCCCTTCCAGGATAATAGACCCTTTCCTGGGTTTAAGGATTCGGGTTATTGCCCGAAGAAGCGTGGTCTTTCCTGAGCCGTTGGGTCCGATGATTCCTACCAGCTCTCCGGGAGCTATCCGGAAATTAATATCCTTCAGGAAAAACTTTACATCGTATCCGCAGGTCAGGTCTTTTACTGCAAGCATTATTTCTCTCCCAGTATAACCTGCTTCTTACTCAAAGCATAAACAAAAAGAGAACCTCCCAGTATACCGGTAATCACTCCTACCGGTAACTCTAAAGGTGAAATAATTGTCCTTGCCAGGGTATCACAGAAGATTAAAAAACCTGCTCCGCAAAGGAAAGAACTTACTAAAAGAATCCGATGGTCTCCGCCTACTAACATCCGCACAAAATGGGGAACAACCAGTCCCACAAAACCGATTATTCCGGCTATGGATACGCTACAACCGGTAAGGATAGAAGCAAGAATAAAGAGCATCCGCTTGGTTCTTTCTGTATTTATACCCAGGTGTAACGCTTCTTCTTCTCCCAAAGAAAAAGCATTAAGGGTCAAACAGAACTGATAAGAAACAATCAGTCCCAAGATAGAAACTATAACTGCCAACTTTATAAGAAACCAGTTTGGCTCTTCTAACGAGCCCATTATCCAGAAAATAATCCCGTGCAGGTCTTCCACCCGGGAAACAGCCATAATGAGCATAATCAAAGATGAGGCGATAAAACTGAGCATCACTCCGGTAAGAAGCAGTCCCTGAATCTTCAATACACCTCTCCTTGTGCTTAAAAAATATACCAGAAAAATAACTAAACCGGCTCCCAGAAAACCAGAAAGAGGTAAAGAAAAAAGACCCAATATATGATTAGATCTTAAGACAATATTTAAAGATACACCCAGGGCTGCTCCACCTGAAATGCCCAGAGTATATGGTTCAACCAGAGGATTACGGAACATTCCTTGCAGGATAACACCGGCTATACTCAGTGCTCCTCCTATGGCAAACCCCAGGATAATGCGGGGTAGACGGATATCAAAAAGAATGCTGTATTCCGTAGTACCTCTGCCTTCAAGAAGCACTCCCAAAATCTTCTTCAACGATATATTCACTGAACCTACACATAAAGAAAAAAGAGAGATTCCCAGAAACAGGCTACCCAAAACTACTATCCAGATTACCCAGCGAATAATTTTCCTTCTCATCTTAGGGGCTTAGTTCTGGATGTAAAATATGAGCAATCTCTTCTAATGTCCTGGCAAAAGCCGGTGGTGTAGGACTTGTGAGATTCTCAGTATCCATGATATAAATCCGGTCTTTCTTTACCGCGGTCAGTGTCTTATATTCCTCCCAAACCTTTTTTTCTTCTTCGGCGGCAATACCCATGGTGGTAATGATTATTACATCCGGATTCGCCTTTAAGACCTGTTCTCTTGAGTAGATACCTTCCCTGGCATTTTTAGCAACATTTACTCCGCCGGCAAGTTCAATATAATCACTAACAAAATAACGACCCGTTGCTGCAACCAACGGTTTTGTTCCCACCTGAATGAGGACTTTGGATTTAGGCAAACCTTTAACTTTTCCCTTGACGGAATCTACTCTGTTTTCCGCATCCCTTAAAATCTCTTGCGCCCTTCTTTCTTTACCGACAAGTTTACCCAATTCCAGGAATTGTTCACACATTTGACTGAAATCTTTTGGTGCCGGAAAAGTAATCACCTTTATTCCTAAACTTTTTAATTTTTCTTTTGCTTCAGGCGCGGTTAAGGATGTGGCTAAGACTACGTCGGGCTCAAGACTTAATATCCTTTCTATATTCACCTTTACTACATTACCAATCTTCTCTTTCTTCCTTGCTTCCGGAGGGCTAATGCAATATATGGTGTTGGCTATCAGTTTATCCTCCACCCCCAAAAGATATAGTCCTTTGGTTATAGCCGGACCTAAAGAGATTATTCTTTGAGGATAATCCTGAGTATACCCGGAAAGACCGGTACACAAGAGCACAAGAGCACAAATAACCGTGACTGGTGGTCTCAAACAATCCTCCATTTCAATATATCCAGAAACCAACGCTTTTTTTTATATCTCGGCGCACTTTTTGTTATTTCAATTCGTTTCTTAAACATAGGGCCATCATAGACAAAGGTATGGTATTCGCCCTTCTCACCGCAGAGGTCAACGTTGTCTGAAAGCCTGAGGTCTTCAACGAACTTCTGGTTTACCTCCCGGCCCAGCCATTCTTTGCCTAAAAGACCGGCCTGAGTAGTCACCACTGTCGCCCGGAAACCTACATCAATAAATTCTTTAAGTAAATCTTCTCTCTTCTCTTTCCACAAGGGCAATATCGGCTTTATGCCTACTTCCTTACAAACCCTCTCTATCCAATCACGGTGTTCCTGGAAGTCAATGTCGCCGAAAACACCTGCCCGGACTCCTTCCTTCACAAAAGATGCAACCGCTTTTTTGAACTCTTCTTCGTAGTCCTGCCGGGTAGTCTTTCTCTGAACAATGGGAATGCCCATTGCTTGTGCCTGTATCTTCAGCAATTCCGAACCAAGTCCGTGAGAACGGGAACGCATACCATCTTCCGAAACCATATTCAGAAGATATTTAACTTCAAGATTATGAATCTTCTTTGCCTTATAAAGGGCTAACGATGTATCTTTTCCGCCGCTCCAGGAAACAAACGCTTTCATTCCCATCCGTATCCTCCAGTAGGGGCGCCATTCATGGCGCCCTACGAAAATTAATTTGTAGGGGTCGGATTTATCCGACCCGCGGGCTCAATAAATTGAGCCCCTACACAATTCTTATGTAAATTTATTTAAATAGTATCTCGTATAACAATCCCATGTTGATGTTTTCTCTCAGGAGTCTGGCCAGTTTGTCAAATTCCTTGTCGGGATTAAAAAACGAATTCCCGGGTAGCGTAAGCCAACCTTTCTTCTGTCTTATCCTGTTTAAAAACCCCCTCCGGAACGTATCGCTGTCAAACAGTCCGTGAATGTATGTGCCTAAAACACGGTTATCTTCCCGGCGTAATCCGTCAAAATACCGGTCTTTTTTTCCTTTACGCTCAACAATCTCAAAAAGATGTTTATGTTTTCCCATATCCCGGCACTTAGAAACACCGTGATGAATCTCGTATCCGGAAATCTCCATCCCTGAGGTTATCTCTTTCGCTCTTACCTGGGTCAGTACCTTTTCTTTTTCCAGGTAGGTATGGATTGGCAATAGTCCTAAACCTTCCATTTCTTCACCGTTTGATTCCAGGCGGTGTCTGTCGGATATCTTATTACCGAGCATCTGGTATCCCCCGCAAATTCCTAATATAGACGTTAAAGGATGCGAATTGGTAAGGGAAATTATCTTGCCTGCCAGCCCGGAAATTTTAAGATATTTCAGGTCAGAACAGGTGTTTTTTGTGCCCGGTATGATTATTAAATCCGGACACCGGAGTTCTTCCGGTTTCCTTATATATCGCAAGACCACGTCATTTTCTTTTTCCAAGGCATCAAAATCCGTGAAATTGGAGATGTGAGGCAGATTAATCACGGCTACGTCTATCAGTTTTCCACAATCCCCCTTCTCCCCCTTTGCAAAAGGCGGGTTCCCTTGCCCTCGGATGGGCAAAGGGGGATTGTGGGGGATTTCCTCAAGAGAAACGGAATCTTCTTCGGGTATCTTGATATCTTTAAAATAGGGAACGACACCTAAGACTTTAATGCCCAGGCGCCTTTCCAAAAATTTTATGGCCGGTGAAAGCAGAGATTTATCTCCCCGGAACTTATTTATGATAATACCTTTAACCATCTTCCTCTCTTTTTTTGTTAACAATTCTAATGTTCCGACAATCCAGGCAAAAACCCCGCCCTTATCAATATCACCGACCAGAATTACCGGTGCCCTGGCATACTCGGCCATTTTCATATTTACAATATCATGCTTCTTCAGGTTTATCTCCGCCGGACTGCCCGCCCCTTCAATTACAACAATGTCATATTTTTGGCTCAAACTCCGGAAAGATTCCCTTACTACTTTTTTAAGGTTTTTTTTATGCTTTATATATTCTACCGCCTGCATGTTTCCGCAGGGTTTCCCCCGGACGATTATCTGAGCCCCCACGTCGCTGGTGGGTTTGATTAAAACCGGATTCATATCCACCGTCGGTTTGATTTTGCATGCCTGCGCCTGGTTTGCCTGAGCACGGCCCATCTCGCCTCCGTCTTTTGTTACAAAAGAATTCAAGGACATATTCTGGGCCTTAAAAGGACAGACCCGGTAACCATCCTGCAAAAAAATCCGGCACAGCCCGGTAACTATTACGCTCTTACCTACGCCGGACCCCGTCCCGCAAAATTGTATCGCTTCAGCTCTTATTCTCATAGATTCTTCGGCTTTGCCCCCTTACCGATTCAACGGTAAGGGAACCCGTAGAATGACAACAATAAAGACTTCTTTAGAAATTTCAGATGTATTTGCCCATTATCTTATTCAAGGTAGTGACCAGCAATTCGTTTTCCCGGCGCGTTCGCACCGCAATACGGATGAATTTATTGCCTGAATTCCGGAAATTGGCGCAGTCTCTTACCAGAAGACCGGCCTTACCTAACCCGGCAGTTAAACGGGTGGAAGTAATTCCGGGAAGAGCAATCTTCACCAGGATGAAGTTTGCCGCGGAGGGAAAAGGACGCAGACCTTTTATCCGGGATATCTCCCGGGACAGAAATTCCCTTTCTCCGGCTATGAGCCGGTACGTCTCGTGAGCGTATCCTTTTTGGGTAAGCATCAATTCTCCGGCCCGAAGCGCCAGAGCGTTTACGTTCCAGGGCGATAACTTTTTCCGTAAATCACCTACCCTGTCCCGGTGGGCAACCAGGTAACCCAAGCGAAGACCGGCTAAGGCAAAAAATTTGGTAAAACTTCTGAGAACAATGAGGTTCTTGCGGTCTATCGCTTTCCGCAAGAAGGTGTACTTCTCCTGGTCCGGCAGAAAATCCATAAAAGCCTCATCAATAACGACCAGTCTTTGAGACAGGTTAAATCCACCAAGGTAGGGGTCGGATTTATCCGACCCGCGGGCCCCGTATAGGAGGCTATCGCCTTTTACGGGGCGGGCTTGATGAATCAAGCCCCTACATCTTGAATTAATGAGGGGTGTAAATTCCTGCTGGTCGGTCAGAAGAAGGTTACCGGTGGGATTGTTGGGATTACAGATGAAAATCGCATCGGTCCCATAATCACAAGCCTTTTCAAGATTCAGGGTGAACCCTTCTTTTTCGCTGAGTTTAAAGAAGACCGGTCTTCCGTCGTTGGCTCTCACCGCCCTCTCGTATTCGGAAAAGGTGGGTACCGGGATAAGGACGCTTCCCGGCCTGAAGGTGGAAATTACCAGATAAATAAGTTCGTTTGAACCGTTGCCCAAAATAATGTTCTCAGGAGGTATCTCCCAGTACTGACTTATTTTCTTCATCAGACCAATACCTTCCGGGTCAGGATAATGGAGAATTCTCTTCCAATCCTGAAACAGATCTTCTCTTACCCGGTAAGGCAAGCCCAAGGGGTTGATACTGGCGCTGAAATCAACCATCTTCCTGCCGGTCCTCTCTTCAGACTCATAGAGCCTGCCGCCGTGAACAAAGTTAAATTGTGCCATATAGTAGGGGGCGGATTCATCCGCCCCGCGGGCTTGATAAACATGTCCCTGTATGGGTTAAACAGGGATCAAGCCCCTACGGTTATTGGTGTCAATTAACTTAATGCGTTTGTATCAGTATTCCCAGAATAAGCGCCAGGAATGAGGCAAACAGACTGATGTCCAGCGCCTCTCTTATCCGTTCGGCCGTGACGGTTCTCCTCGTCTCACCGAGATAAGGGCGCGGAGAGAACTCACCGGCGTACCAGGCCGGTCCACCCAGACTTATTCCCAGGGCACCGGCCATCGCGGCTTCAGAAATGCCGCTGTTGGGTGAAGAATGTTTCGGTCCATCCCGAAAGGTTATCCGCAGAGAATATAGAATATTGCCTTGAGCCACAAAGGCGGAGACAGCGATAATAAATCCGGAAATCCTGGCCGGAATAAAGTTGGCGACATCATCGGCCCGGGCGGAAAACCAGCCGAATTCACGGTATTTCTCATCCTGATGACCCACCATCGAATCCAGGGTATTGACCGCTTTATAGACCATCGCCCCAACCGGTCCGGCAATAAAAAGATAAAAAAGCGGGGCGACGATTCCGTCGTTGGTACTTTCCGCTATACTCTCCACCGTTGCGGTTATTATCTGCTCTCGGTCCAAAGACTCCGTATCCCGGCCCACAATCCTGGAAAGTTCCTGCCGGGCTTCATTGATAGACCCTGTTTCCAACTTCTTCCGAACCGCTCCTGCTTTCACTGACAGGTCTTTAATCGCTAACGCGGTATAGCCGAAATATATCCAGCATAAGGTTCCCAACAACGGATGTAATTTAGCGCTGAGTTTCAATGCCAGATAAGTGCCGGAACCAACGGTTCCGGTTACCAGAAAGAAGAGAAAAACTCCGTTTATCCGTTTTCTTTTTTCTTTCTGTGTTCCCAATAATTTACGTTCCAGAACAAAAATCATCTTCCCGATTCCCCGCACCGGATGGGGGAAACCTTCCGGGTCTCCGAAGAGCAAGTCCGCCAGAAAAGAGACCGGGACCAGCCAGACCGGACTAAGGGGTTGTAACATAATAAAGTTGACTATTTGGAGTCCCGGATTTGAGGTCAGTGCAAGGCGCGACAAAAGTTCTGTGCCCACTGTGGCACATAACCGAGGAGCAACGACGCAATGACCCAAAAATGGGACTCTCCGAAGGACCAGGCCGTTTTGGGCTGCGACTGCGTCACTCATCGCTTGCGTAGTACAGTGACTACGCAATCTTCTTCGTTCCTTGTCTCGCTCCAAAATCGCCTCTGGCAAATAGTCAACTTTATTATGTTACAACCCC
The DNA here is from genome assembly GCA_043797665.1 of Candidatus Omnitrophota bacterium. Lineage (GTDB taxonomy): Bacteria > Ratteibacteria > UBA8468 > MWAK01 > MWAK01 > CAZVUE01. The sequence goes on from JAZDPL010000046.1 coordinate 48,670, forward strand.
TAAGATTCAAAAGGCCAACCCCTTAAAGTTAATAAGAATTGAAAATCCAAAAAGGACCGCTAATTCCGAAAGCAGGCAGAGAGCACCCAGTACATCACCGGTTACTCCGCCAATAATCCGGCCGGATGCGTTTCGTACCAGAAGTGTAATAACAATGGTACTGAACAACGCAATCGCGGACAGAAGAGGCATAAAGATAATTACCGGCAAAAGGGTTACGGTTGCCCAGAAGAACGCCCGGGGCAGAACCGGATAGCAGATGACCGCCAGACCCTCTTCTTTGGCCGGCCGGGAAAAGCTCAAAAGTAAGACCAGTGACCACCGGGAAAACGGTCCAGTTAGAAAGAGAAGCCAGGGATTAACGGCAAGACTGCTCAAAAGGTAGAACTGGGCTAAAAGAAAGATGAAGCCGTAAAAGAATCCGAAAGGACCGACGTTGCCTTTCTTCATTATCCGTAAACGTTCCTCCCGGTTCTTCTGGCACAAGAATCCATCCAGGGTATCAAGAAGACCGTCAAAGTGAAAAAGGTCGAAGAGATAGTAGACAACCGCCATTACGAGTAATATGGCAACCGGCGGAAATAGATGAAGGATCCGGGTCAGGTGTAAAAGAATCCAGTAAGTTAATCCCACCGCGTAGCCAACCAGGACAAAGAAAGGGACCGCCTCATTAGGGGGCAACCCCTTAAGGTCTCCCGAGGCCCTTATCGGAATCCGGCTCAAAAGCGCAAACGCTAACCTAATCTTACGCCACATCTCCATTTCTCATTTCTCCCTATACCACAACCTACCAACAAGAATGCTGTCTCCCGTCAGCCAGTTACTTGGACGGACGTCGTGGAGCCGCAGCGGGCATGGTTTCCGGCAAAGCCGGAAGAGCCAGGCGGAACGCCGAGCACGGGTACCCTATCCATTGAATTGGATAGGGAGTTAACTCTCGCTGGGAGTTAACGAGCGTTCCGGACAAGGAAGCTGGCTGACGGGAGACCTATTCTTTCCCCCGACTTACACCCGCTTCTTCAAAGGTTGCCATTTCTACAGCCATCTTAATCGCCGCCTCAATAATCGTTGTCGCTAAAACACCGCCGGTTCCTTCACCCAGTCTCATCTGAAGTTTAAGAATCGGCTTGAGTTTCAGGGCGTCTAACAAAACCTGATGACCCCTGACCGCAGAGAGATGACCGGCAAAAAGGAAATTGGTGATGGACGGGTCTAACTTCCAGGCCAATAAGGCCGCGGCAGTGGTCGGAAATCCGTCCAGAATTACGGGAATACCCTTTTCCCCGGCACACAGAATTAAACCCGCAATCTCGCCGAAGCAGAAGGAACCGACCTTTGCCAGAACGTCTATCGGGTCGTCCGGAGCGGGTTTATTAAAAGCGAGAGCCTTTAAAACCGCTTCACGTTTTTTCTTCAGCCCTTCCTCATCAATACCGGTCCCGATATCCAGGACCTTGTCAATGTCAAAACCAAAAGCGACGGTAACCGCAGTCGCGGTAGTGGTATTCCCGATTCCCATATCACC
>JAZDPL010000047.1:0-47069 GCA_043797665.1 Candidatus Omnitrophota bacterium
AGGTAGGGGCTTGATTTATCAAGCCCGCGGGTCGGATAAATCCGACCCCTACAATTTTGATTGCAAAACAACTCCAAAAGGAAACCCTTTCCTCCCCGTGCTGCCGCACGGGGTATCCAGGGTTTATTTTTCATGAAAGAGAGCGGATGCTGAAGTCTAAAAAGATATTTGTCGTGCCGTACTGCCATGCGGACTGGGCCTGGACCCATACCAGGTTGTGGCATGAGAAGCGTTACGACCTGGTCTTTAACGAAGTCCTGGACTTAATCAAAAAACACCCGGAATTCCGCTGGTATCTTGATAATTATATCTGTGAATTGAAGCCTTTTTTGAAATACTCACCGGAACGGATTCCCGAGTTGAAGAGGCGAATTGAAGAGGGTAAGGTTGGTGTCTGCGGCGGGTTTGCCAATGTACGGACCAATATGGTAGGCGAGGAGACTTTTATCCGGAATCTGATTCTGGGACGGGAACGCTTTCAAGAACTCTTTCCCGGAGTGGATTTATCGGTTCATGCGGACACTGTTGATGTGGCGGTGGGACATCCGCAGTTGCCTCAAATTCTGACGTTGGCTGGTTATAAATACTTTCGGTTCTGGCGGCCGTTTGCCGCTCTTTCGGCCAAAAAGGTTCCTCTGGAATTTGTCTGGAGAGGTCTGGACGGCAGTAAGATTATTACCAGCCGCGGTTCCTATTCTGGTTTAGGGTACCATAAAGCAATATTTAAGAATTTCCAAAAAGAGGTTGACTATGCCGCGGAACTTTCCCCGACCGGTGTCCGATGGCTAAGTCAGGGTACGGATGACTGCCGTCCCCTGAGAACACCCTATACTGATTTCGAAATTCCCGTATTTGAACTTTTTCCGGAGTGGCGAAAGAAAAGAGGCGGTTCTATTTCGTTTGGAACGCCGTTAGAATACTTTCAGGCGATTGAAAAAGAGCGGATGCCGGAAGTTTCCGGGACACTTGACCCCTGTGATGTCTGCTACAACGCTGCTTTTGGCGGGAGTAGAGGACTGTGGCGGTTAAGGTCTGAGATTGACCGGTCTTTACGGGAAGCGGAAACGTGGAGTGGGATTGCCCGCAATGACACATTATTTCAAAACCTCTGGGAAAAGTTGTTTATCGTCTGCAGCCACGCCACCCAGTGGCTATTTCAGAATGACTTTGATGAAATCTACTCTCTGGCAATTAACACAAAATATCACGCGGAGCAGATAAGGGATACGGCAATTCAGAGATTAAGTCAGGAAGTTTCCTTTCCTGAGGATACGGTCTGCCTGGTCTTCAACCACCTTCCGTTTGCCACAAGACGACAGGTCTCCTTTTTAATCGCCTCACCGGTAAAACTTCCCGGTTCGTTTAAGCTTAAAGACGGGAGGGGCAAGGAGATTCCCTGTCAGGTGTCTGACCGGCTCTGCGGGTTTGAAGCGGAAGTACTGGCGGAAGTTGATTTGCCGGCGGTCGGTTATAATATAGTGAGGATGGTGCCAGGGAAAAGAGCCTCCGGGAGGGAAAAAGACGAAACGAAAGCATGGAAACAGGCTAACGGGATTGGATTGGAGAACCGGAGTCTTAGACTGAAATTCCAGGCTCAGGAATTGGTCCGGGTTGAGGAGAAAATAATCGGGAATAGTTATACCGCAAGTTCTGGAATCTCTTTTGGTCAGCCAATTCTCTTTGAGGTTGACCCTTCGGGTATTTTGCACGTGGGTAAAATCCGTAAGAGGAGCCAACCCGAATGGTTTTCCGGCCGGGTTGTTACGGAAGGGCCCCTTAGGTCTACTTACCGCCGGGAAGGTAAATCCGGACATCACCCGATTAGTCAGGATATCTCCATTTTTACCGATAGACCGCTGGTTGAGTTTAAGACTCGGATAGACTGGCAGGGTATGGACGGATTTCTGGCGTTGTTTAATCCGTTACCTTTCAAGAATGGTAAGATATTTGGTGATATTCCTTTTGGGGTGGAAGAAAAGAAGATTGACGCCGAACCGTATGGAGATATGCCGGGTTTAAACTGGGATAACATCGAAAGATTAAGAACAGGGATGTTCTTTGCCAAAAGTTTTGTAGATTATACGGATGGCTTTAAAGGTATGGCGCTTATCAGTAAAGACGGTGACCGTTACTTCCTTTTTGACCGGGAAACTCTCAGCCTGGGCCAGATTCTGGTAAATGGTATCCTGGACCAGTCCGGCTGGGAAAAGTACGTTAATTACCAGAGGAAGGCAATCGGTGAACATACCTTTACCGATTATCTCTATTTTCATTCCGGAGATTGGAAAAAAGGTAAGGTATATCAAGAAGCGGAGGTTATCCGCTCAGAACCGTCGGTAATTTATTCTGGAGGGTCCAACCAAAAAACGAATAAAAGATATTTGCCATACCACTCGTTCCTTACGTTAAAACCGGACAATTTAATCCTGACCGCATTTTACCGGGAAGATGACCATTTTATCTGCCGTTTTTATGAGACCGGTGGAAGAGCAAGTCAGGGGAGATTAACACTTCCTTTTTTGGCCCGGCGGGCAATTCCGATAAATCTGTTGGGTGAGGAGGTCAAGGGGAGGGTAGAGGTGAAGAAGAGGGTGGTCAATTTAAGGGTAAGACCCTGGCAGGTTCTTACTTTAAAGATATGGATATAAGGGGCAACCCCTAAGATGAAGATTAAATGGGTCAGAGAAATTGCGGAAAAAGAAGCGGTTGTTACCAGAGCCAAAAGAATAATCGGAGAATGGGGACTTGCGATGCCGGAAGAGGTGGTATTGGCGATGGACTTTGGTCTGGGAGATTTCTACCAAACGGGCGAAATTGAGTTCTGGGTGGCTAACGAGACAAAAAACGGTTATTGCGGTAAGTTTCTTTTCCTTTTTGACCGCCAGACCTGTCCGGCTCACCACCACAAAAAGAAACACGAGACCTTTTATATCGTGAAAGGTAGAGTCCGGATGAATGCGGGCAGGAAAAGTCTTGAGATGGCTCCGGGTGATTGTTACGCAATGTCACCAGGGGTGGTCCATACCTTTACCGCATCTGATGGTCCGGCTTTAATCCTTGAGGTTTCCAAACCCTGTGAACCAAAAGATAGTATCTTTGTCGATAAAAGAATCGGGAGGATATAAAAATGTCTATTTATTTCCCTGCACCAGCCGGGACACCGGTGAAAAGTGCTGTCAGGCGATAATAGATAATCTGGCGGAGTTTTTGAAAGAATATTATGGGAAAGATATATAATGTGGGGATAATTGGTTTTGGATTTATCGGCAAGGTTCATGCCTATGCCTACCAGAACCTTAAATTTTATTACCAGCCGGTTCCGCTGAAGACCAGGCTCTTTGGTGTTTGCACCGGCCATGCCGAAACAGCCCGGAGAGCAAAAGAAGAGTTTGGATTTGAATTTGCCACCGACGATTTTCGACAATTGGTGGAACACCCGGAGATTGATATTGTCAATATCTGTTCGCCGAATATCTTTCACCGGGACCAGGTTTTGGCAACAATAGCAACGGGAAAGCATATCTATTGTGATAAACCTCTGGTTTGCAGCAGTGTTGAAGCCGGGGAAGTGGAACAGGTTTTGAAAAGATATTCCGGTGTCCATCAAGTTACCTTTCATCTCCGTTTTTACCCGGCTACCCTGAAAGCGAAGGTTTTGATTGACCAGGGCTCTCTGGGACAGCCCATCTCTTTCCGTATCTCCTATTACCACTCCGGAAGTGTGGACCCCAAAAAGACGATGGGCTGGAAACAGGAGAAGGAGATGGGTGGAGGAGTGCTGACCGATTTGGGAAGCCACGCGGTTGACTTAGCCTGTTTTTTCTCAGGTGAGATGGAACAGGTACTTGGTTTTAGCCGGATACTTTATCCGGAACGTCCCACGAAAGAAGGAAAACGGAAGTCTGTGGAAGCGGAAGATTTAGCGATTATCAACGTTAAGATGAAGAATGGAAGTGTCGGCGTAATTGAAGTCTCTAAGGTCGCTACCGGTGCCCAGGATGAGGTTCGTTTTGAAATTTACGGTACCGGCGGCGCTTTACGCTTCAATTCAATGGACCCCAACTTTCTTGAATTCTATGATCAGGCTGACCCGGATGAACCGATGGGCGGGGAAGCCGGCTTTAAGAGGCTGGTTACCGTAGGCCGTTATCCCGCACCATCAAATGCTTTTCCGGGTCCGAAATTCAGTACCGGCTGGCTCAGGGGACATATTCATTGCCTGGAAAATTTTCTGGAATGTATCCGGGATAAACGTCAGGCAGTCCCTTCCTTTTATGACGGTATCTACAACGCCCGCCTCCTGGATAAGATAAGGCTTTCCGAAGCAAAATCTGCCTGGATTAAGGTATAACTTCCTCCCACCGGGATTTGACCGCAAGCCGAGAAAAACGCTATACTCTTCATTCAATGTCATTCTGAACGCGGGTATCCTTACCGTTGAATCGGTAAGGGAGTGAAGAATCTGAAAGATAGATTCTTCGTTTCACTCAGAATGACAGAAAAGGTAGTTTAGATTTTTATTCATATATGGTTTTAAGGGTTTCAGACCTGTACCTCTCTTCAGTCGAAGAAGGGAAAGAAAGAGAGATTTTACGCGGGGTGGATGTGAATATCGAGCCTGCAGAAACAATAGGATTGGTCGGCGAATCCGGAGCCGGTAAGTCTATGCTTACCCTTGCGATTATGGGACTTTTGCCTCCAACCGTAAAGGTTAAAAAGGGCCGGATTGAATTTTTAGGGAGAGAAATTCTGGATAAGCCGGAGGAACAGGCTGATATCCGGGGCCGCCGGATAGGGATTGTTTTTCAGGATCCCACCGCTTCCCTGGACCCTCTTTACCGGGTAGGCTGCCAGGTCGCTGAAGCTATGAAAGGCAAGGGAAGGAAAGGATGGAGAGAAAGAGTCCGTGACCTCTTTAGCCGGGTAGAATTTAAGGAACCGGAAACAATTCTTTACCGTTATCCGCATCAGCTTTCCGGCGGTGAGAAACAACGAATTATGATTGCGATTGCCCTCAGTCAGGAACCCGCGTTACTTTTAGCGGACGAGCCGACCGCCTCCCTTGATATCAGAACCGGTCAAGGGATTATTTCCCTTTTGGGCCGGATTCAGGAAGAGATGCGTCTGGCGATACTCTTTATCAGTCATAATCTGCCGTTGGTGTCCCAGGTAGCCAGAAGGATTGCGATAATGTATGCGGGTCAAATTCTGGAGACCGGGTTTACCCGGGACGTTATGGAACATCCTTTACATCCTTACACCCGATTACTCTATGCCGCTCTTCCGGACCCCAAAAAGAAAGGGAGTCCTTTGGCTGCCGTACCCGGTTATCCGGAAAAAGGAAGAGTTTACCCCTGCATGCACCAGGCAGGGGTGGGGGCAGACATTTGTGTTTTTTACCACCGGTGTCCGGAAAGAGATATTCGCTGTCAAGAGGGAATCCCTTCTCTGACCGAATTGACCCCGGGTCATTGGACCGCCTGTTTGAGATGAAGATTAGAATAGAAGGGGTAGTAACCGCCGGCTTGTTCTTTCTTTTGAGTGTATTTACTTTCCGGGGTGCCTACGACTATACGCTTGCCAGACTTCTGGCGGTGGATTTTATTGTTTGTATTTTAGCGCTCTTTTTTCTTATCCGGCGTCAGTCCTTTAGATTGCCTCTTCCGGTTCTTTTATCTTTTACCGCGTTCGTTTTCTCCATTACCGTTGCCGTTGCTTTTTCTACGTTTCCGGCTGCCACCCAACGGGAATTGCCCCATGTCCTGATATATTTCTTCCTCTTTTTGCTTGGCAGCCAGATGTCTTTTTCTTCTTTTTCGTTGACCGCCTGGTTTCTTGCCGTACTCACTCTCTGTGGGATTGCTTTAAAGGATTATTTTGGCCGCGGTACGATAGTTACACCGTTGGGAAACAAGAATTTCTTTGCGGGCTATCTGCTTTTGATTCTACCTTTGGCAATAACTCTTTTCGGCGCCGGTTTATTGAATTGGAAGCCGGCAAACAAGAGACATAAGACTGGAGGCACGGGCAAAAAATCCCCTTTTGCTGCTTCGCAACGACGGATTATTCTTTCCCGAGTGCTTACAGTCCTTTTATTCTGTATCGTTATCCTTTTTGTTGTTTTGCTCTTTCTGGCTGATTCTCAGGCATCCCAGGCCGGTCTGTTCTTTTCTCTTTTATTCCTGGCGGTTGTCTGGTTTATCGATTTTCTCTTACCCCGCTTTAGTCTAAAAATACGCCGGGTTTTTTGGGTAATTGCCATTCTGGGTTTGCTTACCGCAGGTCTGTTAGGAGTTAAAAAGGGGGTTCCCTATATCCGCCAGAACGTTCGTTTTCCACTCTGGCAGGGAAGCGCGGCGATGCTCAAAGAGAAGCCCTGGTCCGGATTCGGACCGGGTACTTTTTTAGCGGGTTTTCAACGGTTCAGGCCAAACAGTTACTATAACTTCGATGTTGCCGCACCCCTTTCTGACCACAGTCATAGTGAGTACCTGGAGTTAGGTTCGGAATGCGGTGTTCCGGTTTTGCTGACCTTTGTAATTTTCTTAGGGGTTATCTTCTGGATGTCATTCAAGCGGAGGAGACTGGATTACAGCCGCTGGCCCTTTAGCATGGGATTACTTGGCGGCGTCGCAGCCATTTTGTTTGATGGATTTTTTTCCACAAACTTGCGCACTTTTTCGGTGGTATCCCTTTTCTGGTTCCTCTTAGGGATTTGTGTGTCGGAACCGTCGCTGGATGTCGGAAGGGTTAAAGGTGGTGAAGGAAAGAAGATAAATGCAAAAGTGAGGAAGGCAGGAATAAGCGAGGCGGTTTGGATAACCGTAATTTTAGGCGGTATCTTTTCGGGAGCGGTTCTCTTTCAGGAAATAAGGGGACAGGTATACTATAAAAGAGGCATCGCCGCACGGGAAGCAGAGAACTGGTCCGAGGCCATCTTAAATTACCGGAAAGCGGTGCAGATGGACCCGGCTAACCTGCAGGCTTTTTATAAAATGGCTTTTGTTTATGCGAGCGCCGGTGATGCCAAAAACGCCATCAGGGTTTACCACGATATTTTACGCGTCAGTCCCAACTTTGCCAAGACATATTACAACTTGGCCCTTCTTTCTATCCGGTTGGGTAATAAGGAAGATGCCCTTAACTACCTGATTCTGAGTCTCAAATATAACTCTTACGATACAGACAGTCAGAATTTACTCAAGTTTATTGGAGAATAGAATATGGGAAAAAAGTGTGCCGTTTGCGGGAAGAGCAGAAAACCGGGAATGCTGCTGAGCCATTCTCACCACCGGACCAAGAAATTTTTTGGAGCCAATCTTCAGAAGGTCCGGACAAAAGATGGTTCTGTTCTGGTTTGCTCCCGGTGTCTGAAGAGCGGGAAAGTAATTAAGAGGCCCTTAAACAAAAGGGGGTTAGGGGCAACTTCCTTAGCTACCCCTATGGTTAACCGCTCTCCCGTAAACTCTTGATTGTTAATTCAATCTGGGATAGGCCTTCGTTAACGGCGAGTTTTGAGGTATAGGCAGCGTCAACCTGTAAACCAGCCGGCAGCGCAGTCTGAAGTCTACTTAACCCGAACCCGATCGCCTGCCGGAAAGTCTTTTCATCGCGCAGCCATAATTTCAGATGCTTGTTGCCCACTATCTGGCTATATCGTTGAACCTCTAAGTTTAAACTGGCTAAAATCGGCGCCGGGTTGTCCTGACCGTATGGTGCCAGCATCTCCATTTCCCGGACCAGTTCCGGGGTAACTTCCGCCAATGGCAATAAAACCTCAATTCTAACTTTTTCCTTCAGGGTCTCCGGCGTTATCCTTTTCTCCGCAAAATTCATAAGCGATTTCCTGAAGGCTTCCATATTTTGGAGGTCGAGAGTAACCCCGACCGCCTTATGATGACCGCCATAGTTTATTAAAAGAGAACGGGATGCCTGGACCGCTTCAAAGAGGTTAAATCCCGGTATGGAACGACCGCTTCCTTTTGCGGCGTGCCCTGTAAGGGTAAAGACAATAGTGGGGCGGTTATAGCGTTCGGCAATCTTTCCGGCTACGATGCCTAATATTCCCTGGTGCCAGTCCTCTTTTCCCAGAATGATTATCGGACATTCGTTCAGATTACCTTCTTCAATTTCCCGGCAGGCTTCGGTGAGAACTTTTTTTTCTATGCGCTGGCGTTCGCGGTTGTTTCGTTCTAATCTTTCCGCAATGGACATTCTTTCGCTGTCGTCCTCGGTAAGGAAAATCTGGAGAGCCAAATCAGCGTCTGAGATTCGTCCGGCGGCGTTGATACGTGGACCAAAGATGTAACTTATCGCGTAAGTATCAACACTTTCCGGTCGGAGACCCGCCTGGGCAGACAATTGACGAAAGGCCGGTCGGTTAAGAGCCTGCAACGTTTTTAAACCCAAAAAAGAAAGGGTCCGGCTTTCGCCCAAAAGAGGTACCCGGTCGGCAATAGTACCGGTCGCCACCAGGTCCAGGTATTCCTGTATTGACTCATCATCGGAAGCAATTGCCCGGACCAGTTCAAATGCTACACCTACTCCGGAAAGAGACTTCATCTCTTCTTTCCATCCTAAATGAGGATTTACCAGAGGGATTTCTTCCGGCAGGTCGTCACCGGGCAGGTGGTGGTCGGTTACGATTAAATCTAATCCGATTTCCCGGGCTTTTTTTACGACACTTCCCGCGCTGGTTCCGCAGTCCACCGTAATTACCAGTTTTATTCCCTGTTTTTTTGCCTCAATCAGCGGATTAAGATGGAGACCGTATCCTTCTTCAATCCGGCGGGGCAGGTAGGTAAAGACCGGGCACCCTTTTTTACGTAAAAAGAGGGTAAGAAGCGCGGTTGCAGTTACTCCGTCGGCATCGTAGTCACCGTAGATTAAGACCGGTTCTTTTTCTTTCCGGGCTTTTTTGATTCTTATTACCGCTTCTTCCATCCCGGGCAGGTCAAAGGGGTCGTTCAAGGTTTTCCAGTCCGGCTGGAGGAAAGAACGTCCGTTCCGGACTTCGTTAATGCCCCGGTTGATTAACAGTGCGGCTAAAAAGGGGGAGACCGATAATTTTTTTGCCAGTTCTAATTTGAGGTCTTCATCCTGAGCGATAAATTCCCATACCTTATTGTCCATCGAAAATCTTCTTCAATTCCTCCGAAGTGATTTCAGAAGGGTTGACTTCTTCGAAAGCGGTCTCTCCGATTACCAGGGCGGGAATACGTCCGACGTTGTGATAAGCCATTTCCATCAGTCCTTCAGTCGTCTCAGTATCATAATAGGTGAAAGGAAGGGAAAGAGCGTCCAGTTTTCTTTTCCACCCTTCACAAAGGGAACAGCCTTTTTTCCCGAACAAAATCATTTTTTATCCACCCTTTTATTTTCTTTCGTATCTAATGCCGGATTCGGCTAACATCTTCCGGGCAAATTCGTCCGGATATTCATGGTGCGTTACGATGCGGGCAATTTTACAGTTGATGAGCATCTTAACGCAGGTGATGCAGGGCTGACAGGTAACGTACATCGTACTTCCCGCGATGGGGACACCGTAAAGAGCCGCCTGGATGACGGCATTCTGTTCCGCATGTAGACCCCGGCACAACTCCTGACGTTCCCCGGAAGGGATTTTCATCTTTTCCCGGAGACAGCCTGAGTCTAGACAATGCTTTAGATTGCAGGGAGCGCCGTTGTATCCGGTGGTCAATATCCGTTTATCGCCGACCAGTACCGCTCCGACCCGGCGCCGGCGGCAGGTGGACCGGGTAGCCACCAGAGAAGCGATTTCCAGAAAATAGCTGTCCCAATCCGGCCGTTTCTTTTTCTCCATCATCTTAGGGTTGTCCCTTTATCTTAACCCAATTTGCATTTTTTCGTCAACCATTGACAAAAATATTGTTTGCAGGGCATAATATAGGGGTTGCCGGATAAAGAACCTAATGTGGAAAAAGAGGGCCCTTTCCTGGGAGGAGGTTCTGGGTGCGCAGGTTATGGTGAACGAAGCCGCCCGCACCGAAGAACGGAAAAACGAGTTGCTCATTGTTATCCCGAGAAGGAAAACTTTCTGGATAAATGTGCTCTCTTTTTTTCTGGTGGTTCCCCGGGAAAAGAAAATGGTCCTTGATGAATTGGGTGCCGAAGTTTACCGTTCCTGTCAGAAGGGTCTGGCTGTTTCTGAAATCATTCAGGGTTTTGAAAAACAGCATAACCTTTCCCAGGATTACAGCCGGCAGAGTGTTTTATTGTATCTGAAGAACCTTGCCCAGCGGGGTATCATCGGTTTTGTGGTTAAGGGGGTTGCTCCCGAAGGACGCAAAGATGGCTAACCAGGTCAGCAAGCAGGTGGTTCTTCCCAAAAAAGAGGCGTTCAAGATGAGCGTGCGCAATATCCGGATTCGTTTTGGAAGGGCAATTATCGTTTCCTCAAGTGTTTTCCTCGGCGTGGCATTTTTGAGTTCCATCTTTACCGGCAACCTTATTAATAATGTGTTGATTAAAAATGGTCCGGAGGTGATTCGGATGAATCTGTTAGCCACCGCTTCCGATTCCCTTGCCCGCAGTATCTGGCTGGTAAGTCTTTCCCTGCTGGTATGTATCGTCGGTATTACCAACGCTATGTTAATGTCGGTAAACGAGCGAAGCCGGGAAATCGGCACGATGAAATGTTTGGGTGCTCTCAACCGGTTCATTATGGAAATCTTTTTGATTGAATCGGCGCTCCAGGGCCTCATCGGTTCCATCGCCGGCAGTTTGATCGGTGCGTTATCCATCATCTTTACGTATTTTTTCAAATACGGAGGGTTAATCTTTTCTTATATCCCTTATTTGTCATTGTTTAAATTCCTATTTGCCTCGGTTCTTTTAGGAACCGCTATCGCCATTATCGGTGCTATTTACCCGACCTATCTTTCCGCCCGGTTAGAACCGGCGGAAGCGATCAGAAGAGAGGTATAAATAGCGGATTATAGGGGGAAGTATGCCAAAAGAAGTAGTGGTACGAACGATTGGCGTTGAAAAAAACTATATGCTGGGCCGTGTCGAACTTAAGGTTCTCAGGGGTGTTGACCTGGAAGTGAACCGGGGAGAGTACATCTCTATTATGGGCCCTTCCGGTTCCGGTAAGACCACTTTTTTCAATATGATCGGCGGTCTTGATAAACCCAGTAGCGGCCGGGTTTACATTGACGAAGTGGATATTGCCCAGTTGGATGCCTACGAACTTGCCTGGCTGCGCTGTCGGAAGATAGGCTATATTTTTCAGACCTTTAATCTCATTCCGGTGATGACCGCCCTGGAAAACGTAACCCTTCCGATGGTCTTTGCCGGTACCGGACATGATGAATCGGTGGAAAAAGGAATTAAACTTCTGGAGAAGGTGGGTCTGGGTGACCGTATTCAGCATAAACCGTTTGAACTTTCCGGCGGGCAGCAACAGCGGGTAGCGATTGCCCGCGCTTTTGCCAATGACCCGGCCATCATCCTGGCTGACGAACCTACCGGGAACCTTGACCTGAAAACCGGCAAGGATATTATCCGGTTGCTGAAAGAGATGAATTCCAATCAGGGTGTTTCGGTGGTTACCGCAACCCACGACTTGAAGATGCTGGACGTTTCCGACCGGGTGGTCTGGATTCGGGACGGTCAGATTGAGCGGATTGAGGAGCGTGCCAATCTGGACATTAAATTGGGTGCGGTAGAAGGTGAAGAATCCGGTTAATAATCAAGGGGCAACCCCTATACCTCCATGCTGGGAATCATTGGTGTCGGCAGGATGGGTTCGGCCATCGTTGCCGGACTCTTACAAAAAAAGGTATTCTCACCGGAAGAAATAGTCATTTGTGACCAGGACTTCCTTCGTACCAAATCTTTAACCACCCGTTTTTCGGTTAAATCTGCCGATTTATCAGAACTGGTTGCCCTCTCTGACGCAGTCGTTCTGGCGGTTAAGCCCCAGGACATAGAGTCCGTTGTTACTCCAATAAAAGGTCATTTCCCGGACAAACTTCTCATTTCTATTCTCGCGGGAGTTTCCACCTCATATTTTGAAGATAAATTAGGAGAGGTTCCGGTAGTACGGGTAATGCCCAATTTAGGTATTAAGGTCGGTGCGGGAATGAGTTTCTATGCCCCGGGCCGTTTTGCCCGGCCCAGCGACAGGGAATTAGTGTCAGGTATCTTTGGGAGTTTAGGAGAAATAGCGGAGATACAGGAAGATAAGATGGATATAATTACCGGTCTTTCCGGAAGTGGTCCCGCCTATTTCTTTCTTCTCATGGAGATTCTGGCCGGATATGCCCAAAAATCCGGAATTTCTGAGGAACTTTCCGTAAAATTGGCGAAACAAACCGCAAGAGCCGCCGCTTTTCTGGTGGAAGAAGAATCTCCGTCTTCTTTACGTGCTGCGGTCACTTCAAAAGGAGGAACTACCGAAGCGGCGATAAAGATCCTGGAAGAAAAACAGGTAAGGGAAATTTTTACCCAGGCGTTTGACTCCGCCCTGAAGAGAGCCCGCGAACTCTCCGCAGTAAAGTAATCTGCCCTATCCCATCCCTTACCGATTCAACGGTAAGGGGACCCGTAAGGGATAGGGGACCCGTATTCCGGCGGATAGTAAGCCGGAATCCATTATCTGGTTCATTGGATTCCCGCTAAAAGCATGCGGGAATGACAAGAAATTAAATGCGTTTGTATTAGTATGAGCATACTGGTGGTGGGTTCAGTTGCCCTGGATTCGGTGAAAACCCCTTTCGGTGAATCAAAAGAGGTGTTGGGCGGCTCGGCCGTCTATTTTTCCTGCGCGGCCAGTATTTTTGCACCGGTCCGCATCCTGGGCGTCGTGGGAACTGATTTCCCACGGAAATATGTTGCCTTACTGAAGAGAAGGGGGATAGATACCGCAGGACTCCAGGTGCGTGAAGGGAAGACATTTCGCTGGTGCGGCCGTTACGGTGCGGCCCTTAAAGAAGCCAGGACCGTATCCGTCTCGCTCAACGTGATGGATGGGTTTTCGCCCCGGATTCCTTTCCGTTATCAAGACTCCAAGTATATTTTTCTGGCAAACATAGACCCGGATACTCAGATGAAGACCCTGGAACAGGTGAAAACGCCGGTTCTGGTCGTATGTGACACGATGAATCTGTGGATAGAGACCAAACGCGCCGATTTGCTGAATTTGCTGAAAAGGGTGGATATCCTTTTGCTTAACGATGAGGAGGCGAGGATGCTTACCGGAGCGAAGAATTTAGTCGACGCTTGCAATAAGATTCTTCGTCTGGGTCCCAAAGCGGTGGTGGTTAAAAAGGGGGAGCACGGAGCGATTCTGGCCACGGAGAACCGGGGGTTTTTTCTTACCCCTGCCTACCCCACCAGTAAAGTGGTGGACCCTACCGGCGCCGGAGATAGTTTTGGCGGGGGATTTCTGGGTCATCTGGCTTCTACGGAAAACGTTTCCGAATCCAATATACGCCGGGCAATGGTCTACGGTGCGGTGGTGGCATCCTTTACCGTAGAGGATTTTAGCCTGAGAAGGTTAATGAAGGTTGGCGGTCCTGCCGTTAGAGAGAGATTTGCCAGAATCAGACAAATGGTGCAATTTTAATGTATTTGCGGAATTACCCGGAGCAATAATTTCTTGACATTTTCAACATTCCGGGCAAAGACGGACATGACTTCTGCAATATCCACCGGCGGTTCGTCCGTCTTCCAGCAGTCGTAATCGGTAGAGAGGGCTACGGCCGCATAGGGAATTTGAGCCTCATTTGCCAGAATCACTTCCGGTGCCACGGACATATTGATGACGTCCGCTCCCCAGAGCCGGAACATCCTGGATTCTGCCCGGGTGGAAAACCTCGGACCCTCAATAGTGACAACAGTTCCTTTTTCATGTATTCTTAAACCTAATTCTTTTCCGGTCGCGATGAGTTTGTTCCGCAATTCTTCCGAAAATGGTTCCGCCATAGGAGTGTGTTTCAGGTTTTCCATGCCCGGTTCAAAGTGTTCGAAAAAGGTGACTTTTCGGTGCCGGGTAAAGTCGATGAACTGGTCCAGGATTACGAAATCCCCCCGTTGAATCTCTTTCTTTAAAGAACCGCAGGCGATTGTGGTTAATATGTGCGTACAACCCTGTTTTTTCAAGGCATAAATATTGGCGCGGTAGTTTACTTGAGTAGGAGGAATGGTGTGCTGTTTTCCGTGCCGGGAAAGGAAGACGACCTCAGACTTCCCGATTGTCCCGACCGAAAGGGAAGAGGAGGGTTCGCCGTAAGGAGTTTGTAGGGTGATTTCCCTGATATCTTTCAATATCCGGGGGTCTTCCAGGCCGGAGCCTCCGATAATTCCGATTTTTACCATTATTTACTCCTTTTGGCACGTTTGTTCTTACTGAGGAAGATTCCCTTCAGGGACAGGTGAGGGTCAAAGATGAACGCGGGAGAAAGATGGGGTAACAATAAAGGAAAACCGCCACCAGTACCCACCACCGTGAATTTTGGTTCCCATTCTTTTTCCAGCCGGCGAAGAAGGCCGGTGATTAAATCGGCAAAGCCCAGGATCAGTCCGGCCCTTAGGCATTCCACGGTATTTTTTCCCACCACAGACTTTGGGGTTTTCAGTTCAATCCTGGGTAGTAGTGCGGTTCGGTCTGCCAGGGAATCCCGGGCCAATTCCGGTGACAGGGTGATGATACCGCCGGCATAGTTTCCCTCACGGGTGACCAGGTCGAAAGTGAGTGCGGTTCCGCAATCGACCACTACCACCGGCTTGCGATAAAGTGAACCGGCCGCCAGAGTATTGAGTAATCGGTCGATGCCCACTTCCTGCGGTTTGGTAACCGTCACCTTAAGGGGAAGGTTTTCCCGTTTCAGGATTTTTACCGGCAGGTCCAAGAGGCGGCTCAGGTGACGCTGTACTTTTTTCGTCAGGTCAGGGACCACCGAGGCTAACCGGACTTCGGTAATTTCTTCCGGCCAGAAATCTTTTTTAGACGGGCCTGCCCCTGCATGCAGTAGGCAGGGGTTCAGGAAAAGAGAAGAGTGGTGATGTTTGATATGGGTTTCCCAGCGTACTTCTCCTGTCTCCGAGAGTAAACCCGCTTTTAAAGAGGTATTTCCCAGGTCAAGCGCCAGTAACATAAATTATGGGGTTGCTAAACAAAAGAATTGTTTAGCAACCCCTCTAGATGGAATTGCGATACCACTTCAGGAAAGAGTCCAGACGGCGGTTTAAGTGATTTGAAGCCCGCAGTTTTTCCAAAGCCTTATTTTCAATCTGGCGGATTCTTTCCCGTGTAAGATTAAAGACCTGCCCCACCTCTTCCAGTGTTCTGGGATAGCCCACGCCGATTCCGAAGCGCAGTTTCAAAATTCTTTCTTCCCGCTCGTCCAGATGCTTAAAGACTTTTTCCAGTTCATCCTGAAGAAGGGCGTAGGTAGCGGCACTGGCCGGGGTTTCGGTTTCCCGGTCCTCGATGAAATCTCCGAAGGTGGTCTTTTCATCGTCACCCACCGGCGTCTCAAGCGAGATGGGTTCCCTCTGCATGCTTTTGATTATCATCCGTACCTTGTCCGGAGGAATTTGCAGTTTTTTGGCAAGTTCTTCCGCGGTTGGTTCCCGACCCAATTCGTGCATTAAGGACCGGGAGGTTTTATTTACTTTGTTGCTCTTTTCTCTCATATGAACCGGAATCCGGATGGTCGAAGAACAATCCGCAATCGCCCGGGTGATGGCCTGGCGAATCCACCAGGTGGCGTAAGTGGAAAACTTGTATCCTTCCCGGAAACGGAATTTTTCCACCGCTTTCATTAAACCGATATTCCCTTCCTGGATCAAATCGCGTAAGGTAAGTTTGGGGTTGGAATATTTTTTGGCAATGTTGATAACCAGACGGAGATTTGCCTGAATCAATTGCGCCTTCAGTTCGTCCAGTTTCTTCTCCACGGTGGCTATTTTTCTGGAATTATGTTTCGGACTGTCTCTGGTGTCCTGAAATTTCTTTTTCACCTCTTCAATCCCTCTGGCGATAGTCACTTCCTGCTCGTGAGTCAGGAGAGACGTTTCACCGGCCTCTTTTAAATAGGACCTCAGGGGATTGCGCACTTCCTCCAGGGCTTGCCGTTCTTCCTCCATTTCCTCTTCGTGAAGAAGAAGAACATCCGCTTCTTCTTCCTCCACCGAAATGTGCAATTCCTCAAGTTGGGTAAAGATGCCCTCGATCTCTTCGGTGGCGTAAACGTCGTCCGGCAAAACCTCGTTTATCTCTTCGTAAGAGAGGTGTTTCTGCCGTTTCCCTTTTTCAATCAGTCCTTCAATCTTTTTCTTTGTGTCCTTACCCATTTAGTCTGTTCCTCCATTAGGTTCCCTTAGGTGCCGTTTTGCGATTAGTTCCTGGAAATTACGGATTGCGTTCATATCCACCTCGTCGCTCGATTTAATCCTTTGACGGAAAAGAGGTTTCACCTCCCGGTCTTCCCTGTATCGGGTAATAAGCCGGTGCAGGGTATCAAAGAAGACCTTTTCCGCTTCTTTATCATCATACTGTTCCACCTGAATTATTGATTGTGAAAGCGTCTCCATCGTTTTCGGGTTTTCCTCCAGTTTTTCCCACACCTTCTCTTCTTCGTCACCCTGCTTATGGTGAACCAGGGACTGGAAAATGATTTTGTGGTTTGGTTCTTCAAATCCGTCTTCCGATAATCCATCCTGGAGTGCTTTACGTAAAAAAGGTCTGGTCAGCGCCAGGGCTAAAAGTAACTGTTCCGCTTTCACAATTCCCTGAACCGGTTGGGCAATATCCATTCCTTCTCCGGGTTTTTCTTTGAGTTTTTCTTTTTTGGGGAGTTTTTGAAATTCCGAGCGCAGAGCCTCTTCGTTTAATTGCAGGGTTTCCGCCAGGGTGGATAAGTATTCCGAACGCTTCAGGGGGCTTGCGATTGAAAGTAAGAGGGGCAAAGTTTTTCTGGCCGCCGCAATCCGGTCCGCACCCCGTTCCGGGATTTGGTCTCCCGCAGACATTCGAAGGTAAAATAGAACGGGACTTTCTCTCTTTTTCAACAATTCGGTCAGACTGGCTGCGCCATATCGGTCAAGGAAAGAATCCGGGTCATTACCTTCCGGCAGTAAAACCACTTCCACCTGAAGGTCCTGGGTTAAGAGGACCTCCATATTCCTGAAAGCGGCATTTTTTCCTGCGGTGTCGCCGTCATAGAGCAGAACGACCCGTTCGGTAAAACGGCGAAAGAGCCGGGCCTGATTGGGGGTGAGAGCCGTTCCCAGAGTGGCAGCGGCGTTGGTGAACCCGGCCTGGAAAGTTTTAATCATGTCCAGATATCCTTCAACCAGAATGACTTCACCTTTGTCCTGGATTGCCCGACGGCTCAAATGTAATCCGTAGAGGGTGCTCCCCTTGCTGAAAGCAGGGGTTTCCGCGGTATTAAGGTATTTCGGTTCTGCTCCGTTGATGCTTCGTCCTCCAAAGCCGACGCATTCTCCGGAAAGATTGAAAATGGGAAAAGTAATGCGCTGATAAAATTTCAGGCCGGCTTTTTCCATTTCATCCCTGGTGAAACCTTCTTCCTGTAAAAACTTTTCCGTCTGGAGAGAGGAGGGTGCAAAACCTAACAAAAATTGGTCAATCGTTTCCGGTTGAAGTCCTCGTTCTTTTAAGTATGTCCTGGCTGTTTCTGTCTCCGGTCCTTTTTTAAGATAACGGTGAAAGAAAGAGGCGGTCTGATAATTTAACTGGAGAAGCCTGGTTCGGAACTGGTTTTCGGGGTGGTCTTCCCGGGAAAATTCCAATTGGATGCCCGTTTTTTTTGCCAGGGAGGCGACCGCTTCGGAAAAAGTAAGACTCTCCATCCGCATCAAAAAGGTTATGACGTCTCCTCCGGTTCCACAGCCGAAACAGTGGAAGATGCCTTTTTCCGGAGTCACGATGAAAGAAGGTGTCTTCTCGCTGTGAAAAGGGCAGAGGGCTTTGTAGTACCGCCCCGTTTTTTTTAAAGTAAGGTAACCGGAAATTATTTCAATGATATCATTCGCTTCCCTTATCCGGTCAAGTATTTCCCGGTTGATTTGATACCCCATTTTATTTTGCGCCAACCCCTTATATATGTTATACCGATAATATGGTAAAATGTCAAGTATATGGTAGTATCAGAAACCGATATTATCAAAGAATTCTTTGAGTGCCAGGAGGTTCCCTTATGGGGGGTGGCGGACTTATCTGACGCCGGATTTGTTTATCTCCCGGCGGATGCGGTAAAGAGGTTTCGTGTCGGAATCGTCTACGGTTTCCCTTTATCGGACGGCGTTATCAATATCCTTTCCGAGAGTCCTGGGGTAACCCCTAACCTTCTTTATCTCCATCATTACCGCCAGGTGAACTATTTTCTGGACCGGGTTGGGCTGTTGCTTTCCATATTTTTGCAGTCAAAAGGGTATGAATCTTTGCCGGTACCGGCCAGTCAGATGGTTGACTGGGAAAAACAGGCCGGGCATCTTTCGCACAAACGTCTGGCAGTATCGGCCGGTTCAGGTTGGATTGGACGTAATAATCTTTTGGTAACGCCGGGATTCGGGAGTCGCATACGTCTGGCGACCGTTTTAACCGCCGCGTCCTTGCCGGCAGGCGTTCCCATGTCATTCGGATGCGGGGATTGCTATAAATGTCTTACCCGTTGTCCGGCCGGTGCGATTAAAGAAAAGCCTGATAGTTTTGACCACCATGCCTGTTTTGGTTTTATTAAAAAGATTTGTCGCCAGAATAATCTCAGCCAGCATATCTGCGGACTCTGTCTCTGTCCCTGGGTAAATCAGTGAATACCGTTAGTGTAGGGGTCGGATTCATCCGACCCGCATATCTCTCGGGCTCAATAAATTGAGCCCCTACATTTTTCCCTATGGGTAGGCCCGGAAGACCTGAACGGTCTGCTCTCTTTGTCGGAATGCTCAGCGGCTATCCGGAATTATTTGACGCGGTAACCCGGATTTTAGTGCGAAAGTTTGGGCCGGTTGACCTGGAGAGTGAGGTTATTCCTTTCGATTTTACCGACTATTACACTTCGGAAATGGGAGCGGGTCTGCAAAGAAAGTTTGTGGCTTTTCAGCGTCCGATTCTTCCAGACATGATTTCTGAAATTAAGGTATTTACCAACAGATTAGAGCGGAAGTACAGTCAGGGAGAGAAACGCCGGATTAATCTTGACCCGGGTTACCTTACATCGGCTAAGATTGTCCTGGTTTCTACCAAGAATTTCAGCCATCGTATCTATTTGGGAAGAGGTATTTATGCTGAAATAACGTTTATCTGTCACAAAGACCGGCTTGAACCACTTCCCTGGACCTATCCGGATTATCGTACCGAAGCCTACCTCAGGTTTTTTCAAGACCTGCGCAAACTTGCGAAAACTATCAATCATAAAGTAAAATATAGTAATAATATTCAGTGAACCACGTGTCATTCCTGCTTACTATCCGCAGGAATGACAAGGAGCGGTACGGTGTTTACTGAATATTTACAGTTTTGTTTTTCACGCCGGAGTGGTGGAAATGGCAGACGCGCTGCGTTCAGGGCGCAGTGGGGGTAACCCCATGGGGGTTCAAATCCCCCCTTCGGCACATCCTGACAGGGGGATTTGAAGGGAGCGAAGTCAGGAATTGCGACGAATAGGCAGCAATTCCAGCGGGTGGCCGACCCGGAGCGTAGTGGAGCGGAGGGCGCCAAATCCCCTTTCCCATCCGAGGGAAAGGGAACCCGCCCCTTCGGCACATCCTGATAAAAGGAGATTTGAAATATATGAAGAACAAACGAGGGCCTGTCCCTGCATGTCTTAAACAGGGATTTACGTTACTGGAGTTAATGGTGGTTTTGGTTATCCTTTCCCTTCTGGCGTTGATAGCCTTGCCGCGATTTTTCAACCGGATTGACGACGCAAAGATAACCACCGCCCGGGTTCAGATACAAAACCTTGAGACCGCGCTGCGTCTTTTCTATTTAGATAACGGTCTTTATCCTAACACGGACCAGGGATTAAAGGCTCTGGTGGAACGTCCCGGTGATGTCAAAAACTGGCGGGAAGGTGGGTATCTGGAAAAAGGCGCTGTGCCTAAAGACCCCTGGACTAATGATTATATATATCGTTCACCGGGCAATGAAAGCCGGGAGTACGATATTATCTGTTGGGGCCGGGACGGAAAAGAAGGCGGGAGCGGAGTTGATGCGGACATCAAGAGTTGGGAAGAATCGAAGTAGGCAGGGGCCTGCCCCTGCATGCTTTAGGCAGGGATTCACTTTAATTGAGATTATGGTGAGTCTCTTCATTCTTGCCACCGGGTTTATATTTCTTTTGGTCACCGTCCGCCGGGGTTTAACCCTTTCGGAAATGTCTCGGACGGAATTCCAATCTTCTCTTGCCGGAGAGACAATGCTCAGCGGGTTACCTTATTATGGAATCAGCCCTGATTCCGGTACGGCATGGAAAAGCGAGGAGGTTATGCTTCGTCCCGGACTGAAGGTGATTCTTTTGTCTGATGAGGGCAGGAAGCCAGGTACAAAACTATGGGTAAGCAGACTGGAGGTAGAAGAACCGGGCCAGTCCCTGCAAGAAGTAGGCAGGGATTCACCCTGATTGAAGTCCTCCTTACCACCTTTTTAGTACTTCTCATTTCCGGTCTCATCTTCAGCAGTTTTTTTATACCGACGCGGGCGGTTCGTTCCGCCAAGTCAAACCTGAAAAATACCGAAGAACCGGCGGTTTTCCTCAGCCGGATTTCCGAAGAAATTGCGGCGGCTTACCCTGATGATTACTCTTTTTCCGGTACCGAAGATTCTTTGTGGTTTCTCTCGGCGGCCGGCACAAATTTAGGTTTAGAGAAGGTAAAGTACGTTGTGGAAAGGGCGCCGGCAGAAGAAAGAGTGATTGTGTACCGCCGGTCCGGCCCTCCTTATTCTGCGGAAGATTCCAAAAACAAAGTACCGGTGACAGAAGAAAAGGGAAGTCCGGTCCTGCAGGCGGAGAGTTTAAAATTCAGTTATTATGACGGCAAAGAGTGGCAGAAAGAGTGGACCGGAAAGAGGATGCCTCCCCTGGTTTCGGTTGACCTCTTCCGGAAAGGACAGGGGTTCCAGGTCTTTTGCCGGCCGCGGGCAGGTATTAGTTCTGATATTAGTTCTGATAGCAGTCCTGGCAGTGGTTACGGTGGAACTTCTTCTCTTCCTTAAGCCCAGGCTGAAACTTTCTCATGAACTTCTTCAGCGGACGACCCTGGGAAGTGCTGCGGCTACCGGAATTGATTATGCCCGGGCGGTCCTGATGGAAGATTATAAAAACGGTGAGGTAGATTCTTTGGAAGAAGAATGGTCAAAAGAGATTAACTACCAATTGGATACGGTTACCGTAAAAGTAAAGATTGAGGACGAAGAACGTAAGTTCCCGATTCTTTTTCTGGTGGAAGGGGTGGAAGCCGATTCCACGGTTAGACCGGGTGAGGAATCTTCGGAAGAAGGGGTATCAGAAATCGGCGTAAAGGGTTTAAAGATAAGTGAAGCGGGCTGTGCCGCATTTGAGGAACTACTCCATAAGGTAGGACTACCTCCGGGTTGGTCCAAGGAGGCGGTGGATTCTTTAGCCGACTGGATTGACGGTGATGATTCCAGCCGTTCGTTTGGTGCCGAAAAGGAATACTATCTTATTTCCGGTTATCAACCCCGGAACGGTTTACCGCAGACACTGGGTGAACTTTATCTGATAAAAGGTTTTAGTCCTGAAGTAACTAAAGCGGTACTGCCTTATCTTTCCACCTTTTCCGGCAAAGTAAATATCAATACCGCTGACCCCAAGGTGTTAGAAGTCCTGAGTCCGGACGAAAGTCTGCCGGTCTATTTCCTGGTGAATAATCGCCCGTACAACTCGGTAAGCGAAGCGATTAAACTTGCTCAGTCTGCTCCAAAATCTTATAATAAATTGGAAAAGTATTTAGACGTAAAAAGTTCGTTCTTTTCGGTCTGGTCTACCGCCTCTGATGTTGCCGGACATACCGAAACGGTCTACGCTGTTTTGAAAAGAGATGAAAAAGAAGTCAAGTCTATTTACTATCTTCAAACCAAAGCCGGTAGCCAGCCTGTTGCTGGAAGAGACTGAAGCGTCGCTTACGCTGCGGTCAGGCTGGTTTACCCCCAGGGAAGTCCGTCAGGAGTTCCGGGCGGAGAATTTTGAAGACCTTCTGGGTAAAGTTAAGGAACGTCTTCAGGCAAATCCTCCCTGTCGTCTGACCGTTCTGCTGAACCATTCTTTTTTTCTGGAAAGGACGTTATTCTTTCCATTCTCAAAGAAGAGACTGATCGCGCTGGTTTTGCCGGAAGAATTGGAATCCCTCCTGCCTTCACCCCTTTCCGAATATCTTTACGGATTTATCGTCCCCGAAGAGCCGCATCTTCCGGTAACGGTTATTTTACTCCCGGTTAAAACCTGGCATCTGCTGAAAGAAACCTTTCAGCCTTTCCGGTGGAAGATCAGACCCGGTGACCTGCTTTTAAACCGGCACCCGGCGGTTAAAGGTAAGGGGAATGTCCTCATTTTAGTAAAACGAAGAAACCAGGCGAGAATTATTCTGTTTCAAAAAGGCAAATTTGTTACGGGCCGCAGTTTTCTGTTTACTCGCGAAAACTATGAACAACGTTTATCTGAAGAGAGCAGGTTCTTTCTTCGGTCCAACCGGCTTCCCGAAGATTTAAAACCGGTTGAGGTCTATCCGGACGAAAGGTTAGCGTTATCCTTTGTTTTTCGGTCTCAGGATTTTTCTTTCCGGACTCAATCGATAATCTCTTTCTGGTCAAGGACTTCTACGGTATACGCATTTTCCCTCGTGAGCCTGGCGATACTCGGGATTTTCTCTTTCCTTTCTTTTCACGCCAGGAATACCGCTTCCCTTTCCTATCAGAAGGTTAATGACGAACTGCGGCGGCAGGAAACCTTTTTCCCGGCGGGAGATATTCCCCTGAGTGATTTATTTTCCGACCGGACGATGCGCACAATGTTACAGGGTAACCTTTCACCGTTAGAAACGCTCAATGCCTTCACGGAATCCCTTCCCGCCGACCTTCCCCTGATTCTCAATTACCTGACGGTTGACCGGGAGAAGATGACCATTAACGGAACCCTCAACTCACCTTCTCAGGTTGACCGGCTGTTGGAAAGTTTGCTCTCCTCAGGACATTTCAAGGAACCGGTCCTGGGAGAATTGAAATTAGAAACCGGAACGGTAAAGTTCCCCCTGACCGTCAAAATACAGCCGGCAGAAGTTAAAGCCAATAAGTGATAATACAAACGCAAAAAGTAATTTGTCATTCCCGTATGCATTAAACGGGAATCTACATCCTTGATTAAGTCTGTAAGACTGGATTCCCACTTACTATCCGTGGGAATGACAGAATAAAACATAGCAGCTTTTTTAGCCAATTATGAAGAAGTTAGATAAGCGGGTCTATATTCTGGGCATAGTATTTCTTTATATTCTGGTGATACGTTTGGTAATTATGCCTAATTATAAAGCGGCGAAGAGATGGCAAAGGGAGACTTCCGTTTTAAACCAGAAGATGAACTCTCTGTCTATCCTGAATTCCCAATATCAACAAATCTACCCCTCTTTAAAAGCGGTCCTGCAGAAAGAAGACTTCACCGGTCTTCTTTCTAAGATTCAAAACCAGGCTCAGAAATTAGGCCTTTCGGAAAATCTGAAAACTGCGGTACCGGTGGTTCGCGAACTGAATTCCCGGTTCCGGGCCGAAGGGTACGAGTTGCGTTTAGAGAGAGTAAACCTCAAGGAAATAATACTTCTTCTGAGTGTCCTTGAAAAGGAAGGAGGGATTTGTTTGGACCGGCTGGTTCTGGAAAAGAGTAAGGACGGTATGAGCCTTTCGGCACGGATTCGTCTTCTCACCATAAAAAGACTGTGAAGATTTTCATTTCTACGGCTGACCGTTCCGGAGATTTCCACGGTGCCTTGCTGGCGGCTGCCCTGAAAAAAGAAAATCCACAGGTTGACCTCTGTGGAGTGGGCGGTGAATTGATGGCAAAGGAGGGAGTCCGGATTCTGGTTAACCCGGTTTCCCGGGCGGTGATAGGTTTTTTTGAGGTTTTGCGTTCACTGCCTGACTGGAAAAAATTCCTCCAATCAGCGGTAGCCGGAGCAATTCAGGAACAACCGGACCGGATTGTTTTAATCGATTCACCCGGTTTTAATTTTCGTTTGGCACGGAGATTGAAAAGCGAAAAATTTCATTTTGTTTACTACATCAGCCCCCAGGTCTGGGCGTGGGGAAAAGAGAGGGTGTCAGAAATCGCTTCCTTCTGTAAAAAAGTGATAGTAATATTCCCCTTTGAAAAAGAGATATACCAAAAGGCGGATGTTCCGTCTATTTTTGTCGGGCATCCCTTTTTAGATGTGGTAAAACCAACACTTAACCGTACCGAAGCCTGCCGTTTCTTCGGTCTTTCACCGGGAAGACCGGTATTACTGCTTTTGCCGGGAAGCCGGCACTCAGAGGTAAAGAGTCTTTTTCCGTTAATGTCCGAAGTATCTCAGAGATTGGCGCAAAGATATCCGGTTCAGGTAGTTGCTTATTCAGCCAGTACTGAGATTGCGCAATATCTGTCAGCCGTAAAAGGGGTTCAAATAATAGACGGAGGCGATAAGTACAGCCTCTTTTCACTGGCTGACTGTGCCCTGGCTGCCTCCGGAAGTGTAACCCTGGAACTGACCCTTCTTTCGGTGCCGTTCGTGCTCCTGTACCGGCTTTCTGCGGCTACCTATTTATTCTTGCGGCCGAGGGTTCACGTACCCTATGCCGGCATCACCAATATCTTAGCCGGTAAAGAGATAGTACCGGAATTCATCCAGTACCGTTGTCGTTCCGGACTCATCCTGCAAGAAGTCGGGAGTATCCTGAAAGACGAAAAC
Source organism: Candidatus Omnitrophota bacterium (assembly GCA_043797665.1). Taxonomy (GTDB): domain Bacteria; phylum Ratteibacteria; class UBA8468; order MWAK01; family MWAK01; genus CAZVUE01. Next base: position 24,946 of record JAZDPL010000047.1, read on the forward strand.
CGCCGGGAATTGATGAAAAAGAATATGGAACAGGTAAAAGCCCTGTTAGGTGAACCGGGCGCCCCGCTTCGCGCGGCACAAGAGATTCTAAACTGACAGCCAACAATGGCTGTCATTCCTGCGGATTGTTAGCAGGAATCCAGTTTGTACAGAGATTGGATTCCCGCTAAAGGCATGCGGGAATGACATAATAAATAGTCAAATGAGAGAGTTCTGGCAGAACCTGCGGCGGCTGAACCGGTACATCCAGGTGCCCTGGAAGTTATTATTGATAAGCGTCGTCTTGATGGCGGTAAATTCTTTATTAAGCGGTTTTTCCCTCACCACGATCGGACCTTTGCTGGACAGAGTATTTAATAAGGTCTCTTTTGAATTACCCGCGACTTTGCCCGGTTTTTTGCAGTCTCTTCTCTCCGGTCTGGTGGTTACCATTAACCGTCTGGAACCGCTGGTTCTTTTGCGAAATGTCCTGATAATTTTAGTCGTCATACTTCTGATTCGCAGTCTCTTTATGTATCAGGAATCTTATCTGACCAACAGATTCTCTTTACAAATAATCAAACAGTTACGGGTCAGAATATTTGAAAAATACCTTTTGGTGCCGATTGCAGAAAGCCAGAAGAAACGGGTGGGTGAACGCCTGGCGCATTTCACTTATGACATCAGTTTGTTAAACGGGGCTTTAAGCAATTACCTGCCCAAGTTAATCTTTAATACTCTGCAGGCGGTGGTCTATTTCAGCATCCTTGTTCTGATTAACTGGCGGCTGACGTTCCTTACCGTTTTTATCTTTCCTGCTTTTGCCCTGTCCTTATTCTTGATTGGCCGCCGTATCCGCAAATTGACCACCGAAGGACAGGTTTCCATCGGCCGATTAAACAGTTTTATCCAGGAAGGTCTGACTAACCTGCCCGTGGTTAAAGCATTCGTGGCTGAGAAGCGGGAGAAAGAGCGTTTTGAAAAAGAGAATCGAAATTTCTTTAAAATTTCCTTAAAGAGTGTCCGGCGTTACGCGGCCCTTTCCCAGATTACTGAAATTATCGTTATGATTGCCGGTGTACTTCTGGTCTATTTTGGGGCACGGGAAGTAGTAGCCGGTATTTTGAAGAGCGGTTCATTTTTAGTTTTCATTGCCGCCCTGTTTTCCCTCTTTGCACCGCTGAAGACCGTGGTCAATAACCTGGGTAGCCTTCAGCAGGCATCCGCGGTCTTTCCCAGAGTATACGGCGTTCTGGAAGAGAAAGAGGAAGAGGATACCGGTAAAAAAGTCCTTTCCGGTCTGCATTCTGAAATTCGTTTTGAGGACGTTTCCTTCGGTTACGGCAAACGAACAATCCTCAACCCTGTTTCTTTTTCCTTGGGTAAGGGTAAACGGGTGGGCGTGGTTGGTGAAAGCGGGGTAGGTAAAACCACCCTGATTAACCTCATTTTGCGTTTCTACCATCCCTCCCAGGGAAGAATTATCGTTGACGGTATTCCGATTTCGGAATTTACTCTTGCCAGTTACCGTAAAATATTCGGTCTGGTAACCCAGGAACCGCTTCTTTTTAATGATACGATGGCAAACAATATCACCTACGGTGAGCCTGCCGCTGCGATGGAAGATATTATCCGGGCGGCCCAGGTTGCCAACATCCATTCTTTTATTGAGAGCCTGCCGCATGGTTATCAGACCGTTATCGGCGAGCGGGGGGTTCTGCTTTCCGGCGGCGAGAGGCAGAGGCTGGCTTTAGCCCGGGCGGTTTTGACCAACCCTGAGGTTTTACTTCTGGACGAGGCGACCAGTAACCTTGACTCGGAATCCGAGAGGTTACTCCAGGAAGCGCTGGATAAAATAATGGTCGGCCGGACCTGTCTGGTAATTGCGCACCGGCTTTCCACTCTTCAGAACAGCGACTGGATAATCGTTCTGGAGAAAGGAAAGATTGCGGAAGAAGGTACCCACGCAGATTTGATGACCCGGCAGGGACGATACTACTATTTCTACACCCTGCAGAAGAGTCCTTCTAAACCCGTTTGACATAAGGTTGGGTAGCCTGCGTGTGAAAACAGGAACTGTAGGGTAAGGCTTCAGCTTTGCAAAATCTCCCTGTATCCCCCTTTTGCAAAGGGGGATTGAAAGGGATTAGAAGGTTTGCCCTACTGATTTTTAAAATTTTTGTAACCTTGAAAGGAGCGGAGATGGAGAAAGATATGCGGATTGGGATTGTCGGTTTTGACACCTCGCACGTACCGGCCTTTACCAGATTGCTGGGAGATTCTAATGCCCCGTTCTTTGTCCCGGGCGGAAAAGTAGTCGCGGGTTTTCCTTCTTTCAGCCCGGATTTAGAAGCCAGTGCTTCCCGGGTGGAGGGATTTAAGAAAGAGATGACGGAAAATCTGGGCGTTAAACTGGTGAATTCGGTGGAAGAGTTAATCGCAGAGGTGGACGCCGTCCTCTTGGAAAGTGTAGATGGCCGCCGGCATCTCAAAGAAGCCGGGCCGGTGATTAAGGCGCACAAACCTCTTTTTATTGACAAGCCTCTATCTGCCAACTATCCGGAGGCCGCTGAGATTGTGCGCCTGGCTAAAGAGAACTCCTGCCCTCTCTTTTCTTCTTCTTCCTTGCGTTTTGATGCCAATATAGCCAAGGTTAAGAAAGACCCGGAATTAGGTGAAGTTTTTGCCTGCGATGCCTTCAGCCCGGCCACTCTGGACCCTACCAATCCGGGTCTTTTCTGGTATGGAATTCACGGGGTAGAGATACTTTATACCTTTATGGGACCCGGCTGCCAGAGGATAACCTCTTACCAGACGGAGAATTATCATCTTGTCGTAGGACACTGGTCCAGGGGACGGATCGCCACCGTACGGGGCGGTCGTTGTGGGGCCCATGATTATGGTGCCACGGTCTTTGGAGCCAAAAAAGTGAGCCAGGCGCTCTATTCCCGGGAGATTCCACTTTATAGCCAGTTATTGCGGGAAATCATTCCTTTTTTTAAAGGAGGACCGGCACCGGTTGCCCCTGAGGAGACCCTGGAGATTATGGCGTTTATGGAAGCGGCTCTGCTCAGCGAAAAGGAGCATCGGGAGGTTGCATTGAGCGAAGTAACGAGAAAGTAGCGGTGCGATTTATCGCACAAATACGTGGTTTGTCAAAACTGTAGGGGCTTGATTCATCAAGCCCGCGGGTCGGATAAATCCGACCCCTACTTTTGAGGGGGGAATATGGCACGAAAAATCAGGGTAGCGTCGGTATCTATGGCTTACGAATTTCGTAAAGTCCGGAAGAGGGAGGACAACCTCAATTATATCGCGGAAACAGTGGCGGAGATTGCCTCAATTAAGCCAGACCTTATCTGTCTGCCGGAAGCCTTCCCGATAGCGGGTCTGGATAAGGCGGAGAAGGTTTCGGAAAAAGACACGGAGTTACTGTGTAACCTGGCGAAGAAGTATTGTACCTATCTGGTAGGTTCCATCTATGAAATACGCGGAGGTGAAATTTACAATACCGCGCTGGTGGTGAACAGAAAGGGTGAAATCGTCGGCCGCTATGACAAAATCCATCCCACGGAAGGTGCGGTGGGTGAGTTGGGAAAAGGTATACTGCCGGGTAAGAAAGAGCAATTGCCGGTGAAGACCGATTTCGGTAAGGTTGGGATTCAGATATGTTTTGACGCCAACTGGCCCCAGGAGTGGCAAGGTTTAGTGGAGAAGGGGGCCGACTTGATAGTTTTCTCTTCGGCTTTTCCGGCCGGGACAATTCTTAATTCCATTGCGGTATTAAGCAAGGTCTATATTGTGCCGGCCATCTGGTCGCTCCATTCCGGCATTATTGACAATACCGGCCGGTGGGTGGTTCAGACGGACAGGTTTTCCTTCTGGGTCTGGGCAGCGATTGACCTGGAGAGAACGGTCTTCCACTGGGATTACCAGGAAGACAGGGTTAAAGAGATGCGCCGGAAGTATGGAGACAAACTGAAGATTGAAACCTTTGGACCGGAAGCCTGGTTTGTTTTGGAACCGACGGTTCCGGAGGTCTCCATTCCTGACATCGTCAGGGAGTTTAAACTGATAACCTACCGCGACTACATCAAAAGAGCCACCGAAGCCCAGGACCGAAAACGGTGAATCCTAAAATTCCAACAATATGGAACGGATTACCCAAGAAAAATTAGCGCAGATTAAAAGATTTAACTATGTCCCAAACACCCAGGCAAAAGCCCTCCGCGGTGGAAAGACAAATTCAGGGAGACCGGAAACCGGAGTTGTACAACCGAAAAACTGACCGTGCCGAACATAACAATGTTCTGAATTCCAACAAAGAGACGGCAGACGCGCTGGAATTATGTCTGCGTCGCTTCGCACAACATATGGATACGTTTAATGACTGAGTAACGAGGGTTAAAATTTAGGTAGTGTAAGAATATTGGTAAAGATAAGACCTAAAGGGGTTCAGTGTGGTCTTTGAAAAGTTTGTAGTCGATACTGTCGACAAGGGCCTGAAGGCTGGCTTCAATGATGTTTTCCGAGAGCCCCACCGTATCCCAGGTTCCGTTGTGGTCGGTAGATTCAATTAAGACCCTTACCCGGGCCGCAGTTGCGGCTTCCGGGTTGAGAACCCGGACCTTGTAGTCGGTAAGCCTCATTTCAACCAATGAAGGGTAGAAACGGAGAAGGGCTTTACGCAGTGCGGCGTCTAAGGCATTAACCGGGCCATCACCTTCGGCAATGGTGTGTTCTACCTTTTTGCCTACCTTAACCTTTACCGCGGATTCGGAGACAATAAGGCCGTTCTTTCGCTCTACGATTACCCGGAATTCGCTTACCTGGAAGAAAGAAGGTCTTTTATCCAGGGCTTGGGCGGCTAAGAGTTGAAAAGAAGCCTCAGCACCTTCAAACTGATAACCTTCTTTTTCCAGACGGGTTAATTCAGATAGAATCTTTTTTGTTTCCGGACCTTTCTTTTTGATTCCGTACCTCTCCGCTTTAAAGAGGATGGTAGCACCCCCGGATAGTTCGGAAACCAGAATCCGGCGTTCGTTTCCCACTGACCTGGGGTCAACGTGTTCGTAACTTTTCGGTTCTTTAAGGACTGCGTCGACGTGAATACCGCCCTTATGAGCAAAGGCTGAGGTACCGACAAACGGTTGATTGTTGGCGGGAATGAGGTTGGCTACCTCAGAGATATACCGGGAAAGACCGGTGATATGTTTCAGTCTTTCCGGCGCCAAACACGGGTATCCCATCTTCAACTGAAGGATAGGAATGGCAACCAGAAGGTCGGCGTTACCGCACCGTTCACCCAGACCGTTGACGGTACCCTGAATTTGTATCGCACCGCCGGCTACCGCGGTTATGGTATTGGCAACCGCTAAACCACTGTCATTGTGGGTATGGATACCCAAGGGTGTTTTAATCGTATTTTTAACCTTGCGGAGCGCTTCTTTAATCTGGTCGGGAAGAGAACCGCCGTTGGTATCCGCCAGAATGATTCTTTCCGCACCGGCTTCAGCCGCGGTTTTGACACCCTTGAGAGCGTATTCCGGATTTGTCCGGTATCCGTCAAAGAAATGTTCGGCATCGAAGAAGACCCGGCGGCCCTTTTCTCTGAGGTATCTGATGGAATTGAAAATAAGGTCTAAATTTTCCTCGGGAGAGATGCGTAGTACTTTGGTTACGTGCAGGTCCCAGGATTTACCGAACAAGGTAATTATCTCTACTTCTGTCTCCAGAAGTTTCCGGAGGTTGATATCTTTTGGAGGCGGAGTTTTTGCCCGGCAGGTACTGCCAAAGGCGGTAATCCTGGTATGATTAAATTTCATCCGGCGGACTTGTTTGAAAAACTCTTCGTCTTTTTGATTACTGCCGGGCCAGCCGCCTTCCAGGTAGTCAAAACCGAACTCATCCAATTTTCTGGCTATCCGGAGTTTGTCTTCCAGGGAGAAGGAAACCTGTTCTCCCTGGCTGCCGTCCCGCAGCGTGGTATCGTAGACCTCTATCTTCATAATTTTTAAATTATACTCTCCGTTGATTTATTTGTAAAGCGAAACGCAGGTTTTATTGCCTTTAGGCTCAGGTTAGGGTATAATATCTGAATTTAGTATATGGTAGTGGCAGAAGCACCGGGTCGGGTGGAGGTTTTGGGAAACCATACCGACTATAATGAAGGTCTTGTCCTTCTTTCTACGGTAGGATTAAAGACTGCGGTTTCCGGACAAAAGGAAGACGGGAATAAGGTTTACCTCCTTTCCCGTAACCTGGATGCGACCGCAGAATTTGAAATAGACCATCTTCAGAAGGACCCTGCTTCTCCCTGGGCTGATTACCCGAAAGGGGTAATCCAGCAATTACAAAAGAAGGGGTATAAACTTACCGGATTCCGGGCGGAAATATTCAGTACCATCCCTTTTGGAGTGGGCTTAAGCAGTTCGGCTGCTTTAGAGTTATCGGTGGCTCTTTTTTTGGAAGCACTTTTTGGATTTGAGATTTCCCGGCGTACCCTGGTTGAGTTGTGTCAGCGAGCGGAAAACGAATTCGTTGGCGTCGCCTGCGGGATATTGGACCAGTTTTCCAGTGCTTTTGGCCGCAAACAATCCCTGGTCTTCCTTGACTGTCGGGACCTCTCTTTTGAAACAATACCTCTTCCGGAAACCGTTTCACTGGTAATCTGTGATTCCGGAACCCGACGTAATCTGGTTTCCTCTGATTATAACCGGCGCCGGACCGAATGCCAGTCTGCCCGGGACTTCTTTGCCGGTAAAAAGTCCGGAATTAAGGCTTTGCGGGATGTAACTACGGATGATTTTCAACGTTATGGTTCCGGAATTGAAGAACCAGCGCTCCGAAAACGAGCGGAGCACGTTATCTTTGAAAATGAAAGGGTGGAAGCCGGCCGGGAGGCGTTACGTGAGGGTAGACTTGAGGAGTTGGGAAGTTTGATGTTTATGTCTCATCAGAGTTCCCGGACTCTTTTCGAAAACAGCCTGCCGGAGATTGATTTTCTGGTAGAGAAGGCATATTCCCTGTCCGGTATTATCGGTGCCAAACTCTCCGGTGCCGGTTGGGGCGGTGCCACGGTCAATCTGGTATACGCAGATAAAGCCGAAGCGTTTTCCGGAGCATTAAAGGAGGCTTACCGGGAAAAGTTCAGTCACCAGGCCAAAACCTATATCTGTTCTATTCCTGACGGCGCCAGGATAATAAATGACACACAGTGCCCTTTCCAATCCTATGGAAAGGGAACCCGTATTCTGAGCGATAGCGAAGAATCTAATGAATAAACCGATAGTCTATCATATTTCACCCCGGTATACGCGTTACCGGTACGAAGACGGTCTTTTAGGAAAGTTTGAAAAAATACTTAAAGAGATAGACCTGGGTCGATATATTAAAAAGGATGAGGTTGTGCCCATAAAAGTTCATCTGGGTAACCGGGGTGCTTTCCGAACCATCCGGCCCCAGTTTATAAGGTCGGTTGTAGAAGCGGTTAAAAGAGTTCCCGGCCGTCCTTTTGTGACCGATTCCGCCCGTCCGGCTCCGATAGACTATCTGGAAATTGCCAATGAATCAGGTTATAATCACCTTACATTAGGGGCACCGGTAATAATCGCGGACGGAATTTATGGCCGGGACGCGGTTAAGGTTAAAGCCGGCCGCCTTCTGAAGGAGGTCTGCGTTCCTTCCGCAATCTTTGATGCCAACTCGATGATAGTACTTACTCATGTAAAAGGACATATCCAGGCGGTTTTAGGCGGAGCGATTAAGAACGTGGCGATGGGCGGTATCGCCTCAACTCCCCGGGGAAGCGGATGGCACCAGGGCCGGGGGAAGATACACTTTCTGGCGGGTGAGATTATGTCCTGGGATAAAACCAGGTGCGTCCGATGTTATGATTGTGTAAAAATCTGTCCGGTTGAGGCGATTAGTTTCCCGGATAAGAAGACTTACACCGTTGACGCGGAAGAATGCTGGCGTTGCGGCCGGTGTTCCCGGATCTGTCCGACCGGGGCCATAACCGTACCGGGTAGCCACATTCGGTTTCTGGAGGCTTTGGCGGAAGGAGCGGCTGCGGTTCTCTCGACCTTCAAAAAGAAGAAAGTTTTCTACGTCAATTTCCTTTTAGAGATGCAGCCGGAGTGCGATTGTATGCCGGTGGCTGACCCTCCGGTGGCTCAGGACCAGGGGATTTTGCTTTCCGAAGACATCGTGGCGATTGATACCGCCACTTTGGATATTCTTTCCCGGGTAAAACCTTTGCCTGATTCCCGGGCCGAAGGTCTGAAGATGGAAAAGGGGAAGGATATCTTTTCGCTTCTTCATAAAAAAGATGCCAGGCTCCAGGTTAAGTTTGCGGAGAAATCCGGGTTAGGTTCTTCCGGATATCGCTTGATAAAAATTTAACACAAACTTTGTCATTCCCGCATGTTTTAAGCGGGAATCCATTGATTACAAGTATAGATTCCGGCTTACTATCCGCCGGAATGACAGATTATTTAAGACACTTGAATTTGGAGGAGGGATGGCTTTTTATTTAGTAACTGGCGGCGCGGGTTTTATCGGAAGTCATATCGTCAGCCGGCTTTTGGAAGAAGGGCATCGCGTCCGGGTTCTGGATGATTTCAGCAGCGGGACTCGGGAAAATTTATCCGGTCTGAAATCTCCGGAATTGGAAATAATGGAAGGGAGTATCTGCGACCGGAACGTTTGTAGTCGGGCTTGTTCCGGGATTGATTACATAATTCATGAAGCAGCCCTGCGCTCGGTTCCCAAGTCGTTGTCCGACCCATACAGCTATAACCGGGTAAACATTGACGGTACCCTGAATATTCTTAATTCTGCGAAGGAATCCGGCGTGAAGCAGGTAGCCTGTGCTTCTTCCAGTTCCATCTATGGAGAGACAGACCTTTTCCCCCAGAAGGAAGAACATTTACCGGCCCTGATTTCACCCTATGCTCTTTCAAAATTAGCGGGAGAATATTACGGCCGTATCTTTACCAAAAACTTTGGCTTACCGGCTGCATTCCTGCGTTATTTCAACGTCTTCGGCGAGAGGCAGAGTCTGGAAGATGAGTACGCGGTAGTCATCCCTAAATTTATTACCTGCATGTTGAAAAATCAACAACCGCCCATTCACGGAGATGGCAGACAGTCACGGGATTTTACTTATGTGGCTAATGTGGTGGAAGCCACTCTTCTGGCGGTTCGTACCAAAGAGGCGGCCGGACTTGTTTTTAACGTCGGTTGCGGAAAAGATTATTCCATACTGGACCTGGTAGTAGTCCTGAACAAGATTCTGGGCACGAAATTGGAACCGGTCTTCACGCCTACGCGGCCGGGTGACGTACCGAGGACCCTGGCAGACATTAGCCGGGCAAAGAAGATTTTAGGGTATCAGCCAAAGACAGGATTTGAGGAAGGCTTAAGACGAGCGGTCAGTTATTTTAGGGATAAGTGACGTAGGGCAAGGCTTTAGCCTTGCTTCCTATGTCATTCTGAGCGGAGCGAAGAATCCCATAGATCCTTCGTTACACTCAGGATGACACGACCAGAAGGAGGAGTATGGGAATGTGGATTGGTCGGGGACGTAAAGCCCGACGTTGTTACGGATTCGATGAAGTGGCGCTGGTACCAGGCAGCCGAACCATAGACCCGATGGAAGCGGATACTTCCTGGATATTGGGTGATAAAAAGTTCAGTATTCCTATTATCGCTGCGGCGATGGATGGTGTGGTTGACGTCCGGCTGGCCATCGAAATGAGCCGTCTGGGTGGAGTTGGGGTTCTAAATTTAGAAGGGGTTCAGACCCGTTATGAAGAACCGGCTGAGATTATCGGACAAATTATTAAGGCTCCGATTAAGGAAGCGACCAGTCTTATCCAGTCATTCTATCGGGAACCGGTGAAAGAAGAACTGGTTTCCAGAAGAATTACCGAGATTAAAAAATCCGGTGCAATCTGTGCGGTTTCTTCAATTCCCCAAAAAGCAGAGCGTCTTGGCCCGATTGCCGTGGAAGCCGGTGCGGACTTTTTTGTAGTTCAATCTACCGTAGCCAGCGTTGCCCACATTTCATCCCGGTATAAGCCGTTAAATTTAACCGATTACTGCGGCCGGATGAAAATTCCGGTGATTTTTGGCAATTGCGTTACTTACGAAGTCGCTCTGCAACTGATGGGGACCGGAACCAGTGCCATTCTGGTTGGAATCGGACCGGGTGCTGCCTGTACCACCAGAGAGGTACTGGGGATTGGAGTACCTCAGATTACCGCTACCTGTGATTGTGCGGCGGCCCGGGACTTCTTTTATAAGACGGAGGGCCGGTACGTTCCGATAATTACCGACGGCGGAATGACCGGCAGCGGCGACATCTGTAAAGCGATTGCGGCCGGGGCTGATGCGGTGATGGTCGGTTCAATTCTGGCTCGGGCCCAGGAGGCTCCGGCTCAGGGGTTCCACTGGGGAATGGCTACTTCCGACGAGAATTTGCCCCGGGGAACCCGTGTCAGCGTTGGCGTTACCGGGACACTGAAAGAGATTCTTTCCGGTCCGGCCCGGGTGGACGATGGAAGTCAGAATCTGGTCGGTGCTCTGCGGACCGCCATGGGAAGTTTAGGCTGTCGTTCGCTGAAAGAGATGCAGTTGGTGGAAATAGCGATTGCTCCGGCCATCAAGACCGAAGGCAAGATTTTTCAGAGCGCCCGGAAAGCCGCCAAACTTCTGCCGGATGCCAGCATTTCCGAATAACAAAATGAGGTCTTTTGTCATTCTGAACCCTACGCTTCCTGTCTTTCTGAGGCGTAGTGTGCCGAAGAATCTCGCTCAGGACAGGCTCCGTGAAGGATCTAAAAGAGAGATTCTTCGTTGCACTCAGAATGACATTAAATATCATTTTGCATTTCGCACTTTGCATTTTTTAATTTGTTTTGTTTGTGTCTTTTTCTTAACCGGTTGTCGCCCCTCTTCCTTTGTTGATTTTAAAAAAGACACCTTAATTTTAGCCACCACCTCTGACCCCAAGACCTTCAATTCTATTTTAGCCAAAGAGACCAGTTCCACCATGGTAACCGGATTTCTATTTGAAGGTTTAACCCGGACCAACGGAGTTACCACCGAGGTGGAACCAAACTTGGCGGAAAGCTGGTCGGTAAAAGAAGGGGGGCGTGTCTGGGATTTTACGCTGCGGCCCGTCCGATGGTTTGACGGGCAACCTCTCAGCGCCGATGACGTGCTCTTCACATTTCAGAATTTGATTTACAATCCGCAGATTCCAACCAGCAGTCGTGATATCTTTACGGTTGCCGAGCAAGAAATTAAAACGATAAAATTGTCTTCCCATAAAGTACGATTCATTTTACCCGCTCCTTTTGCACCGTTCTTAAGACAATTAAGTCAGGAAATTTTACCCAGACATCTTCTCCTCTCTAAAGTAGACAATAATCAGTTTAATACCGCCTGGGGAGTGAATACACCGCCGGCCGGGATTATCGGTACCGGGCCCTTTCTCCTTTCCGGGTATCAAATAGGGGAAAAGGTGGTTTTAACAGCCAATCCGCGTTACTGGCGAAAAGATAAGGAGAACCGCCCTTTACCCCGGCTGAAACGCATTGTTATTTTAATCGTTCCGGATCAGTCTGCCGAACTCTTACGCTTCCTCCAGGGGGAAATCGACGTAATCGGAGTGCGGGGGCAGGATTATAAGATTCTGAAGCCGCTGGAAAAGAAACGGAATTTTACCATTTATGACACCGGACCGGCTCTGGGCGAAAATTTTCTGGTCTTTAACCAAAATTCCAAAGCACCAATACCTTCCTATAAATCTGCCTGGTTTCAGAATAAACTCTTCCGTCAGGCAATTTCTTACGGAGTGGACCGGACCGGTATCATCCGCAACGTTTTCGCCGGTCTGGCTTATCCCGAGTGGGGACCCATGAATGAAAGCAGCGGATACTTTTATAATCCCGGAATTAAGCGGTATCCTTATAATCCCTCTGAGAGCCGGCGGATATTGTTAAAAGCCGGGTTTCGTTATCAGGGCGATGTTCTGTACGATAAAAATGGCAGCCGGGTGGAGTTCACGCTTCTTACAAATGGTGATAATTTAGAGCGGGTTCAGATGGCTACGGTTATCTCCGACGACCTCAAAAATCTGGGGATAAAGGTTCATTTTCTGCCGGTTGACTTTAACAATATGGTAAACAGGCTGGATGTGAACTATGATTGGGAGGCGGTTATTATCGGTCTAACCGGAGGGATTGAGCCCCACAGCGGTCGTAACGTCTGGCATTCTTCCGGACAATTGCACTTGTGGAATCCGAAACAAAAAAGTCCCCAGACCGCCTGGGAGAAAGAGACCGACGAGATTTTTGAAAAAGGGGCGGTAGAACTTAATCCTGCCAAACGCAAAATCCTTTATGACCGATGGCAGGAGGTTATTGCGGAAGAAGTACCGGTGGTCCATCTGGTCAGTCCGGCTGCTCTGTATGGAGTGCGCAACCGATTCGGGAATATCAAACCCACCAGTTACGGCGGCATTTTGCATAATATAGCAGAAATTTATACAATTGAATGAAAATACTAATCAGGTATCAGAAGAAAGGTCTGATGCGATTCGTTTCTCATCTTGACACCGAAAGGGTCTGGCGCCGGGCAATTCGCAGAGCAGATATTCCCGTGGTCATAACCCAGGGTTTTTCCCCTAAAGAGAAATTGGAAATGGGTTATCCTCTTCCGGTCGGGTGTGAAAGTGAAGGAGAAGACCTGATTATTGACCTGGCAGAGCCTTTACCGGTTGATGAAATCAGAATGAGATTAATCGTGGTTTTGCCGGAGGGATTCGGGATTGTTTCGGTAACTCCGTATACTCACAGAGATTCCCTCTTCCAGCGAACCCGGGAAATTCTTTATCAGGTTCAAATCCCCCTCAATCCCCCTTTGTTAAAGGGGGAGACCCCCCTCTTTGGAAAAGAGGGGTTAGGGGAGATTTTTCGTGAACAGACAATAACGATCCCGGTAGTAGAAGGAAAGAGTAAGAACCTCTGGACGGTTCTGTGTGAGGATCTGGAAATTTCACCGGATGAGGCAAGACTACTCAAAGTAACCCGAATTGGGATACAATATAAAGAATGAGGAGCGTATGACTAAGATACTGATTGATAGTGTGGGGTTTGAAACCCGGGCTGCGATTATCGCCAAGGGAAGAATGGAACATTTTGAGATTGAGCGTAAAGAAAATCTCAGTCTGGCCGGCAATATCTATAAAGGCAGGGTGGTCCGGGTACTGCCGGCTTTAAATGCCGCTTTTTTAAACATCGGAGAGAGCCGGGAAGTATTTCTTCCTTTGACCGACATTTATGAATTTGCACCTTATCAGGAGGAGATGGCTGAAGAGGTAACAAAAAAAGGTACCCATTCGTCCCGGCTTAAGGTTAAACCGAAAGAGGATGTTCTGGTTCAGGTGGTTAAGAATGCTATCGGGACCAAAGCACCGAAAGTGACCGCGAATCATATTTCATTAGCCGGACACCTGCTGGTCCTGTTGCCTCAGGATGAAATAAGAAGAGCAATTTCCCGCCGTATCACTTCGTCAACCGAAAGGGAACGTCTTTTAACTATCGTGAGCAGTTTCCTGCCGCCGGAATTCGGTTTTATTATCAGGACCTCGGCGGAAAGATGTTCGGAACGAGTGCTCAGGGCAGAAGCGGAAAGATTGCGGAAGACCTGGGAGGAGATAAGGTCTGAGTTTCAGAAGAAGGAGATACCAGCCTGTCTCTACGTTGAACTCCCGCTTCCCCTCCGGATATTACGCGATTATTTCACCCCGGAGATAAGCGAGGTACTGGTCGATTCGCCGGAGATTCTCCGAAACAGCCGGCGTTATCTGGTTCAGTTTGGTATTGACGGCAAGAAAGTACAGTTACATCAGGAGAAAGTGCCTCTCTTTACAAAATTAGGGGTGGATGATACGATTGAAAAGGCTTTAAACCGGACCGTTCCTCTTAAAGGGGGAGGGTATCTCGTTATCGAAGAGACAGAGGCTTTGTGTGCTGTTGACGTCAACAGCGGCCGTACCGGTGGTGAGGACTACCGGAGTATGATTTTGCGTACCAACCTTCTGGCAGCGGAAGAGATTGCCTGGCAGTTGCGGCTCCGTAATTTAGGAGGTCTGCTCGTGGTCGATTTTATCGATATGGACCGCGGTGATGACCGCCGGAAAGTCTATCAGGCGTTCGAGAAAGCGCTGGAACCGGATAAAGCGAGGATTAAGGTTCTGAAAGTCTCCCGTTTAGGTTTGGTTGAAATGACCCGGCAGCGTACCCGTGAAAGTTTGCGCGATTATTTAGTTGACGATTGTCCTGCCTGCCGGGGTCAGGGAAAGATTCTTTCTGCCGAAACAACGGTTGCCCAGATGCGCCGGAGTTTACAGATTGAATTTTCGGGCCGGCGTCGTTTCCTGGGACGATACTATCCCCGGAAGAAGACGGACGTAAGGGTTTCCCCCCAGTTTGCCCAGTATCTTAAAGAAAATTTTAACCGGTTCTTTCCCGAACGTTTTTATCAGAATGGGATAAACCTGATACCCGATCCTAATTTAGGTCCGAACCAGTTTAAAATAGAAGGCGAAAATCAATGACGAAGATTCAGAAACACTGCCGTCTGCAGAAAGGAGTGAATAGAATTCTTACCTCCGGCAGGATGGGATTATCATTTCTGGAATTGAAGATTATCATCCTGGAGGACGGTGAAAAATACCGGGAGAGGCCGAAAGACAAAGAAGGGGTTCTGGTGGTTCTTTCAGGAAGATGCCGGCTGGATGCACCATCTTTTTCCGGAGAATTGGGTTCACGCAAAGACGTTTTCAGCGGACCACCTGCCGGTGCTTACTTAGGTTCCGGTTCGCCTTTCATTCTTACCGGCCAGGACCGGGTGGAGGTAGCGCTCTTCCAGAGTCAGACGTCTTTTTCCCTGCCTTCCTATATCGTGAAAGAAGAGACGTTAAAATCGGAAATACGGGGTGGTACTTCCTTTACGCGGCAGGTGACCGACATAGTGGGAATCAACAGTCCGGCAGTCCGTCTAATCGTCGGTGAGACCATCAACGAGGCAGGCAACTGGAGTAGTTATCCCTCCCATAAGCATGACCAGGACCGTATGCCGGAAGAGAGTTTACTGGAAGAGGTATATCTCTTTAGGTTTAAACCCTCAGCCGGTTTTGGTCTGATGCGTATCTATACCGAAGACGGCAGTTTGGACAAACCGCTCTTGCTCCGTCACAACGATTTGGTATCAATTCCCAAAGGATACCATCCGGTTGCAGCAGCGCCTGGCTACCATCTGTATTATCTCTGGGCTCTGGCCGGACCAAAGCGGGTAATGAAGATTTATGAAGACCCGGAACACAGCTGGGTTAATCGGAAATAACGTCCTTTGTCATCCTGAACCCCTGAATGCAATTATCAGGGGTGAAGGATCTAAGGGATAGATTCTTCGCTGCGCTCAGAATACGGGTTTCCTATCTCTTGAATGGGATAGGGCAGCGAATTCTTCGAATATTATGGAAAGACGATTAAGTACCAAGAAGGTAGGAGAGATACTTAAGGCTATCAAAGATAAGCGAATTCTGGTGGTGGGTGATTTGATGCTGGACAGGTATCTTTTTGGAAAAGTGGAGCGGATTTCTCCGGAAGCCCCGGTCCCAATCTTCCTTGCGGAAAAAGAAGAAATGCGGGTTGGGGGAGCGGGTAACGTTGCCAGTAATATTAAAGGATTGGGCGGACGGAGTACCGTCATTAGTTTTCTGGGAGATGATACGGAAGGTTCCCGTTTGAAACGGCTCCTGAAAAAACAGGGAGTAGAATTATTGACCATATCCGTCCCTTCGTTGCCTACGATTGCCAAAACACGGGTTATGGCGCGTAACCAGCAGTTGCTTCGTATTGACCAGGAAGATACCAGCCAGTTTTTCTCTGGCGAGGTCACCCAAGGATTCGCCACCTTAATAAAAGAAGCGTTGCCGAAGTTTGACGCACTCATTATTTCTGATTACGGGAAAGGGGTCATTAACCGGAGGGTTCTGAACATAATTCTTCCGGTCCTCCGTAAAAGCAATAAGATAGTGACCGTTGACCCAAAGGTGGAGAATTTTTTGGAGTACCGGGGTGTGGATTCGTTAACGCCCAATTTGGACGAAGCCAGTGCGGGAATAGGGTCAATAAAACCCAAATCCCAGAAAGATGTGGAAATTCTGGGCTTTCAAATCATTAAAAAACTGGAAGCAAAGAGTCTTTTGATTACCCAGGGCGCAGAGGGAATGACGCTCTTTCAGACAGGATACGCCGCCCATATTCCCACCGCCGCCCGGGAGGTTTTTGACGTCACCGGAGCCGGTGACACGGTAATTGCCGCCTTCACCTTGGCCCTTACCGCAGGTTTCTCTCTTTTGGATTCTGCAGAATTTGCAAATTTAGCCGCCGGTATTGTAATAAGTAAATTAGGTACCGCCACAGTCACTCCCCGGGAAATTTTAAAACAAATGTAAAATAATGACAACAACATACGTAATGTCATACCCGCGGATTTTTAGCGGGTATCCAGACTTCCGCATAATTACTTCCTGGATTCCCGATAGAAACATTCGGGAATGACATACTATTTTATATTGAACTTATCCGATGTGTGCAAAATTTAGCTGGCAGGAAGAAAAACCCGGCGGTTCCAAATGGACCTATGACGGCAGTAGTTCCATGCGCGAAAAACCGGACGCCAAGATAAAGCGAAAGGTATGGCTTCGGCGTTCTCTGATTCTGGCGGGCGTGGTTTTGTTAGCCGGGGTCACTATTGCGGGATCAGTTTTCCGGATACACAGGCGAGTAAAATCCAGCGGAGTGGTGGAACCTCTCCGTTACGATTACGTCAGAACGCCGACCAGCGGTACCATAGAACTCTTGCCTTTTGAGGAAGGTCAGTATGTAAAGAAGGACCAGTCTCTGGCAGTAATTTTACCCGATGACCCTACTTTTTTCAGTGACATAGAAAACAGGGTTTTTGATCTCACCGGTATCCAGAAAGAATGCGAACGAATCAATGAACGTATCGGAATTCTGACCGTCGAGTTGGAGCAATTAGAAATAGAACAAGAACTTTTTAAGAAAGATTTTTCCGAGGTTGAGGTTGGAAAGCAGAAGATTCAGGCTACAGAAGCGGAATACAATCAAAGCGTCAGGTCTGAAGAACGCGCCCGTAAACTGTATGAACAGGAAGCCATCAGTCAGGTTGAATATGATAACACCGTAACCAAAAAAGAGGTGGCTCGGGCAAATCTGGCTATTGCCAGAGCCCAGTTGGAAAGTTCACAAAACAGCCGGTATCTTAAAGAGCAACAACTGGGAAAAGATATCGCCGCGAAGCAAAAAGAGATTATTATGGAAAATATCTCCCTGGTCCAGAAGAGAACAGAATCACAGCAGACCAGTGGAATTATTAAGAGGGTTCGCGGACGTTCGGGAAGACTGGAACTCTGCGCTCTGGAAGACAGCCAGATAGTCCGCCGGGAGAAATTACCCGGGGATCATCTGGAGACAGGAGAACTTATCTGTCTTCTCTCCCGGGGTGAAGAGCGGCGAATCCTGGTTAAGGTTACCCCCAGGAATGCGGTCCGGCTAAAGTTGGGCCAAAGAGTTCTTATCTATTCTAATATCTTTTATCACTGGAAATATGGTGTTGGCGAAGGCCGGATTTTTGAGATCGGGACATACGCCCGAACTACAGATGGACAAGGGATAGCTAATTATATCCCGGTTAAGATAGCGGTTGAAAAGGCCCCATTTCCTCTGCCTTTTGGGACCACCGTAAGTGTAGTGCTCCTTACCCATGAGTGAGCCAGCCAGTAGTCAACAATATCCAGAGCCAATAGTCCTTGCCTCGGTTGATTTCATCCCGCGGGTTATTCTGGAAAGAATTAAGAATACCGCCATTGCATCCGAACCGATACTTCTGGCGGTTGAGGCTGATTTGGACGGCCGGGGAAACATTATGCCCATCTGGCTGCTGGCTACCGACCGACATATCGTGACCGTTCCGGCTGTTCCCGAGTATTCTCTCTGGGGTCCGTATACTTACCAGACGATTACTGATTTTGACCTCCGCACCACCGTGGGTTCCACTTCCTTACGGATATTTGTTAATTCCACACCCGTGGAACTGGTCCGCTTCAGCAACGAACACCGGGAACGGTTCCAGAGGGTTATTCACCAGTTAAAACGGCTTAAAGAAGGACAGCCTGTAGAAAGAGAAGCGGTCTTTGTGCCGGACCCGCAATACTGTCAGAAGTGTGGTTTGATTCTACCGGCTCCCGGAGCTCCCTGTCCCAAGTGTATCCAGCGTAGGGCTGCTTTTACCCGGATGTTTTCCATGCTGTTCCCTTACCGCTGGATAATGTCAGGGCTTTCTGTTCTGATGGTGGTTGGCATTGTTCTGGATATGCTGCCTCCCTTTTTGACCCGCATCCTGGTGGATGATGTTTTAACCACCCATCAGCACGCCGATTGGCTTCTTGTCCTGGTTCTGGCTTTAGCCGGGGCATCTCTTTTGAGAAGAGGCATTGATATCGTAATCAACTGGCTGGCACCCAAGGTAGGGACCGGCGTAACCGACGATATCCGGAAACGCCTCTTCCAAAAACTACAGGAGATGTCGATTGCTTATTACGACCGGGCACAGGTGGGCAGTCTGATGAGCCGCATTATCAATGACGTTGAGATACTACACGGATTCGTCATTCAGGTAACCCAGGGCTTTCTGGTCAACGTCTTTCTGGTGATTGCCATCGGGATAATGCTCTTCTGGCTCAATGCAAAATTAGCCTTTTTTGTTCTAATTCCCATTCCGGTCGTTTTATTGGGAACCATCTTCTTCTGGAAACGGGTCTATCCGAACTATTATAAATACTGGGACAGCAACTCCAAATTAGGCGGGATGCTTTACAGTGTTCTTTCCGGTATCCGTTTGGTGAAGGTTTTCGGACAGGAACAGAGAGAAACCGAGCGTTTCCGCAAATCATCCGAGTATGTTAAGACCAGCCGGCAGTTGGTTGACACCCGGGTGGGAACGTTTTCACCTTTAATGGCTTTTGTGTTCGGTTTGGGTGGGCTGATTATCTGGTTTGTGGGCGGCAAGGACGTGCTGTCCGGAACCGGAATATCCCTGGGCACTCTGATGGCTTTTTTGGGCTATATCGGTATGTTCTATGCTCCCCTGACCAGTCTGGCGATGTTCTCCAACTGGGTAACCCAGTTTGCCACCGCCAGCCAGCGCATCTTTGAAATTCTGGATACCCCTTCCGATATGGTAACCAACCCCGATGCGCTCCCCTGTCCGGACATCCGGGGTGACATTGAACTGGATAATGTCTGGTTCGGTTATGACCGGTACAAACCGGTGATTAAAGGAATATCGCTTAAAATCTCCGCGGGTGAAAAAATAGGCATTGTGGGCCGGAGCGGTTCCGGTAAGACCACCCTGGTCAATCTTATCTGCCGTTTCTATGATGCCCAGAGGGGTGCGGTTAATATTGACGGCACCGACGTTACCCGTTATCGCCGGTCAGAAATGCTCCGTCATATCGGTCTGGTCCTTCAGGAACCTTTTCTCTTCCGTGGCCCGGTAAAAGACAATATCGCTTACGGAAATCCCGGGGCAACGTTGGACGAGATAATCAATGCGGCCTATGCCGCTAACTGTCACGGGTTTATTATGAGGCTTGCCGAAGGATATGATACCCGTTTGGGTGAAGGTGGGGCAGGGCTTTCCGGCGGTGAGAAACAACGGGTTTCCATCGCCCGGGCTTTTTTGTGTAACCCTAAGGTTATTATTCTCGACGAGGCGACCTCCAGCGTTGATGCCGAAAGCGAACAGGAAATTCAGAGGGCGTTGGAAATCATTGGTCAGGGACGAACCGTAATTTCAATTGCGCACCGGCTTTCCACGCTTAAGAACGCCGACCGCATTTACGTAATTGAGGACGGGAAATTGATGGAGTTTGGTACGCACGAAGAATTATCGCAGAAGAAAGGGGTTTACGCCCGTCTGGTAATGATTCAGACCCAGTTAGCCAGACTGGAATTGTAGCGGTCGCATTATGGAAGACGGAACTGGAAAAAATAAGAAAGATTTCGCGGGCTTGGAGGGTTTAGGACTGACCTTCCTTATCCCTGAAAAAACCGAAATTATCTTTGGTTTCGATAATTTCTTGTACGCAACGGTAAAACCCGATAACGGAGGTGACCCCAGGGTTTACCGCGGCATATTTGCGGTTTTATGTTTTCCGGTTATCTCTCCGCACCAGTTTGTTTCCCTGCGGTACTTTGACGAAAAAGGACTGGAGAGAGAGGTAGGCATAATCAAAGACCCGTCCGATTTTCCTCCGGAAGCCAGAAAATTACTGGCCGGCAGTCTGGCAAAGTACTACTTTGAGTTTGAGGTAATCCGTGTTCTGGCGGTTACCCATTCTTACGGTCTTTTAATGTTCGACGTGCTAACTGACCACGGTCCCCGGCAATTTGAGATGCGCTGGAAAGGTGACCGGGCCCAGGATTACGGTGAAAAAGGGAAGGTACTCTTTGACGTTTTTGATTGCCGCTATATCATCCGGGACCTTGATAAACTGCCCCTCTTAGACCGGGAACTCTTCACCCGTTACATCTACTGGTAGAAATTGATTCCCTTCTTTGAAAAAGAGGCGGGTTCCCTACCAGTTGAATCTGGTAGGGGTGTAGGGGAGATTTGGGATTCGATTTGACAGGCTATCTTTATTGTGATATTATTGTTAACAGTTAACAATGGGTAAGAATAACTCTATCTCTCCGGTGAACCGGGCGTCTCTGACCGACCAGGTTCTGAATAACCTTCGGCAGGCCATTCTGAATGGTAAACTCAAACCCGGACAACGAATTATTGAAGAAGACGTTGCCGCTATGATGCAAACCAGCCGGGGACCGGTCCGTGATGCGTTGATTCAGATGGAACACGAAGGACTTGTCATTCGGAATCGAAATTGTGGTTCCGTGGTTGCCAATCCTTCTTCAGAGGACATGGAAGAGGTCTGGAGCCTACGGGTAGTCCTGGAAAACATGGCTCTTCGGTACGCTGTCCAACGGGCAACAGAAACTGATATCGCCAGACTGGAACAATGCGTGCAGAGGCTCGGAGGATGTTTAAGGAAAAACTTTTCCCTGAAAAGAGCGGTTGACTTAGACCTAAAAATTCACGAAGAGTTAATGAATATTTCCAGGCACAAGCGGCTAATCTCTGTTTGGCAAGGACTGAAATCCCAGATCTGGTTTTTAATCTTTTCCAGAAATGTATTTGATGAGGCTGGTTTTCCGCGGGACTCGGACGTGGAACATAGGAAGTTAATTTCCGCTATTCGGAAAAAGAATCTGGCGCAAGGTACGGAACATCTCAAAACGCATCTGGGAAGCGCCTATACCAGGTTACTGAAAACCTACAAACGAAAGTAAGAAGAAAACAGACCAAACATAAGGAGGGCATGGTGGTACGGATAAGAAAAGCGGTACGTAATTTATTAGCGAAAAATTATGCGTAAACAGGATATGTGCGTTACAGAATCTGAAAAGCGTGGACGCATTTTCTATGTATCCAAAGTGTGGAACACGGCAAATATTTGCACGTTGATTTGGAAGATTGCACGCTGATGGGTTATAAGGTTTTTGGGGTACGGGTCCAGAAAGAGACAGAAGGTAGCCTTGGTTATACGACAAAAGGGGATGTGAAGGCGTATGTGCAGTTTCAACAGGTAGTACCCGCAGGATTTCACCGTCTTTCCCACTGGCCGGTGGAAGTGTTTAATAGTTTGTTACCGTCCTTACGCCCAATGAAATAGACGAACTTACCTGGATGAACATCAAACGGGTAATTTACCCGGGGACGATGAAAGAATTTTTTGAATCGTGGTTTGCCATCCCCGGTGTTTTTGAACGGGGGATGGAACAAGGAGGAACAACATGACGAGGAATGTAATTTTTGTGTGTTTGTGTCTGGGTATTGCCCTATCGCTCCGCGCGGCGGAGAAACGGGAATATCCCTGTTACCGGCTGGCGAAAGCGCCGGCGTTGGATGGCAACATAGATAAG
>JAZDPL010000001.1:0-25836 GCA_043797665.1 Candidatus Omnitrophota bacterium
TTTCGGTCAGAACCTTCCCGCCCTGGCTGTCAGAGATAATTTCTACCGCGCCGGTCTGCTCGGAGATGACCGCCGAGAGGTTAGGACCGGTAAGCATTGCGGCGGAAACGCCGGCGGAAAAAACAAAAGAGACGAAAACGGTAAATAATGTTCCCGGCATGATATTTCTCAATTTCATGGTACCCCCTTGACTGACAACAGATTTGCGGCTATTTAAGACCTTCGTAACGGACCGAAATAAAACGGATGGTAATCTCATCGGGACTCAGTGCCCGGTTGTAGATACGCAACTGGTCTATCAACGTTTTTGAATCGTTCGCAACAAAATAACTCCCGCCGACGAATATTTCACCCTTATTCAATTCCTCCGGAGGCGGGGGGCATCCGAGCGGGACCTGACCGCCGGGTTGTCCGTCAATGTAAAGGGCTACTCCCTTATCCGACCAGGTTACCGCAACATAATGCCAGACGTCCGGCACCCAGTTCTTTCCCATGGGGACGGCCATGAAAGTATTCTTCGATTGCCCTTCAGTTCCCATAATGAAATAGATGGAAGCCGCTTCCGAGTGCTTATAGAGGATAAAACTCCACGGCCCTCCATAGATACGTATAAAGTGATGAAATGCATTGTCTTCCTTGTTCCAGTCCACCGGCTTGACCCACATCTCCATGGTACCTTCCCTGGCGTTGATGTTGCCGTCAGCCTTATACCGGAACCAGTCGGCATGGCTTATGACCGCCGCCTGCCCGACCTTGCCCTCGACAAAAGCGGGCTTACCGACCAAAGTAACTTCGCTGCTGCCTTTGGCGATTGCCGGAACGCCGCTCCCGTCAAACGGCAGGTAAAACAACACGTCTTTGTCTCCGGCCGCTTGGGATTCCTGGGCAAACAAATCCGGCCGGAAGATGCCGGCCGCCGCACAAAAAAAGACCGCCACCGCAATAATTGAGAAAATTCTCCCGCCCAAATCATGTAACGCCTTCATGAGCCTCCTTTATAAAATACCCCTTTGCCGATTATCAAAATTCTCGCCTATCTCCCCTCGCAGATACGCCGTTTTGCCTCCAGGTAGTATAACCAGTTCCGGTAGGAAACGTCCGGCGGCGCAAGGTGGTCCAACTGGGGCAGGTAACCGCCGTCTTCAAGCAATTCCGGCAGTTTGGAAAGGAGTTCCCGGTCAATCTCTTCTTTTCCTTTTGTCAGGGCGCGCTTGTCTATGCCGCCCCAGAGGCGAAGGTCCCGGCCGTATTCCCGGCGCAGGGCCGCCGGGTGCATCTCCTCCTTGCATTGCTCCAGGGGATAGAGACAGTTGATGCCGGATTGAATCAAGAGGGGGATGACCGCCCTGGGGTCGCCGTCGGTGTCAATGAAAATGACCTCCACGCCTTTTTTCTTCAGGAATTCGTTTGCCCGAAAATAACCCGGCAACAGGAATTCCTTGAAGATAGCCGGGGAGACAAGAGGACCGTTCTTGAAGGAAAAGTCCTCCCACCACATGAAGTAGTCGATCCGCACTTCACTCAGCGCCGGCTCCGTCAGTTCCAGGGTAAATTCAACGATAAACTCCACCATCTCGCGTGCCAGCGCCGGGTCGTCGTAGAAGATGGTGCAGGCGTTCTCCGTTCCCATCCAGGTGCGAATCATGGAATAGAGCCCGACGGAACCGAGGCCGGGCCCCCAGACGATGTCTTCTCCCTGCCGGATGGAAGCGACTATCTTCTTCCAGTCGGCCGGGTAGCGTTCCGGGTTTTTCGGGTCATAGCGGCTCTTGATGGCTTGGAAATCTTGCCGGGAGTTGACCGGGAAGGAGATAAACTGGGGCATCGCGGAACTGTTTCTGAGGGATTTCACCACCGCGCCGTTTGTGTTCCTGATGGTAATGGTGCCCTGGTCTTCGGAAAGAACCTTCTCTTCAAAATGGGGCAGAATGCCCGGGTTAAGCCCGAGGCATATCTGCTTATCCAGGCGGAAATATTCATTCCCGTTGAAGGTGAGGGTTGTCTCGTCCAGCCCGATACCGGTCGGCATGCCTTCTTTCAGCCATTGGTCCCTGGTTTCCTTCCAGCAGCCCACTTCTATCAACGGTACCCGGTCAACCGGCTCAAAGCGCATCAGCCGGTTGAACCGTTCTTTGTTGGTCATTTAGGTAGCATAGACCGTGTTAATTCTGCTTGGTGTACTTAGTCCAATCCGCAAAGAAGTTACTCACGGAAAGCCACTGGGCGTGTCCGTCGGCAAAGACAAAGCAGAAACCATTGCTATGCCGTGCTGACATCCTGTTATACTTAAAAACCTCTGCTGTATGAAAAGAATCATTAACACCGTCTAAATCCTGGTCAACGGTTGGAGCGTAGTTATCAATCGCGTACCACCCGTAGGTATCGCCGATCATAACCGTGTCCGGCGTCATCCTGGTGAGTTTCTTTTGAGGGAAGCCATAAGCGGGAATGGTAAATGGACCGACATTGCCGCTCACGCCAACACCGCCTTCGAAGTCACAAAGGGCTCCGTAGCATTGCCCTGGGGCTTGGGGTGCAGACGGACATTTCATCCAGTTGTAACCAAAAGTCAACTGAGCCGATGTCCCATAGCCCGGTGTGTTAAGGTATGGTCCGAGCTTCGCCATCCAGTAGTATGCTACGTTACTCGATTCGTCTGTCATGGGGGGTATGTAATCCTCGTTGTCGTTGCAGTACATTATCAACGCCAGTCCCGCTTGCTTCAGGATACTGAGGCACCCGGCTTGTCTGGCTTTTGCCCTTGCCTGGCTTAGTGCCGGCAGGAGCATCGCCGCCAGGATGGCGATGATGGCGATAACCACCAACAACTCAATCAACGTAAATCCCATTGCTTTCCTTACCGCTTTTTTTATCTTTGCCATTTTATTTACCTCCGTACTTTAGTAGGGGTCGGATTTATCCGACCCGCGGGCTCGATGAATCGAGCCCCTACAATTTACCGCTCACTGTTTCATAGGCGCTCCTTTGGAGGATTCCCGTATAATCAGATTCGGTTTAAGGAGTTTGGAAGTAACCTTCTCCCCTTTAATCATTTTGCGTAAGGTCTTTGCCAGTTCCTGGCCCAGCATGTAATCATTGGAATCCACGGAACTCAAGGAGGGCCTGGAGTACTCGGAGAATTCCTCGTTGCCCACGCTTATCACGGCTATGTCGTCCGGGACGCGCCGTCCGCAATCGCCTACCGCCCGCATGACGCCGAAACCGCACATATCG
The DNA here is from genome assembly GCA_043797665.1 of Candidatus Omnitrophota bacterium. GTDB lineage: Bacteria > Ratteibacteria > UBA8468 > MWAK01 > MWAK01 > CAZVUE01. The sequence goes on from JAZDPL010000001.1 coordinate 3,235, forward strand.
CAGTGCGCGAAAACCGCATCGCAGGTTCTTCTGCTCTTAAGAAACCTGGAGATGGCATTATATGACCATTCAAAATAGGAAAATTCCGCGGGGTTGCAGTTAAAAACGAGTTTTTCATCAAAGGATATTCCTTCCTCTTTCAGCGCTTTTTTGTATCCGGCGAGCCGGAGTATCCCGATAGGATTGGAGTTAAACGTATTGGTTATGCAGGCAATCTTCCGGCGGCCTGTCTTGAGGAGATGGCTGGCGGCAAGGTACCCGGCCATCCGGTCGTCGTGGCCGACAAAGGGACTGGTGATTTCCGGATGCAGGTTCACACCCATGCAGACAAGGCGAACCCCCCGTCGTTCCAGTTCGCCGACATAATCTCTTATTTTTTTGCTCCAGTTCAACGTGGAAACGAGAATAGTGCCTTCAACCTTCTTGCCAAACATGAATTCCAGCGCTCTCTGCTCGCGGTCAGGGTCGTATTCAGTCGCATATACGACGATCCCGTAGTCCTCCTGTTCAAAATAGCGTTGAATACCCTGGAGCACGATTCCCTGCTTCCTGTCCAATGCGCTCGCCATAACAGCGCCGATTAATCCGGTCTTTCCGGAACGTAAACCGCGCGCCAGAAAATTGGGCCGGTAATTCAATTTCCGGACGATGTCCATAACCCGATTTTCGGTTGCGGGGCTGATCTTTATCTTCGCAGCCGTGCCGTTAATAATCCGGGAAACGGCCCCGGCGGAAACGCCGGCTTCCTTGGCTATTTTTTTCAGGGTGACATCCATATGGTTCTTCCCGGTAAGTATAACGTTTGAGTATCAGTTATAATATTAGAACTTTTTCCAGGAATTGTCAAGCCGTCAGGGTTCTTTCCTTTCGGGTTGCTTCTTTTCTCTTAACTTCTATCGTGCGGGCCTATCCAGACCTTGCCTTCTTCATCAAAACGCCAGCCCGGGGTCCTCACGGATAATTCGTTCTTCCCCCGATTCTCCTCCACCTGCCTGGTGGTCTCTTCCCAACTGCATATGCCGCTGACCGCATCCAGGACACGGACGTTCTGGGCTCCCACGGTGCAGGCATATTTCAAGCTCATCTCTATGGTCTTTCCTTTCAGATAGGCGGCCAGAAAACCGGCGATGGCGGAATCACCGGACCCGGTGGCGCTGGCTATTTCCGATACATGGTAACTCGGTTCCCAGAGTTCGCGTCCAGCCCAGTTGTCCAAATCCGGGAATCCGCCGGAACAAATCAGAGAAAGCTCTTCTCTAACGGCCGTCCTCACATAAAACCCTCTGTAACCGCATTTGATGCCGGCAATTCTTGCGCCCAACCCGAGCATCTTACCGGAAAGCCGCGTCAAATCTTCGCCCTCAAACCGGCTCAGGAGATCTTTGCCTTCCGCGGACTTCAACTTCCGGAGGAATTCCTCCTTCTCCAGCATATACAACATCTCTTCAGCACTCGGGAAGAAGATATCCACGTAAGGAAGCACCTTCTCCAAGACGGTACGCCAGTCAACCTTCCCGGAAGGGCTGTCCGGGTCGGGCAGGGAAACATCCAGTGATGTAACAACGCCCAGTTCCCTGGCCTTTTTATAAATCCTCGCCAGCTGGTCTCCGTCGTTTTCATACAAACGGCGCATCAAAGGCGGGTAACCCAGATGAAAGATTTTGGCTTTTCCCACGATGTCGAAATTTATGTCTTCATACCCGAATGTGTTATTGGCGCCGGGGTTGTGGAGAAAGACGCGGTCTATCCCCGGAGGAGCAACCACGATGGTATAAGAAGTATTCTCTCCCCGGGCGATTCTCATGCCTTCGGCCGCTGCATGGTCGCTCAGTTTTTCAAGAACAATCCTGCCGAAATCGTCGTCGCCCACTTTTCCCATGAATTCCACCCTGGCTCCCAGCCGGTGGAGAGCCAGGCCGGTGTTAGAGACAGGGCCTCCCGTGGAAATGGCCGCCTCTTCCACATTGACCAGTTTTCCCGGTTTGAAAAGCTCCTCGATGCGCTTCCCTCCGCTGCCGGGAAATTTAGGAATAATATCCAGGCAGATATGACCGGCCGCCGCTACATCACTATCTCTTTCCGCCACGAGTTTCTCCTTACTCATTGGTTGTTCTGCGAAGGGGCGGTGGAATTCTAACTCTCGTCGTGATAGACAACTACGATATCGGCTTCGTGTCAGAAGAATCAGTACGTCGTGTACTTGGCCCAGTTTGGGAAAAGTTCGGCTTTACCGAGCCGTTCCGCGTGGCCGTCGGCAAAGACAAAACAGAAGCCGTCGCTGTGCCGGGGTTCCATGTAGTTGTATTTGTAGCCGGCACTGGAATTGACGGAATCATTGATACCGTCACCATCCTGGTCAGCCCCCAACACATAGGTTAAGATTGCATAACCGTGCGAGTCGCCTATCAGGATGGTATAGGATTTCAGGTTTCCCAGTTTTATCAGGGGGAAAGTATCCGCGACAAGCGGGCCGGCACCGGAACCCTCGCTGAACAGCGCGCCGTAGGACTGGCCGTTACCCTTGGGCGCGGAGGGACATTTCATCCAGTTGTAACCGACGTATTTCCCGGACGGAGCCGAAATGTACCCCCTGATAGCGTACATCCAGTAATCGTTTAGAGAACCCCCGGCGCCGTAATACATAGCCGGCAGGTAGTCCTCGTTGTCGTTGCAGTACATTATCATCGCCAGTCCGGCCTGTTTTAAGTTGGCAAGGCAGTTTGCCTGCCTGGCCTTTGCCCTTGCCTGGGAAAGAGCCGGCAAAAGCATCGCCGCCAGGATGGCGATGATGGCGATAACCACCAACAACTCAATCAACGTAAATCCGCGTTTCTTCATTAGGCAACTCCTTTCACATAACTACATATATCGTTTGAGTTGTTACCCCTAACCTGATATTTTTAGTATAGAACTTTTTTTCTTTATTTGTCAATTGACTGTTCTCTTTACTTTACTTTACTTCCCCGGAAAAGACCATGTCGCCGAATCCGGCCGGGTCGTTCCAGGCGCCGTTGGTCCAGACCGACGCCTCCCCGGTGATGTCGGCGCGCATGAAGGTAACACCCCAGATGTCACCCGGCTTTGGTTTCTTGCCAAAGTTATTGAAAGGCAGTTTCATCTCGCACATCCAGCCGACGTTGTAGTTGAGCCCGGTTTTAACCTCATATTCTCCGTTCCACTTCATGTCCCATCCGGTTTCGGAGTTCTTGATGTCCGCGACCGTGCCGGCAGTGTCAATTCCGATTTCATAATAGTTGGTCATGTCCCGGTAAGGGTCAATAAAGATATGGCAGTGGTCGGAAAGCCAGACCTTGGCTTCCGGCACTTTTGCGTCTTCAAGATTTATGATGGGCTCCAGATTGTCAAAGAGCATGTACAGGTTGTCATCATCATAGCACAACCTGACCAGCGCCTTGGAACCGGCAAGCGCATCCTTGCCGTACAGGAAGAAATCGGTCGCCACCTCGCAGTTCTTCCAGCAGGCGTCGTTTCCGTATCCGTCAATAACCGGCGGAGTTTTGGTGCGGCAGACGGTCAGTTTGCGCTTAAGTTCTTTTATTTTGACTATGTCTCCCTCTCTGGCAGACAGCAGATGTATGTCGGCGATATTCATCTCTTTACCCCCGGCCGGATAGAAAATAAGACCCATATAGGTAGTTGCATCCCATTTCTTCACCGTAGTGGACGGGGTCATCTGGTCTTTGTAGACGTTGAACTCTTTCCATCCGGCAAAAGCATCTTTGATTTCATAGGTCCAATTGTCCCCGGCAGCCAGACGAACTATCGCCTTGCCTCCGCTCTTTTCACCTTTCACCTTGATGCTGAAGCCGCCGGCTTCTTCCTTCTGCGTCATATAGGCATCTATCGAACCGCCGCCCGGGCTTATCTCTTTAAGCGCCAGACAGCTCTTGCCGTCTTCCTGGTAGGCGCGGTGGTCAAGGTTGTGGTAGAAGAGCCGGTGGCTGGTTTCAGTCCAGTAATCGGAACCGGGGTTTGCGTAGGCGGCTTTGGGAAGTTCTGCAAAATTGGGTTTTGCATCGGAAATCCGGACGGCTGACTTACCCTTGGTGAGGTCAAGAAGAATGAACTTGTTGTTTAAGATTTCTGTCAGCGCGACTTTGGCTTGCCTGCCGTTTATCTCTGTCTTAACCCCTTTCCAGTCCTGGGGGACATAAGCAAGGACCTGGGCGGTGTTATTGCTGTTCTGAACCGAGAGGTTATAAAAAGGAGCGTCTGCCGGTAAGAAGCCGGTTATCTTTACTCCTTTATTTTCAGGCAGAAGGAAAGAGGTACGTTCTCCGTTGAAGGTATAAACCCAGCCCGGTACCTGGGTGATAGTGTGATAGTAATTGTGCAGGGGCTCCATCTCCATGGTGTGGGTATACTTCGCCGGCGGGTTCTTGACAACGCCAAAACTGATGGTTCGGAGGTAGTCCACCTTCCAGGGAATCGGCTTGAATACATCCACCATTTCGGTTGAGGAGAGCAGAGAATCAAAGGTAAAGAGGTAATTGCCCTTTTTGTACTTCAGGTCTGCGGTATTCAGGGAAATTTTCTGGTCACCGCCTGTGTCTCCGTGCAAGAGGGCGGGGATTACCAGTGCCTCGCCCTTGTCCATCGGTTCAATCTCCAGTTTGTCGGTCTGAAGTTTCCACCAGGAAGGATAGACAGAGACATCGCTGGCTGTCATCTCCAGCATTTCGTCTATCACCTTCTCGTGGGCCAAACTGTGGGAAACGTCCCGCCACCAGTTGGTTGCGTTCCTGATCCAGCCCCGCATCCCGGTCTGGCCATTTCTGATGCCGTAGATTCCCCTGGTTCCGTAGCAGAGGTTAACCCAGACACCGGGCCGGTTAGTGCGGTACAGGATACCCAGGGAACCCGGGACTGCCAGCGTTCTCCAATCCTTTTTCTCCCAGCGGTCCGGCTGCTGGCACTCCATGTAACTGCCGTGCGACCACAAGGCATCAGTCCCGGAGACGTTCTGAATGATTGCCGCATCGTTCTTTTCAAATATCTTCCCCAGTTCATCGTAAAATTTTGCGTTCTCATAACTCTGGACTACGTTCTTTGTCTTCCAGTTAATACCCTCGGACACACCCGAATCGATGTGTATCCAGTCAAAACCCAGGTCGGTTATGTAATGGCTCAACTGGTTCAGAAGGTACTCGCGATAGCCGCTGGAGAAATCCGGGACCCCGCCCAGTCCGGTGCCGTCTCCGCCGAACTGTATCTTTCCTTCCTGGTCATAGAGCATCCAGTCCTTGTGGTCATCGTAGGGAGGAGTACCGGCGGTGGGAGTGAAAGTAGCGTATCCGCCTACCTTTATCCGGGGAGAAATGGCTTTGAGCATCCTGATGTTTTCCTTGAGTTCTTCAATCGGGACCGGCTGGCTGTACCCGGTATCGGTGTAGGTGTAATATCGAAAGGTCCCCTGATAGGGGAAATCTCCCTGCACCGTCCAGTGATTGAAGAAGACCAGCAGGTATTCGTCGTCTTTGAGGAGTTTCATGAAATCGGCCACATCTTTGAGTACGCCATCCCGGTTTTTCATGAGACCTACCATCCCGGCTCCCGGGTCGCTGATAAACATCCGGCCCTTCGGAAACCAGGTGGATACTTTGCGGCCGCGGTAATCGGAATAGGGCGGCTGACTGTAGATAAACCGATGGTAGTCAAACGGGTCACCGCCAATCAGGGCGTACCGGGTTTCCAGGTTCAGTCCGGTCTGGTCGTTGATGAAGCCCAGGCCGATGGCGGTGATGGCGCCGCCGGGGACGAGTTTCGATTCCACGGAGGGATGGGCGTCACAATAGAAATAGCGCCCATTGACTTTATACCGGTAATGGGTGAAGACCCGGTCGCTCCCGGGGAAGTAATAGATAAAACTGCCGGTGGAAAATGTCCAGGCCTTCGGTTCTTTAATACTTGAACCGGCGGTAAACGGGACTCCAAAGACCTTCCAGCCGTCATCGGTTGGCAAATAGTAATCACCGTCTTTATAGAGGTCCGGGTCCAGGGTGCTGTGGGAAGAGAGTTTAAAGAGCAGTTTGTCCTTGTTGCCGGTCAGGTACTTTGTCTCCTTTTCCAGGACCTGGCCGGCGAGGCGGTACTGCTTGGAGGTTTTGATGCCCAGTTTCCGGTTGAGGCATTCAAAGGAGACCCGGTTCTTATCCACCTTCCTGGAGAGGACCGAGTCGTCTGCTTCGGTGGAGGTCTTGCCATCCAGGTCGTAGCGGTCCTCACTCCCGACCAGTACCCTGGCGCCGACGGCATCGGAGATACTTATCACCTGGCCGGTAGTATCCGAGAGAACTGCGGTCATCTCTTTGCCGTAAAGGGTGATGCTTCCGGCAAAGGATTCAAAAGGTGCGGCGGCCATGGCGATAAACAATATCAACAGCAAAAATAACGTTGCGCTCTTTATATCCCTCTCCTCCAATCATTGAAGTTTTGCTGTTAAAGAATCTTCTTGAGGTGCTCCATGTAATAGAGATAATTCTTAAAGGGTACGTCCGGCGGCATGGAGTGGTCCAGCCCGGGGACATAGCCCCCTTCTTCCACCAGGGGCCGGACGCGGCGCAGTTCGGCGTCAATGGCGGCCGGGCCCTCGGCCAGGGCGTGTTTGTTAATCCCGAACCAGAGGCGCAGGTTGCGGCCGAACTGGCGCCGGACCTTGACTACGTCCATTCCGCACTGCGCTTCAAAGGGGTACAGAATGTTTATACCCGCATCCATCCAGAGGGGGATAAGAGAAGTCATGTTGCCGTCGCTGTCCAGAGAGATTAGTTTAACCCCGCGGGAGTTGAGGAACTCAACCACCCGGCGGTATCTGGGCAAGGCGAACCTGCGGAACATCTCCGGGCTGACCAGCGGCCCGTGTTTGTAAGCCATGTCTTCCCAGAAACTGTAGGAGTCCACATCGGTATGTTCCAGAATCTTACTCATCATGGCGATGATGAAATCCGCGGTGGCGTCCATCATCTCTTCCACGAAAGCCGGGTCTTCATAAAAAAGGAGGCAGAGCCGCTCCACACCAACCAGCGCCCGAAGACCTCCGAAAAACCCGCCCCACCGGTCGGAAATGACAATCAGAGGGAAAGTGCGGTTGCGATAGGCGGATAGATTTCCGGCGTAATCCGCTCCTATGCGCGCGGCCAAATCCGGCTGCATCCGTTCCTTGTAGAAGCGCCGGAACTCCTCGCGCGTCTCCACCGGAAACTTCACGAATTGGGGCATGGAAGACATCGGTCTGTCCTTCCGTTCTCGTATCGTGATGCCTTCGTGATTAATGAAAAGCACCGTTTCCGCGTCTTCGGAGAGTATCTTCTTTTCGAAGGGCGGATTGGGAAAGAACCAGCCGCTCTGCCAATCCCAGCGGTCAATATCAAACCGGGGCGGGTTATCCGGGTCGTAACCCTCGGTCTTCCAGCGTTCAATCGTCTCCGGCCAGGTGCCGGTCCAGACACCGTAGACGCACCGGTCAGACGGCTTGTAGTTCATCACGTTAAGAAACCGCTCCCGGTCATTCATCTTTTTGTCTCCTTGCTGCGTTCCAGCACCAGGACCCAGTCCTGGCAAATGGGGTGCCGCTGGGCTGAAGACAGTTTTTGTATATCCCAACTGCCGTTCTCATCCGGTGTGACCGGACCGATTTCATGTTCCGTGCCGTCAACCGGGTTAAAAAGAAACGCATGATAACGGATATCTTTCTCGATATCCTTGACATATTTTATAACACCCGCCCCGGCTAGGGGAATAAAGACGATGCGTATTTCTCCGGGAATGCCGGCACAGTGCGCCGCGTACAGCTCTTCATTGCTCCAGCGCGGCTCAACCCATTCCGGATGCGGTTCAAAACGCCACCACGGATACCTTTCCAGAAACCGTTTTGCCAGGGAGAGATTGGCTGAGCCCGGCAGTTGAAATGCATCTTCCCAGGGCGTGTTTCCCCAGGCCATGCCGTGCGGTGACGGGCCGTAAGGTTTTTCCCGGGTATTCACCTGCCAGATGCCGTTGGCACCGTACGTGTGTCCGGCGGCGCCATTCAGAATACAGGACCAGAACATCATCCGCTGGACCTCCTGTCGGCATGCTTCGCCGATGCCTTCGTAACAGACCTCGCTGTCTATTACCGGCATCTTTGGTTCCCGACCATATGCCTCGGCCACGGTCGACACGGTGGCAGGCAAACTTTGTCTGTCTCCATGACCGGTTTGGAGCATGTCAAAATCCAGCACCGCCGGGTCTTCCACCTGGTCCCGGCCTTTCCGGGTCGGGTGGATCGTAATCAGGTTGTGGTAAGGGTCAACCCCGCGGACGTATCTGCCTATTTCGGTCCAGCCCTTCTTCTGAAACTGACTGTCTTTTTCCTTGGTCTCGGAAAGATAGTAGGGCATTACGCCTTCACCGGCCAGGCACCAGACAACCGGGTAGACGCCGTATCGCGCCACCAGGTTGCGCCAGTGTCTCTTCATCTTCTCTATACCCATCCAGGGCAGAAAATAACCCCAGCAGCCGACGATGCAGGGCGTCAGGCCGGAACGCACGAGCCAGTTTATGCGCAGGTCGGCCATGTCAAAATACGCCGGATTGATACGGGCATAATCCTTCTCCCAGGGGAACCCGGCTTCATTTGCTCCGCGCTCGTCAAATGCCGGCATGTCCGGATAAAGACCGGCGATAATCTGGATAACCGAAAACCCTTTCGCTGCCCGGTCAGCGGCCAGGAGCTGAAAATCGCCGGGCCAGCCCAGCCGTTTGCACAATTCCATCCACCAGGTATCGCCTAACCAGAAAAACGGAGTACCGTCGGCGTGTTCCAGAAAGCGCTTATTCTGCGACACCTGCAGGCGGCCGCGCCGGTAGAGAGGATTATTACCTTCGTACGTGGTAACCTCTAATACGCCTTTTTGACCATGGAGACCGGCATCCTGCTTATCAGAACAGACGCTGCGCCAGGTGCACCGGCCCGGCTCAGAGGCGGCAAACCGGACCCGGAATTCATTGCCGCCGGCCCAAAACGCCGGAACCTGCCATTCATGGCCGCCGGTTCCGGTGAAGATAACGTCCACCTCAATTTCGTTAAAGATGTCGCGATGTTTCTTCCCTGCGGTCAACGGAAATTCCGCCGGCACATTAGTCTGTCCGTAAAGCATGCTGTCTCCTTTTCAAAGCGACCCTGAAAGGGTCGCACTACGTTCAAATCGTAGGGGTCGGATTCATCCGACCCGCGGGCGCGATAAATCGCGCCCCTACGTTATTCCAGGTAGAAAATATGCTCCAGCCATTCCGGTCCGCCTTTTTCAAGGTCGCCGGAACCGGATTCAAAGTATGGCGCCATAAACTCCTGCCATTTCCGGTTGATTTCGGTTTCGCCGAGTTTTCGCAGGGATTCTTCCGGGTCTTCGGATTCGAAATAACCGACGAGCAGACCGTCCGGACGCAGGAACATGGAATAATTCCTGATTCCCGTCTCGCGGATTGCCTGCCGCATTTCCGGCCATACACGGTGGTTCTTCTTGTACTCTTCCACCATCCCTTTCTTAAGCCGCAACAAAAAACAGACTCGTTTCATTATTGATTCTCCTTTAAAACTCCCCCTTGAGCAACCGGCTCTTCAGTTCAAGGTAGTAAAGGAAGTTTTCGTAGGAGATTTCCGGAGGGAAAGTGTGGTCAAGGTGGGGGATGAACCCTCCTTTTTCAAAAAGCGGGGGAATCTTGGCGTACAATTCCCGTTCAATGGCTTTCTTGTCTTTTGACAGTTCAATCTTATCGATACCTCCGGCTAAAACCAGGTCCCTGCCGAACTTTTTTCGCAGACGCATCGGGTCCATTCCGGACGCCTGTTCCAGGGGCCAGAAGCAGGTTATGCCTGCTTCAAGCATCAGGGGTATCAGTACCTCCGGGTCTCCGTCGGAGTCAAGCCAGAAGTGTTTAATGCCTGCCTTCCGGAACCGGTCGATAACGCGCCGGTAGCGGGGCAGGAAAAACTTCTTGAAAATCTGGGGCGAAATGAGCGGGCCTCCTTTTCCGGCGAAATCCTCGAAGAAGTTGAAGTAGTCAAAGTTTACTTCATTGAGGGCTTTCTCTGTTGTTTGAAGCAGAAAGTCCACGTTAAAGTCCATCATCTCTTCCACGAAAGCCGGGTCGTCGTAGAAAAGATAGGATATTTCCTCGGTCCCCACCCAGCTGCGTAATTGGGAATAGAGTCCGAAGGTACCGTTTCCGAGCAGGCACAAGGGTTCGGGTCTGTCTTTCCACGCCCGCACTTCTCTGTCCCACCAAACCGGATACCGGATGATAGAATCGGGGTTATACCTTTTCTTGATTTCCAGGAAACTTTTACGGTCGGTTACCGGATGGGAAATAAACTGGTCCATGCACATCCTTCCGCCGTGGACGGTACCTTCCTTCAGGGCTTTGGTGACGATTCCGCTGACCCCGCGCGCCACTATGTACCGTTCGTCCTCTTCAAGTACTTCGTACTCAAATGCCGGGACCACGCCGACATTTATGTGTGCGAAGTCCCTGGGCTCAAGTTTGAAATAAGGATCTCCTTCAAACCAGTTAAGGTAAGCCATATCCTGAGGCATACCTTCTTTTATCCATCGCTCAACTGCCTGCGGCCAGGCAGCCAGTTCATAATTGGGCAATTGGTCCGGCTGTTCAAAATCCATAACCTTGAGAAAACGTTCTCTTCCTGTCATGGGGTTCCTTTCTACCGATTAATAAGTTTTTGTCTTAGGATTAAAGAATCCAGTTTTTTTCCGGAAACCAGAGAAGCAAAGCGCCCGGCATTCATTTCAATCCGTTTGAGCGCTTCCGGGGTAAACAGGGCAACCCAGTCTTTTGGGATTGAACCTGCGCCGTGAAGAGTTCCGGCAAGCATAGCCGCCCGACCGGCGATGGTATCGGCATCCCTGCCGATATTGGTCCCGCCGATGGCTGCCTGCCTGACGTCCCCTTTGGAAATAACCAGCATCGCCAGGGACAGGCCGAACAACTCCAAGGGGTCTATCATGTGGTAAAAGAGGCATTTCTTGTAGAGTTCAGCTCGGGCGGCAAAGACGTCCGTGTACCCGGCTGCTATGTCCAGGCATGTCTCCAGGTACTGGTGGACGTTATTAAACTTTCTTCTGTCGAAAGTTCTCAGGGGTTTTCTTGGCGCCAGAGAAAGGACTGCGTCACACACACTGCGTACGGTTGCTTCCGGTTTCATCGCCTCCGCGGTCGCAGCAGCCAGGAGGGCGGCGGCGGTCACGTCAAGGCCGCGCTGGTACATGTAGGAAATAGCGGTGGCATCAATCACCGCGTATCCGGGGTCACAGGCATGGTAGATGCCGACCGGCTCCATGCACATGACCGTGGAGCCGGTCACCTGAATCCAGTGTCCGGTAATTCTGGTATCCCAGCCGGCGCAAATCAGGTCATAGGCGTTTCCCATGCAGTGCGGAAAGAAATGGTCCCGGTTCAGATATTCTTTCCAACGCTGGCCGAACTGGCGAGCCATCACCGGGTTACCGTCGGCTTTCAGGTAGGTTTCCACCAAGTGCATTGCCATCTGATTATCGTCTTCTCCTTCCAGCCGTTCCGGGTTCAAGACTGTCTTAATGCCGCCGGGGTGTTTTTGGTCTATTTCCCAATAGAACATGCCTTCGGTGGCAGACCCCATGGCGTTGCCGATGGCTCCGGCCAGGATGCACCCGTGAATCTTGTCTTCCAGCAGAGAGACTTTGTTTTGTTTGGTTTCCTGCAGGGAGCGGATTTCCGTAATAATCTCTTTTTCCCCGGATATTCTCTTCCTGGCAACCTCTGCCATTGGAAACCACGGTTCGGCAATCGGCTCGGCCCATTCCAGCCATTCCCCGGGGAAAATATCTTTTCCGTAAAGAGCACCGGAAATCGCACCGGCAATAACCGGAGAAACTATGGCGTTTCCGCCTGGATTCAGAAGAAGCGCCATAATCTTTTGCGGTTCTTGGGCGTATTTTTCCAGTAAGGGAAGAACGTAATAGATCGGGTTGAAAGCGGTCCAGTTGGTCTTTCTTTCCGTGACAACCTTCCCGCCAAAATGATACCACCAAGCAAGAAATTCTTCTTCCGACCGGGATTTGAAATACCGCCTGCTATCTCCAATCAGGGGGTTTATCTGGTAGCATAAATCCTTATTGTTTTGAAAAGCGATTTTGAGGACAGAATCAACAATCTTTTCCGGATTTGCCCCGGGAGCGAAAGCCGCGGAAATTGCCACTGCACAGAGCGCGGCCCAATCCGCACCGACTCTTGGCTGGCAGACCGAGGCGATTTCCACTCCGTCAAGATAGGCATACTCCGGGTCGGCAAAATGGTAAATGCCCACCGCAGGCATTGCCGTACCGATAAGACCACAGGGAGCATTTCCCAGGCCGCTCAACCTCGGGTGCATACCCTCACGGAGAATCTCCTGAACCGTATGGATGCCATCCCAGGCGAAAACAGGTCCGGAAAGTTTCGGGTCATCTTTAAACAAATCAGCAAAATCTTCCGGGGTAACCCGTCCCTTCTTCTTGAGATAGGCCTGAATGCCCAGGTCAATAAATGGGGTTACCGACCGCCAGAAAACACGGTTTTTCTCCTCTTTATAACCAGAAACCCTTTCCAAACGAACGCTGAATATCTCTTCCGGTTTTTTGGCTTCAAACCTCTCCGGCTGGACAGTTTTTGCAAATCCCAATTCAGCACCAATTACACTGCCAACCAGACACCCCTGTATCTTTTCTTCCAGTTTCACAGACTCCCCCTTTCTCACCACCTAATTATCTTCCACAATTGCTCCATATAGTAACAGTAATTGGCAAATGGGACATCGGGCGGTATGCTGTGGTCAAGTCCGGGTACATAACCGCCCTCCTGAACCAGGGGCCGGATACGTCTAAGTTCGGCGTCTATGGCCGGGGGTCCCTGTGCCAGAACGCGTTTGTCTATGCCAAACCAGATCCGTAAGTCCCGACCGTACTTGCGCCGGACCTCCCGCACATCCATACCGCTCTGCGCTTCAAAGGGATAGAGAATATTAATGCCGGCATCAAGCCACACCGGAATCAGCGGCCAGATATTACCATCGCTGTCCAGCGTAACGAATGGAACACCTCGTGAACGTATGAAATCTACCACGCGCTTATACCTGGGCAGGGCATACTTCCGGAACATCTCGGGGCTGATGAGCGGTCCGGTCTTATAAGCCATATCTTCCCAGAATCCATAGACATCTACATCCGTGTAATCCAGAATCTTTCCCATCATGGCAATGATAAAGTCCGCAACCCCATCCATCATTTCCTCAACAAAGGCCGGCTCGTCGTAGAAAAGAGTGCAAAGTTTTTCCACGCCGACCATAGCCCGCAAGCCGCCGAAGAAACCTCCCCAGCGGTCAGAGATGACGATGAGCGGGAAGTCCCGATTCCGATAAGCGGCAAGTTTTTCAGCATAGTTCTCGCCTATCCGGCTGGCAAGGTCCGTCTGCATTCGTTCCTGATAAAACTTCCGGAACTCCGTCCGGTTCTCTATCGGAAACCGCACGAACTGGGGCATTGAAGAGAAAGGGTTGCCTTTGCGTTCTCGCATCAGAATGCCCTCGTAGTTGACATATAAAATGGTCTCTTTATTTTCCTCAATAATCTTCCGCTCAAAGACCGGATTAGGAAAAAACCAGCCACCCTGCCATTCCCAGAGGTCTTTTTTGAAGAGCGGCTCCTGGGATGGGTCATATCCTTCTTTCTTCCACCGTTCAATAGTTTCAGGCCAGGCACCGGTCCAGACACCATAGACACACCGGTCCACCGGTTTATAATTCATTACCTTTAAGAACCGCTCCCGGTCAGTCATTTTAAGCCTTTTTACTCTTTTTCTAGGCACCGTAACGGCCTTCTATCAGTTTCTTTTTGACCTCTAAGTAATACTGGAAGTTTTCGTAGGAGATATCCGGCGGCACCGAGTGGTCGATGGTGGGAATATATCCCCCGGTCTCTAAAAGATAAGGCACCTGACAGAGGAGTTCTTTTTCAATCTCTTTTTTGCCTTTGATTAACGCCCGTTTGTCAATACCGCCCATAAGAGCAAACGCCTGGCCATACTCCTTCCGAATCTTTACCGCATCCATCCCGGCCGCCCGTTCTATCGGGCAGATCTGGTTCATCCCGGTCTCAATGATAAGGGGGAAGAGGACTTCAATGTTTCCATCGCTGTCCAGGCTGATAATATCCACGCCGTGACTGCGCAGGTATTCGTTGAGCCGGCGGTACCGCGGTAAGAGGAACCGCTTGAAGATACCGGGCGAAACAAGGGGCCCGTTCTTAAAGGCAAAATCCTCAAAATAGTTAAACCAGTCTACCTCTACGTCCTGGAGTGCCTGACGGGTTACCTCCACAAAGAAGTCAGCCATAAAATCAAGCATTTCCTCAGCCAGTACTGGATCGTCATAGAAGATGGTGCAGGCGTTTTCCGTACCCATCCAGCGCCGGAGCATACTGTAAAAACCAAAACCACCAATTCCGGTTAAGGCCAGCGGATAATCACGTCCTTTATAACACCGCACCACGTCAGACCACCAGCGCGGGTAGCGGATGGGGGAGTGGGGGTTGTAACGTTCTTTCATCTTTAAGAAACTTGCCCGGTCCGTAACCGGAAAACTGAGGTACTGGTCCATTGACATTCGGCCGCCTCTGACCGTTCCGTCCTTGAGGGTCCGGTGCACAATACCGTCAGAACCCCGGAAAAGGATGATACGGTCATCTTCTTCTAAGACCTCATCTTTGAACCCGGGCACCATTCCGGAGACGTTGAGCGGAATGTATTCCCAACGTTCAAAACCAAAAAACTCGTTTCCGTTTATGAAGAGGTCCGGATGGACGTCCTGGGGCATACCCTCGTTGTACCACCGCTCCAAAGTTTGGGGCCAGAAGGCGATTTCTATGTAGGGAGCATGGTCGATACTCTGAAAACGGTTGCAGGTCAGAAACCTTTCCCGATTGTTCACATACCTCCGTTGAAAATAATAGATGTCAAAAATCGGCACACGGCCGGATTTCTACCAGGACAACAGAAAGCGGCTGCATACTGAGCCGTTCACGGCGCGGAAGAGATGTGGATTTCAACCAGGATTCAGGCACGCCGTCGGTGATTCGGTTCACGTTAAAAGATTCAGATGGTGTTTCGTATCCGGACAGTTCGACCTCGAACGCTACCGGCTCCTCGGAGATATTGACGAAGATATACCCGATACGGCCGTCCCGGCCACGGAATGCGGCGTGCTGAACCGCATAATCCTGTACCTCATGGCGCTGCTGCGGGTCCGCATGGTGGGCTGAGCCGTCATAGAAAAACTTGCAGTATTGAGCCGTGACCATCGGCACGTCAATCCGGGGAGGCCGGAGCATTTCCCCGAACATAACGTAGGGCCAGCACTCGGCAGCGGCCGCCCGTATGAGCTTCCGGTAGAAACCGATGGTAATCGGATTGTGGTCGGCCGGCTCCTTGAAATACCGTCCGCCGGTCGGCACCACCCCCTGGGTAAGCGCTTTGCCAAGACTGCGGGTCCAATACAACACTTCCGGCCGGTTGGATTCCACATAGGCAGCGCAATACGAACCGATGTATTCGTTATAAACATAATTGAACAGCGGAATGGTCTCCCCTCCCATGGGCATACCGCGGGAGTAATGACCAAAATACTCCATGTTGCCTGCTCGGTGGTCGTACATATCAAGATAGGGAATGAAGTTCTCCGAGATACCCTCGGTGGTGATGGCACAGTCCGCATTCCGTGCCTTACCCTGCCGGCGAACCTCTGCCAGAATGCGTCCCCATGCTTCCGACCACCACGAGCCGTGCCCGATGGGATGACCGTGAGCCGGGTCGTAACAGGTTTTACTGCCGCAACAGGGGAAGTTGTCAATCTGAACAACGGTGCAGCCGAGGTCAAGACATCGGACGAAAATTTCCGCGGTCAGGTTTTGCGTGTACGCCGTGTGGGGGCACAGCCAGGAAACTTCCCATCCCTTAGACCATGATTGAATGACCGGGTTGCCGGCCGGTTCCTTGATGGCGTGGGGATGTGCTTCGGCGTTGAACCGGTCCCAACTGTCAAAGACCGGTTCGTGCGGGCTTTTGACATACCAGCACCCGCCGGTGATATACACGAAACCGTAATTTCCTGCCTTTCGCAGGCGCGCCATAGCTTCATGGAAAACCTCCTCTCCTTCCCGCGGAGGAAAGAATCCGGCCGGACCGGTCCAGGCACCGCCGCCTTCCCAGTTAAAGACCAGTGCCAGCAAAGGCACGCCGGCTTCCTCAGAGAGTTTGTTCACAACCTCCGCAATCTGCTTTATGGTATGGTTAATCTTCAGGACCGGTATATCATAGTTGGACATCTGAAATACGCCGAATCCGGTTCGCATCCAATTGGCGATGTCCCGGTCCCAGAGTTTCTTTTCGCACCACCACTGCTGGGTTGCCCAGGACTTGTAGATGTCCGCGGCCTCGTACCAATCGCCGTGGAATACCTCCAGGATGTTGTCATAACCGATTTCAACGTCGGCACCGGACTTTTCCCCGGGGAAATGCGACACCGACATAATCGGATAAGGACCAAGGTGGTCCCAGGGCTCCATGCTAAATCTCTTCACGTTCTGGCCGGCATCGTGGGTCGCAAGATACAATCCGGCCAGGTCGTTGTAGAATGCATACATCTGCATGGGCAGGCTGCCCGGATAAAGGCCACTGACCCGGCCGAGACCCACATCCGCTGTTTCCGGACCGGGTCCGCTGCAGAGCGGCAGACGGTCCTTCACCGGGAAAGGATTTTTGAACAGGTAACCTTCGCCTTGATAAGGGACAGATAGGGCTTCCCCCGGCGCGGGGTCACCCACCTTCGACAAACCGGAGATGACCGGACACGTCAACTGGTAAAGAGCGGCATCAGCCGGGATGCCGGTCACTGCCATGTGCCAAACGCTACGAAGGGAGTCCGGGGCTAACGAGATTTTTACCGAGACTTTGAGACCGGGGATGGAAAGGCCGGAAGAGGCAAGGGTCAGCGTAACCGTTCCCTCAGTCTCATCCTGCGTCCATTCCAGCCGGCTGGCTTCTCCGCTGTCGTGCCATTCCAGATTTTGTTCCGGCGAACGGCGCACCGCTAATCGCCAGAGCAGTGCCGGAGCCTCAGCGTCGCGGCGGAGCTGGCAGCCGGTAGCTTTGTCCAGAATTGAGGTCAACGCGCCGTTCCGGGTCTGACTGAAACCGAGTTCAAGGCAGGCGTTTCCCAGAACGATATGGTTGCCCTCAGTGCGGACGTAAACCGATGATTGGGCCGGTGTGCATCCAGACATAATATTCTCTTCAGAACGTTCCTTTCTCACCGCCTAATAATCTTCCGCAATTACTATATAGGGGTTGGCAAACGCTACATCGGGCGGTATGCTGTGGTCAAGCCCGGGTACGTAACCGCCCTCCTGAACCAGAGGCCGGATACGTCTCAGTTCTGCGTCTATGGCCGGGGGCCCCTGAGCCATAACGCGTTTGTCTATGCCAAACCACATCCGTAAGTTCCGGCCGTACTTGCGCCGGACCTCCAGTACCATCACCCAGTCTTGATGATTTTAAATATTATTCCCACCTTCTTCGTGGACTAAAACCAACAACCTCTTGCATCTTAGAACAGTCAAAAAATGAAGCGTAAGGCTCTTTCTCGTAAATATAAGGTTTACGGATAATGACATCTTGTCCATAGCGTTCGTAGATAATATCTAGTGTTGGTTTACTAAAATAAGTTGTTGGACCACATACCAGGAAAATTTCATATTCAACTTCATCATGAAGAGCAAATGCAGCCACAGCTTCACAAAAATCATCCACCGATAGATATGGGCTAAAAAGAAGACGTGGATCTTGTTCCGCACGACCTTGTTGAATCAATGGCATAACAGTCTGTTTAAAACCTTCCAAACCACGGTCTGTCATCACCCACTGATACCGCAGAACAATAAACTTAATACCATATTGTCTGTTGAAACCTTTCGCCATAATCTCACCGAATAGTTTACTATAACTATAAGCTTCATTTGGCGTGCACGGATGTTCTTCATCAATCGGAAAATATTTTGGTATAGGCTTATATCCTTTTGGCATATGTCCAAACCCCATGGCAGATTCACTGGAACAATGTATAACACGACCTACACCAGCAGACGCTACGGCATTGAAAACATTGAAAGTCATTAATGTATTTTCTGACAATACCCGTTGGTCTCCTACATTCCGAGCAGTTGGCCAATTCGCAAGATGTACTACAAGATCATGACCTTTCATTATCTCTGGCAAATTTGTTGGTTCAAGCAAATTTGCTATCTTGCTACAAACACCTGGTTCTTGGCACTCTTGAATGTCTATGCTAGTGACATAATGACCATTTTGTACCAAATGCCGGCATAAATGATGACCAATATTTCCTGCTCCACCAGTAACGATAATCCGCATAATTTAACCTCGTTATCCTATGGAATCACTGGAGTCAGGGATTCATCCTTCGTCTTTTCTTCCTGATGATAATTAGTTTTAATCTCTTCGGCGGATAAAGCACGGTTATAGATCTTCGTCTCACCGATAAAACCGCTGAACCATCTCTGAGTTCCGTTCTCCGACCCAAAATAAAGGTTTGGGGTAACGACCCCCCCTATGCCACCCTCAAGCCACTCCTGGGAGAAAGTCCGCTCACCATTAAAATAGGCCGTAATCTCCTCATTCTCGATGCTATACACTAACGCTATATAACTCCACTTATCTACAGGAACTCTTGAAGGGGGGTATACCCAAAACCAATCGTCATTCCTCGCCGTTCTGTTTTCACTCCTTACGTAATTCTCCTCCAGAATTAACGTCCATACATACTTGGAGACAATCATGCCGCCATGAAATACCCGAGGTACCTTTACCCAGGTAGTAATTGTCAGTGGGCCATCAATCTGAAGACTGGTACTATTCCCGCAATTTACATAGTCATCTTTGTGGTCAAATAGAAGAGCACAAGCAGTCTTCCCCTTAACCCAGGTTGCACCGTATATCTTACCGTCGTTACCGTTTCCGCTACTATCATGCAGAATTTCACCAGAGCCTTCATCAAACTTCCACCAGCCGGCAAGTCCTTCTTCGGCTTTAGTAGAAAGAGCAAAACAAAATACAAAAAACATTACCCCGACACCCAATACATATTTTTTAACCATACCTATTCCTCCTTTACCCATATTATCTTAAATTTCCCGAGGTCCTGTTCAAATTCAAATCCTCCATCACTCATATTTATAGGCTTATTACTCTCCCGGCTGTCTATTCTAATTACTCCATCATAGGTATTGTTGTCACAAAACTCCAGTTTATCGTAGGCAGACAGTTTTCCTTTAAGTTTAAGATTTTGCAAATTGAGTTGAATTTTAACTTTGGTGTTTCCCGTACCTAAATTAGCGACCACGGCAAGGACTCCGTTTTTAGGATGTCGGTATAAACTAACATATACATCCGTACTCCCGGAATTGACAGTAACATACTCTTTGTTTTTCCAGTAAGGGAGCCACTCCGCCTGCTTGCGACCAAATTCATCCATTATCTTCCATGCTGCTTGCAAGTACATCCGAGAAGGTGGTAAATCGTGAAGGAGGGATATAGCAAGACCGTGGGTTGACTGCTTATCCCATGAGAACAAGCAATCGTGTAAGAACTCAGCCGGCACACCAAACTGATGCCCCATAAATTCAGAGCGAAAGACGTCTAATGGCATCTTCTCTAAAATCGGGGCGTTTTCAGAAATTCCCAACATTTTACCCCTATCACCAAGATGCTCACCGTCCCAATAACTTGTAGCCCAGCTCATAATAGGGGTCAACATATTAAGGGAATTATGCAAATTTATCTGGCCATCAGGCTTACGTTTTATAACTATGGCATACATACGCTGCATTATCTGGCGGCAGGCAAATATAGAGTTAGTTCTCTCAACCCTACCACTCAACCCTATATATCCGCAGCCATGTAAAATATTTTTGCAATAACCGTTGGGGTGAAACACCGAAGGTAGACCATCTAAGTAAACACCATCTACGCCATACTCATCCATCATTGTTTTAGCAAGGCCATCTGCCAGGCGGTCCTGCCAAACGCTCTTCCAGCAAATATTGAGACACCTCTGGCTTGCCATAGGAGGGCTATTAAGGAAAGCTTCGTATACAATCGCAGGCATCGCAGGGCATTCTTCCTTGAATAGGGGCCATTCTGGTTCTAAATCTGACAACGAGGCAGCAAGATAGAGGAGAACCTGACTCCCACGTTCATGGCAATCTTTAACCAGTTTCTTCAGTTCTTCTACATAGGGGGTTGAAGTGCTACCGAAGGCATCCGTCCATTGTTCGTGAAGGGCGAAAGTCTTAAAGCCGTAATCAAGAACTGATTTTGGAACATTGAAGCGGTCACCGCTGCCACGCGTCATGCCTGTGCCAAAACGACCCTGGTTCAGGTGTGCGAACCGATAGTCCCAAACATCCTTTATAACCGGCTTAACCGGTGTAGCTTGAAGACCAAAGGTATAACTTAGTTCAACAACTTCATCTTTAGGCTGCATGATGGGTATCCCCAAGGGATGAGTTATTCTATTCCCTGGTTTTAGGTGGATTGGTTTGTCCACTAAATGTAATCGGAGCTTCACTACATCCCTTTGTGGCAAAACTTCTATATTGCGAGTTACCTTAATGTTATACCAATCCTTCTCTGATTCACAAAACCACTCCAGCCCCCGCTCCTCATCACCTAACCATATCATAGGTACAAATGATGTGACCCAGATATCCTTAGGGGTAAAGCCTACCCTACCCTCAAAGCCGGGTGTATAGATGTATTTTGCATACTCGGCAAGAAGTGGTATCTCAAGGGTTAATTCTTCTAACTTTAAAACTCGCTTTGGTGTAACTTTGCAGTCTATTCTGATCATTCCATCGTATTCAATCTGCACTTCTCCTGACAGACTTAACCCTCCGGATAATGCCTCCCGGGTAAAGGAAATGATACCCGGGGTCTGTTTTTTTATCTTAGGAGAATTCCACTCAAAAGACACAACCTTACCATCAACTTTTGCTATAATGTCTATTGGTCCGGCAAGAATAGAACTTCCTCTGGTTTCAATTTTTGCCGGAAACAGGCTATTATCGCTAAAATGGTATGCCCTGCCCCATACCTTAACTGTCAAATCTCTGCCTTTTTGCTCAATTTCAACCGGTGTCCACGGAGGAAGCACTTCTTCAGTTATTCCTTCTTTTGAATTCAACCAAGTAAATTTTTCTAATTCTTTTGGCCACCAGGTAAACTCTTTCACAGACTCTTCACCCAACTGGAAGCCACCGGAATCTTTGGCAATTGCCTTGAGGCGGTAGATGCCCGCAGGTGAGTCCTGCATAGTAAAGGCGGCCATAAATTGCCTGGGCTTAGATAAAGGTATCGGCTTAAGTTCCTGATGCTCAATTACTTTAGATGTACCCGAACTGATCAGGGTTAATTCTATCTCACCTACCGCATCAGAATCTATACCTGACTTCTTAAAATCAAAATCCACTACTATCTTTCTCTGGCCATATAGTGGGTGCAATATCATAAAATCACTTTCAGCTTTTACATCTCTGATTAAACCAAATGCAAAAAGCCCGACTAAGACATACAATATAGTCTCCTTAACCATGGTAATCACCTCCGTTTAAAATAAGGATTAAAAAATATACCCCTTAATAGTTCGCTCGGTTGTCGGGGATAAAGGTAATGTAATCTGGAGGACCTGAGTTCAAGGATAGGCCATACTGCCCTAAATTCGCATACCATTGCACATGTCCGTCAGCAAAGAGAAGATTTGCTCCGTTTGAATGCTCTCTAGCCCCCAGCACACCGTTACCGTTAAAATTTTCGAACCACGCATAGCCCTCTGCCAACACATTTATATTGTTATACCAGTCTCCATCGACACGTCGAGTATTGGGACAAAGAACAATAACTTGAGCAGGGTTCATAATATTTCCTATCTTAATTGGGAGACAGGTCCCGACGGGTAAACGAAAAACGTCGGTCCAGAGATTGGTGTTATATGCGTAACTAACAATACCACCATAGCTGGGGCTGGTAAGGGGTCTGCGGTCATTTGGGCATACAAAAACCTTCTTATTGTTAATGTATGGTAAGAGTAGTCTGGCATAAGTTGGCTTTGCATCGTAGGAGGTAAAGTCCGTATCCGTTGGAAATATGTCATCATTATCCTGACAATACATATAAAACGCCAGGCCTATCTGTTTTAAATTACTGGTACACTGCGCCTTCCGGGCTTTTTCTCGCGCCTGACTCAACGCCGGCAGCAGCATCGCCGCCAGAAGGGCGATGATGGCGATGACCACTAACAGCTCAATCAACGTGAACCCATGTCGGGGAGGGCGTGATAAAATCTTGTTACACATATGACACCTCCAAATTTGAAGTTCTCAAAAGGGAAGAAAAAGGGAAGAGAGCCACCGGCTCTCCTGAAAAAAAGATGAAAGAACGGACAGA
>JAZDPL010000063.1:0-16592 GCA_043797665.1 Candidatus Omnitrophota bacterium
GCGTGCCACAGCCAATCTCTGTACCATTGCCCACATTACTCTCCTGGTTGTTGCTTACCTTGCCTCTTTTGTCAAAGAACCGAAAAGAATTCGGTTTGTTAAAAGCTTCATCCCGAATCTTTAGTTTCGTGAAGCCCTAGCTCTTTAAGGCGGTTATTTTCTTCCCTCAGATGCCTTACTTCGTTGCTGGTGGCATCACGTAGGGAGTCCCTCTTAAGTCGTGCCTTGCCTGCTTCCATAAAGTCCTTCAGCCAGGTGTAGTAAATAGCTGAGGAGATGCTTTCCTTGCGGCAGAGGTCTGAGACGGGTATCTCTTTACGGAATCCTTCCAGGACAATTCTGATCTTGTCTTCGGAAGAAAACTTCCGGCGGGTATAGCGGCGTACTTCGCGGATGAGCCGGGCGGCGCTGCCAGGGGCAGCAACTTCCTTTTCTTTCTCTAAAACCAGGGTGGATTCTTCCATTTTTCTCCTTTCGGTCAGGTTACTATTATAACCTGCCCAATCCACCCGGACTAACATCAAAAACTACAAACTAAGAAATCGCCCCATTTGTCCAACGGTTGCTGAAGACGCACAACTCTGGTGGTAGTACCGCTGGTTTTCCTGCTGCCGTAACCGGGTCTGCCACCGCTATTGCCTCTTCTTCCGCCACCTTAACCGGCACAATAAACCCCGATGGTTTGGTTACCACCTACTACTTCCAGTACGGTTTAGTATCCGGCGGAGGAACTCAGGATATGGTAACCAGGAGCGTGGATGCCGGCTCCGGAACGGACGCTGTTTCCGTCAATGCGCAGATTTTCAGTCTTTCTCCCGGCACTAATTATTACTACTACGTTGTGGGTATGAACAGGTCGGGAGTAAGTTACGGAGACGCGCAATTCTTTACCACCGAAAGCACCCCGCAGATGGGTAAAGAGCCTTTCGGCGGAAGTACCCTGCAGTAAAGAACACTTCCTCTCCACGTCCTTTTACCTCTGTATTGAACCAGCGTACCTTCTGATACCTTACTTGTTTGTGGTTTTGACACCATCTCCGCTGATGGCTTATAATGGAATATGTAAATACCCATTGAACACCGTGGCAATCTCGTAAGGGCAAGGATTTGATGAGCGGAGGAGATAAGGAATGAACAAGGAAAAGGTTGAGGAGATTAAAAAAAGAATTATCCCCATACTCAGACGATATAATGTCAGGAGGGCGGGGATTTTCGGATCGGTCGTAAGAGGTGAGGAGATAGAGAAAAGTGATATAGATGTTTTAGTAGAGATAAAAGAAAGGATGAGTTTACTTGATTTTGCAGGGTTAAAGTTAGAACTGGAAGAGGCTCTCGGCAAGAAAGTGGATTTGGGAGAGTATTCAACTATCAAACCAATTATAAAAGAACAAATATTAAGCGAAGAGATGGCTATTCTATGAAAAGAAACCTGAATCTCTACCTGCAGGATATATGGGAAAGCATCCTGGCAATAGAGGAATACACTCAAAACATTACTGAGGAGAAATTTCGTTCAACCCGACAGGTCCAGGATGCAGTTATAAGAAGATTGGAAATAATTGGCGAAGCAGTCAAAAATATAGATGAGAATTTTCGAAATAAATATCCTGAAATACCTTGGAAGAAAATTTCCGGGATGAGAGATATCATTGCCCATGAATACTTTGGGGTAAGATTTGACAGGGTGTGGGATGTTGTGACGAAAGACCTGCCTTCTCTAAAGCAGCAAATGCTTCTAATAATGGGAGAATAAAATTCCTGTAGGGTTCAATGCGCAGATTTTCAGTCTTTCTCCCGGCACTAATTATTACTACTACGTTGTGGGTATGAACAGTTCGGGAGTAAGTTACGGAGACGCCCAGTTTTTTACCACCGAAAGCACTCCGCAAATGGGTAAAGAGCCTTTCGGCGGAAGTACCCTGCAGTAAAACAGTAGGGGAAATTTGGGCAGGGGACGGCAAGAACCAATGTAAATTACACCGAAGAATAATGTGTAGTATATTTATCCAGTAGTTCACGTATCATCTTTTGATACTTTGTGTGGTGCCGCTCCGCATGATTTTTGAAAAATTCAACGCTGGATTTTTTCAGAGAAATGGTAACTTTTACAGTTTTTTCATCAGGCAGAACCAGTCTCTCTGGCGAGGGTAGAAAGTCCTTAACCCTAAACATTTTCCCTACCGGCTCATTCGGGTCCATCATCTTCTTTGACATAACACTCTTCTCCTTTTCGCCAATATCCGGCGCCAAATATCCTAATCTTGCCGCCACGATAAATCTAACCGTCAAAATTCTTTCCGCCACCTTTCCGATGCAGAAAAACCTTCCTTCTTCCTCGCTATGCTTGGAATCCACATAAATCTTTCTTCCGGGATCTTTAAAAACCTTTGCAGCAGTTACGAAGTCAACTCCGTGCTTCTTAATATTGGCTAATTCTTTTCCGGAGTTCCAGATAAAACCGGATTTTTCATCCATCCAAATCAATTCTATCACAAAGACAACAATTTGTCAATATAATAGTATGTATCATTATACATAAGAAGATGAAAAAGGAGGTACCGATGTTTACTCGCAATGACACCCCCCCTGAGTTGAGTTACCCTTCACGAACATGGTATCATTTAATATGAAAAGGGGGAACGATGAAAAGATTATGGATTTGGGGGGCAATCTTTTTGTTTGCAGGCAGTCTTCTCTCCGCCGGAGAGATGGAAAGAAAAGACGTAAGCCTTACGGTGTACAACCAAAATTTCGCTTTGGTACGGGACGTACGTCTTCTGGAACTAAAAGAAGGGATAAACACGGTGCGGTTTGAAGACATCGCTTCCCAGATTGACGCTACCAGCGTGCATTTCAACTCTCTGACCGACCCGGCGGGCTGTTCTATTTTAGAACAGAACTTTGAATATGACCTGGTAAGTGCGGATAAACTTCTCCGGAAGTACATTGATAAGGAAATCCGGGTGGTAACCAGAGATAACAACCTTTATGAAGGCTTCCTTTCCAGTTATGACGGTCAACAACTGGTTCTGGCAAAAACTCCGGATAAAGGACCTTTGTTCATCGTTAACCGGGAAAACGTAAGAAACATAGAGTTTCCCCAGTTACCGGAAGGCTTGATTACCAAACCGACCCTGGTCTGGTCCATATTCAACGAAAAATCCAGGCAGCACCAGGTAGAGTTAAGTTATCTGACCAACGGAATGAACTGGTCCGCAGACTACGTTGCCAGCGTATCCAAGGATGAAAAGAATATCTCATTAAACGGGTGGGTAACCATCAACAACAATTCCGGCACCGGCTACGAAAACGCCAACCTGAAATTGATTGCGGGGGACGTCCACCGGGTTACGGAACAACCCAGGAACCGAAGAGAAGACGCGATGCTTGAAACAAAAGCCATGGGTGGTGCACCAGCCCAGTTTGAGGAAAAATCCTTTTTTGAGTACCACCTTTATACTCTGCAGAGGAGAACCGACCTGAAGAATAATCAGACCAAACAGATAACGCTCTTTACCGCACCACAGGTCCCGGTAGAAAAGGTCTATAACTATGACGGTGCGTTATACCGGTGGTATTATTATAACGACTGGCAAAAGCAGACCTGTAATAAAAAGGTGGCGGTGAATCTGGAATTTAAAAACAGCGAGAAAAACGGCCTGGGAATTCCCTTGCCCAAGGGAAAGGTAAGGGTTTATAAGGCGGATACGGACGACACGCTCCAGTTTATCGGCGAGGACCGGATAGACCATACACCTAAAGACGAAAAGATTACCCTTTTTCTGGGCAACGCTTTTGACATCGTGGGAGAAAGGAAGGTCACCGACCACAAAATAATTACCAGTAATGTCTACCGCGATTCTTATGAAATCACCCTGCGAAACCATAAAAAAGAACCCGTTACCGTCAACGTGATTGAACACCAGTGGGCGGACTGGAAGATTCTGGAATCCAGCCATAAATATCAGAAAAAAGACGCCGTTACCGCAGAGTTCAATATCCCGGTACCAAAAGACGGTGAAGTCAAGTTAGACTATACCGCCGAATATAAATTCTAACGGATACAAACGCGGTAAGTAGGGGCTTGATTTATCAAGCCCGCGGGGCGGATGAATCCGCCCCCTACATGAAGAATTACGGGGAGGTGGGTATGGAAAAGAAGGGTCTGATAGACAAAGCGCTGGAATTTGGTTTGGGAATTGCCGCCTACAGTGAAGAAAAACTGGCGGAGTTTCTCAAAGAGGTAACCGCAAAGGGGGAGACCAAACGTGAGGACGTGGCAAAGTTCAAAGAAGAATTCCGGAAAAAAGGGGCTGCCTTCCGGAAAGAGTTTGCCGAAAGGGTAAAGAAGGAAGTAGAGTACGTCATTAAAAAGATGAACCTGGCGACCAGCCAGGACCTGGAAGAACTGAAGAAACGGATAGAAGCCCTGGAAAAAAAGAACGACCAGTGAAATTAACCCCCCGCCCTACAAGGCGCGGGTACTCTTGTCATGGGATTGACAAGGGGGCTTCTGTAGGGGTTCGATTTATCGAACCCGCGGGTCGGATGAATCCGACCCCTACGTTACCGCTTTTACCTTATGCTGCCGATACGGAATTTGGGACGGGTGCGACAGGTATTGACCGTGGTCACTCGTCACGGCCTGGGTTATCTGACCGACCGGATACTTTCGGAACCGGTCTTCCGTTTTCTACGGCGCCGGAGAGGTCAAGCCCCCTCGGAATTTGTTGCCGCAGAAAAGCTGGTCCTCGCCCTGGAAGAGTTGGGTCCCACCTACGTTAAATTAGGCCAGTTCTTGAGCCTCAGGCCCGACATACTTCCTCCTGTTTTTATCAGTGCCTTCGGTAAACTATACGACAAAGTAAAACCGGTCCCTTTTATTGAGATTAAAGAAGTAATCCGGGAAGAATTCGGAAAACCGGCGGAAGAACTGTTCTTGGAATTTTCTTCCCAGCCCTTAGCCGCCGCCTCGCTGGCTCAGGTTCATATCGCAAAATTACCGGACGGAAAAGAAGTCGTGGTAAAGGTTCAGCGGCCAAAAATTAAACCCATCATCCAGGCTGACTTAGCTATCCTTTCGGACCTGGCGCACCTTGTTCAGCGCCGGATTCCGGAAACCAGAATCTTTAAACCAATTGAACTGGTTTCGGAATTTGAGCATCAGTTAACGCGGGAATTAGACTTTCAATTAGAGGCAATGCGGGTTGAGCGCTTCCGCAGCCGTTTTATTGATGACCCGGACCTCTATATTCCGGCGGTCCACTGGAACTATACCACCCCCCGGGTTCTGACCCTGGAACGGGTTAAAGGCATCGGACCCTACCCGGACCAGTTGAAAGCGGCCCAGATTTCACCGGAAGAGACTGCGGACCGGCTCTTCCGAACTTTTTTGCGGGAAGTCCTGGAGTTCGGGACGTTTCACGCCGACCCCCATCCGGGTAACATCTGCCTGTGCGGCGGACGCATCTGCCTTATAGATTTTGGAATTGTGGGTTTTTTAACCGAACCTGACCGGGAAATCCTCTTTGATATCGTCTCCAGTTTTGCCGGCGAAGACCTGGATAATCTTATCGCTGCCTTCTATCGGTTCCGACTCATCTCCCCGGACATCAACGAGCGCCTCTTCCGCCGGGCCATGGCTGACCTTTTTGAACGCTACCGGGGACTGCCCGTAGGCAGAATAAAATTAGGCCAGTTTTTAATCGACGCCATCCGTGTCGGGCGGAAATTTGAAATCTCTTTTCCTTCGGACTTGGCACTTCTGGGCAAAGCACTCCTGATGATCGAAAGTCTGGCTTCTTCGCTAAACCCTGCCTTCGAACCTTTAACCGCGGCCAGACCGCTCATCAAAAAAATTAAAGCAGAATACTTCCGACCGGAAAATTTAGTTTCCCGGATGGTCCACAAAACACGGCTTGTCGGCCAGAACCTGACCGAAACACCAAACCTCCTTTTTTCAACTCTGCGTAAAGTCGAAAGCGGAAACCTGAAGATACAGTTCATCCACCAGGGGCTGGAAGGAATAACACGCGAACTGGAACAGTCCATAACCCGGTTAGCCTGGGCGCTTCTTCTGGCCGCCGTCATCATTTCCGGCGCCTTAATCTTTATCAAATATGTTCGTTGACTATGTTGAAATATACGTAACTGCAGGTAACGGCGGCAACGGTGTGGTTGCCTTCCGCCGGGAGAAAAGCATACCCAGGGGGGGACCTTCGGGAGGCGACGGCGGCAACGGCGGTTCGGCAATAATCAGAGCGAGTGCGTCCTTGCATACTCTGATTGACTTTCGTTACCAGCACCACTTCCAAGTCCGCAATGGAGAAAACGGGAGAGGGAAAAACCAGACCGGTGCCTGCAGTGAAGACAAAATAATTCTGGTCCCGGTCGGCACGGTTGTCCGGACAAAAGAGAACGAGATACTCGCTGACCTGGCAAAGGTTAGCGACGAAATTCTGGTGGCGAAAGGCGGGAAAGGCGGTCTGGGAAATGCCCGATTCGCCACGCCTGTCCGGCAAGCCCCCAAATTTGCCAAGCAGGGAACCCCGGGAGAAACCGCCCACCTCATTCTGGAACTAAAACTGATCGCCGACGTTGGCCTGGTCGGTTACCCCAACAGCGGTAAATCCACCCTTCTTTCGGTTATCTCCAACAGCCGTCCTAAGATTGCACCCTACCCTTTTACTACCCTGGAACCATCTCTGGGGCTGGTTCGCGTAAAAGAAGGCAGTAGTTTTGTTGCCGCGGACATTCCGGGTTTAATTGAAGGCGCACATAAAGGGAAAGGTCTGGGTATCCGTTTTTTGCGCCATATTGAAAGGACCAGGATAATCCTCCACCTAATCGACCTCTCAGAACCCCGGCCAAT
Organism: Candidatus Omnitrophota bacterium; assembly: GCA_043797665.1. Taxonomy (GTDB): domain Bacteria; phylum Ratteibacteria; class UBA8468; order MWAK01; family MWAK01; genus CAZVUE01. Next base: position 6,872 of record JAZDPL010000063.1, read on the forward strand.
GGAACGCTACCGCAAAATCAGGGCGGAATTAAACCAGTATGGAGCCGGACTGACGGAAAAACCGGAGATTGTGGTCGCCAACAAGATGGACCTGCCGGAAGCAAAAGAAACCCTGCCGGCGTTTCAAGAAGCGATGAAAAAAGAAGGCCGGGAGGTTTTCGTCATCTCTGCCCTGCACCGGGAAGGACTACCGGCTTTACTCTACGCCGCCGCCGGGTTATTATAAACGTAATAAGTAAGTTGTCATTCCTGCGGATAGTAAGCAGGAATCTACACCGAGAATAAATGGATTCCCGCTAAAGACACGCGGGAATGACAGATTACTTCCCCAGGTTAAAAGCCGAATGGAGGGTGCGAACCGCGGCGATTAAGTCTTTTTTACGAATGATGCAGGAAATCTTAATCTCGGAAGTACTTATCATCTCAATATTAATTCCCTTTCCACTCAAAGCGGTGAACATCTTAGCGGCCACCCCGGGATGACTCTGCATGCCGATACCAATAATGGATACCTTGGCAATATCCGAATCAAAAGCAGACCCTTCCGCACCAACCCCGGGTGTGATTTTACGGACAATCTCCCGGGCAGTTTTCAGGTCTTCATCGGGGATAGTAAACGAAAGGTCGGTTCTCCCTTCCTTACTCACGTTCTGAACAATCATATCTACGTTAATATTCCGGGAAGCGATGGCGCTGAATATTCTGGCGGCAATCCCGGGCCGGTCCGGTACGCCGAACAAAGAAACCTTCGCTTCTTTGTCCGTACCGGTAACCGCAGACACCAGAGGTTCTTCCAAACTCTTCCTTTTTTTCTGTTTGCGTATTCTGGTAATCATCGTCCCCTCCCCTTCTTCAAACGTAGACTTCACCCGAATAGGAACATGGTACTTCTGCCCGAATTCCACCGCGCGTGCCTGCATCACCGCCGCCCCGGCGGAAGCCATCTCTAAAGCTTCCTCATAAGAAATTACCGGAATCAGCCGGCTGTTCGGTTCCAACCGCGGGTCTGCGGTAAAGATACCCGGTACATCGGTGTAAATTTCGCAGATTTCCGCTTTTAATCCCAACGCTAACGCCACCGCAGAAAGGTCACTCCCGCCCCGGCCCAAGGTGGTAATCCGGTCGTTCTCAGCCACACCCTGGAATCCGGTTACCACCGCCACGATACCCCGGTCAAGGACATCTCTTATCCTCCTGGTCTGAAGGCGCCGGATACGGGCTTTGGTATGGACCGCATCCGTAATGATGCCCGCCTCCTTTCCGGTAAAGGCTTGTGCCGGAACTCCTGCCTTTTGCAGAGCCATGGTAAGTAAGGTGGCGGAGACCAATTCACCCGTGGAGAGAAGCAGGTCCATCTCCGAACCCCGCTCCCGGTAACCCACCTGATGGGCTAAATCTATCAGGTAGTCAGTGGTATCACCCATTGCGGAAACAACCACCGCCAATTTAACGCCGGGGTTAAGCCGCGCCTTAATCTTCCGGGCAACCCGGACTATCTTTTCCGGAGTTGCCACCGAAGAACCCCCATACTTTTGAACCAGAACAGCCATAGGGACCACTTTTATCTTGGCAAATTTAAGAACCGAAATTTCAACAACAAACCCACCCCAAAAAAGGTAAAAAACATTGCGTACCACTGGGTGGTATAAAAACCGAGAAACCGGGGAAGCAGGTCACCCCGGAAATTATCCAGGACCCATCGGCTAAACCCATAGAGAATGAAGTACCAGGCGGTAACCACCCCGGATTTCCGTTCCGTTTTTGCAAAGAGTGCCAGCACAAAAAAGAGGCTCAGGTTTGCCAGCACATCATAAACCTCGGTCGGGTGAACCCGGCAGGGAAGGAACGGAAACTGAACCGCAAAAGGGAGAGTGGACGGCTTGCCGTAACAACACCCGTTGAGTAAACAACCCAAACGGCCTATTGCCTGTCCAACCGGAAGATAAAGAAAGAAGGCATCCGTAACCGGCAGAGCAGTAACCTTTTTGACCCGCAGATACCAGACACCGCTGATTAAACCAAAGAGCACCGCACCCTGAATAGCCAGCCCTCCCTGGCGCAAGAGCAGGACTTCTATAAGGTGCTTCCGGTAATAAGACCACTCAGCCAGAACGTGCGTCAGACGACCGCCGAATATACCGGCGACAATTACCGTTACCACCAGATTATAGAGAATCTCTTCCGGAATACCCAACTTCTTTGCTCGAAGCAAACCCAGGAAGGCGGCAATCCCCACCCCGGCCGCAGCCATAAGACCATAACTATAGACGGTAAAATTACCCAACTTAAAAAGTATCGGATGCATCGGTTTTTATTGTACTACGTCTTTCTCTTTAGGCGCAAAAAGGAGATGAACGGTAATAACGGTCGCACCTATGGTCAGCCCTGCATCCGCCAAATTAAATACCGGAATCCGCCACAGAGAGATAAAATCAAACACAAAACCTGAGATAAGCCGGTCGGTAAAGTTCCCCATCATACCACCCCAGATAAGACCGATGCCGAAATCCTTGCCTCTTCCCCAGCGCTGCTGGCTTTCTTTCCATAAATTCAGGGTAAAGTAAACAACCAGGAGGGAAAAAGCAATGGTAAATAATTTCAGGTGAGGTATGTGCCAGAGACCGAATAAAATAGCGGAATTATTGATGGGGGCAAGACTTAACAAACCCGGAATAATATCTTTTGGCCGGCTTAATCCTACTGCCCAGAACTTGGTCGCCTGGTCACAAAAGAAGACTACGACCGCCCAAATAAGGGGTTGACGCCTAAGACTCCATCTTGGTTTGGCAGGCAAAGCAGTATCGGGTATGGGGTACAACGGCCAGGCGCTTGACTTCAATCTCCCGGCCGCATTTTTCACATTTACCGTAAATTCCTTTGGCAATTCTGGCTAACGCCTCTTCTACTTCCTGAAGCGAGAGGTTACTGTCGCTCAAGAGACCTAAATTCAAATCCCTTTCAAAATTATCCGTGCCTAAGTCTGCCGGATGGGTAGTCACTCCGGTCGGTTCGGTAGCCCTTTCGGTGTTGAACTGGCTCTCTTCCAGGTCATTAAAACTTTTCAAAAAACGGCCCTTCTCTTTCTCCAGAGCCTTCCGGTACTTTTCCAAATCCTTCTTATTCATCAGACGTCAAATATTATCATCGTGTGCCACTTACCATCTCGTTCTTCCACTTTCAGTCTATGATAAGTAGCGCTCTTAACTTCAGATAAAGAGGAAATTTTACCATTAAACAATTCTGCTGTCAAGAAATACCCTTTCCCATTTTTTCCCTTAATTTTTACCCCGGCGGAAGTAAAAAGAACCCTTTTGCGTTCGGTATGAAAAATGACCTCATTAAGAAACCCGACCAGCAATCCCTCTAAGTCCTCAGCCTGAACGGTTATCTTTATTGTTTTACGGGTCTTACCCGAAGTAAACACCGGCTCTTCACCGCTGTAGAGAGTACTTAAAGCAGACACCGCTTCCTGGAAAAGCCCCTCCAGGGTCTCCGCCTCAATTTCTATCGCCCGGTCCGCGGTATGTTCTATCTCCCGGAAAACCATCTTTCTCCTTTTAATTACATTTTAAATGTCCAAGATGATTATACGTTTATCACTCTCCTTCTTTCAAGTCTTCTCGCTTCTTTGACACCATAAAGGCAGATTTAGTACAATTATTATGCCTCAAACTAAATTTGTTATGTTGCTACCGGAATTAGCTTTACTGTGCGCCATTTATATGGGTTGGTCCATCGGAGCCAACGATGCCGCCAACTGCGTTGGTGCGGATATCGGCTCCGGGGTAATGAAAATGTCCCATGGCATAATCATCACCTGTTTCTTCAGTTTTCTGGGTGCTCTGCTATTAGGTTCTCACGTCATCAAAACCATCGGCAAGGGAATCGTTCCCTTAGACCTGTTATCAAAAAATTCTGCCTGCCTGGTTGCCTTTACCGGTCTCTTCGGTGCGGCAACCTGGGTACTCATAGCCACTTATAAAAAATACCCGGTTTCAACTTCGCACGCCATTGTGGGTGCGATAGCCGGTGCCGGCATGGCTATCCACGCCCCGGTAAGATGGGAAAAGATGATCCAGATTGTCATCTGCTGGGTTTTCACGCCATTGGGGGCGGCAGTTCTATCGTTCTTAATCTATTCCCTGGCAAGGAAAATCTTTACCATTCCCCTATTCCGTAAATACGAAAAACCCCTGGTGGTAATCTTAATCTATCTTACCAGCATTTACTTAGCCTTCATCTGGGGCGCCAACGACGTTGCCAACGCCACCGGTGTCTTAATTACGACCGGTCTTTTTGACATCCGGGAGGCAAGTTTAATCGGCGGCCTGGCAATAATTCTGGGTATCGTCACCCTGGGTCATAGGGTCATTGAGACGGTTGGTTTCCGTATCACTAACCTGACCCCTTTAATGACCGTCGGTGTGGAAATTGCCAGTGCTTTAAACGTGCATCTCTACACTCTTTGGGGAATCCCGGTCTCCACTTCCCACTCCATCGTGGGAGCCATCTGGGGAGTGGGTTTGTGTCACGGGATAAAAACAATAGACCTGAAATTAGCCCGGGAGATACTCTTAACCTGGGCTTTAACGCCGGTTACCGCGGGAATAATAAGTTTTGCTTTAACAAAATTGGTAATATTTTTCAGATAAAGGAGGACACGATGAATAATAGCCGAAACATCTTAGCCTGGTTGGGAAGAAAAGAGGAAAAACAGATTCTGAACGATGGCCTGGTACACGTGGAAAAGTCCCTGGAATGCGTTAGAGAATTGAAGAACGGATTAGAGGCATTCTTCCATAATGACCAGGAGGGGAAAAATAAGGCTATCGCTAAAGTAAAGGAAGCGGAACATCAGGGAGATGAAGTAAGAAAGAAGATGATGGAAGAACTATCCCGGGGGTTACTCCTGCCGCCGGACCGGGAAGACCTGATGTTTTTAAACGAATATCTCAACGACATCGCTGATGATGCTAAAGAAGTAGCCCGGCTCCTGGAGTTTATGAACGAACCCATTATGCCGGAATTAAGCCGGGAGTTATTGGAAGACAGTCTACTGGCGGTAAAAGCCGGCGAGAAATTACAGGATGCCATCGCCTCACTTATCGCGAACAATCTCTCTAAGGTTCTGGAAGACTGCGCTCAGATTGAAACCCTGGAAGAGAACGGTGACGACAAAAAAAGGGAACTCCTGGGCAGCCTCTTGAAAGCCAACCTGGTTGGTCCTACAATGTTAATGGTCTATGAGATCATTGACGGGGTTGAAGAGGTACTTGATAACATAGATGCGGCCGGCGACCTGGTGCGAATCTTAGCGATTAAAGCCCATTAGATCTTTCCGGTCGTACCGGATGTCCGCTGTCTGATAACATTCTCAATAAGGGCTAAGGGAATTTCTTTCTTTATCACTACCCTTCCTAAGTCTACCGGCAGGACAAAACGGTTGGTACCCGCAGACACCTTTTTGTCATATTTAATGAAATGCATAATCCGGTTTAAAGGGACCCGGTCAATTCTAACCGGCAGGCCAATCTTAACCAATAGATTTTCTATCCTCCGGGCCGAACTCCGGCTAAAGATTGCCAGATTACAGGCGATATCATTAGCGCAGGACATACCGATGGCGACTGCCTCGCCGTGGCTGTAACGATAATCTGACGCCGCTTCCACCGCATGGCCAATCGTATGACCATAGTTCAATATCATCCTTATCCCTTTGGTATCCCGTTCATCCTCTTCCACAATTCTTGCCTTAATCTGGTAGGACTTTACCACGACCGGCGAGATCACTTTTAAATTTAAAGCCAGCGCATCTTTATAGTTTTTCTCCAGGTATCTAAAGAATTTCCGGTCACTGATAACACCGTACTTTACCACCTCAGCCAGGCCGCACCTTACTTCTTTCGGTGCTAATGTTTTAAGGAGGCTAAGGTCAACGAAGACCAGCTTAGGCTGGTAGAAACTACCCAGGAGGTTTTTCACCCCGGCAAAGTCTATGCCCACCTTACCTCCGACGCCGGAATCCACGTTTGCCAGAAGGGAAGTCGGCATCTGAACGTAATCAATCCCCCGGCGGAAAGTAGCCGCCACAAACCCGCCGACGTCTCCGACCACTCCACCGCCCAGGTTTACCACCAGAATCCTCTTATTGTGCCCCCCATCAAACTTGACCAGTTCTTTTAACAGCCAAAGGTAGGTCTTCCAGGTCTTACTCTTTTCTCCAGCCGGAAACCAGGCTAAGCCAACATCACCAAATTCGGATTTCCTGAAGATTTTTTTAAGCCTTTCTGCGTAAATCTTGCCCACCTTGTCGTCGGTGATAATAAAAACACTCCTGCCCACGTCCATCCCCTGAAGATAATCTCCGACGGTATCCAGATGGTTTTGCCCGATTATAACCTGATAACTTCGCTTTCCGTCTAATTTAATCTCAATCTTCTTCATACCATTATTTGTACATTCAATTATTTGTAGGACAAGGCTTTAGCCTTACAATAATGCTTTTAAGTAGCGTTTTAAGGCATCGCTCCATTCCGGCATCTGATAGCCAACCACGGATTTAAGAGCCGAATTCTCCAGAACCGAATAGGCCGGCCGGGACGCAGTCCGTTTCATCTCCTGAGAGGTTACCGCCCGAACCTTAGCCTTTCCTTTAACCGCCTTCACGATGGCACAGGCAAACCCGTACCAGGAGAGCGCACCCTCATTGGTAATATGATATACCCCGTATCCGTTATTCCTGATAACCTTAATTATACCCTGCGCCAAATCCTGCGTAAAAGTGGGTGAAACAATCTGGTCCTGAACGACCCGCAGACTTTTCCCGGCGTTTATCTGGTTTAAAATCGCGGCCGGGAAAGATTTACCATATTTCCCATAAAGACCGGCCGTACGAATAATGAAGAACCGGTCCAGAAGGTTTCGGGTGTAAAACTCACCGTCCAATTTGGACCGGCCGTAGACCTGAATCGGGTTCGGTGGGTCAGACTCCAAGTATGGCTTCCCCTTTTTACCGTCAAAAACATAATCCGTAGAAATATAGACCAGAGGAGATTTCAATTTCTGGCAGGCTATCACCACGTTTGCGGTACCAAGTGCATTAACCTGATACGCCTTTTCCGGTTCCTTTTCACAGCCATCCACGTCGGTAAAGGCTGCGGTATGAATGACCAGACCTGGTTTTAACCCGGTAATGGTCTTGATTATCCTGTCTTTATTCGTAATATCCAGTTCCGGCAAGTCCAGACCCACCGGCTCAAAATCCCGCGCCAGGGCTGCCATCAGGTCAGTCCCCAACATCCCCCCACACCCGGTCACCAGAACCTTCAGTCTTTTCATACTCTTCCGTTCTAAATCGCCCAAACCGGTATCCGCCGGGTAATCACCAAAGGAAGTTTACAGAAATCTCAATTATTTGTCAAGTCGCGCACCTCGCTTCGCTCGGAGCTCTCCAAAGGGAGTTTACACTCCCTATGGCGGTCACTAACGTTCCCTGTTACCCTCTCTACTGAGCAAGGGGGTTTCTCGCCACCCCCTTGGCAATCCCCCTTTGAACCTACGTAGCATAAAAGATATAAATTCCTGTAGGTTCAAGTGAAACTTACAGTTTGACACGCGTTTCCTTGCTTTTTTTTTTGATTAACGATATAATTATATTGTGTCCAAACAAACTTATCAGTATTGGTTAAAATCTGCCCGATTAGATTTAAAAACAGCCCGAAATTTATTTCAGCATCGAGAATATCCGTGGACACTTTTTATCGGCCATCTGACGCTCGAAAAACTTCTTAAAGCTTATTACACAAAGTTTATTGATCCGAAAGTACCTTACCGCCACAATCTCTTATTGCTTACTAAGGAATGTAAACTTAAGTTATCTGAAAAACAAACGCAATTCTTCGATGAAATTTCACTTTTTAACATTGCGACACGATATCCGGATGTGAAGTTTCTATTTTATAAAAAGTGTACAGAAAATTTTACCCGGAAATACCTTGAAAAAATCGTTAAATTTGCAGAGTGGTTAACGGAACAAATTGAAAATGGACCCTAAGTTAATAAAGATAGTTAAAGAATATATTGCAGAATTAAAAAGGAGCCGGCTCCATATCTTACGTGTATATTTATATGGTTCGTACGCAAAAAAAGTAAATAAAACTAATAGTGACATTGATGTGGCGGTTATCTCTGATTCTTTCTCCGATGACTGGTTTGAAAATATGAAATTACTTCTGAAATTGCGGAGAAAAATTGACCTGCGTATTGAGCCGATTCCTTTTCGTCCCGAAGACTTCAATCCATCCCAGCCTCTTTACCACCAGATAACTAGAGAAGGGATTCAGATAATATAGACGGCTGGTGTAAAAACCTATACTTTTAGAGGAATCGGCTTATTGCTTCTGGCACTTTCAATAATGCCTTCCATAACCAGAATGGTTTCCAGGCCCTCTTCCGGTTTTACCGACAATTGCTTTCCCTCAGTTATGGCATCATAAAGGTTCTCATAAAAGGTGAGTATCTTCCAGGGATAAGTCTGGTAATATTGTGGTCTGAAAAAATCAAAATCCATCCCTTTTTCCGAATTAAAATAGATGTGCTTCAACATAGTGTCTTCTCTCCTCTGAACCCAATCGTGAGTCAGGGAACCTTTGGTACCCAGAAGATAAAACCTGGGCAAGAGGAAAGGCTTTGCCTGGGGAACTGCCGAGACTTCAACCATTAGACCATCCGGATAGATCAATTGGGCCGAGAAGAATCCCTGGCCATCCCAATTGTTTTCCGGATGAGATAGGATTCCAAAGACTCTTTCCGGCAGTCCGCCCACCAGTCTCAAAACCTGGTCTATGAGGTGGCTTCCCCATTCATACAAAACATCTACTTCTCCCAGACTTGCCGGATAATAATTTTTTATCAGTTTCAGTTTGCCAAGCCGACCTTCTTCCATAACCTGTTTCACGTTCAAATAATCTACATCCCAGCGTCTGTTTTGGTGAATGGTCAGGACCCTTTTGGTTTCATCTTTTGTTTTGAGCAATTCTCTTGCCTCTTCTGAAGTAATACAGAAAGGCTTTTCCACCACCACATCTTTTCCCGTTTTTAAAGCCTTAATCGCTAAAGAAAAGTGGGTGGAATGAGGTCTGGTTGCGATGATAACCAGGCTTATCTCTTTATCTTCCAGAAACCCGGTAAAATCCTGGTATCCTTTCACCCCGAATTTGTTACAGGTCTGTTCTAACCTCTCCTTATTCAGGTCGCAGAAAGCCACCAGTTTAAATTTATCCGGGTACTCTTCGGTAATAGTCTTTCCGTGATGACTTGCCCCAAAACCACATCCGGCAATTCCCACTCCGATCACTTTTCCTCCTTACCGGGTTCCGCGGCCCACCGGGCGCCGGATACGAAGACCTCCTGGAAGAATTGGTTCTGGCACGCTTCTATATTATGCCCCAGCGCCAGATAAAACACTCTTCCTTTTCCCCATGGCTTCACCCAGGCAACCGGACAGAGTATCCCCTGATAGACGGTGGTCGCCAGAATATGGACCCGGCTGTCATAGTCTAAAAGATACTGTTCATCCTTCACCTTATACTCATAGACCGGCCACTTCTCCCAGTCCTTGACCGTATAACCTTCAATGGATTTCGTCACCGGATGTTCCGTGTCTTTAAGGCTAACGAGATACTCCCGGATAAAAGGATGGCCGGTAAAAACTCCCCCGAGC
>JAZDPL010000065.1:0-68480 GCA_043797665.1 Candidatus Omnitrophota bacterium
AAAAATAGTAGTGGTAAGAGAGAAAAATACTTTTTGTTGTCATTCTGAGCCGCTTTTGCGAAGAATCCCTATTTTGAGATTCTTCACTGTCGTTCAGAATGACAGATGAATACAGTATTTTTAGGAAAACTTACCTGTTACTGAAAAAGAGGTATTTTTGGTAGCCGCAGGTTTCAGCCTGCGTTTTAAGTGCCCTTTCCAATCCTATGGAAATGGTGCCCGTATTCCTGCAGGTTTTAAGCAGTCATCCCAGATGTGTTGTGTATTATGGGAGGAGACGGGTGGTGTTAGCCCGCGGGTAGGCTCGCATCTGTTTGAACCCCTCCGCGTATTTTACCCCGCACTGGAGGCCCCGGTACTTCGCGACGGTTTCCATCATTTCCGTGATGGAATCACCGTACTGGTCTCTCATCCACAGGTCCTGGCTCTGGTGGCATAATAACATTTTCCTCTTGATTTTAAACGTTTCGGTGATGTCAACGTATATTTCCGGATTAAAGTCTATTCCCAACACCGTGTCCATATAGTAGACGCAGGGCATTTTTTCGGCTGGCGGGAATTTCGTCTTGACGCTGGAGGCGGTTGACAAAAGGCTTACGTCAGCAGCCATCTTCCCCGCGTAGACGTGGTCGGAGTGGTAGTCGTTGGAAGCGTGGACAATCATAAAGTCAGGTTTTACCTCCCTTACCAGGTCAATGAACTGATTCCGGTGTTCTTCCTTCTCAAAGAAGAAACCGTCCCGGAAGTTCATCCAGAGCAGTTTGGCGCCGATTATGGCGGCAGACTTTCCGGCTTCTTCTAACCGTACCCTGGCAATCTCTTCCCGGGAAAGGGTGGGCGAACCGCAGCCACCCTCGGTTACGATTGCGATATAGACTTCATCTCCTCTTTGGGCGCACCGGGCAAGAGTTCCCGCACACTGCATTTCAATGTCGTCCGGATGGGCGCCTACCGCCAATACTCTCATTTTGTCTCTCCATTTAATAAAGATAGTGAAATAACATTTTTTTCTGTTGAAATCAGAAGATTTTCTAAAAGTTGACAATGTTTTTTGGGTCCGGAAAGGAGGAAATGCCGGAGGGTTTCAACTTCTTCGTAGGTTGTTCGGTAGGATGTGCCGGAGAGGGTGCTGACCGCCTGCCGGATGACCTCGCGCTGAAGGGCAAGGGGCAGGGTAGAAAACTCTTTAAGTGGAAATTTTATTGAAGTGCCATAAACCTGTCCCAGCATGCTTAAGGCCGGGATGGCACCGCTACCTTGTGTTTTTTCTACGAAGGATGAAGCCTGATTAGAGATATACTGGTAGTCTGCGCTCAGGATTTCAGTCAATCGGGACAGGGTTTCTTTGAACTTGGGGTTATACGAAGTGAGAAGGGGCAATAATTTATGCCGAATTTTGTTGCGCAGGTATTTATCTTCCCGGTTGGTGGAGTCGGTCATAAACCGGGATTTTTTGGTTTTGAGAAAACCCGTGATTTCTTCCCGGCTTACGGGAAGAAAAGGTCGCATGATATAAATTTTTGATTGTGGAGATAGGGGCCTGCCCCTGTATGCTGTAGACAGGGGACGACGGGGTTTTATTCCAGCCAGACCTTGCAGGCCGGTACCCCGGATGAGACGTAAAAGCACGGTTTCTGACTGGTCGTCCTGGTTGTGTCCGGTTGCGATAGAATGGCAGGAAAAGTGTTCGGCTGCCGAAGCGAGGAAGTTGTAGCGTACTTTACGTGAGGTCTCTTCAGAAGCGGTTGGTTTTAAGGAGACTTTTTTAGTCTGAATTGGTATCCGGTACTTATCGCACAGTTCCACGCAGAATTTACGGTCTTTTTCCGAACCTGGTCGCAGACCGTGGTCTAAATGGGCTGAAAAGAGGGTAAACTTTAGCCGGGAACGTAAGTTTCGCAGAATATGAAAGAGGCAGACCGAGTCGGGACCGCCGGAAAGGGCAAGCAGTACCCGGTCACCGGGTTTGATTAATTGGTGTTCGCGGATGTAATTTAAAACTTTGCTTTCCAAGGTCATTGTTTAAGAATAACATCGTTAGGAAAGGTAAGTCAACTATTGACTTTTTGGGCTAAATGAGATAAAACTTAAAAGGAAAGAATACATTCGTTATAAATACTCAGTGAACGCTGTTAGCAAGGTAGGGGCTTGATTCATCAAGCCCGCGGGTCGGATGAATCCGACCCCTACATTTTTCACCTAACATAACGGGTTTACTGAATATTTACCATTCATTACCTGATGGAGGAGAGATGGGTGCAGAAAGATTGCCTTATGTGACAAAGGTGGAAGAAAAAGTACCGGTGATCGGGGTCTTTGCGACCTGTGATCCCCGGGGTGACAAGCCTTCCCGCCAGAGAGCGACCAACATTATCGGAATGACTGCGGATGTCATCGCCAAATCGGTAAAGACTGTGGAAGGAAAACCAATAAAGGTTGTCTGGTCGCCGGTTCTGGTGGACGGTGAGGTTCAGGCAGACATCGTTGCCCGGCAGTTTAAGAAATTAGGTGTTGAAGTACTGGTATGCGTTCCGGATACCTGGGCTTTTCCCCAGTTAGGGTTAATCTCTCTTCTGAGCCATTTCCCTTCCGGTATACCGATTAATCTGACCTGCGGTAACAGCGGTCCCAAGCCCGGTGTGGTCTTCACCCACGCGGCCAGCGGTGCAATTTCCCAGTCGGGTCGTCTTATCCACATTAATGTCGGCACCTGGCCGGATACCGGTCTGAATCCCAGAATGACCGAGGGCACCGCGGAGGCGCTGGTTGACTGGTGCTATGCAGCAATTACCGCTACCGGACTCAGGGGCAGGAGGGTGGTTATCTTTGGACACGATTCCATGGGTATGGAGACCGCCTTAGCCCATATCATTCCTACCCGAAAGGTCTTTGGTATTGAAATTACCCGGTTAGATATGAAACTTCTGGCGGATATGCTCCGGAAGAAGTCCTACGACCAGAAAGAACTTAAAGCCTTACGGGTCTGGATTAACAGGCATGTCGGTAAAAGGTTGGAACTGAAATCCCAGGAAGACAGCGACCGGTTTGACGTCAGTTTAGCGATGTATCTTATCATCCGGGATTTGATGCAAGAACTGAACGCGGTGGGCGGCGGGTTCATGAGCCAGTTGGAGTGGGGTTCGGACAACCGCGGAATACCTTTGCCGGTTGCCGACGTAATGGAATCTCTCTTCAACTCAAGTTTTGACCATAACGGCAGGAAGGTTCCGGTCCCTTACGCCACCGAAGCGGATGTCCAGGGTCTTTTGACGATGTTATTCTTTACCCACCTGACCGGCGGGAACCCGCCGCTCTTTATGGACTTCCGCAAGGTCTGGGAACCCTGGGAAATTAAGGAGTTGGCTAAAAAAATAGGCGTTAGACTTACGGGCAATACGTTATGGGAAAAGAAAGGGTTTGTGGACGGCGATAATTCCGGAAGCGCCTCGTTTGACTGGGCGGCAATGCCCGGTGCCGGCGTAAAGGAGATAATGAACAGGATAAGTCTGCCTCCGGCAGAACTTTACTACTTCCCGGGCGGAGGCAATTCGGTCAATTTCGTTACGCCGGAAGGGATTGAGGGTATCGCCGGAAGGATGGCCTATAGTTCCCTGAACAATATGTTTTCGTTAATCTGGGATGAAGCGGTAACCGTGGACCTGCCGGAAAAACTATCCGACGCGGTCTGTCACACCTCCACGCCTACCTGGCCCCATACCTTTGTGGTACCCAAGTATGCGACTATGGCCGAATATAAACAGTACGCTCCGGCCAACCACTTCCATATGACCTGGGGACTAAAGCCATCCCGGCTCCAGTACTGGATGGACTTTACCAACGTCCTTTCGGTAACACCCTGGAGTAATCGGCCCGCGTTCATAGAAAAGTCTGACCGGCCCCTGCCGTTACTCTATCTTATCAACGGCGGAGAATTGGAAGCCAAAAAACTTCTCAGCAGATAGACGCATTTGTCATTCTGAGCGCAGCGAAGAATCTCGCTTTATTATGCGGCAACCCCTTAAACACGGAATCAGCAGAAACGTCTTTGCTTTAGGATAGGTCAGCCTCTTCAATGACATCTCCTCGGAGATGCTCTACCCGATTCTGCCCATCTTTCTGACCGCTACCCTGAAGGCTCCGGTAACCGTCCTGGGACCGATTATCACCATCCTCCTTTTTAAGTCTGTAAACGACAACCTCCGGATAATTTTTTTATCTTGCTTTTGGTCTTGTCCGGCAGACTCGCTATCTCTGGTTCCTCTTTCCTCTTTACGGAGTTTATATGGTTTTGACCGAAGGGGTGGGTAAGGCGTATATTTCCAACCTGGTTCCTCGGGAGAGGATGGGGACGAGGATGGGGTTTTATCAGACAGCGTCCCGCCGTATGTCTTTCAGACCCAGGCGGAGTTTTACTCCTGTCCTGCCTGCCGGCGCATCTACTGGTCCGGCACCCACTGGGAACACATCAGGGAAACAATTTTGAGGATTCAGGAGTTGTCATTCTGAACCCTTCGCTTCCTGCTCTTACCCATTCAAGGGTAAGGGGACCCGTATTCTGAGCGTAGCGAAGAATCTCGCTCAAGGGCAGGCTCCGTGAAGAATCTAAAGGATAGATCCTTCGTTACACTCAGGATGACAGGAGGGATTAGGAAAGGATGAAGGAGACGATGCGTTTAGCTGGTTCCGGATGAGCCAGGCGTCGGGTTGCTTCAGCCATAGTACTTATCTTCTGCGGGTTGCCTGCCAGGGTTTTAATCTCTTTCGCTAAGTCTTCACCGGACAAGCCGGATTCTGTTTTTAAAATGCCGGCACCATTCTTAACTAAATAGTTTGCGTTCAGGGTCTGGTGGTCTTCTGCGGCAAAGGGATAAGGAGTCAGGATTGAGGGTAAGCCGAATGCGGTCAATTCCGCGATGGTAGTCGCACCAGACCGGCAAATAGCCAAGTCGGAAGCGGTATAGAGTAGTTCCATCTCCGAAAAGAAAGACCGGGTGTAATTCTGGAAATTTTTCTTTCGGTAGGTTTCTGAAACCAATTGATAGTCAATCGGTCCGGTGAGGTGAATAAACTGAACTTCATCCGGGGAAAGATAGTCAAGGCTTGCCAGAATTTTGAGGTTAATCTGGTGTGCACCCTGGCTCCCGCCCAGAACCAGAACCGTAAATTTCTCTTTTACCAGCCCCAGATTCAGTCTTAACTTTTCTTCCCCCTCTCCTTCATCCTCCCCCAATCTGACATTGGGGTCCCCGCCCTCAAGGGGGGAGGTAAGGTGGGGGTGTAAGTTACGAAATGGTCTTAAAGGATTGCCTGTCTCCAGAACTTTTTTTGTCCGCAGATAGTTCCGGCTCTCCGGAAAAGAAGTGAAGACTGCCCGGCACCGTGAGCTGAATATTCGGGTGGATTTACCCGGCAAAAGGTTCTGCTCGCAGAAGTAGAGGGGAATACGCAGAATAACCGCAGACAGGGCAGGGGCAGCCGAGGCGTAACCACCCATTCCGATAACCGCAACAGGCCGATGGCGTAAAAGGTAGCCGAAGGCAAAAAGAAAAGCCCGGATAGCCCGAAAGGGGAAGGAGACGAGGTCTCTTTTTCCGGAGGGGAGACGAACGACCGGAACCTCCTGAAAAGGGATGCCGGCCTTATAAAATTCGTTTTTCAGTTCCGGGATTGTTCTGCCGATGACCAGAGGTTTTATTCTCTGTGACCGGAACTCCAGAGCCAACGACAGGGCAGGGAAGAGGTGCCCGCCGGTGCCGCCGGCTGCAATTACCACCTTTCCCCTCTCCCGATTCAACGGGAAGGGTACCCGCCTTTGTAAAAGGGGGATTGAGGGGGATTTCATATCCGGAAATCCTCCGGCGGCAGGTTACGGGCTAAGTTGACCAGAAGCCCTCCGCTTAAGAGGGTAAAGACCAGGGAACTACCGCCGTAACTGATAAAAGGCAGGGTGATGCCCTTGGTTGGGAAGAGGCTTACCACAACGCCGATGTGGATAATCGCCTGTAAACCGATGAGACTGGTGATGCTTAACGCCAGAAATTTGTGGAACTGGTCGGTACTTTCTTTGCTTATCCGCAAGCCATACAGAATAATGAGGAGGAATAACCCAAGAAAAAATGTCGAGCCGAACAGACCCATTTCTTCCGCAATATTGGCAAAGATAAAGTCAGTGTGCGCCTCCGGTAAGAAAAAAAGTTTTTGTTTGCCCTGTCCTAAGCCAACTCCAAAGAGTCCTCCGCTGCCAACCCCGATTAAGGACTGGCTGATATGGTAAGAAGAGCCCAGAGGGTCCCGCCAGGGATTAAGAAAAGAGAGGAAACGGGTCCGCCGGAAAGGAGAGAGAGCAATCATCAGGCTGCCAGCAAGGAGACAGGCTACTACCAGAAGGCCCAGGTACTTAAAGGGTACGTTAGCCACGTAGTAGAGGATAATGACCACGCCGGCTAAAAGGACCACGGTCCCTAAGTCTGGTTCGGCCAGAATCAAGCCCATTCCCAGTCCAATCAGGATACCGGGCGGAAGGAAGACCAGAAGGGGATTGCGAATCTTCTCTTTTTTCCTGGCCAGAAAGTCAGAAAGGTAGATTAGAATCGCAACCTTGGCGAATTCCGAGGGCTGGAAAGAGATTGGTCCAAAAGAGAACCAGCGCGTGGCACCATTGACCTCCTTTCCTACACGGAGCACCAAAAACAGAAGAACAAGTGAGAATAGAAGGGGAAGCCGCGCAAATTTTTCTATTTTTTTTAAAGGGAATATTTGCCCGATCAAAAAGGCGATTGTCCCCAGCAAAACCCAGACCAAATCTTTCTTTAAAAAGTAATACTGGTCGGAGAACCGCTGACCCGCAAAGGCAAAGGTGGTGTTGTAGACTATCACCACTCCCAGGCCGGTTAAGCCGAGAAACAGTAAAGAGAGTTTACGGTAAAGAGGCCACGGCTTTCTTAAAGATATTTCCCCGTTCAGCATAACTTTCAAACATATCGAAACTGGAACAGGCGGGTGACAGGAGAACCGTATCTCCGGAAACCGCCAGGCTATGTGCCAAAAGAACACCTTCCGGCAGACTGCTTACTTCTTTAATGTCACTGCTGCCGGCCAACTCCTTCTTAATCCGGTCAGTCGCTTCGCCTAAAAGTATGAGTGCTTTCACCCTTTTTTTGAGCGCTGGTTTTAAAGGCAGGTATGAGCCGCCTTTGTCCTTTCCGCCCAGAATGAGGATGAGCCGTTTGGTCTTACTTTCCGGGAATGATTGCAGCGCCCGCAGGGTGGAGTCAACGTTAGTGGCTTTGGAATCGTCAACATATCTTATTCCTGATTTTTCCGCAACCAGTTCCATCCGGTGGTTGAGCGGCTGAAATTTTTTAATCGCCTCAACCATTGCCGGAGGTCTGGCACCAAAACAATGGGCTGCCGCACAAACAGACAGGATATTCTCCTGGTTATGGATACCCCAGAGGCGACTTTTCGGGATGGTAAGGAGTTCTTCACCCGAGGGCAAAAATATTGTTTTGTCATCAGTGCAGAAAAACTGCTTGAACCCGCAGGAATTTATACCCCCTGTTAATCCCAAACTGTAGGGGCTTGATTCATCAAGCCCGCGGGTCGGATAAATCCGACCCCTACATTTGTAGGATTTGTTGGGCTTGACGGGTATAGGATTTGTACGAGTGTAAAAGAAGGTTCTGGCTTTTATCCCGGTAGCCAGACTCCGACTCACCGGGTCATCGTAATTGATGACCGCAAAGTCTTCCGGGGTCTGGTTTTCAAAGATTCGTTTTTTAGCAGACAGGTAGGAGTCGAAGTCCGGATACCGGTCCAGATGGTCTGCGGTAACATTGAGGAGTACAGCGACCTTTGCTCTGAATTCAACAATCCATTCCAGCTGGAAACTGCTTACTTCCAGGACTACCGCTTCGGTTTGCGCAAGGTCTTCTACCACTGAGATGAAGGGCGTACCGATATTGCCCGCCAGGATAACTTTTTTACCGGCTGTTTTCAGGATGTCGTAAAGCAGCGTAACCGCAGTACTCTTTCCGTTGGTACCGGTAATCGCTAAGATTGGTGCCGGGCAGAACCGGTAGGCTAATTCAATCTCGCTCCAGACCGGGATTCTGTTCTTGAGGGCAAACCGGACGGGAAAAGATTCCGGTGTGACTCCCGGGCTGGGAACTACCAGTTCTATGTCACCTAAAAACGTTTCTGAATGTTGACCTAATTCTACTTCTATCCCGGTACTCTCCAGAGATTTCTTCTTTTCACGCAGAGCAGGATTGTCGCCGGCTTCAGTCAGTCGGACCAGGGCGCCCTTTTTACCCAAAAAAAGCGCGGTTGCCTCCCCGCTTTTGCCCAGACCCACTACCAGTACCTTTTTACCGGACAGTTCCACGTTCTTATTATATCATAATAGTTGGCTTTAGTTGTGGGTAAAGTGCTAAAATGACACAAAGTGTCATTCTGAGTGAAACGAAGAATCCGACGTTTTGTGTCATTGCGAGCGTAGTTCGCGTGGCAATCCCATGGAAAATAAAATTAGACGGGTGGGTCTGGTTACTTGTGAAATTTTCTTCCGGGAAGTTGCCTACTTTGTCGCCCGGAGTCCGGAGGTCTTTGACATAACTTTTATTCCCAAAGGCTTGCACGACTTGGGCGGGAAGAAGATGCGCGAGGTAATCCAGGCGGAAATAGACAAGATGAACGAAAAGGATTACCGCCGAATCGTCTTAGGCTACGCACTCTGCAATAACGGGATTATAGACTTAACGAGTTCCCGGCTACCTCTGGTTATTCCCCGGGCGCACGACTGTATCACCCTCTTTTTGGGTTCGCGAAAGATTTACCGGGAATATTTTTTCCAGAACACCGGTACTTACTTCCACTCTCCGGACTGGTTGGAAAGGGGTGGTTCTGCTACCGAGGAGCAGTATTTCGATTCCCAGTTAGGTCCGACACAGAATAAGGAAGAGTTTATCGCCAACTACGGCGAGGAGAACGGAGAATACCTCTGGTCGGTTTTAAACCCGGAGAAGAATTATCACAAGATAGCGTATATTACTTTGCCTTTGTCCGGGATGCCGGACTACCGTAATCTGTCCCGGAAGATTGCGAAAGATAAAGGATGGGAATGGGAAGAGATTATCGGTGAGACCGGACTCTTGGAACGATTACTGAACGGACCTTATTCGGAGGAGGAATTTTTAGTTCTGAAGCCTGGTGAGAGAGTGAAGGCAACCAACGATGACCAGATTATCGCATCCCTTCCTTAACCTCAGGAATTCCTACGAGGAATTTTACTGCGGTTGGAATGGCATTCATAATGTCGCCGGCGAGGAGGGATACTTCTCCGATTTCTTTTGCCGCAAGGTCTCCGGCCAATCCGTGGATGTATACTCCGAGTCTGGCTGCGGAGAAGGGGGGCAGACCCTGAGTCAACAGCCCGGCTACGATTCCGGCCAGTACGTCACCGCTGCCGGCGGTTGCCATCCCGGGGTTACCGGTAAAGTTAAGGTATATTGAGCCGTCTGGTGCGGTAACCACGGTCTGATAACCTTTCAGAATAGTTACCACTCCGTATTTACGGCTGAATTCTAAGGCGGTCTCCTGGCGTTTATTCCGGATTTCCGCGGTTTGCATACCGGTTAATCTTGCCATCTCACCCGGATGGGGCGTAACGATTACCGGTGCTTTTACTTTTTTTAATATTCCGGTCTGCCCTGCAATTGCATTGAGACCGTCGGCATCCAGAACCAGAGGTTTCTCAATCTTTGGCAGTAAAGAATTAATCAGTTCATCCACCGGTTCTTTCCCGCCCAAGCCCGGTCCGATTAAGAGGCTATCGGCACGGGGGAGAAATTGCATAATGAGCGAGCCGCTATCCGCGGAAATACTTCCTTCCTTTTCCGGAAGAGGCAGGTACATCACTTCCGTGAACTTGGAAGCCAGGATGGGATAGACGCTGAGAGGAGTGGCCAGGGTTACCAGTCCGGTACCGGTTCGGAGAGCAGAGTTTGCTGCCAGACCCGCCGCACCGCTTAAGCCGGTAGACCCGGCGACTACCAGAAGATGGCCAAAATCATCTTTGTGGGCTGTTTTTTCCCGATGGCGTAATATTTCTATTCCTTCCATAAATACAAACGCAGTAAGTAAGTTTACATCCTAAAATTGTAGGGGCTTGATTTATCAAGCCCGCCCCGTAAAAGGCGATAGCCGCCTATACGGGGCCCGCGGGTCGGATAAATCCGACCCCTACCTAAGCAGTCAGAATGGACACGAATTTCCGGCCGGCCCGGGTTTCAAAGAGCACTTTACCGGTACTCAACGCAAAGATGGTGTGGTCTCTACCCATCCCGGCATTCTGACCGGCTTTGAATCGGCTGCCTCTCTGCCGAATGATAATCTCTCCGGCCGAGACTACCTGGCCGCCATAACGCTTTACGCCTAACCGTTTCCCGATGCTATCCCGGCCGTTCTTGCAGGCCCCTTGACCCTTCTTGTGTGCCATACGTTACCTCCCCTGTGTTATTTGTCATTCTGAACCCTTTACTTCCTGTCATTCTGAGCCCTTCGTTTGTCATTCTGAGCCCTTCGTTTGTCATTCTGAGCGAAGCGAAGAATCTCAGGGTAAACTCCGTGAAGAATCCGACGTACTATGTCGTCCTGAACGAATGTGAAGGATCTCCCTTAGATCCTTCGTCCCTGAGTAAAGCACTCAGGAACTCAGGATGACACGAATACGTCATATAGATCTATCCATTTAGGATTTGAAGAAACGATAAGATGCTCTTTTTTCTTTCTGAGCCATCCTTTAATCTGCTTTTCTCGTGATATCGCTGATTTCACTTCGTTTGTTTCTTCATAATAGACCAGTTTTGTTAAATTGTACTTTTTGGTAAAGCCTTCCACCAGTTTCTTTTTATGTTCCCAAATTCGACGCACCAAATTATTGGTTACCCCGGTATATAGAACCTTGTTAGTTTTGTTGGTTAAAATATAGACATAGTAGTTGTAAGGCATGGTGCGTTTTTCAAGAAAAACAGATTCTTCGTTGCACTCAGAATGACAGACATCCAGGTGGGCGAGACAGGACTTGAACCTGTGGCCTTTCGGATGTAAGCCGAATGCTCTGCCAGCTGAGCTACTCGCCCTTTTGCCTAATTTATTATTGTACCTCAAACCCGCAAAAATGACAAATAGGGAGGAGTGGATTCTTCGGCACAAGACGCCTCAGAATGACAACGCTTCGTCATTCTGAGCGATAGCGAAGAATCTCGCTCAGGGTAAAAACTCCGCGAAGAATCTATTTGAGATGGTGTTACTTCAAAGAGTTGAGGAGGGTGGTGAGGAAGGACTGAATTTCCGAGAGGCGTTTTTCGGTTTTGGCTTCAAAGCGTAAAACCAGGGCGGGCTGGGTGTTGGAAGCCCGTACCAGTCCCCAGCCGTCTTCAAAATATACCTTGACGCCGTCAATCGTGGAAACATTATACTTGCCGGACAGTTCTGCCTTCAGGCGTTCTACCACGTTAAACTTCTCTTCGTCCGGAACTTCCACCCGGATTTCCGGCGTGGCGTAATAGGGGGTGAGACCGGCGACTAATTGCGATAGTTTTTCTTTCTGTCCTGCCAGATATTGCAGGAAACGGCTGGCCGAGTAAATGGCGTCGTCAAAACCGTACCAGTGGTCTCCAAAGTAGAGGTGACCGGAAAGTTCTCCGGCTGCCGGTGCGCCAATTTCGTGCATTTTGTCCTCAATCAGGGAATGGCCGGTCTTCCACATCACCGGTTTGCCGCCTAACCGGGCAATTTCCTCTTCCAGAGCCTTACTGCACTTAACGTCAAAGACTATGGAAGCGCCCGGGTTTTCCATTAAAATATCCCGGGAGAGGAGGGCTAAGATTTTGTCGCCCCAGATGAGATTACCCTCTTCATCACATAAACCGATTCTATCACCGTCACCGTCTATACCTATCCCTAATTCTGCCCCGGTCTCTCTGACCTTTTTAATTAAGTCAGCCATATTTTCCGGTACCACCGGATCAGGCAGGTGGTGGGGAAAGGTGTTGTCACTTTCGCAGTAGAGCGGAATTACCTCAACGCCAATCTCTGAGAGAATAGCGGTAGTTAAAGGACCGGCGGTGCCGTTTCCGCAGTCAACGACTGCCTTAACCGGACGAACCAGCCGGATACGGGCTTTGATTTCGGATTGGTACTCTGTTTCCATTTCTAACTTTTGATAAAGAATTTTTTCCGGAGAGGGAAGGGGTTCCAGACTTTCCATTATTTCCCGCAGGGATTGAATCTGTTGACCGAAGATACTCTTGCGTCTGACCACTAATTTAAATCCGTTGTAGGCCGGCGGATTATGGCTGGCGGTTACCATAATACCGGCCGGGAAGGAATATTTGTGGTTGGCAAGGTAAAAGACCGGCGTAGGTACTTCACCCAGGAAGAATACTTCAACACCACTTGCTTGGAGTCCGGCCATCAATTTTTCGCTCAGAGCCGGAGAGGTCTTTCGGTTGTCGTGTCCCACCACCACCTTTTTCGCAGCGCCTTCTTTTCCAATGTAATCAGCAAAGGCTTGGCCTAAACCAAAGGCGAACTCCGGCGTCAGTTCCTTGTCCGCAATTCCCCGCAAATCATACTCCCGGAAGATACTCTTCTCTACCTTCATAAAGTTTAATACAATCGCCTTAAATTAAGTCTGTCATTCCGGCGGATAGTAAGCCGGAATCTATACTCGTAATTACTGGATTTCCGCTAACCCCTGCTTATTGCATGCAGGGGCAGGCGACATGCGGGAATGACAAAGGAATTAATTCGTTTGTGTCAATATGCGGCTTGGTAGATCCGCACCAGGTCCTCTTTGGTTAAGATTTTTGGTGTATTGGATATTGGTACCGCAATCTCCTGGGCTTCAGTTGCCAGATTTTCTAATTCTCCTTCCGGAATGCCAAAATCACGCATCCGTTTTTTGAAGCCTAACCGTCTTTCAAAAGAAAGGAGGAAGTCAGGGACTTCTTTCGCCTTTCCTATCCCTAAAGCCAGCGCTAACCGGGAGAGTTTTTCGGTTGCGGAATCAAGGAGTTCTTTTATTACGTAAGGCAGAATAATCCCGTTGGCAACTCCGTGGCTTACCTGATAACGGCCACCTAGCGGATAAGAGAGGGAATGACCCGCAATAACACCCGCGTTTGCCAGGGTAATTCCGGCGATGAGGCTTCCCATCAGGGTTTTGGTGCGTGCCTCTAAATTTTCACCTTCGGTTACTGCGGTGGGAAGTGCTTCTACCAGAAGGCGGACCGCCTCCAACGAAAGGGGTTCGGTAAAAGAGGAACTGTTTTTTGAAAGGAATGATTCAATGGCGTGGGCCAAGGCATCAAGACCGGTGGCTGCCGTCACCTCCGGGGGTAAATCCAGGGTTAGTTCCGGGTCAAGCAAGGCTACTTCCGGAATGAGGTAAGGGCTGTTGATTCCGCCTTTCTTACCCTGTCCAATCAGTACTGCGGTAGGCGTGAGTTCGCTTCCGGTCCCGGCCGTGGTTGGCACCATAATCTTTGGCAAAGCCGGATTTCGCAGAAGGTTTTGACCCCGGTAGTTCTGAGAACTTCCCGGATTGGCGACCAGACCCGCAACCGCTTTTGCGGTATCCATGGCACTCCCACCGCCGATGCCGATTATCAGTGCCGGATTTTCTTTTCGCGCCAGGTCAGCTGATTTGTCAACCGCTTCTACGGTAGGTTCACCGGCAGGAATTGCGTAAGGGAATGTCCGGTATTCGGAAAAGAGTTTTTCTATTCTGCTTAATACCTTTGGCTGGACCGCCGGGTCCATTACCAAAAAAATCTTTTTGTTACTTCGGGTAAAGGACTTTACTTCTTCTGGTAGAAGGTTGAATTTCCCCGGTCCAAAGATAATTTTAGACGGCAGCCTCAGAACAAAATCGTTCTTCATAAATCCAATTTGTCATTCTGAGGCGGTAGCCGAAGAATCCCGTATTTAAAAGAGAGATTCTTCGCTTTGTTCAGAATGACACGTTAACGTAAAACTCCTTAATTTTGGTTATGACATAATCCTGCTCTTCCCCGGTCAGCAGAGGGTCTATCGGCAGGGAGATGACCTCTTTCGCCGCTCTCTCAGTTTCGGTCAGAGTATTGCTGACCCGGCTGGTCCTGCGGAAGAGTTCCTGCTGGTGTAAGGGGTAGGGATAATAGATGGCGGTACCGATACCGTTATCCTGGAGAAACTTTTGCATCTGGTCCCTCTTTTGTGTCCTTATCGTGAACTGGTTGAATGTATGGTAATAACCGGAGGGTTCGGCAGGTAAAAGAAGGTCAGGAATGCCAGTTAACTCTTTCTGGTAAATATTAGCAATGCGGCGCCGGTTTTCGTTCCAGGTATCAACATACTTTAACTTGGCTAAAAGAATCGCAGCCTGAAGCGTATCCAGACGGCTGTTATGGCCTAACATAGTGACATTGTACTTATTTTTGCCCCCGTGTTCGCTTAAGGTTCGAACCGTTTCGGCCAATTGCGGGTCTGAGGTGGTGACCATTCCACCGTCACCGAACCCGCCTAAGTTTTTGGAAGGAAAGAAACTGAACGCGCTGGATTTGCCGAACCCGCCTACTTTTTTCCCCTGGTAGGCAGAACCAAATGCCTGGGCGCAATCTTCCAGGACCCATAAACCATTTTCTTGTGCAATTTCCAAAATAGGTGACATGTCGGCGGACAGACCGAAGAGGTGTACCGGCAGAATTCCTTTTGTGTTTCTGGTTAAGGCGGTCTTAATCTTATCCGGATTTAGATTAAAGGAGGCCGGGTCAATGTCTATGAAGACCGGGACCGCACCGGTGTGTAAAATAGTCTCTGCGGTGGCGACAAAGGTAAAGGCGGTGGTAATCACTTCATCACCTGGTTTCAGGTCAAGTGCCTCTAAACTCAGAAGGAGTGCATCGGTTCCGGAAGCGACGCCGATGGCGAATTCTGAGCCGGTATACCTGGCAACTTCGTCTTCCAGCGTCTTTACCTGGGGTCCGCGGATAAAACGCTGGCTCTCCAGAATTTCTGCCAGTCCGGCATCTATCTCCGCCTTGGCGGCCAGGTAATGTCGTTTCAGGTTAAGAATCAGTACCTGCATCGGAACTTTATGATAGCACGGAGCCACTATTTCTGGCAACCGGCCCACCATTGTAGGGGTTTGATTTATCAAACCCGCTTAATTCGGGTCGGATGAATCCGACCCCTACATGAATGATTTAATGCATTTGTATTACTTAAGCAGGGTTTTGAGATAGGTCGTGTCTTTTCTTAACACGTCTTTTCTCTCTTCCGGTTTGGCAAATTTGCCCAGGCTTTCATCTTCAATCGTGAGGGGTCCTTCGTACCCGGCGCTTTTTAATATCCGGACAACCTGTCCGTGGTCAATGTCCCCTTCATAGATCGGACTGACGTATTTTCCATACTCCCACCCAATCTCCCGTTTTTGGTTTCGGGTTTCTTCCGGATACCGGATGTTCTTTACGTGGGTGTGTTTGGTGTATTTGGAGACGGACTTAAGCACCTCGTACACTTCGTTCAGCGGAAAGCCGTACCAGTAGAAATTACCGGTATCCATATTAACGCCCAGTCGTGTATTGCCTACCTGTCCGATGACCCGTTGTAGAAAGTTCGGGTCGTTTCCCTGTACTCCGTGGTTTTCGATGCCTAATTGAACCGGGTTTCCTTCCGTGGCGGAGAGGACTTCCTGCATACAGGACACGAAACGGTTAACTCTGGTCTCAAAAGGCTCCTCCCGTTCTCCTTGGGTGATGGCATCAATACGGATGGCTGGTATCTTCAGGGTTTCTGCGGTTTTGACGACGTCAATTACCCACTTCACTTCTCCAGCCCGGTCTGCACAGTTAAAGTTGTTGTGCAACAGAAAGGCGCAGATTTTAATGCCGGCAGGTCCATAGGACACGGTTATCGTTTTTGCGAGATTATCCCTGTCCAGCGGCATCTTTTGCCAGGAACCGGGTGCATAGATGGTATAGTCCCGGAAAAATTCCGCTTCCACACTGTCAAGACCTAAGTCCTTGAGCCCTTCCGCAATACTTGAGTACCCGGCTTGCTGCAGGATTGCTTCTCTAACAGAAACATACATAACCCCTCCTTTACATTAGGGTCACCCTGAGTGAAAGCGAAGGGTCTAAAGAATAGATTCTTCGGCTTCGCCTCAGAATGACATGTGTGCCCAGTGTCATTCTAGTAGTTATAAACATACTTTCAGTACCTCTTCCGGCGTGATATTGGTCAGGCAGACGGGTTTGGAGCAGAACTTGCGGTAACACGGCCGGCAGGCAAGTCCTGCCGTTTCCAGAACCGTAACCCCGGGCGGTGCGTGGCGCCTGCTTTCGGTTGGTCCGTAAAGCCCCAGAGTTTTTATCCCGCCGGCTGCCGCGATAAAGAGCGGGCCGCTGTCGGTGGAGATAAAGACCCGGCATTTTTTTATTATCGCGGGCAGGAGAGAAAGTAAAGCCTTCCCTGCTAAGTTAAAGGTTTTTCCGGAGACTTCTTTACTTATCTCCTCCAACTTACGATATTCGCTGCTATCCCCGAAAAATACGGGTATTATCCCTTTTTCCGATAGTTTCCGGGCTAAATCTACCCAGTACTGGTCCGGCCACCTTTTACTTTGCCAGCCGGAACTGGCACCCGGATGCAAACCAGCCAGTGGTTGTCCCGACCAGCCTGACGATTTAAGTAAATCTTCAGTTTCTGTTTCTTTCTCCGGTGTAATGTAAAGTTCCATCCTTTCTGCCGGAAAAGCACCGGCCAGTGCCAGAACCTGGTTTATGTTCCACAGAGCGTTTTCTTCCGGGTTGTACAAGAGACTTTTGGTCAGCAGATTTGGAAGAGGTCCTTTTCTGAAACCGATTCGTTCTGGCGCGCCGGTCAAGTACGCCAGAAGGTTGGCTTTAAAATTATTCTGCAGATTAACCACCGTAGAAAACCTTTTCCGGCGTAAGGTCACGCCTGTCTGTGAAGCCTGAAGAAAAAAATTCTCTTCGCGCCGGAAGAGAAAAACCTCCGTAAAATAAGGGCAGTCTTTAACCAGAGGAAGATAGATTGGTGTAGTTAAGAGTGCGAGTTCGCTTTTCGGGAAAGATTGTCTCAGGCTGGCAAAGGCAGCGCTGGCTAAGACCATATCACCTAAAGCGCCTAATTTGATTACCAGAATTTTATTGCCCATCATTGAAATACAAACGTATTAAATAAATTTACATCAATAAACTGTAGGGGCTTGATTTATCAAGCCCGCGGGTCGGATGAATCCGACCCCTACGTCAAAAGATTTAATGCGTTTGTAGAAATATCTCTTTATACACTTCCAGTGTTTTAGTTATCATTCGTTCCAGCGAAAAATTTTCGAGAGCAGATTTTTTTGCTCGTTCCATAAGAGCCAGTTTCTCTTCCGGATGGGTTAAAAGGTATCGGATACCTTCCGCCAGACCTTTCGGGTCCTTTGCGGGTACAAAGATTTCCGCGGCGCCGGATTCAAAAGTGCCGGGGTTAAGTCCCTGCAAAGTGGTTACCACCGGAATACCCACAACCTGGGCTTCCGCTGCGGTTCTACCCGGCCAGTACGGTCCGTTCTCCGGTCCTGGTTCCGGAGATATATGCGGAGCTGCCAGAATGTCAAAAGATGGTAAGTAATCTACAGATTTTCCGGTGACAAAGGAGACTTTTTCCTCTAAAGATAACCTTCGGGTAAAAACCCTCAGTTTTTTTTCTTCCGGACCTTCACCCACCAGAATAGCTTTCAAATTCGGGAAGTCTTTCTGCAAAAGGCCGAGAGCTTCTATGAGGTAACGATAGCCTTTTGCTTTAGATAGTCTTCCCACCGCACCGACCGTGAGACGGTCTCCCTTATTTTTGGTTGGAGAAGACAGGTTGAGAAAGGGAGTAAATCCAAAACCGTTGTATACCACCCGGACCTTTTCCGAAGAAGCGCCTAAAAATCTTATCGCATAATCCTTGAGTCCTTCGCTCACCACGATGACCCGTTTCCCCTTGCCCATAATCCGGCTGTACCAGTGGCTGCGATGAAATCCGTGAACGCTGGTAACAAAGAGGCTTTCCGGGAAGGGTTTAGCGGCGAAGTAGGCAATCCAGGCAGGGAACCGGCTCCGGCAGTGTAGGATGTCGGGTTTTTCTTCGGCGATGATTCTTCTTATCCGGCGTAAAGCCCGGCAAAAATTGGGGAGAGTTTTCCTCTCCATCGGTACCGGGTACCACTTGATTCCGGTTTCTTTCAGGCCGGGGATATACTGACCCGGACCGGAGATGACCAGTACGTCGTGACCAAGTTCTTTGAACCCGCAGGCTAAGTCAAAGGTGCCTTGTTCCACACCCCCCAAATCCATTCCCGGCACCAGAAAAGCAATTTTCAATGGGTTTCTCCTTTAGGGGTTGCTAAACAATAAAATTGACTATTTGGAGTCCCAGATTTGAAGTCAGTGCAAGGCGCGACACGGGTCCCCTTGTCATAGGATTGACAAGGGAGGTTGCTGTGCCCACTGTGGCACATAACCGAGGAGCAACGCCGCAATGACCCAAAGATGGGATTCCCCGAAGGGCCAGGCCGCTTTTGGGCTGCGACTGCGTCGCTCATCGCTTGCGTAGCGCTGTGGATACGCAATCTTCTTCGCTCCTTGTCTCGCTCCAAAATCGCCTCTGGCAAATAGTTAATTTTATTGTTTAGCAACCCCTCTAAACCAGGCAAACATATCCCGGCGCAACTTTGCCATTTCTCCGTTGGGGGAATAAAAAACTATTCCTTCCGCGGCATATCCTTCAAAGCCCAAAGATTCGTCCATCTTGATAGATTCGTTTGTGGGAATGGTCCTTCTCTTTAACAAACTCCACAATCCCTTAAACGCACTGCTAACCTCTTCAAAGATTTGTTCCTCTGTTTTGTCTTTCAAGAATGGGAGGATATCTTTCTGCCAGAACTTGTAGGTATACTTTACCTTGATAACGTCTAACGGTAACCACAAATGACCCTGAATTTTATAGGGATTCCCCTGGAGTTTTTCGCCGATAAGTTCCCCGAAATAGATGCCATCCTCCCGGTCTTCCGAGAAGTGTCCTTTTTCAATCGCTTTCAAAATACCTTCAGCGAAATGGATTTTTCCGGACTGCCAGATGTTAATCAGGTTTAACCGGTTTCGGATAGTACTGATATGTTTCCCGGTAATTTCAACCGAGACGTTCGTACCGTCCAACTTTTCCACTGCCTCACTCTCGGTAAATACCCAGCGGTATCCCTCTTTGATTTTTGGGATACAAACATGTCTACCGTCAATTTCCTGACGCTCGAACGGTGCTTCCAATTTCGGCATATCATGATGAGGCAATCGCATCTTTACCCCCTTTTAACTTATAACAACTTCTTTACAAAATTAATCGGGTCTATCACGGTCACTTCTTTAACCTTTGCAATTCCGGTATCCGCAGTACAGATGTCGTGAATAGAGTTATTAAGCATCACCGCGATGTGGATGGCATCCCGGGGTTCAATAAATCTCCCGTAAATTTCTCCAAGGTGAACGGCTAATGAGAAATCAGCGTGGGTAACCGGCAGGATATAGCCGGGCTTGATTATTTGTAATACATCTTTCAGAAGGTTTATTCCCTGGTCCGTGTCCCGGTGATAATGACGGTACCATATCTCCTGGAATATTTCGGTATCGGTATAGGGAATCACCTTGTTTTCCAGGACTGCTTCCAGTATCTTCAGGCAGGGGTCTTTATAAATATTATCCCTTCCCTGGGCATACTCAAAGACGCAGGTATCCAAAAAGATGAGCATTTAAAGATTCCCTTTCTTGCCAACGATTCCCTGCGTTATTTCCTTTTTCATTTCGGACCAGGCGGGAACTTTCCCCCGGCGGTCCGCAATCCGTTTCAAAGCCGCGATTTGTTTCTGGTTATTGATTCCCTGGACAAATTCTTTTTCTACCGCTTCCCTTACCAGAGCCGCGATGGAAACATCCCGTTCTTTAGATAAATTGTGCAATGTTTGATATTGTTCTTGAGTAATAATAACCTGTGTCCTGACCATTATCTACCTCCTTAGGTTACATCATTATGTTACACATTATTATACCCCATAGTACTCTTCTTCGTCAACGTCTCAATCATTTTGTCATTCTGAGCGTAGTGAAGAATCTGACTTATCTGCGTTGTCATTCCCGCATGCTTGAAGCGGGAATCTATATCCCCTTACAGATTCAACTGTAAGGGTACCCGCCTTATTATCGGGTCTCATATTAAGACTTATAGCAGATTTATCCGGATGCCGGCCTTTTGGTAGAGCAGAAAATGGGTATCGGAGGTATAGAAACCGGTGTCAACGCCGACCAGCATCGTCCGCAGTCCTTTTCCGATGAACTTCTTCCCATGGTTCAAGGGAAACCTTAGCCAGAAGTGTGGGTACTGTTTCTTTCGCCTTTTCTTTTACCTGGCGGAGGGGTTGAGTTTTTAATGTATCGAGTAGATAAACTGATATTTTGGACATTTATTAACCTCCTGTGTAAGGATATGGTAGCATAAAGATAAGCCTTCGTCATTTTATGAGCGAGGAGAGGGTGGAGGCAGGGTCCGGAGAGCGTAAAAGGATTTCGCCGATTAAGAAGGCAGAAGCGCCTAATTCCTTCAGGCGAATCAGGTCGTCTTTTTCTTTGAGACCGCTCTCTACCACCACGACCTTGTCTTTTGGTATCAGAGGTAAAATCCGGTAACTGGTTTTAATATCAACGGTCAGGGTCTTGAGGTCGCGGTTGTTGATGCCGATGACTTTAGCCCCGACAGAGAGCGCGATTTCCAGTTCAGACTCGTTATGGATTTCCACTAAGGGTGTCAAACCGAAGGAGAGGCTCAAGGAATATAGTTCCTGTAGACCTTTTTGGCTGTGGAGGGCAACGATTAAAAGGATTGCATCGGCGCCGCAGGCGTGGCTTTCGTAAATCTGATACGGCTCCAGGATAAACTCTTTTTGAATGACTGGAATGGTGACCGCTTTTTTTACTTCCGATAAGTCATTCAGATTTCCCCGGAAGAAGTCTTCTTCGGTCAGGACTGAAATGGCACACGCACCTGCCTTCTGATAACTCTGCGATAGAAGGGCAGGGGAGAGTCCTGGATTTAAAGAGCCGGCTGAGGGTGAGGCGCGTTTGATTTCGGCAATGATACGCAAAGGCAAAGGAGATACGGCGGTGAGCGCGTTAATAAAGTCACGGGGTTGAGATAAGCCGGAGATTTCTTCTTTAAGGAAACTTAGAGGTTTTTTCTCTTTTCTGGTGCGGACCCTGGCACGAACTGAAGAGATGATTTTTTCAAACATTTAAATATCTATCATGGCTTTGATAACACCATCCCGGTATTCGGCTGCTAATTGTAAACCTTCCGTCACTCTTTCCAGAGGAAACCGGTAGCTTACCATACCTTTGGCATCTATTTTACCGGATGCCATAAGGTTAATTACCTTTTCAGCAGCAAAAGCAGAACGTCGTACATTGAAAAAGGCGAGTTCTTTCCTTCGTGTCGAATAACTGGGGATCTGCCAGTAATCCTCAATGGGAATGCCGACAATTCCTACTTTGCCACCCAGTGCAGCAGTTCCTACTGCTTGAATCAAAGTCTCCAGTTGACCGGCAGATTCAAAGGTGACTTGGACCCCTTTACCTTTGGTCAGTCCAAGGATTTCTTTTACCGGGTCGCATTCTTTGGGGTCAAAAACATAGTCGGCACCGATGCGCTTGGCATAGGTTCTGCGTTCCGGAATTAAATCGCTGGCAAAGAGGGTAGAAGCACCAGCCAGTCTGGCACAGAGGAGGAGGGAAAGTCCAATGGGACCACAACCAAAGATGGCTACTTTATCGTCTAATGCTATGGAGACAAGTCTTGTGGCATAAAGTCCGACCGCCAAAGGTTCGGAAAGCGCACCTTCTTCCAGGGTTACATTATCGGGCAGAGGAATAAGGTTTGCTGCGGGTATCACAAGATATTCCCGAAAGGCACCCTCAACCGGGGGAGTTCCCAAAAAACGTACTTTGAGACAGAGGTTTGGTTTGCCTGTCAAACAGACTTCGCACTTCCCGCAGGAGACACCCGGGTCGATTGCCACTTTTTGTCCGGTTAATAATCCTTTTACCTCCGGGCCTGTTTCTGCGACTATGCCAGCTGCTTCGTGGCCCACGATGAACGGAAAAGTAACCACCTGTTCACCGATGCGACCTTCCCGGAAATAGTGGACATCAGAGCCGCAGATGCCGACCTTTTTTACCCGTACCAGAACCTCGGCCGGACCGGGAACCGGTACCGGCGTTTCCTTAATCTCAATTTTTTCCTTTCCCACTAAATAGGCTGCCTTCATCATTTTAATCCTGAAGAACCAAACCCCTTTTCGTTACGCTCGGTCTCCGGTAAGGAACTTTTTTCAATCAATTCCGCTTTCAGACAGGGTAAGAGAATTAACTGGGCGATGCGGTCACCGAACTTTATCTGGTGGGTTTTTTCACCTAAATTTATTAGCACAACCTTGACTTCACCGCGGTAGTTGCTGTCTATTACGCCAGCCAGGGTATGGATGCCAAAATTCAGAGCCAGGCCGCTGCGGTCCTTGATGATACCGACCACCCCTTCCGGCAGGGCGATACGCAGTCCGGTTCCTACCGCAGAGCGCTCGCCGGGTTTTAGAGTTACCTCTTCCGCAGAGCGCAGGTCTAATCCGGCATCTCCCTGACGTTGGTACTCCGGCAGTGCAATGTCTTTAATGTTTTCTTTCTTTACTAAAACCTGAACGGTAGGCACGATGGGTTAAATTAGGTTGACGCCGGCCGCCGCCACCGTTGATTTTACTCTGGTGGTCGGTTCGGCCTGGACGGGATTCATTTTCAGTACCGCCGGGCGGAGCCGGCAGAAGCGCTTTACGGCTCAGGTTTACCCGGTGCTGGTCGTCAATACCGACAATCTTGATGTCTATTAAATCACCAACCTTGACCACTTCGTCCGGTTTGTTTATGTACCGGTGGTCAAGTTCGGAGACGTGGACCAGGCCTTCCTGCCCGGGCAGATATTCTACCATGGCACCGAACGGAAAGAGCCGGGTAACCTTGACCTGATTATAGACTTGTCCCACGATTGGCTCTTCAACCATTCCTTTGATGACACTAATCGCTTTCTGCTGGGCTGCTTCATCTTTGGCGATTATCTGGACTCCGCCGTCATCTTCTATTTCAATCTCCGCACCGGTATCCGCAATGATTTTGCGGATGTTGCGGCCACCCGGTCCAATTACTGCGCCAATTTTTTCGGTCGGAATCTTGAAGGTAATAATTTTGGGTGCGTAACTGGATAGAGAAGGTCGATGCACCGGTAAGACCTGCGCCATTGTGTCCAATATCTGGCACCGGGCTTCCCGGCTCTGCTGGAAAGCCTGTCGGAGAACTTCCAGGGTAATCTGTGTGGTTTTAACGTCCATCTGGATGGAGGTAATGCCTTCTTTTGTTCCGGCAATCTTCAGGTCTAAATCGCCGTAGTGGTCTTCTTCGCCGGCGATGTCGGTAAGGATTAGATAGTTGTTTTCATCTTTTAGAATTAGACCCAGAGCTACGCCGCCAGCCGCAGCGGTCATCGGAACACCGGCGTCCATTAAAGCCAGAGAGCCGGCGCACACGGTTGCCATGGAGGATGAACCGTGTGATTCTAAGATGTCCGAGACAACCCGGATGGTATAAGGGAACCCTTCTTCAGGAGGCAACAGGTTTACCATCGCCTTTTCTGCCATCGCACCGTGACCGATTTCCCGTCGTCCCGGACCGCGCATCGGTTTCACTTCACCCACGCTGAAAGGCGGAAAGTTGTAGTGGAGAGTGAACCTTTTTTTAATTTCCTCTAATAATCCCTCAACCCGCTGTTCGTCAGACCAGGTGCCTAAGGTTACCAGAGCCAGAGCCTGGGTTTCGCCCCGCCGGAAGAGGGCTGAGCCGTGTACTCTGGGTAGGAGCCCGACCTCACAACTTATCGGTCTGACCTGGTCTGGTTTTCTGCCGTCCAGACGGGTCTTCGTTTCCAGGATATGTTTCCGTACCCGGATGCGCAGTTCCCGTTCGAAGGCTTCCTTAATATCTTTTTCCGGAACGGTTTCCGCCAGGCTGCTGCGCAGATCCTGTTTTATGCCGTCAAAAAAAGCAGACCTTTCAGTTTTGCCCGGGTAATTTGCAACCTGGCTGAACTTCTGGTCAAAAATCCGGGTAATGGCATCTTCCCATTCTGCCTTTTGTAGTTCGGGGACTTCTTCTTTGGGAACCGAGAAGTTTTCGCTGAAGAAACCGACTAATTTCTGAGCTTCCTGGATGCCGTATGCAATCGCAGCGAGGACTTTTTCTTCCGTTATGTTTTTGGCAATCCCTTCCATCATTACCAGAGATTTTGCGCCGGCTGCGACCACCAGGGAAAGGGTACTTTCTAATAACTGGGTATTGGTCGGATTAATAATAAGTTGGTCATTGACCATTCCCACCCGAACGGTCGCCACCGGTCCGGTTGAGGGAAAGGGAGAAAGGGAAAGACAGGCGGAAGCACCCAGAGATGCCAGTATGTCCGGGTCGATATCCGGGTCTGCGGAGAAGATAAACGAGGAGACCTGAATCTCGCGGTTGATACTTTTTGGTATGAGCGGTCTGATGGTCCGGTCAATGAGCCGGCAGGTGAGAATTTCCTTTTCCGTCGGTCTTCCTTCCCGTTTAAAGAACCCACCCGGGAATTTACCCGCGGCCGAGATATGTTCCCGGTACTCCACGGTCAACGGCAAAAAGTCCCAGGCAATTTCCAGGGGTTTGCCGAAGACGATGGTGGTTAAGACCATCGTGTCGCCTGAGCGGACCATTACACCGGCGGTCGCCTGTTGAGCAAAAGTTTCACTGTCAAAACTTATCTTACGTCCTCCAACTTCAATCTCCTGTTTCATTTTTCCTTTCGGTAAGTGTAAATTCGAATTGTGCTTTTGAATTGTACCCCAACTATTTACGCAGGCCTAACTTGGAAATGACCGTCTCGTACTTGGTAGGGTTTTTTACCTTTAGATAGTTCAGAAGGCGCCGGCGCCGGCCGATGATGATTAAAAGTCCCCGTCGGGAGTTATGGTCTTTTTTATGGTCCTTAAAGTGCTGCTCCAGACGGTTAATCCGTTCGGTTATCAGCGATATCTGGACTTCCGGACTGCCGGTGTCTTTAGTTCCCCGGCTGAAATCCTTGATTACTCCTTTTTTTTCCTCTGCCGTCAACATTTTACGATTCTTAAATAAATATACCACACCTTTCTTCCTGCTGTCAATACGTACAGTAGAGTCGGTCAGGGGAGCGCGACGTTTTTAGAGATGGATTGGTGGTACACCTGGAGGCTGGTTACGGAGAAGGTGATGTTAAAGTCAAGATGGGACCAGTCGCTGTCAATCTCGTTGTTATAGACGATCTGGTAGGCGCGCTTATCCGGACCGGGAACCGGTGAGAGTTCTGCCTGGACGAAAGAATAGAATTCAAACTTCTTCTGCCGTCTGGTCGCCAGGCAAAGGCGAACCGGGTCATCACCGGATTTAGATTTGATGATTTTATGCAGCGGTATCCAGGGTGTGGGAATTCCCGGCCGGATATAATCTTTTTTCTCGGGCCACTTTCTTGCCAGTCCTTTTGCGCTGACGTAGCCCAGGGACCGGTGCGAACCGTTCTTATTGACTTCCCGGAGTTCAACCGCATTATCAAACAGGTCCCACCAGAGCGAATCTTCATAACTGTTCGGGTAATTCGGGATTACGACCCTCAGATACCATCTTTTCCAGGACGGTGGTTCAAATCTTTGTTTCCGTATCGATTCAATCTTCTTCCGGTACCTTGCCTCGTCTGTCGGGAAAGCGACATAGGGTGAGGCGAATTGGGCCAGTCTCGCCTTCCAGCTGTTGCCGCTGTTTGCAAACAACCACCCGGTTACCCCGAAACCATCCAGCGTTCTTGAGAAACAGTATTCAAAATCAGCCGCAGAATAACGGTTCCTCTCGTAATTGCTATCAAGGGCAAAGAGGTTCCTTCCCGGTTTCAGACCTATTTTTTTCCAATTAATCCGGACCGAAACACCTCTGATTTTCGCTGAAAAGTTGGAAACGATGAGAAGACCGTCGCCCTTATCGTCAACCAAAAGGCAGGCGCCGGTTTTGTCGGAGTCTACGGTAAAAATGATTGAGCTGTTATACGTCGAATAGACATGGATGTTCTTCTTTCCCTCAAAGAGTCCCCAGAGCCGCCACAGAGGCCGTTGAAAGGTGATTACCGACGGAACGTCAGGGTGGTCAAGGGAACTGGCCGGCATCTGGGTTCCCAGGTTAATGAACGGACTCTGAGCCGCAGTTGCCAAATACGGGATTGCCGCCTTTGTCCGGTAGGTAGGAAAAGCGGCTGTCCACAGGGTAGATGGAGAGACTGAGATACCGCTGAAATAGGCGTGCAGGGTTCTGCTTTTAATGAGTTGCCCCTTTTCCTGTTCTCCGGATACGTAACCGTTGGCGGTCGTGTGTCCAACCGCAGAGAAGAAAGAACCGGAGTGACTGAGGAATATCCCGTCTTCACCCACAGATTCCCTGATCTTTCGTGTCAGGTGATAATACAACCGGAAAGCGATCTTGCCGCCTGGCGAAGATTCGTCGCAGGAGGTAAAGCAGACCGGTGAGCCGAAATCCATATAAATACCGTCCCAGTCTTTCTTCAAGTACGGCGTCAGGGAGCCGGCACAGTCCTCCTTTATCTCGTCTTCGTTTCCCCGCACATAAAGAGCGGTCCTCATTCCGTATTTGTGAATGTTTCTGATGGTCCTTTTCAAAAGAGAGCGGTCGTCAGCAAATTCGCCGTTTTTAATATCAAAACGCCAGTTTTCATGGAGAATGAACAGGTTTGCACCCTGGCTGGCAGCCTGTTTAACTATCTTTTCGGTTGGGTAGCGAGCGAAATTGTCAAAATAGTGATAAATTCGGAATGGAGGATGCTTCCGTTCTTCAGGGAAACGTCGCAACGCCCATCCCCAGGTGTTTGACCACTGGTAAGCGCGTTCCGGCGTCAGATTCGGCTTTTTTTGAAAATTCCAGGTTACGGTGGCTTTTTTCTTGCTCCAAGAGATGTCGGTCTCAGTATTGTGGTAATCTCCGGAGAGGGAGTTGTATGACTCTACGAAGTATTCCAAGTGCCGGTCGCGTCGTTCGCCGACACCGAAATCAAAACTGACGAATGGAAGAATTGTCTTGGGGAAAACCCTTCTTTCTCCCTCCTTCAGGTTCCGTTCAAAACCGCCCATGGCCTGAATAAGTTCGGCGGTGTTTGTCTTGGGGAATGTCCAGTATGCCCAGTTCGCCTCCTCTTCATCTTTCAGCGACAGATGCCCCTGAAAAATGAAGTTCCATACCGGGCCCGGCACCAGCGTTTTGGTGAAGAAGAAGGTTTTGACGAAGACAACTCCATCTTCATATGTTTCGTAGTGGAGCGCAAGCCGATAATCCTTCACCAGATTCCCCTCTTCATCCTGCCAACCAATATCGTCAAAGATGAGCCTGACGGAATTTTTCCCGGTAATGATTTCCGGTTGGAACCTGTCTTTTAGGCAAGGGCGGATGGCACGGCCGTTGACCCGGGCGGTTATTAAAGGCAGTCCGGATTTCATCAGGGGTGTGCTGTCCCCGCTGAAAGCGATTTCCGAGGGAAAACCGGCGGTTTCTTTGCTGATACGATAGGAAAAAAGGTTGTTGGATATTACCAACTCATCTCGTTTTTGCTTCCGGGTGATTTTCATAATATTCCGCTACTTTTCTTACCGCAGTATCCCTTTATTATACATCCACTTCACCGACCGCTCCATGGTTTCTTCCGGTGTATAGTGGGGTTTATATCCTACACGTGATGATATTTTTGATATATCCGGACACATATGCTCGGTAAAGTGGAAGTTTGCGCCGAGGTCCGGTGATATCTCTTTAATATACTTTTCCGTACTCACGTACTCTATGGGAATCCTTGTTCCATAAATATCCGCATAGGTCCGGATGAATTTTTCGGCAGTCAGGGCGTAGGCAGATCCGACATTAAATATTTCTCCAGCCGCCGCATCCCGATTCTTGACCGCGCAGTAGAATCCCCGTGCCACATCTTCCGCATCGCAGGGTCCGATAAGATTCGTGCCGGGAAAAGGCAGAACCACCGGCGCACCTTTCTGATGTGCCCGGTGAACATCTATTGAGCGTCCACCCATTCCCTCAAGTGGAACCTTCTCCGGGCCACAGATATTCGGAGGCATAATGGCACTAACAGAAATCTTCTCTTTCTTTGACTGTTCTATGGTTTTAAGCATCTCCGCATATCGCTGGCGGTAGCCTTCAAAGGGGCATTCAGTTTGGGTTACTTCCGGGGTTGGAACGGATTTGGGCCGGCCAAACATCCATATGGAACCACACATAACGAGTTGACTGACTCCAGCCCCAAGACAGTGAGCATAGACACTTTGAATATCTCCTTGTAAAATGTCTACCACAACGTTAATCTTTTTTTCACGCAAAAGGGAGGCGAATGTACCGTCAGATAACATGTCCGGGTACTTCATTTTTACCAGGCGGACTTTTTTTTCAATACTCTCGTCACCGATGGGTGTGCGTCCGGAAGAGATTATCCCGACTTCATAACCATCATCAAGAAGTATCCTGGTAAGAAAAGTCCCGATGTGTCCTGTCCCGCCGATGATCATTACCTTCATAGTTAATTACCTCCAGAAACCATCATGTGTTCCTTATTAGTTTTTCCCAATAGAGTCGTTCCTTTTTCAATTCGTCAACAGAAGGACACCGCACCGACAGATGCAAGGATATCTGACCTTGTGACCGGTATTTTTTCAGGACCGTAAAAAGATTCCGGTAATCATCGGCGGTGTAATATCCTTCCCGCAGACAGTTATGGTAAAGCGCCCTACGAAACGTCCTGGTCATCGGCCCCGGGTGGTTGGCAAGGTATACCACATCCAGTCCCTGTTTCAAATAATTTTGTACCTCGCCGGCAAGCGAGAATCCATGCATATTCTTTCTGCCTGCCATCT
Organism: Candidatus Omnitrophota bacterium; assembly: GCA_043797665.1. Lineage (GTDB taxonomy): Bacteria > Ratteibacteria > UBA8468 > MWAK01 > MWAK01 > CAZVUE01. The sequence goes on from JAZDPL010000065.1 coordinate 29,159, forward strand.
CATTGGCGGTATCAAAAACCCAGCCGACCCTTTTGGCTCCGGTTCTTCTTGACTGGGCAAATAGTTCTTCCCTGGGGTAATCAGAGTAATAAAAGCCGTCCTTACTGTTGATTACCCGGCGATAAGGCACGATAATAAGGGACAGGGCTACTTTCTTCTGCTCGGCATATTCGGAAATTTTAATCCAGGATTGACGCCACAGTTTTTCCTGTTGCTCGCGGGACTGGCTATACGGCACCGTAGTACCGGTATCAAGGATTAATTTAGGGATATTCAGAAAGGCACATATGTCCAGGGTTTTTGTTATGTACTGTATCGCTTTTTTACGATGCGCCTCATTTTCGGAGAGAAAATTACCGCGACTGAACTGGAACATATCACAGGCGGTATTTATGTCTAGAATTTTAACTCCATCCTTTTGGGCACAATCTTTCAGGTCCAGGAGTTCTTTTTTGGAAAGAGACCCTAATTGGCTTCCGGTAAACTCACAGGCACTAAAACCGGCTTTCTTCACAAGTTGTATTATCTCCAGGGGTGTTTGGTTCCGGAAATACCAGCCATTGATACTTATTGCTTTCCAGTTATACATCTTTTATTCCATAAACCGGACTATTGGTTTATCCAGATGAAGTTCCAGTATTAAAACCGTTTTTCCGCAGAAGTCTTTAGGTTTAAGATGAAAGTTTATTCCGCCATCTTTTCTGATCGGCACGGGAGAATCGTTCTCTAACACATCCAGAGCCTTAACTATTCTGCCGTTTTTTACCCGCAGGCGACCGTATGCTGAGACCAGGTTTGTATTAATTAAGGTAACTACCAGTTTATCCGGTTCCTCTCTGAGACAGGTGGTGAATTGAATGTCCAATTTTCGGAGAGAAGTTTCAGGGTCTAAACCATATTCCTTGACGATGTTATCGTCATTCCAGCCCGGCACGTCAGATGATGTAACCTCTATCAGATTAAAAGTATCAATATACTCAAATAGAATCTTTTTTACCCCCTCCAGAAACTGGTAGGGTGTACCAAGAGGTTTTTCCCAGTAAAGGTACTGGAAGTCTACGTCCGCGTCCCAATCTCCGTAGACATTATTAGGATAAGAGAGCGGCAGGTCATTTTCCAATTCTTTTCTGTTTCCCATACCAAAGGGAGGGATGAGCGTAATAATTTCCCCCTTTCCGACCTGGCAAGAGGTTATCAACGGTCTGCCGGTATCACTCTCTAACCAGCCCTCACCGCTTTTCACTTTAACTTCCGGGTAAGAATAGGGTCCTTCTTTAAATATCTCTTTACTTCTTGAGTCAACACTCTTTTGTCCGGTACGGGTTTTGCCGGTTTCTTTTAGATGTACCAGCCTTTTGGCTTCCTCAGACAATTGAGGGTAATTCCATACCACTTTTCCGCCATTCTGTACGTAGCGTAAAAGTTTATCCAGGAGTTCATTTTCTATTTTGGTTTCACCCAGAACGCAGACCAGACGGTAGCGTGAAAAAATCTGCTCTCTAATGTTGGAAAGGAGTACGTCAAAGATATCACCGTATGGCGTTGCGGTTAAACTGCCTTTGTCCTGGCGGAAAAATGGGCAATCCAGATAACCGGGAAAGACCTCTCGGAAGAAAAGGTCTATCTGGTGGTCTCCCGGTTGGTAGGGAACGGTTCCCCAGGTATTGAAGAGACTATCAGAGTAATTGTTTCGTGGTGGGGCCCACCCGGAATGGAAATCCAAAAGAAGCGCCACCGGACAGTATTGTACCCCACGCCTTTTGCTGAAACGGGTTGAGAACCCGGTCACTTTCAACTGGAGTTCTCCCAGAGGGCTCAGATATTCTTCTTTTGCTCCCGGTGGTTGTATGAATTGAGATGCTTCCAGAGCCTGAATGTTTACGCCGTAACTGTAGAGGAGGTACCAGGTCTGTTCAATCAGCGATAGGGTAGGTCCGTGGTCCGGACCGCTTTCGTGGCTGGCGTGGGATGAGCCGTGGTAGTTGGCGGTAAACCTCTTCCAACCGAATTTGTTCCAGACGCTCATTCCCGCAAACCACAAAGACTGGTACTGTCTGGCGGCTCCCCGGATAAATGAAGCCCACATATTGGTGCTGGGAAGCGCCTGAAGAAACTCTGCACCAATCATCCGGCCGCCCATTTCCAGATAGTAATGGGGGTAGGTCAAACTGCAGAGCGGAGTGGAGTAGTGGTGTTCGCCGGCAGGGATTTCGTTATGCCATTCCTGGAAATTTTTCCAACCATCTTCCCGGTTTACCAGGGCAGGATATATCTGGTTCGTTTCCGAAAACCACCGGCCGTCCTGCTCACCGATGTCCCAACCCAGGAACTTTGGGCCCAGGACCCGCTGGATATGGTTATGCATCTCCCTGGTGGGAGCCCATCCGCCCGGCAAAAATCCCCAGGTGTCAAACAGAAAGAGGCCCTGCCTCTTTATCTCTTTGAGTGCTTCTTTCCAATCGGACGCTTTGAGAAAACTGTAATTTAGCCACAAACACTTTCCGAAGTTATGACGGAGTTTATCTTCCGACGATTCGCCTGGCTTCAGAGATTGGTCATTCCACCGGGTTATTGCTCTGCGGAATTTGGTCAAATCTATGCTGCCTTCCTCCACAATTACCTGGTTGGAGATTTTTCTGATGCTACCTTTGACCGGAATATCCCTTAGTCCGGCGGTCAGATAATCCGCGCCAAGGTCCTCTCTGGTTACCGGTTTCGGATTTCGTTTCGCAAAGTCCGGATTCTGAACCGGGTCTATCGGCTTATTCCACACCACCGGCTTTTTATCTGTCATTCTGAGGCATTGTTTACTGCACGTAGGAGTAGGCTCCTATTTCAACCGTCAAAGATACCTCCGGAGCACCGGCCAGGCTAAGTCCTGATAGAAACGATGCCCTTTTTCACCCACCAGAAGGTGAAGATTTCTTTCTGCCTTAAAATCCTGGTATATCTTCTTAGTTTGTCGAAACGCTCTCTTTACTCCCCGAAGGGGAAATATCTCATCCTTTTTACCGGCAACGATGATTAATACCCGTGGGGCCATCAAACCGCCTAAATCACCCATATCCGCCAGATTCATTATCCCGGGAATATAGTTGTCGGCACAATGGTAAATCCTCATAATGCTGTCCGTGTAATTGCAATAATAACAGGATGGAACGGCAACCTTTATTCGTCGGTCTAAGCAGGCGGTAAAAAAGGTAATGGTTCCGCCTCCGGAATTTCCTAAACAGGCGATACGCCTTTGGTCCACCTCTGCTCTTTGCTCTAAATAATCTATGGCTCTCATTACGTCCCAGACCCGTTCGCCAATCAAGGTCTTCCCTAAAATAAGCGAGTGCATTGCGGTATCCTGACAGAGGTGGGGCGCTTTTGCCTTTTGTTTGGTTTCCCTTCTTTCACCGAAACAACGCTGTTCCATCGCAAACGCAAGATATCCTCTTTTCACCGCCTGGAGCGCAAAATCTCTATCACCGGCAATTTCTTCCCTATCTTCTTTATTATTCGCTTTCCCCAGAGAAATATGCATTCCTGAGGTATGTCCCTGGAGGCAAATTACAACCGGCGCCGGCAAAGAAATATTCTTAGGAACAAGGAAATAGCCGGGGAGATCAGCAAAGGGTTCACTGGTAAAGACTATTTTCTCCGCCACATAATCTTTAAATTCTTTTTGTTCCAGAACTTCCGGGTTCAAAGGAACTTTCTTTTCGGGAAAATCACCCAGCAGATTTCTCAAACCCAACCGAAGTTGCCTCTGCCAACGGACAGGGTCTGTACCTTTTTTATAAGCCATGGTGGGTTTTACGGAGGCAAGGTAATTTAAATGATAATCGCTGGGAACGAAATATCTACGGTTGTGCATTTTTCACACCTGTTACAAGCAATAATACCTCGAGTGGAGGCATCTTCACCTGGAACTTATTATTTTTAACCGTCCATCGTTGATGTGTAAATTCGTCCTCAAAAGAGGTAACCTTTGATAGCCCAATTACCTTCAATTCTGTTGATACTTCTTCTGACAAAGGGTTTACTACCAACAGATAGTGCTTCCCTTTAAGTACAAAATCATGCCTGGCTGTAATAATCTGATCCGATGGGTCCGAAAGACTTGCCTTTCCCCAGGGGGCTGTCCAGACATTAGAGAGGCCATTCAGCTCCTTTACTAATTTCTTTAGTGACTCCCAGGATTCCGGAAAATCTTTCATGAGATGGAAACCAGACTCTCCGTAGCTGTCGTCAAATGCATAATACTGAAGTCCTCTGGCCCCACGTGCCAGAGCCATGTAACTCATACTCCGAATCTGGTCATAGGTTGGTAGCGGCGATAGAAAATCACCATTTTTTTTGCGATAAGTAGTAGTTTCAAGAGTCATCCAAACCGGTTTCTTTCCTCCTACGGAATCATAGGTAATATCTGTATAATCGGCTACTATTCGTAAAGGTAAGGGATGTCCTTGTCCTCCTGAAAATCCTATTAAAATAGGATATGGGTCCATACCCACGATATCAGATGCCGGTGAATAAGCGTTCATTTCCGGAGGGACATTATGATTGTAGCTTACCGGTGTTTCAGGATCAACTGCCCGAATTTCGTGATAAGAATGGTTTAACTTCAAAGCACCAGACAGTCCCCCTCCTACTTCATCTCCTATGCAATACGACAAATACGCCCTTTTCTTTCCGTACTTCTCCGCAAACTCACTTATCCGTGCTAAATGGGGAACAAGAAAGCAACCCAGTCCTAATTTTTCCGCAAGGTCCAAAGCGCCCAATGAATCTTCATAATCACCCCACTTTTTCCAATCGCGAATCGTTATAGAACTGAGATTTACATCATCCTTAACTTGGGGATGAACGACATTAAACCCGGCTTCTTTAACAATCTGAAAGAATCTGGGCCGCACATGATAGAGTACCACCGGGAAAAATGGCTTACCCCAGAAATAAGTAACTCCATCATCAGTAATGTGCACTTTCTTCTCTTTTCTCTCGATCTTCTTGAAAGGGGTCAGATTTAACAATATTTCTTCTCCCTTTTGCGTCACGCCAACCACCTTTACCCGATACGGACCGAAGGGAAGGGAAGAGTAGTCCATAATCCGGCCCTTCTCAAATTCACTCTTAGGAATAGTCATCTCCAAGAGGGGTTTCTCATCCCCTTGGCTTACAACAGAAACTTTAAAACTATTGTATAATGCCGCTGGCCCTTGCCCTGGTAATACAAATAACCGGTACCCACTCCATAAAAAATGGCTATACGGCCGTTCAATCGTATATATCGGCTGGCCAAAGGTAGTAAATTTTGCCGACGCCATTACCGAATCTATCTTACCCACAAATCTACTCCAGCCATCGTGACTTCTGATAAAAGCATGTCCTTTTACCTCTGGGTCACAACCAAATGCGCAAGCATTAGCTGGTAATTCCGCTGAGCCGGCGATAACTCCGTTTACAAATAATATGGCTTTTTTAGCCGGAATACTTGCACTCAGGGTGATATGTACCCATTCGTTCAACTTTATGGGCCCGCCAGAATACCTCTCTTTAAAAACCCAGATACCAACCGGATCACCTTTGTCATCCTCCATCGAAAGTATCCCTAAAATATTGAGGCTCTCAGGCCACGCTTCCCAAAGAATAAGTCTGGCACCTTCCACCCGGATTACCAGTCCACTGGAAAAAGGAGACCTCCCATCTCCATAGACTGGCTTCTTGGTGGGGTATATCCAGGCCTGAAGCGTAATTTCGGTCATGTTCTTCCGGTCATTGAGCGCTGTATTACTACTTACGAACCCTTCTTCTTCTCCCCACTCCAAAGATTTCCCAAACTTTCCGTCAACCCACCTGGCACCTTTTATCTCTCCCTGATTCTCACCAGTAGGGGAAGAGTCCTTGGCTACGGTACCTTCTCCTTCATTAAACTGATAGAGAAGAAATGTATCTTCATCAGCCACAAAAGGCTTGGTCAAATCTTCAGCAACACCCATTGCCGGCATTACGAAAAAGGTTACCATTGACACGAAAACTATCCAACATCTTAATGTTTTAAACCTTTCCATAATTTTCTCCTCCTATTTTTCACTCCGCGTTATGCGGTATGACCTGCCTGATTGCGTCTCAAAAGAAACGGTATCTTTCTCCGAAGTTGTGTCCATAGGGAAGTTGTTGATTTGACATAGCACTTGTACTTTTAAGGAATACCATGGATTTTTGAAACGGCAAACCTCTCCTGCTGTGGATTTAACCTCAAACCATTTTACTATTCCACCCTCTCTTTCTCCGGAAACTTCAAATCCTCCAACAGCCAGTATTCGCTCAAAGCGAACATCAATGTTTGGTGGTAGAGCGGGAAATAAATGAATACGTCCGGGAGAAGATAATACTACATGCTCCGGCATAAATATCTCCGGAACTTTAGTAATACCAAGACGATTATTTACCACCGCATCATAATTAGGCCTGGCAAGTATTTTGCCATAATCTTTATACATATGCGTGAGGGTCCTCCTGGCTACCTCTAATACCGGGGAAGGTGAATCAAGGTGAATATCTTCACCCCATATTACAGGAACTAATGAAGCAGGAACATTATATTTTATAGGGGGGGCATTTCTTACATCCACCATTATGCATCCTTCTTCACTTTCATAAGTCGAATAAGGAGTAATATTGTCTGTTATATCCTTCCACTTTGTTCTTTCTTCTTCATCAATGCCGAGTCTCTCGCTACAATCTATAGCTGCATTGAGTTGATAACGTGCCAAGGAAAGGGCGCCGGTTGAATCACGATTACGTTCAAAATTTTTGGTAATCCCCCAATGTTCCTGAGATACTGTGAAAGGCACGTGATAAAAGCCATCAGCTTCTTTCTTGAAATAATCGGCATAAAACCTTGCTCCTTCCCGAATGAGCGGATAGGACCGCTGTAAGAATGTTATATCGTGGGTGTAGCTGAAAATCTGGTAAAAAATCTGGAGCGCCAGGCCGGTCATTTCCATGCCCTGGTCCCAGGTTGCACTGCCCCGGATCACATGTCTGGTACGCACGGGGTAATGAACCAACGGATACATGGCACCGCTGCAACCATAGACTTCTCTCGCGTTCAACTGAGCCATCGGAAGCATCTCCTCAATTAATTCGCACCAGGCTTCCAGGATGTCTGAATGATTAGCCATAACCAAAGGCAACAAAAACATTTCATTAAAATGATAATCTCCGTGCCAGGGATGCGCATCGGTGTAAAGATGCGGTGTGGCATTAAAAGCCGGTACTTTCCCCTTGCGCAGGGTAGACGCCGCATTGTATAGGCTGTGATATAGGGGGACAAGAAGGCTATGTTTTGAGGTTTCAATCCAGGCTGATTTAGACCAGAAAGATTCCCACCAACTTAGATGCCCTTGAAGTAAAAAGGCTTCTCCTTTGTTTTCGGCCTCAATTAAAATTTCCTTAGCTCTGACAAATGGGTTTGGCACATCCCTGCTTGTAACCATGCTCAGATAAACCGTAAAATGTAAATCCTGTTTCCCCTCCAACGTTGCAGAAGCAAGCCAGCCCGGGGCTTCATTAGACATTTCCATGGCCTTGCGTTTTTCCTTGTGTGCTCCATGCAGGGTTTTAAATTCCTCGGAAGTAAGGGTCGGTAGTTTCGCTTTAGCACCCGCTCCCAAAACATTTTCTTCTGTTATAACCTGGTATTCCTCCCCAACAATTAGACCCATCACTACACATTCAAAATCGCCCGGGACATCTGGTTCATTAAAATACTTCTGCTTGATCCAGAAGAATCTACCATCAGTCCCCACAACCGGTGGTTCCATAGGTCCATTATTGGTATCCTGATCATAATCATAGTTAAAATGAGGATAACTACCGCTGTCTTCCATAACTGTTCGACCACGCCTGAGCGTATCACGATGGCGGTAAAGTTCTATTTTAACCGGACCGTTTAAATTGCGGTAATCGCAGGTGAATACACATAAATTATCCGTCGCCATTACATAATTGCTGATTTCTACTTTTCTTTTCTCCTTCGCCGCAGTGACCATTATTCGACCATCTCCAAATGTAAGAGTGGCTTGGTATTCAACCGCACCCTTTAATTCGCCACATCTGATAATGAATTGACCAACCGGCTTCGGACAGGGAAAATCATATGCTCGGGAAAGACCATAAGCTGAATTACGGACAATATTCTCTCCTTCAATACTTTCGAAATTATCTCTAAAAGCAAGCCTTCTGATATCCTCAAGAGTAACCACTGGCTTTGAATCTCCGTAATAACGTCTATCCCATACATCGTTTTTGCCCAAACTCCAGGTTATTTCCTCGGGTAAGTTCCAAAATTTATTGTGAATGTCACCATTCCCCTGGAAAAGACCTGTTTCTGGAATCAGGCTTATTCCCGACTGTTGAGAGGAGCCAAAACCAGGCCCAATAGCAGGTATATCTTCCCCATCTCCATCAATTTGCTGTACTACAAAATAGGTTCTATTAACTTCTTCAATTTTGGGAAACATATATTTTTTGTCTATAATCATCCCAATTTGTTAGATTACCTCAGGTTTAGGTACTTTCTTTCTTACGGTATTACGCCTGACCACCGAGGATTAATTTGACTGGAGTCAGTGAGGTCATTACGCCACTCCACGTGTCCATCCAGAAAGGAAGCGTTAGTCCCGTTGGTATGCCAAGTAGCCACTCGGTTGTAAGCGGAATAAGCTTCATGTCCACCAGCATGCAAATTATGTACATCCGTAAAGGCAATCGTTTCAGATGGCCGCTGGAAATAGGAATCCTTTTTTTGGGCATCAGCACCAACGTAGGAATTTAAACCATAGCTAATCACCACATTCGCCGCGCCATCCCAAGTTAAACCAATCGGCCTTGGTTCCGTAGGACAGGTGAAGACGGTACGGTCGTTCTGTCGGGTAGCGTACGCTTTCTGGTAGTCACCAACTATATAGGCCCGGAATGTCCACCCCATTCCTCCACCACTCCAAGTGTTACAAGGGGAAACGTTATTGTAAGCTAACGGATACCATCCATCGTAATCTTGAGCATACAAGGAAAGCGCCAATGTTATTTGTTTCAGGTTGCTGATGCATTGTGCCTGTCTGGCTTTTTCCCGTGCCTGGCTTAACGCCGGCAGCAGCATTGCCGCTAAAATGGCAATGATAGCAATAACGACTAAAAGTTCTATGAGGGTGAAGCCGAGGTTTGCCCTTTTCCGCGCTACCATTAGTTTCTGTGCCATTGTGTCCTCCATTAGATTCTTCACTGCGTTCAGAATGACACGTACTTATGTTTACGATAACAATTATATCTTAAATTTCTGCTTTCGTCAAGTCGTCCGCCTTCGGCGACCCCCTACCTTGATGGTAGGGAACCCGTCCCAACGGGGGTTTACACCCCCAATGGTGGTCGCAAGGTTCCCTGTTACCCCCTCTACGGAGTAAGGGGGTTCTTCGCCACCCCCTTAGCAATCCCCCCTCTTGAACCTACCTAAGATATAAATTCCTATAGGTTCAAGGGGCCGGCGGAGGAGCGCTCTAAAAGGGTGGCGGGCAGAAGAATCTTTTCCACCGGCTTTTTTGGATTTGCGATTCGTACCAGTAAACCTTCCACCGCCTTTCTGCCAATCTCTTCAATCGGTTGGACCATCGTGGTTAAGGGAGGATGGGTGTAAGCGCCAATTTCGTCACCGGTAAATCCAGCCACAGAAATTTTTCCGGGAACTTGGATACTCTTTTTCTGGAGGGCTGCCAGGACACCGATGGCGATGGGGTCGTTGGCACTAAAGATGGCGGTAAAAGTAATCCGGGAACTCAACAGTTTTTTGGTTGCTTCATAACCGCCATCGGTTTCATAATTGGTATGAAGAACAAGTTCACTATTATAATTAATTCGGGCATTGAGTAGCGCGGTTTTATAGCCGGCCAATCGTTCCTGGCTGGTATAGGCTTCTTCCGGTCCAGCCAGAAAGGCAATCTTTCGGTGGCCTAATTTAATAAGGTGTCTGGTCATCTCCCTGGCACCATCAAAGTCGGCAGTCCCGATAAAAGAGAAGCGGTTGTCTTTTGGGGGCAGGTCAACAAAAATTGTCGGCACTTTCTCTTTTTTTAATCGGGAATAGATGGTTTTGTTCAGAGGTAAATCAATTAGCAAGCCTTCAATCTGCCGTGCTAAAAGGAACTCAAAGTCCTGCCAGGTAATACGACTCTGATGGTCATGACACTTTCCCTGAATCACGATGATGTGATAGCCGGCGCTATGGCAGGCATCTTCTACCGCATCAAGGAAACGGGCGTAGAAGGGGTGCCGGAAGTTGGGAACGATGACACCGATGGCCCGGCTCTTTTTACTGCGAAGGCTCGCCGCAATCAGGTTGGGCCGGTATTTAAGTTTCCGGCAGGCAGACCGTACTTTTTTCCGGGTGGCGGAGGTAACATAGGGGAAATTGTTCAGTACCCGGCTGACCGTCATATGGGAGACCCCGGCCAGTTTCGCCACCTCGGTTTTGGTAATAGCACTTCTGTTCACGGTAACAAGATATTAACACGTTGGTGGATTCAATGTCAAGGGCAAGGTTGGGGAGATTCTTCGCTGCGCTCAGAATGACATGGGTGGGCTTATGGGGATATCAGGGTAATTTCCTGATGGTATTCCTGAAGAGATTTGACTTCGCTTGCGGTTGTTTTGCGGGCGGCTTCAATCCCTTCCGCGGTAGCGATGGCGGCGGCCGGTGTAGTGATATAAGGAATCTTGTAGCGGATGGCAGATTTACGGATGTAACTGTCGTCATGAGCGCTTTCTTTACCCGCCGGCGTATTGATAACCAGATTTATCTGGCGGTTATGCATCGCATCGATGATATTGGGTCTGCCTTCATGTAACTTTTTGACTGATTGGACGCTTAGGCCGTGTTTCTGCAAAAAAGCGGCGGTTCCTTCTGTTGCCAGAATGATGAAACCCATATCCGCCAACTTTTTCACCGCCGGCAATACCTTTTCTTTATCATGACCGGCAACGGTTACCAGAACCGTCCCGGCAGTTGGCAGGGTGAAACCGGTTGCCAGTTGGGCTTTGTAGAAGGCTAAGCCGAACGAGGGTGCCAGTCCTAAGACCTCGCCGGTGGAGCGCATCTCCGGTCCCAGTAACGGGTCAACTTCCGGAAACATGTTGAACGGGAAAACCGATTCTTTTACTCCGTAGTAAGGGTATTGTCTGGGGCATAGTTTGAGGTCTTTTAGTGCGGTGCCGAGCATTACCTGAGTAGCGATACGTGCCATGGAGACGTTGGTCACTTTTGATACCAGGGGGACAGTCCGTGAAGCGCGCGGGTTTGCTTCCAGAACATAGATCGTATCGTTGGCGATGGCAAACTGAATGTTAATTAGTCCCACTACCTTCAGTTCCACCGCTATCTGCCGGGTATATTCTTCAATTGTCTGCAGGTGGGCCGGAGAAATGGTCCGCGGGGGAAGTACGCAGGCGCTGTCTCCGGAATGGATGCCAGCCAGTTCAATGTGTTCCATTACCGAGGGAACAAAGGCTTCTTTCCCGTCAGAGATGGCATCAGATTCCGCTTCTACGGCATTCTCTAGAAATTTGTCAATCAGGATAGGATATTCCGGAGAGACCTCAACTGCTGCGGAAACGTACTTTTCTAACATTTCGTCGTCGTAGATAACTTCCATCGCCCGGCCGCCTAATACGTAAGAAGGACGTACCATCAAAGGATAGCCAATAATGCGTGCCACTTTCAATGCTTCTTCCATGGAGGTGGCGGTACCGTTTTCCGGTTGAGGTATGCCCATTTTTTTCATCACGTTGGCAAAACGTTTCCGGTCTTCTGCCAGGTCAATACTTTCCGGTGACGTACCCAGAATCTTTACGCCCGCATTAGCCAGTTCTGAAGCGATATTGAGCGGTGTCTGACCACCAAATTGAACGATTACACCCTCCGGCTGTTCTTTCTGGTAGATGCTCAAGACGTGCTCTACGGTAAGAGGTTCAAAATAGAGTTTATCGGAGGTGTCGTAGTCGGTGGAGACGGTTTCCGGATTACAGTTGACCATAATGCTTTCGTATCCTAAGTCCCGCAGCGCAAAGGCGGCATGGACACAGGTGTAATCAAACTCGATTCCCTGTCCAATCCGGTTTGGACCTCCGCCTAAAATCATAATCTTCCGTGCGGAAGAGACCGGCACTTTGTCCGGACCGTTATAGGTAGAGTAATAGTAGGCGCCGGTGGCGCCGCTTACCGGCACCGAATCCCAGCCGCGGTGTATCTTAAGTGCCTGTCTTCTATTCCGTATCTGTACTTCGGGCAGGTTTAGTATCTGACCTAAATATTTATCGGAAAAACCGTCTTTTTTCGCCTGAATGAGAAGGTCGTCGGAAAGTAAATTCCCTTTATAGACAAGGAGTCTTTCTTCCAATTCAACCAGTTCCTTCATCTGTTGAATGAACCACGGGCCGATATGGGTTAATTCATGAAGTTCTTCAATCTGCATCCCTTTACGCAGGGCTTCATACATCAGGAACTGACGTTCCGAACTGGGTTCCGCTAACAGTTTGCGTAATTCTTCCAGGGGCAGGGTATGGAAGTTTTTGGCAAATCCTAATCCATAGCGTTTAATTTCTAAGGAATAGATGGATTTTTGAAGGGTTTCTTTATAGGTTTTACCGATGCTCATTACTTCACCAACCGCCCGCATCTGCGTACCGAGTATATCTTTGGCGCCCTTGAATTTTTCAAATGCCCATCGGGAAAATTTAACCACCACGTAGTCTCCGGACGGCGTATATTTGTCTAAGGTGCCTTCCCGCCAGTAGGGAAGTTCCGAAAGAGTTATCCCGGCAGCCAATTGGGAGGAGACCCGGGCAATCGGAAAGCCGGTTGCCTTGGACGCTAAGGCTGAGGAGCGGGAAGTGCGGGGATTGATTTCAATCACCACCAGCCGTCCGGTTTTTAAATCATGGGCAAACTGGATATTGGTGCCACCTATGACTCCGATAGACTCCACGATCCGGTAAGATATTTCCTGGAGCTTTGCCTGTAAATTTTTCGGGACCGTGAGCATGGGTGCAACACAGAAACTGTCACCGGTATGGACACCCATCGGGTCTACATTCTCAATGAAACAGACGGTGATCATTTTATTCTCGGAATCGCGTACTACCTCCAATTCCAGTTCTTCCCAACCCAAAACCGATTCTTCGATAAGCACCTGTCCGATCATACTGGCGGAGATACCACGGGCTGTTATGATACGCAGTTCTTCCACGTTCCAGGCGATTCCGCCGCCGGTACCTCCCATGGTGTAGGCGGGTCTGATGACCACCGGATAACCCAACCGCCGGGCAATCTCTTCTGCTTCTTCCACACTATAAGCCGGGTCACTAAGGGGCATCTCCACCTTCAGGCGGTTCATCGTCTCTTTAAAGGCGATCCGGTCTTCCCCGCGTTCAATCGCATCTACCTGAACGCCAATAACCTGGACGCCGTATTTTTCCAGAATGCCTTTGCGGTACAGGTCTGAGGTCAGGTTTAAGCCGGTCTGACCTCCTAAGTTGGGTAGTACCGCATCCGGACGTTCTTTGGCGATAATCTTTTCCAGGATTTCGGTGGTGAGGGGTTCAATATAGGTGGCATCAGCCATTCCCGGGTCGGTCATAATGGTGGCAGGGTTGGAGTTGACCAGAACGATTTGATAACCTGCGTTACGGAGGGCTTTACAGGCTTGAGTACCGGAATAATCAAATTCACATGCCTGTCCTATGACAATAGGGCCAGAACCGATAATGATGACCTTTTTGATGTCGGTTCTTTTGCTCACAGAAATAACATAGGATTAGTAACCCCTAACGGTCAAGAAGGGCAAACATCATGTCTGCTTCGGCAACGGTTTTACCTTCTACCAGCGCTTTTGCGTGGACCTGACCGATGCGGCTGCGGAATTTTAACAGTTCCACCTCAATCCGCAGTTGGTCACCCGGTAAGACCGCATGTCGGAACCGGGCGTTGTTGATGGCGGCAAAATAGGCAAACTTATTGCGGTTTTCTTTCTTCCGCAACATCAGAACGCCGGCAACCTGCGCCATTGTTTCTATCAAAATTACTCCGGGCATTACCGGTCGACCCGGGAAATGACCGGAGAAGTACGGCTCATTGATGGAAACGCTCTTTAATCCCACGATGATTTTGTCTTCTTCAATTTTAACGATACGGTCCACAAAGAGGAAAGGTGGCCGGTGCGGAATAATTTTCAGAATGTCTTCCGCCTCCAGAATCACTTTGTGAAGGTCTATCCCATCGTCCGGCGATATTACCGCCGCGGCACTTTCCCGCCGGTTAACATCCAGAATTTTATGAACCAGATGGACATTGAGAATGTGACCGCTCCGGATGGCGATGATGTGTGCCAGCAGAACTGCGGACAGAAGTCCTAAGTCACCCAGAAGGTCCAGAACTTTGTGCCGCGCCATTTCGTTTTCAAAACGCAGAGTATTTTTGATGATGCCATTTTTGCCAATGACGATGGTGTTGTTGTAGTTGGACCCTTTCCCTAATCCGCTCTTGATTAAAGCGTCCACTTCACTCTGGAGGCAGAAGGTGCGTGCGGGTGCAATTTCTGAAAGGAATGTCCGGGGTTCAATGACGAACGAAACGTACTGGCTCTTCAGGGGTGCCGGATAGTCCAGGGTATAGGAGATTCTGAAGACCGGCGAGGGTAAGGCAATAACCTGGCTGTCGTCGTTATTGACGAATACCGGTTCCCGCAAAGTGATGGTTTTGTGGAGAACAGACTGTTCTTTAATCCCGGCACGAAGAAGCAGTTCGGAAAACTTTTTGCTGCACCCGTCTTCACCGGGAAATTCGTCGTTATTAATTTCCACGATGAGGTTGTCAATGCCCAGCCCCAAAAGAGTAGCCAGGATGTGTTCGACGGTGTGAATTTCTGCCCCGTTTTTACCGATTGAAGTACGCCGGGCACGTCTCTCCTCAGGGAGAAGGTTACTTATCTCCACTTTAACCGCCGGTTTTTCCGGCAGGTCGGTTCGGACAAATACCAGACCGGTATCAACCTCAGACGGTTTAAAAGTTACCTTTGCCCGATGCGCGGTATGCAGACCGATTCCTTCAAAGGAGACCTTCTTTTTAATCGTTGTTTGTTGTGCCATTATTCCTTTCTTCTTCCAACTTAGCCAGTCTGGCTTCTAATTCAAAGACCTTTTCCCAGAGTTTCGGTTGTTTGTGAAGATAGGCTTGTAGTTTCATATCTTTGTTCCTTTCCCGGGCCGGAAAACCGGAGACATGGGTTCCGTTAGGAACGTCCTTGGTTACGCCGGCCTTACCGGAGATGACCACATTGTCGCCTACCGCGATATGACCAATGATGCCAGCCTGGCCGGCGATGATGACGTTCTTACCGATGGTGGTGGTACCGGATATGCCTACCTGCGCCACCACGATGGTATTTTCACCAATGGTAACGTTGTGGGCGATCTGAACCAGATTGTCAATTTTAACGCCCCGTTTAATTAAGGTAGTATCAAACCTCGCCCGGTCAATCGTTACGCAGGAACCAATTTCCACGTCGTCTTCTATCCGCACGGTGCCAATCTGAGGAATCTTATGGTGGATGCCGCTTACCGTTGCAAAACCAAAGCCGTCACCACCGATGACGGTTCCGCCGTGGATGATTACCCGATTGCCTATTTCCACCCGTTCTCTGATGGAAACATGGGGATAGATGAGGCAATCGTCACCGATGATGGTGTAATGGCCCACGTAGACACCCGCACAGAGGACGGTCCGGTCTCCAATGCGTACGTGGTCTTCAATGACTACGTAAGGCTGGATGGAGACATCTTTACCTAAAACCACGCCTTCCCCGATGATGGCGGTTGGATGGATTCCGGCTGATAAGGTAATGGTCTCCGGTCCGAAGAGCGAGACGATGCGGGCAAAGGCTAAAGAAGGGTTGTCCACCTGAATAAGGGTGCGTTTTCCACTCTTGATTTCCGGCGGCACAAGAATTGCAGAGGCTTGCGTTTTGTCCATCAGGCAGTAATACTTCCGGTTAGCCACAAAGGTGATTTCACCCGCTCCCGCTTCTTTAATGCCGGAAACGCCGGTGATTACCAGTCCTTCGTCTCCGATTACCCGACCACCAACTAATTGCGCCAGTTCTCCAATGGTTTTAGCCATATACTTACCTTTTTTTTGATTCTCCTTTGGCTTTAGGTTCTGCTGATTTGAGTGCGTCTTTGTTTAGGATTTTAAGAACTTCATCGGTTAAGTCGGCCGCATCGGGAGAGTAGAGCACCGCTTCCTTATGAATTATTACGGTGTACCCTTTTTCTTTGCCTATTTTGGCAATTACCTCGTTAATCTCCTTTACCCGATTTTCCACTAATTCCCGGTTTTTACTCTGGAGTTCCTGGTATGCTTCCCTCTGGAAACTTAAGACCTCATTGCGCTTCTTTTCTATTTCGTCTCCCAATTTCGAAATCTCCGCCTTCATTTCCTCGGCTTTTTCTTTACTCAGTACCTTCTCTTTTTCTTTCAGATCGCTTTGTTGTTTATCCAATTTATCCTGCAGGGGTTGAATCTCCTTCTGCATTTCGTCAGCTTTTTTCTCCACGGAAGCCTGGCGCTCTTTACGTAAACTGTCAAACTCTTCCTGGGTTTCCGCCACCTTGTAATAGGCAGAGAATACCCCGTTCATGTCAACCACACCAATCTTAGGCTCCTGACCGCTTGCCCAGCGGCCTGCCAACACTAGGCCTATTACTACCCCTAACACTCCGACCTTTTTCACCTTTCCCTCCTCTAATTTTGATTCTCTGTCATTCCCGCATGTTTTAAGCGGGAATCTATGCCGCAGTATGGATTCCTGCTTACTATCCGCAGGAATACGGGTCCCCTATCCCTTGAATGGGATAGGGCAACTTATTCCGTTGTTCTCAGAAGCCCCAGTCTATCGTAAAGTGGAACCGACCCGGGTCCTCGCCGGGTAATGGGTCTAACGCATAGCCGTAGTCTATTTTAATCGGTATCGGGAAGATAGGAATCTTGATGCGAATGCCGGTGCCTATGCCGACTTTAAATTCGGAAAGGTCAAAGTCCGAGGTCTTCCACCAGGATTGGCCGATGTCGGTAAAGAAAACCAGAAAGAGAATATCCTTATAGAGGGGGTGGGTAATCTCTAAGTTTTCCACCGTCAGGAAGTTTCCACCTTTAGGTATCCCGCTGGTGTCCAGAGGTCCCAGGGACCGCTCTTCGTAACCGCGCACCGTCTTGGCTCCACCGCAGAAGTACCGTTCGTATATCGGTACATCTCCGGTATCGCCAAACCCGTCTGCCCAGGCTAATTTCGTGTGGGTGGAGAAGATAAACTTACGGGGTAATTGGTGATAAGAAGAAAAAGCGTATTCGCTCTTCCAGAAGTCCTTGTCTCCGCTGAGGGGCCCACCCGCATATTTGAAGTCGAAGTCGTTCAGTGTGCCTGTGGTAGTACGCAGGCGGGAATTTCTGGTGTCCCGGGTTGCGCCAAGAGCCAGACTGTTGACGTCGCTAACACCGGCTTCATTTTGATAGTCTACGGAGGCGTTTGCGTCGATGTCGGTGATTTCAATCCTTTCTATTCGCGGGGTGAGACTGAAACGCCAGTACCCGGGAAGTCGCCATCCAAAACGCAGGTCACCGCCGGTTTTCCTTTCGTGATACTCGTCGTACTCATGGAACCGGTCATACAGGTCAAAACCAGCGGATACCGGATAATCACGAAGGTACGGTTCGGTAAAACTCAA
Source organism: Candidatus Omnitrophota bacterium (assembly GCA_043797665.1). Lineage (GTDB taxonomy): Bacteria > Ratteibacteria > UBA8468 > MWAK01 > MWAK01 > CAZVUE01. The sequence continues at coordinate 46,979 of JAZDPL010000065.1, forward strand.
AGCGTAACCGTGCGAACTGCTTCCGAATTCTCCATACAATTTCGCGTTCTGTCCCCCTCCGGTAAACGAAGGAGGGTTATGCCAGTCAAAATTAGTCTGTTCGATGGATAGAAACCCTACGAAATCATCCACCGTACTGTAACCGGCTCCAACGAGCAGGTTCCCGGTATGGTCCTTCTCTTTTACGTCAAAAGATATATTTGCCTTATCCGGCGCGGACCCTTCTTCCGGCTGGACGTTAATTTCATCAAAATAGTTCAGGTCCTTTAAGTTTTCTATGGACTTTTTGAGCTTGGCGCCGTTGAATTGTTCTCCCGGCAGAACTTTTATTTCCCGGCGGATGACCTTATCCTTGGTTCGGGTATTTCCGGTGATTTTAATTTCTTCCACGTCCACGATATTGCCGGGTGAAACGTAATAGGTTATATCCACCCGGTCAGTTTTTTGGTTGTAGATAGGGACCGGTTCCACACGGCACTTCAGGTAACCTTTCTCCCGGTAAAAAGAGATAAGGTTGCTCTGTCCTTTCATCACCAGTTCCTCGTTATAATGTGAGTCAGTAATCAGGGCGCTTTTTTTCTCCAGCATCACCTCCGGGAAAAGCAGATCTCCGGAGAAAGTTATCGTGCCGGTGAGGTATTGTTTACCTTCTTCAATGTTAAAGACGATTTCCATTTCTTTTTTGTATCTTTTTACTTCACCCTTGACCTTTACGTCCGCAAAACCATATCGATGATAAATCTTTCGTATTCGTTCTTCATCGTCTTTCAATGCCTCTTCTCTAAAGGTACCTAAAATGAATTTAAAGAGGTTGCGTTCTTTGGTCTTGAGAACCTTTTTGATTTTGCTGTTTTTAAGATTCTCGTTCCCAACAATGATAATTTTGGTGACCCGGGCGGTAGACCCTTCCTGAATTTTGAAGTTTACTGCGATTCCGTTGGGAGGTAAATCTTTTGTGTCTACGTCCACTTCCGTGAAGAGCAGTCCTTTCTTGAGGTAAAAATCACGTATTTTATTTCGGGTCTCTTCCACTTTTGTTTTATCGTATAGTTGTCCCGCGGTCAGGGCAATTTCTTTTTGCAGGTTCTTTTTGGAATAGTGCCGGTTTCCGTAAAAGTTAATCGCCTTGATGGTCGGTTGTTCCTTCACCTGAAAGGTTACCTTTATCCCTTCCGGAACCGTCTCCACGTTTGGTACAACCTGCGAAAAGAAGCCGGTATCCATGAGTCTTTTGGTATCTTCCGCAACCGTGATTTCCGAGTAGGGCTGGTTAGAGCGGGTTCGGACAAAGAGCAGGATGCGACCGGTCGCGATGGTTTGATTGCCGGAAATTTCAAGGGCAATTACGTTTCGTTCTTCAGCCTGACCGGGAACACTCATCAAAACCAACGCGAGGGTAGCCGCCGCAGGGATTAGCCTGCGTATAGAAGTGACGTTCGGAATTCTGGGATGCGTTTTGCCAAAAAAGAACATTCTTTAGATTTTACTCTACCGGTATCCTAACCGTCAAGCGTACAATATTTAGTCAACCCCGTTAGTGTAGGGGTCGGATTTATCCGACCCGCTTATCTCGGGTTCAATAAATTGAACCCCTACATCTTTCTGTCTGATATAACGGTGTTCGCTGAATATTTACAGGTTTCTTCAGGAGTGGCGGTAGACGTTCCAGCCTAAGTAGTTATCCAGTGCTTCCGTAAGAATGTCTGCGGTCTGGGATTGGCTGAGCGCAACGTGGTGTTCAAACCCGTTTTTGCACAGAACCTGGAGGAGTTCCTGCAGTCTTTCTATTTTTGCGACACCAACTCCGCCAAAGGTCTTCAACGGGTCGTCGGTAATCTTTCCCTCGCCGATACAGGCGACAATCTGACCGTTAACGTCATCGGTGCTGATTCGGGCAAAGGTCATTGGTCCGGCGGATATCCTTCCGGTGTAGGTGCCGTAACTGTTTTCCGGTCCGGCACCCATTCGGGCAGCGATGACGTTGTAACTCATCCCGGTATTTTTGAGCATACTTTTGGGTGCGTTACTGCAGTGGAAGAGGACCAGTTTATCCGGGTCGTCTCCGTAATTGTTGTTCCAGTCAAAGAGTCCGGAGGGTGCTTCGCTTGCTAATTGTAGGGCGTACATCGCTACCGCACCCACCACGTCCACTTCACAGGCACAGGGTACCCCGGAGTTACTCATCATACTCATCAGAACGCAGGGAAAGATGGCAAGTGCATCCTGCAAGGCTGACCAGCACTGAAGGGTACCGGCATGGATATCGTTCTCTTTAATCCACCGGTCGATGACCAAACCCATCTTAGCCATCTTTAAGAGAGCGGATGTTGATATTCCTTTGGTGGAGCAATATCCTTCAATTGCCTTCAACTTATTGCCAACCGCCTTATCCGAATCCTTCAGTTTCGCTACGCCGTTCATTACCTCGGAGAGGTCAAGGGTTTCTACGGAAATGCCGCTCTTCTGAAGTAATTTTTCGCTGAAACGCACCGTCTTGAAAGGAGTGGTCCGGGCGCCAATCGCTCCGATTCGTGCCTGCCGAAGTCCTTTTACCACCCGGCAGACACCCATAAACCTTCGTAAGTCGGCAATGAAATCTTTACTGGCAGGATAGACGGTATGTAGTTCGGTTAACGAGAAGGTGATACCGTACTGGCGCAGGTTGTTGCAGACCGAGAATTTCCCGCAGAAACTGTCCCGGCGGTAGTCCGCTTCCATTCTCTCCAACCGGTCAGGATAAGCCTGAACCAGGACCGGAACGTTCAGGCCGGACATCTTAATGGTTTCTGCGATTGCCCTTTCGTCTCCGAAGTTGGGCAGGCTGATTAGAATACCGTCTATTTTCTCCCGGTTCTGACGGAAGAGGTTGGCACACTTTTTAGCGTCACCTAAGTTTTCAATGGCTCCCCATTTTGTGTCTCTGTTGCCGGCAATCAGGATATCTATTCCTTCCTTTCGTAACGTCTCAACTACTTCCTGGCGTCCTTTTTCCGCAAGCCCGCCTGGAAAACAGCCCCGGTGTCCGATGATTACACCCAGCGTTCCTTTCTTCATAATCCTCTCCTTGTCATTCCCGCATGCTTTAAGCGGGAATCCATTGGATTCCTTATTGTTATATTGTATCACACTTTCAGTTTTTGGAGGGACTGCCGGGCAGAGGCAAGGGAATGGTAAATTTCTTTGTATATTTCAAATCGCTCCTCATAGGCTTGGGTATATTTAGGCCGTGGATAAAAGGTTCTGGTTGGTTTTGCCCATTTTCCTGCGGTGGTCCTGAGGTCAAAGAGACCGGTACCGGACCCGGCAAGAATCGCTGCGCCCATACAGGTTGCTTCGGTTATAGAGAGAGTGGTCAGCGGAATTCCTAAGATATCCGCTTTTATCTGCAGCCAGGTGGCACTCTTTGCTCCGCCGCCGATGGTCCGCAACTCTTTTATCTTTAGCCCCACACCGTTCAGTATGGAGAGGTTCCACTTCATTTCGTAGGTTATCCCTTCCAGAAAGGCACGCAGGATTTCCGAGCGGGTGGTGGAAAGTTTCAGTCCGAACAGGACACCGGTTCCAGACTGGTCAAAGAGGGGAGTACCGGTAGGGCAAAAGTGGGGGAGAAGAATCAGCCGCGATGGGTTCCGGTCAGCACTTTTGATGATCTTTTCGTAAGGGTCCTGGCCTTTTTGCCGTGCTTCTTTGGTTTCTTCTAAGGCAAGGTTGTCCCTTACCCAGCGCAGGATATTGCCGCCGGTCAGGCTGAAGGCTACCGTAGTGTAAGCCTCCGGTATGACGTGAGGATAGGTTGCCAGGTTACAGCGCATCAGTTCAGGGTTTAAGATAAGACGGTTAAAGGCAGGGCAGATACATTCTGCAGTGCCGGTGGAATAACTGGCACAGTCGGTTGTTACCGCTCCGGAACCTAATGCGCCGCAGGGCTGGTCGTGTCCCCCTAAAACCACAGAGACCTTTTTGTCCAGGCCAATCTTCCGGGCGATATCTTTTTTTAAGGTGCCCACAACCGTACCGCTGGGTACTACATCCGGCAGACGTCTGCCGGGCAGCCCGATTCTATCCAGAATTTCCGGAGACCATTTTTTGGTTCTTACATTAAACAGCATGGAACGGCTTGCCATAGTATATTCCGCTTTGGTTTCACCGGTGAGGACAAACGCAAGTAAGTCCAGAAAGAAGAAGAACTTCCAGGTTTTCTGCCATACGTCCGGCTGATGTTCCTTAAGCCACAAAAGTTTGAAAAGAGAGTACATATGGTAGGGAGTATGGCCGGTAATCCGGTAAATTTTCTCTGCACCGAAACTCCTGCTCCAGGGAGCAACCAGGTGTTGGGCCCGGAAATCAGCGGTGGTCATGGCGTTTCCCAGAAACCTTCCGTCTTTTGATACCGGCGTGAACGCCTCTCCCTGAGAGGCGATACCGACGGCGACAACCGGGTCCTTCTTTTTAACCTCCGCACTTACTTTCTTGATAACCTGCAGGGCAGAGTAGATTACCTTATTTGAATCAAGTTCACAAAACCCGGATTTGGGAAGTAGAGTGGGATATTCCTGATAGGCAATGGCAAGGAGTTTGCCTGATTCGCCAAAGACCGCGGCCTTTACGCCGCCCTGCCCGATATCCACTCCCATCAGACTCATATTTATTGGGGTTGGTAAAAAAAGGTGGCAATCTGGAAGGGTTTTACCATGATAGTAAAACGTCTGCCGGTGAAAGGTATTTTGTTTTTAACCTCTTCTATAAGGTTGGTTTCCCTGAGTTCTTTGGGTTCTGACGGCAGGGTAACGGTAACTTTACCGGCTTTGCCGTTTGATTCGTACAGGCGCAGGATAAACCCTTGACCGTCTTCCGAACGTTTTAAGGCGGAAATAACCACGTCTAAACCTTCGGTTTTAATAAAAGAGAAGGATGTAGGGGCTTGATTCATCAAGCCCGTTTCGGGCGCCATAAATGGCGCCCCTACACTCAGAGGAAGGAGAAGAACCGGGATGTTGAGTTGATAGCCTTGTTTAACCACTTCAGAGTTAGACCAATTCCCCCGGTGCAGGAAAAGGGAATAGGTGAATCGGTGTTTTCCCCAATCTGCTTCCGGGTCAGGATAGGTAGGTGCACGTAAAAGGGTAAGGCGTATGATATTCCTTTTAATGTCATACCCGTACTTGCAATCGTTGAGAAGGCTCACGCCGTACTTATCATCGGAGAGGTCTGCCCAGCGTAAGGCAGAGACTTCTTTCTTTGCTTCTTCCCAGGAATTATTATTGGTGGTAGGCCGGCCAATCGCGCCAAAAGGTATTTCGTAAAAGGCTTGATCGGATTTCACCGAGACCGGAAAAGCGGACTTGAGCATCTTGCGCCTTTCCTGCCAGTTTACCGTGGTTTTAAAGTCAATACGCCAGGAGTCTTCATAAAGAACGATATCCTGGGAAAGGGTGCTTTTATTGTCTTTAAATACTTGCCGCAAGACGGCTCTAAACGGACAGGATTCTATTATTTTACGCTGGACTAATTTTCCAAAGGGTCTGACCGTGGATTCGTAATCCGGGTCAATATTCCAGGCTTCTTCCGCTAAGGGTCCGTCTTTAAAGATTAAGAAATCGTTGGCGCAGGATTTCGGAGGTATAACCTCTTTTTTATTTACCTTATCGTAGATACTTATGATTCTGCCCTGTTGGTTAAGGTTTAAAGAAAGGTTTTTGTTTTCCAGAAAATCCTTTTTTATCTTTAATTCGGATTTTTCAGGTTTCTCCCCTTTCAAATAATAAACCCGGTAGCCACAGGAAGGCAGTGCTGTATTTATCAGAATGCCTGGTTTTACTTCCACTATTTCTTTCCGCTCCCAGTTGAGAGGGTTGAAGAGTAAGACCGCTTCGCCTTTTTCCGGAGATACGGAAATTCTGCCGGCAATCTTGTTTAAGTTATTCTTAATCTCATCGTTAAGATGCATAATGATTTTCTGGTACTGCGGTTCAATGTCCTGGTAGACTTCTTTGATGGAAGAGCCGGGTAAGATGTCGTGGAACTGGAAGGTCAGGATTTTTTCCCAGATATCAGTCATTTCTTCGGGTCGGATGAATCCGCCCCCTACACCTTGTTTGTAGGGCGGGTTTCCCTTGTCATAGGATTGACAAGGGCTCGATTTATCGAGCCCGCCAAGAATTGTGTTAAGGCTCTGGAGGAGTTCCAGGGTGTAAAGAAGGTTTTCCGCGGTCCGGTTGTTTTGTTTAATTTGCGCCTGGCTGGTGTAACAGCCCTGATGGGTTTCCAAATAAAGTTCACCTTTCCAGACCGGAAGGTCTTTGGATTCTTTTACTACCTTTTTAAAATAGTCTTCGACCCGGCTGGCGCTACTTTTAGGAAGATAAGGAAGATTTCCCACTCGTTTCGCGTATTCTAACATCTCCAAAGATACCCCGCCACCGCCGTCACCGTAACCAAAAGGAAAGAGGCAGACGGGAAATCTTATTTTCTGTTGGAATTCTTTCTCCGCTTTTTTAAACTGATAGGGATTCGGGAAGCCGTTGTAGCCCCAGAAGAGCTTTGGTGTGTGGGCTAAGACTCTGCTTCCGTCAATTCCCTGCCACCAGAAGAGACTGTGCGGAAAACGGTTGGTCGTCTGCCAGTAAATTTTATTGGTATAGAAATAGTCTATGCCGGATTCCTTGAATATCTGGGGCAGGGAACCGCTAAAACCGAAGGTATCCGGCAGCCAGGCGGTACGGACATCTTTACCGAATTCCTCTTTAAAAAACTTTTTGCCGTAAAGAATCTGGCGTACTAAAGACTCTCCGGAGATAAGGTTGCAGTCCGGTTCTACCCAGAGACCGCCAACCGGTTCCCACTGACCTTTTGCCACCCTTTCTTTTATTCCCTGGTAGACATCAGGATAATACTTTTTGGTAAATTGGTATAACTGGGGCTGGCTGGCGCAGAAGATAAATTCAGGGTAAATTTCCATCAAACGTAACGCGGTAGAAAATGTCCGTCCGCACTTCCGTATTGTTTCCGCAATCGTCCAGAGCCAGGCGGTATCAATGTGGCTGTGACCCACCAATGCCAGGGAAAACCCCTGTTTACTACCCCTGCCTACTGCATGCAGGGGCAAGCATACAGGGGCAGGATTATGCGATAACCCTTTTTTGGCGAAAAATTCTCTCGTTAAGATGCCGCAGGCTTCCGTAATAGAATTCATCTCTTCTCCCCAATCTGACATTGGGGTCCCCGCGTCGAACTTTCGGAGCGCCTTAAGGATAACCGGTTCCAGAACCTTTTTCTCTTTTTCTTCCGCGGTTTGCCAGATTTCAAAAATCACCCTGAGGTGATAATAGAATTTTAAAATCTGGTGATTAAGCGCAGACAGTTCCACCGAGGAGAAGAGGTGGGGCTGGTCGGGAGCCGAGCAGATTCGGTTTGAAAAAGACCACTCCACTTCAAAGGTGAGGATTTTTTTGTTTAATAACGGCCTGCCCCTGCATGTAATAGGCAGGGGGACCAGGCTGTGGTTTCTGTCTATGCCCCAGTAGGGTTTACCTTCAAGAAAGAGCAAGCCCTCCGCATTATTAAACCCAAATTTTAGATATAACTGAGAGTCTTTCGGACCTGCAGACAAAGGCAATTCCCCTTTGAAAGATAGCCTCTTCTCAAAAGTGGAGATAACCGGAAGACGCACCCTTTGCCACTTATCCGCGGTGTTTTTCCTAATTACTCCTTCATCCAGAGTAAACAGAATACGACCGGATTTCTCCTCCAGTACTCTGAGAGTTCCTGCAACCTTACTGCTCAATCTCTGCGTCTCCATGGAGGTTCTTTTTAGGGGATGAGGAGGCTGAGGCGTTCCCCGGAAAGGAGCATACCGCCAAAGATAGGGCCCATTCTCGGACCGCCGAAAACCGCATTTACGGTCATACCCGCGATGAAAAGTCCCGGGAATACCTCGCCGGTGTTGGCGATAATCATCTCTTCGCCTTTTTCTGCCCACATCGGACCTTCGCCCGCAACCTTACCGGTGGGTGTACGCAGGGTTACCTTTCCTTTATCCACCAGGAGCCGGCAGAGAACCGCATCGTGGCCGGTGGCATCAACCACCGCTTTTGCCCGGATGGTTATCGGGTCAACGTGGAGACCGGCGGTCTTGACCGCAGACCAGTTGAGAACCAGGCCGTTGACCCTGCCTTCCTGGAGCGAAAGGTCTTCCACCGCAATCAGGTTGAAGATTTTGGCGCCAGCCTGGATGGCTTTACTGGTAAGCAAAGAGATTGCTTCCAACGAATCGGCGACGTAATAGCCTGCCTGGTATTTTTGATAACGGATGCCAAACTCGTCCAGAATTTTCTTCGCCTCTTCCTGGATTACAATTTTGTTGAACATCATTCCGCCGCCCGGCATTCCGCCGCCAACCCTTAACTGGCGTTCAAAAATGGCTACCTTCCTGCCTTTCTTAGCCAGAAAGTAGGCAGCGGTTAAGCCGGCCGGACCGGCACCGGCAATCGCGACGTCATTTTCCAGATAGTTAAGAAAGTCCTGAAAATAAGTTTCCACAATCGCCCGGGAAATCACAACATCATCCAGCATATTTTCCTCCATTAGGGGTTGCTAAACCCCTTACATTTCATAATGTGTTTTGATAATAATTATACCTGAAATCTATCCACAAGGTAAAATGTTACTATTTAGTTTCCTGTCTAAACAGGGGAACGGTGCTAAAGTTGACCAAAAGGAGTGGTTCACAGTAAAATATAAGGGGGCAACTCCTCCACTACCGTATGGACGCGAAAGATAAAAAAAAGATTCTGGAACAGGTTAAATCCGCAAAGGCGAATAGTCTCTTTCTGGCTAATACCGCCACCCAACAGCGCAGTCAAGTCCTCTCCTTGCTGAAAGAAGAGATATTGAGGAATAAGGAGAGGATAGCCGAGGTTAACCGGAAGGACGTGGTGTTGGCAAAGGAGGCTGGTCGTAGTTCAGCGTATCTTGACCGGCTGGCTCTTTCCGAGAAGAGAATTCTGCGGATGGCAGAATCGCTTTCCGCGGTAGAGTCTTTGCCTGATCCCTTGAATAAAATTTTGTGGGAGACAACGAGACCGAACGGACTTCTGGTTCGGAAGGTTTCGGTGCCGATCGGCGTAATCGCCATCATCTACGAATCACGGCCTGACGTGACGATAGAATCAGCCGGTCTCTGCTTGAAGAGCGGGAATGCGGTGATTCTGAAAGGCGGTTCTGATTCTTTGTCAACCAATGCTTTTCTGGTGGAACTGATGCAGGGGGTGTTAAAAGATGCCGGTATCCCGGAAGAAGTGGTCGGTCTGATTACCAGCCGGGAGCATTCAGCGGTCGATTACCTGCTCTCACTTTTTGATTACATAAATCTGGTTATCCCCCGGGGAGGCGAATCTTTAATTGAATTGGTGGTGGAGAAGAGCAAGATTCCGGTGGTTAAGCATTACAAAGGCGTCTGTCACACTTATGTAGACCGTGCCGCAAATTTAGAAATGGCCTGGGAAGTTACTCTGAATGCCAAGACTCAGCGACCGGGTACCTGTAATGCGACGGAAACTCTTTTGGTGCACCGGGACATCGCGGAAGAATTTTTGCCGGAGATGGCACGGCGTCTTAAGGAAAAAGGCGTGGAGATGCGCGTCTGTCCGGAAACCGGGAAGATGGTACCGGAATCCGTACCAGCCAGAGAGAAAGACTGGGGTTTTGAATTTCTTGACCGGGTTATCGCCATAAAAGTTGTGGGTTCTTTGGAGGAGGCGATTGTCTGGGTTAACCGGTACGGGACCGGTCATTCGGAAGCCATTATTACCGAAGATAAAGAATCTGCCAGCCGGTTTTTAAAGGAAGTGGATGCGGCTGCGGTCTATCATAACGCTTCCACCCGGTTTACGGACGGATTTGAGTTTGGTTTGGGTGCGGAAATTGGCATCAGTACCGATAAGATTCATGCCCGGGGTCCGATGGGGTTACAGGAGTTGACCTCCTATAAATACCTTATTTACGGAAATGGACAACTCCGGCAATGAAATATGACACCCATTAGGGTGTCACCCTGAGTGAAACGAAAGGTCTATAGATTCTTCCCCTTTGCTTCGCTCAGGGTCAGGACGGCAAAAAACGAGATTCTTCGCCTTTGGCTCAGAATGACACTTTTATACCATGGAAATTGGAGTTTTGGGTGGGACGTTTGACCCGGTTCATCTCGGGCATCTCATTATTGCGGAGAGAGCGAGGGAAGAGGTCGGTCTGGATAAAGTGATATTCGTACCGGCTGGCATTCCGCCGCACCGGCAGGAGGCAGAAGTTTCCGCCGAGCATCGGTACCGGATGGTGGCTCTGGCTGCTCAAAGGAACCCCGACTTCCTGGCATCTGATGTAGAAATTAATCGTGACGGTCCGTCCTATACCTATGATACGATTCAGTTTTTCCTGAATAATTACGGGAAAGAGGTTAGAATCCATCTTATTTTAGGTGCCGACGCTTTTCAAGAGGTGGGTTCCTGGTATAAAATTAAAGAGTTGGTGCCGCTGGTTTCATTTGTGGTTGTGCCAAGGGAGGGTGCGATAATATCAGAAAATCTGCCTTTGGCGATCAATTTTCAATTTCTGAACGTGGGAATCTTTTCGGTGTCGGCCCGGGAGATTCGTCAACGGATTAAGGCGGGCCGGAGTATTCGTTACCTTGTGCCGGATTTGGTACGGGAATATATTGGTCAGTACGGATTGTATAAATAATGGATGAAAGGGGATATGGTAAAGAATATTGAAGAGTTACAAAGGGATTTTGAAAAGGCTCTGGCTGAAGTTCAGGATGAAGAAGGACTTGAGGTTTTGCGCATCCGGTTTTTAGGTCGTAAAAACGGTTTTTTAACTACAATTCTGCATAATCTGAAAAGCTTGTCGCCGGAAGAGCGCCGGCTGGTAGGGGCGGACGCCAACCGTTTAAAGAAAGAGATGGAAATCCGCCTGGAAACCCTGGGAAATACCCTGAAAGGAAAGGAAAAGGAAGAGGTTCCCCTTGACCTTACTTTACCCGGTCCGGAAATTCGTACCGGTCATCTCCATCCTTTGACTCTGGTGAGTCAGGATATGGTCGGTTTTTTTGAAAGATTAGGGTTTCAGTTCCGGGAGGGACCGGAGATTGAGACCGAGTATTATAATTTTGATGCCCTCAACACGCCTGCCGACCACCCGGCCCGGGATTTGCATGACACCTTTTATCTGGCACCCGGGGTTCTTCTGCGCAGTCATACCTCACCGGTACAGATTCGGGTGATGGAGAAAGAGAAGCCTCCAATCCGGATGGTGACGTTGGGCCGGTGTTACCGGAGGGACGCGCTGGATGCCAGCCATTCGCCTGTCTTCCACCAATTTGAGGGGTTGATGGTTGAAAAAGGAACTAACTTCACCCACTTGAAGGGTATTATCACCTGTTTTTTGGAATATATCTTTCCTTTCTCTTCGCAGACTCGTTTTACGCCGGCGTTCTTCCCTTTTACGGAACCGAGTGCAGAGGTGAGCATCTCCTGTTCCAATTGTCAGGGGAAGGGTTGTTCGTCCTGCGGGCACTCGGGTTTTTTAGAAATTTTAGGGTGCGGAATGGTACATCCGAAAGTCCTGCAAAAGGTTGGTTATAATCCTGAGGAGATTACCGGGTTTGCCTTCGGGATGGGAGTGGAACGGATTGCGATGATAAAGTACGGTATTCCGGACATCCGCCTTTTTTACGAGAACGACCTTCGTTTCTTACACCAATTCCGGGAAATGTAGGGGTTTGATTTATCAAACCCGCATAAATACTATGAACGCAAACGATTTACGACCGGGGACGGCTTTTCTTCTGGACGGCGACCTCCAGGAAGTAGTAGCTTTTCAGCACGTCAGACCGGGCAAAGGTCCTGCGTACATCAAATGCAAGTTGCGTATCGTCAAGACCGGCAAAATTTATGAACGTTCCCTGCGTTCCTCCGAAAAGGTCGATGTGGTCAAAATATCCGAAGAGACGGGCCGATATCTTTACCGGGACGGTGAGAGTGCCTATTTTCTGAACGAAGAGACGATGGATGAAATTCAATTCCCACTTACCGTTATGGAAGATAAAATGGCCTTTTTGCGGGAAGGAGACGCGGTGCGAATCAAAAAGGCGGATGATGAGACCATCGGTGTAGAGATTCCGGATTTTGTTGATTTAAAAATTGCTCAGACGGTCCCGGGCGTGAGGGGTGATACGGTTCAGTCGACCCGGAAGCCAGCCACTCTTGAGACCGGGGCGGTGATAATGGTACCGCTCTTTATCAACGAAGGTGACACGGTGCGGGTGGATACCCGAATCAAAGAGTACGTTACGAGGGTATAACTATGAAACCAGAAGAGTTGAAGCCATTTGTCGATTTCATGGAAGAACACGGGCTGCTTATTTTATCAGCGGAGGGGCCGGATTTCAGGATTTATCTTGCCGGAAAAGGTGCGGAAAATTTAGTTTCTCCTTCATCGGTTGTACCGGAAACCCCGGCGGACAAGAAGCGCGTTATTGTTACTTCTCCCCTGGTCGGCACCTTTTACCGGGCACCCGCTTCCGGTGCGGCGTCTTTCGTAGAAGCAGGTCAGGAAATTAAGGTGGGCGACATCCTGTGCATCGTGGAAGCGATGAAGGTGATGAACCACGTCAAGAGCGAGGTGGCCGGGAAGGTGCTGGAGATTAAAAAAGAAAACGGGAAACCGGTGGAATTCGGCGAACCGCTCTTCATTATTGCGGTGGTTTAAATGATGCAAGGCTGAGACCTGTTTGATACCCCTGCTTACTACACGCAGGGGCAGGCGCCTTGCCCTAATATTTTTATGTTTTCCTTTAATCTTCGTCAGAGAGGGACCAATCTCCGTACGGAAATGGTGGCGGGCCTGGTTACCTTTATGACGATGGCTTACATCCTTTTCGTTAATCCCTCCCTTCTTTCCCAGGGGGGAATAAATTTTGAAGCGGCGTTAATCGCTACCGCCCTTTCCGCAGGTATAACCACCATCCTGATGGGGCTCCACACCAACCTGCCTTTTGCTCTGGCAGCCGGTATGGGCTATAACGTCTTTTTTGCCTTTACCGTGACCAGTCTGATGAAAGTCCCCTGGCAGATAGCATTGGGCTGTGTATTCTGGGATGGGGTTCTCTTTCTCCTTTTGACGTTACTCCCTTTTCGCGAAGAAATCTTCCGGGGTATCCCGATGAGTCTGAAGTTAGCAGCCAGTGCCGGCATCGGCATTTTTATCGCTTTTATCGGTTTGTCGAATGCGGACATTATCGTTGCGGTTCCTTCGGTAAAGGTGGGTTTGGGTAACCTTCACTCGCCCCAGGTACTTCTGGCGTTGGCCGGACTTATCTTCACCGGGTTCCTTCTGGCAAGGAAAATAAAGGGCGCTTTTTTATGGGGAATAATCGCCACCGGTCTGTGGGGGATGGTGTTCACCGGTCCTTCCGGTGCCACGATTACCCCGATTCCCGGAGCGATTTCTGATATCGTAAAGATGCCTTCCTGGCAGACGTTTCGACAAACCTTCTTTCAGATGGACATAGTGGGTGCCTTGCAGTGGCATCTGCTTCCGGTTATCTTCACGTTCCTTTTCTTTGATGTTTTTGACACGGTGGGTAGCGTGGCGGGTCTGGCTTCCAAGTTGAATATTCTCGATGCCAAAGGTTCCTTTCCGGAGGTGACCGGTGTGTTAATGGTGGATGCGGGTGGGACCATCATCGGCGCTGCCTGCGGAACCACCACGGTCACCACCTACATTGAGAGTGCAGCCGGGGTTGCGGAGGGGGGACGGACCGGTTTAACCGCGGTCACGGTTGGAGCCTGCTTTCTTTTGGCGCTTTTCTTTGCTCCTTTTGCCGGTCTCCTTCCTCCGGCGGCGATTGCACCCGCCTTGATTCTGGTCGGGCTCTACATGGTTGAACCGGTCCTGAAGATAGATTTTACCAGCGTTACGGAAGGACTGCCGGCTTTTTTAACCATTATTATGATGCCCCTGACATACAATATCGCCCATGGTCTGGCGTTTGGTATTGTTTCCTATACCGTACTTAACCTTTTGGCGGGCAAAAAGGAAAAGATTAGTCCGTTGATGCTGGTTCTCACGTTCTTTTTTGTACTCTATTATGCGGTGGGTCGGGTAGGGTGAGACATGATTAAAAAAGTGCTTATTGCCAACCGGGGTGAAATTGCTCTGCGTATCTGGCGTGCCTGTACCGAGTTGGGAATTCCTTCGGTAGTCGCCTTTTCTGAGGCGGACCGGAATAGTCTCCCGGTTAAGATTGCCCAGGAGAAAATCTGCATCGGACCGCCACCCAGCCTGGAGAGTTATCTGAATATTCCGTCTATCCTTTCTGCCCTTGAAGTAACCGGGTGTGACGCCATCCACCCCGGCTACGGTTTTCTGGCGGAAAACGCTTCTTTTGCCGAGATTTGCGAAGACAGCGGAATTACCTTTATCGGTCCCACTGCGGAGAATATCCGCCTGATGGGAGACAAGGCTACGGCACGACGTAATGCGGTGGAAGCCGGCGTTCCAATTTTACCCGGTACCCTTTCGCCCATCAAAGGTAAAGAAGAGGCGGTTTATCTGACCCGTAAAATAGGTTTCCCGGTCATTTTGAAAGCGGCCGGCGGCGGGGGGGGGCGGGGGATGCGCATCGTGCGGGATGCGAAAGAACTGCTTCCGGCTCTGGATGCCTGCCAGAGTGAAGCGCTGGCTGCTTTTGACAACCCGGAAGTATATCTTGAGAAGTATGTGGAACGTCCCCGGCATGTCGAGGTCCAGATTATGGCGGATAACCATAAACACGTAGTTTCCCTGGGCGAACGAGACTGCTCTTTGCAGCGCCGGCACCAAAAACTGGTTGAAGAATCGCCTTCCCCGGTGGTTACCCCCCGGATGAGACGGAAAATTTGTACCTATGCCCGGCGTTTGGTAAAATATATCGAGTACCGCAGCGTCGGAACGGTGGAGTTTCTGGTTGACAACCGGCTTAATATTTACTTTATGGAAATGAATACCCGGGTTCAGGTGGAACATCCGGTCACGGAAGAGGTAACCGGCGTTGACATTATTAAGGAGCAGTTGCGCATTGCCAACGGAGAAAAGTTTTCTTTTTCCCTGCGCGAGGTCAGATTTTCCGGTTCGGCAATTGAATGCCGGATTAATGCGGAAGACCCGGCCCGGAACTTTCAACCTTCACCGGGCAGAATAGAAAGTTTGATTGTTCCGTCCGGGCCGGGTATCCGTTTTGACAGTCATATCTACCCGGGCTATGTCGTACCGCCCTACTACGATTCCCTGGTGGGAAAACTGATTGCGAAGGGAAAAGACCGGTAAGAGGCTTTAAACCGGCTCCGCCGGGCATTGGTCGAGATGGAAATTACCGGGATTAAGACCACCATCCCTTTGTTTAAACGACTCCTGGAACACTCGGGTTTCCTGAGCGGGCGGTATTACGTCGGTCTCATAGAATCTATTCTGGAGAAAGAATCCCTATGACAAATGAAACACTCGGCGCGGTTAAAATTGAGCACGAAGTATTTTCAGCCATTGCCGCTACCGCCGCGGGAAAGGTTTCCGGAGTTACCAGAATCATCCCGGGTCTGGTCGGTGGCATCGCGGAACTTTTCGGGCGGCATGCCCCCCAGCATTCGGTAAAGATAAAAGTCAAAGAAGGCGGAATCGCTTTTGAATTAGCCATAGAAGTGGCGTACAACAGTGACATTCCCCAGGTATGCTGGGAAATCCAGAAAGCGGTAAAGTCTGCGGTTGAGGCGATGACCGGAATGAGGGTGGTGAAAGTTGACGTGGAGGTTCATGGTCTAAAGGCATAACCCCTAAGATGAAGATTAAAATTTTAATAATTATTTTCGGGCTAAGTCTGTTTTGTGAATTTGTTTTAGCCGGTGAGACCGCGCAGGAGTACCATAAGCGGGGCCGTGCCTATCGTCTCAAGGGCGAATATGACAAAGCGATTGCCGACATAAGCCGGGCGATCGAGATTCAGCCCGATTTCTCCCGGGCGTATAATAATCGCGGACTTACCTATAAGGAAAAGGGCGAATACGACAAGGCGCTCGCCGATTTTATCAAAGCGCTGGATATTGACCCGAAGTATGCCAACGCCTACTACAACCGGGGAGTTATATATCATAAGAAAGGGGAATACGATAAAGCGATTGCTGATTATGACCAAGCGATAGGGTTTAACCAGAAGTTTGTTTCCGCTTACACCGATAGGGGAAATGCGTACGCCTGCAAAGGAGAGTACCCGAAAGCGATTGCTGACTATGAGCGGGCGCTGAAGCTCGACCCGAAGTACGCACCGACCTATGCGGGGAGGGGATTTACGTACTGTAATACCGGTAAATATGATGAGGCGATTGCGGATTTTACCCGGGCGCTTAAAATAAACCCGGACGATGTTGAATCCTGTTGTAAAAGAGGGATCGCCTACGGGGGAAAGGAAGAGTATGATAAGGCTGTCGCAGATTTCTTCCGGGCGCTTAAGATTAACCCGAACTACGCCGAAGCCTATTACAACCGGGGGGTGGCATATTATTATAAGGGAGAATACGACAAGGTCTGGAAAGACGTACATAAAGTAGAAAGTATGGGATATAAAGTAGACCCGGGATTCCGGGCTGACCTGATCAAGGCTTCCGGCCGGGACAAATAGAGGGGACGGTAAAAAATGAAGATGATAGATTTACACACCCATTCACTCCTTTCCGACGGTATCTACCTTCCGATGGAACTTGCCCGTCGGGCTTTAGTGCGCGGTTATGCAATTTTCGCAATCACTGACCATGTGGATACTTCCAATATCAGCCGGGTGGTACCGGAGGTGGTTAAGGTGGCGGATGAGATTAACCGGCAGAAAAACGGCATCCAGGTCATTCCGGGCGCGGAAGTTACCCATGCGCCTGCGGGTTCTATGCCCGGATTGGTCAAAGAGGCGCGGCGGTTAGGTGCCAAACTGGTTGTGGTCCACGGTGAGACCCTGGCAGAGCCGGTCGTTTCCGGGACAAACCGGAAGGGCTTAGAATCCGGGATTGATATTCTGGCGCACCCGGGTTTAATTTCCGAGGAAGATTTTCGCTTCGCCAAAAAGGCCGGGGTGCGTCTGGAAATTTCTGCCCGGGAAGGGCACGCTCTTACCAACGGTCACGTAGTTCAACTCTGGCGTAAATTCGGGGGGAATCTGGTTATCAACACCGATGGCCACCAGGAGGAGGACCTTTTCACCGAAGAGCGGTATTTTGGTGTGGGCATGGGCGCAGGTCTGACCAGAGAAGAGGTAGCCGAAATAAACAAAAACACGCTTGCTTTTGCCCGCACTAAATGACACGAAGTGTCATCCTGAGCGATAGCGAAGGATCTCGAGATTCTTCACCCCTGTGTATAGCACACAGGGATTCAGAATGACATATGTACCCCTCCCTATTTTCCTATCCATGGATAAGGTTTTTGTTGCCGAATGCCGGAGTTATAGTCCAGCCGAAGTCTACCGGGCAACCGCTGCGCTGTTTGAAGCCCTGGATTGCCGGCACCTTTTCCGGTCCGGCGAAAAGGTCCTGATTAAACCCAACTTTCTGATACCTTCGGGTGACGACCAGCCGATTACGACCCATTCCCAGGTCATATTAGCCTTAAGCAGTCTTTTGCTGGACTGCGGTTGCCGGGTCGCTGTCGGTGACAGTCCCGGGATGGGAAGTCTTTCCGCATGCATTGCCAGAAAAGGATTAGCGGAACACCTTGGCCGGCTGGGTGTTTCCATCGTTGAGTTTACCGGTCCGGTTTCTTTACCTCTTCCTGGCGGCAGGATGGTAAAGAGAGTTCCGGTCGCTAAGGAAATATTGGAATTTGATGCGGTAATCTCCGCGGCAAAACTTAAGACCCACTGCCAGTGTTACTTCACCGGAAGCGTAAAGAACCTTTACGGATGTCTTCCGGGCATCCTGAAACCGGAATATCACATGCGTTTTGCCGGAAGAGAACATTTCTCCCTGTTTTTACTTGACGTTCACGATGTGATTAAACCCAGGTTAGGTTTTATCGACGGAGTGGTGGGGATGGATGGTGAAGGTCCTTCCGGAGGCAGAGCGAAATCCGCGGGCTTTTTAGCCGCTTCCACCGATTGTCCGGCCTTGGACATTACGGCGATGAAATTAGTTTCCCTTAATCCGGCGTTGACCATTTACCTTCAGGAAAGATTAACCCGGGGCGGCTGTGAGACAGTGAAATTCGGTAAGGTGGGTTCCGTTGTTTTTGAACCGCCAATGCAGATGAGTTCCATTTCCAGTACCGTTCCCCTGCCCAATCAATTAAAAAAAATAGTAAAGTTTTTTGCGGTTCCGATACCTGTTTTTGCTAAACCGCCGGTCTGTAAAATGTGCGGTAACTGCCGGAAGATATGTCCCGGTCAGCCCAAAGCAATAGTTATGGGAAAGAGAGGCGTGATATTTAAGCGGGCGTACTGTATCTACTGCTATTGTTGCCACGAAATGTGTCCCCATAAGGCAATCCGGTTCTCCAGGCCTGTTTTGATGCGCCTCTGGCGCCGGATTAAAGTCCCCCACCTCCGTATTTAGGGGCTGACAGCCCTTTAGCAAGACTTTGTAATTTTCTCCTGGGGTCTGCCTCGAAAATTTGACAGACGAATAATGGAGTGTGCTATACTATCAATGCTGTATGTCATTCCGGCATGCCTGTAGCCGGAATCCGGTTGTTAAATACTATGGTGAATAATCTGCGTTTTTGTTCCCTACTCCCTACTCCCTACTCCCTACTCCCTACTCCCTACTCCCTACTCCCTACTCCCTACGGAAATCCCTGTTCCTTCCGAGAATTTTTCTTTCTTTACCATCCCTGTTATTCTTACCTGTTTCCCTGATTTCTTATTTAATTAAGTCATTGGAGGATAGCCTATGAAGAGGCAGATATTCATTATGTTGGGGGTATTATTAGGGATATTGTCTTTGGCGGTAACGGCAAAAGCAACTGATGTTTTTAGAATAACAACAGTTGAGTCAACGGAGTCAGTGTGTCAAGATACTGATGTAGCTCCTCTAACCGATAATTTTGTCTTTGGTTCAGATTATTTGAATGATGATACCCCAGCAAAAGCCGCAAGATTTTTCTTCAATAAAGAGAAAGGTGCGTTTCGGGCCGGGTATTGCGAAGACACAAGTTGGGACAATGGAAATGTTGGAAACTATTCGTTTGCAGAAGGTCATGACACTCGTGCAAGTGGTTCAGCAAGTCACGCAGAAGGTGATCAAACAGAAGCAACTGGTAGGCATGCTCATGCAGAAGGAGATAATTCTTTGGCAGGGGGTGAAAACAGCCATGCAGAAGGACAGGGCACCGTGGCAGGTGATTTAGCGAGTCATGCAGAAGGGTATTACACCAATGCTGGGAAATATAGTCATGCAGAGGGTTATTATACAACTGCCGTCGGTGATGCAAGTCATGCAGAAGGAAGTCGGTCTTATGCTATACGTTATGGCCAACACGCCCACGCCTCAGGGAAATTCTCCTCCGAGGGAGATGCCCAATATTCCCAACTGATAGCGCGAAAAAGAACAGATTCAGCCACGACAGACACTTTGTTTATAGATGGATCAAGTCTACACGCAGTTGTACCAGAACATACCACCTGGGCATTCCAGATTTTTGTAGTGGCACGGCAAACCTCTACCAGTGCGGGTTATAAATTTGAAGGAGTAATAAAGCGGGCAGGCCTTAATACTACCGCTTTCGTGGGCAATGTCACCAAGACAGTACTTGCGGAAGACCAGTCTGACTGGGATGCAAACATAGAAGCCAACAATTATGTGGACGCTCTGGTAATCAGGGTAAAGGGAGCAGACTATACCATCTGGTGGGTAGCCACGATAAACTTAACTGAAGTTGGAGGGTAAGACGATGAGAAAAACGTTGATTTTTGTGGCTGGGCTTCTGTTACTATCTTCTTCATTACGTGCCGAAATTTTTGGTAAAGTTACCGGTATAGAAAAGGACCGAGGTTGTCTAAACATAACGGTTACTTATTTTGATGGGAAGACAGAAGTTGAAAAGCGGACCTTTCTAATTGCTGACAATAATAGTGCGGAGAGTGAATTTAAGAGGATAGTCTGTGCTCAGATAAAAGAAATCCAGGATAGCAAAACAAAAGCTGAATCTAAACCGGCAGAAACAATCCAGGCAAAGATAAAGGTAGGCGACGAAATCAGACTGCCCGCCGAAGACAAGAAAGCTCAAAAGTCCAAAACAAAAACAGAGAAAAAATAACGTTATGTCATTGTGAGGCGTAATGTGCCGAAACAATCTCGTCCTTTAAAAAAGGCGTTGATTAATAAAGGAGGTACCGATGTTTACTGCAAAAAAGTGGTTGTTCCTTTACGTTTTAGTATTTTTAGGGTATAACAATATATATAACCATAACGCAGGGGCACTTACACTTGATTATTCCCAAAACAGGTTTGGCGTTATGGAAGGAGTGCAGACGGATACCATATTTGCGGGTTCGGATACCACAGACTCAGATACCTCGCAGATTCGGTACAATGCCGGGTTGGATAAGTGGGAATACACCAACGACGGCACTAATTACTACGACTTACATACCCATTCCAATAAGGCAACTCTTGATGGAACGCAGGAGTCTTTTACAACTGCCTTAAAGAATTTCTATGATGGTAAAGTTGACGCTGACAGTAGCACCTATGTCAATTTGGTTGTTAAATCTCACGATTCCGCTACCGGTATATCTCCTATCGTTGTAACCGGACAAGAAATAACCCTGAATGATACCGATTTCTTCCACGGTTCAGAAGCCGACCCAGTATATTCTGCTTGGGATAAGTCTACCGGCATTTCTATTACAGCAAGTCAGGTTAGCGATTTTGATACTGAGGTGAGTAATAACACTGATGTGGCGGCAAATACGTCAGCAAGACATACAAGTAATATAACTACAGGGTTTTCTTCGCCGGCAGAATTGGTCGGGACGTGGCAGTATACTTCGGTTATATTGGAAGTAAAACCTGAGTTTTTGAGTTATGTTTCAGTTGACTCAACCGGTCTCTTATATTATCTTACCGACACTATAACCTTTACAGATGATGGCGATGGGACATATTCTTATGCAACAACAACACGCAGTCTTAATTGCACATATAACTACCTAACCACTCCAGAGGTTGGCGAGTGGGTTATTATTTCTTCAAATATTCTGTATATTAAAATTCTAAGTCCTGAACAAGGTGGTTGTATTGATTTTTCTATACAAAAGATATCCCCTGATGAGTTCGTTGGGATTCCTGCTGTTTTTGCTAGGGCTTCACGAAACTAAAGATTCGGGATGAAGCTTTTAACAAACCGAATTCTTTTCGGTTCTTTGACAAAAGAGGCAAGGTAAGCAACAACCAGGAGAGTAATGTGGGCAATGGTACAGAGATTGGCTGTGGCACGC
>JAZDPL010000085.1:0-17258 GCA_043797665.1 Candidatus Omnitrophota bacterium
CCGCCAGGATTCCGGCGACCTTGTCCGAATTATCTATCTCCTTTGCTTGGGAGACTTTGACATACTTCTTCAGGTGGTCGGTGACACCGTCCAGGACAGGACCCATCAGGACCTTAACGCCTTGCCTGGGGACGTCTGCGAACTTGGCGGTGCAGTTGGGCGCTCCCCAGATGGCTTCCGAGAGGTCTTTGCCTACTTTTCTTTCGTCAACGTCAAAAGCAACTACCGGGATTATGTCGCTGACCTTGTAACCTCCGAGATCAGGATGCATAAGTCCCGGGATTACCTCGCCTTTCTTGATTTTTAGGTCTCTGTAGTAATACCTGCCCTGGACCAAAGAATTGGTGCAGTTACCTACGCCGATTACCGCGATTCTAATTTGGGACATTTTCTATCTTCTCCTTTCCGGTTTGTAATATGGCGGGATTACCTCTTCTTTCAGCGGCAATTCCACCCAAGAGTTAGTTTGCATTGATTTAAAAACCGCGCACATTACTTCTATCGCCCTGGCTCCGTCTTCACCATTGGTCAGCGGCTCCTTGTCGTTGACGATGCAGTCAAGAAAGTGCTGCCAAAGGTAGTAGTAGTTATTCGGTTCTCTGGGCGGGCAAATGGACACCCAGCGTTTTTGAACCGGTTTGGTAATCAAGTCCTCAGCCCAGAAGACCTGGGGCCAGCGATATTGACGCATGACTTCCGGAAGCTGGTCCTGGCTGTAATCTTTGGTGGTATAAATCGCCAGCGGGACGGTCTGGTAAGGGTTCTGGGCGTCGGAACTGGTAAAGATGGTCCCTTCGGTGCCGTAAAGTTCGGTAAACTGAGAGACGACCGGGCTGTACCGGTTGCAACTGACGTGGCCGAGGGCGCCGTTTTCGTGTTCCATCATAACTACCGCGGTGTCGTCACACTTAGTGTAATCGGCCGGAAGGACTCTGCGGTCGGCAATACCCATCACCCTTTTTACCGGCGAGCCCAAAAGCCAGATTAGAAGATCAATGGCGTGGGCACCGGTGTCGGAAACCGCACTTCCGCCGATTATTTCCGGATGGAGGCGGAAGTCGGTGTAGGCGATGTTATCCTGGTAAAACTTGACGTGCTCGTGCATGGTGGTCTTACCCATCATCACCTTTCCGATGACGCCTTCTTCCGTAAGTTGTTTCGCCCATTGGTTCTGGCGCCAGAAACGGCGGTCGCAGCCAACCATCAGTTTTATCTTTGCTTTCTTTGCGGCCTTTACGATATCCCAGGCTTCCCGATTGGTAACCGCCAGGGGTTTTTCCATCAGGATATGCAGTCCGGCCTGCGCCGCCGCCATGCCCTGGGCCCAATGAAATTTGGGCGGGGAGGCGATAATGACTGCCTGCAGGTCATTTCTTTCTTTGAGCATCTTTTGGTAATCAGTATACCAGGACTTCGCCTGCCATTTCCGGCTGGCTTTTCTGGCTGTTTCTTCATTTATATCGCAGGTAGCGATGAGTTCCACTTCCTCGGACCGGGCAATGGATGGAAAATGAGCCAGGTTGGCAATACTACCACACCCTATTACCGCTATTCCTATCTTAGGCATAAATCTTCTCCTTTCTTGTAATGTTTTTATATTCGGGTCGGATAAATCCGACCCCTACAATTATGTTTTTGTCATTACTGCTACACAAGATTCCCTGGTGACTAATTCGGTCGGTAAGATTATCTTTTCCACCTTCTTTTTTACCCAGCCTCCTTTTATTCTTTTAATTAAAATCTCGCAGGCTCTCTTTCCGATTTCATATTTTGGCTGCCGGACCGTGGTTAAAGGAATTTCCCTGTAGGAGGAAATTTTCAAATCATCAAAACCCACGATGGATATATCGTCAGGAATCTTAAGCCCCATTTTCTTTACAGCCTTACAGCAACCCAGAGTCAGATAGTCATTTCCCCCAAAGATAGCGGTAGGCCTTTTTTTCAGGGCTAAAAGAGCCAGGGTTTCTTTATACCCCCCAACATCATCCGGTTCAAACCTAAGGCTGCCTTCAGTTTCAAACGGCTGAATTTTTCTAACCAGGTAGGAATTGAATGGAATACCCGCCTGGTTCAAAGCAGCCCGATAACCTTCAAATCTATCTTCATTGGAAGTGCAATCCGCACCCATAATGTGCCCGATTTTTCTGTGGCCTAAACTAATAAGGTACTTGACTGCCTGATAGGCTCCCCGGTAATTATCAACCACAACCATATCTGTCTGGATATCTCTGAAATATCTGTCAATAAGAACGAAAGGATAACCTCTCTTTTTCAACTCAAGAATTTGTAACGCGTTAAACCTGCCCCAGCAAGGAAATATAATCGCCCCCGGGATATTACTTTTTTTTAATAGTTCAATATTGGCGACTTCCTTTTCTATGCTTTTGTCAGAACTGAAGATAACCGCTTGGTATCCATTCTGAGTCGCAACTTTTTTAATTCCCGGGTATATTTCAGAAATGAAAATATCTTCTATGTCGGGAACGACAAAAGCAAGTAATTTCTCGCCTATCATGAGTTCTTGTTTTTTTTCTTTTCGGGGTTTTTCAAAATTAACAAAAGTCCCTTTTCTTTGTATACGAACGATATAACCTTCTCTCTTTAAATCTCCCAGAGCTTTTTTGATTGTTATTCTGCTCACCTTGTATTTGTTACATAGAATATCTTCGGAAGGGAGAGATTCCATGGACTTTTTTTCTCCGTTTTCTATCTGGGAGCGGATGTTTTCTCTCACTTGAATATAAAAAGGCACCGAATTTTTTCTATCAATTTTCATTTTATACCTATTCTACCTCAAAAAAGATGTTTTGTCAAGTATTATTTATAATTTATATATAATTTTATTATACTTTATTCAGTATTAATTCCCGTAATGATTTGAATATTTTCAGAGAAGAACCACCTGGTTAAATTAAACGGACTCTACGGACCTCTGGTCTGAAAGACTATTCTTCTATCGCCAATAGCCGGCAGGGCAACTGAACCACACCGGGAATTTTGAGAGGCACCACACAAATCTTTACTTCTTCCTTTGATATCTTATCTAAGTTTACCGGGATACAGACACAAGAGATTCCAGCCTTAAAGAGTTCTACAAAGATACCCCTGGGGTCAGCATGGTTCTCGTATACGTCAGAGATGAACAGGTCTATCTCCTGAGAAATTATCCACCCGACCGCGTCCTTTCCGTAAAAATATACCTCCGGAGAATCAATAGACCTCGGATTCCAGCCGGTATCAATAATAAGCCCCTTTCCTTTAACCGAAATACCGGTTGCCTTCAGTTCCTCCGCCCTTATCTCCCTTCCCAAACCCTCCCGCTTCAGACGAATTACCGTAGTCGGCACCATAAAGAGTTTTTCCAGCGGATAATTACCCGCATCCAGGCGGTTGTCAAATTCCAGGATATGGCCCGGCAGGTCCAGATAGGTCCCGGACATGGAGGACAGCACAAGATTATGGATAATCCCCTGATAGAGGCTGTCTTTCATCCTTATCGGCACCAGCGTCCGCGAAACCCCTCCGGTAATTTCAGTAGTCAAATCGATAATTTTCATTTCACCTCGTACTTAAAAAAATAGATTCCGGCTTATTACATGCCGGAATGACATCTATGTTGTTTGAGAATACCTAATCCTACATTGTATCCAAAAGGTGCCAGAAGGCAGAGGCTGACCTCTTGAAACTTTCTCTTCCCGCTCCCAAACAAGGTTTAAAAGAAAAAAAGCCGCCAAAACTCCGGCACCGCAAGATGGAAATCAGTTCCTTTATCTCCGCATTACCGTAGCCCGGCAACTGATATGAACCGGAAAAGAGACCGTCGTTAATGTACAAAAGACCGCTAAGTTTCCTTACCCGGGAGGGAATACCCAGAAAAGGTTTTTCGCCATTCCGGGCAAAGTTTGCCGGATTGAACGCCAGACGCAAATAAGGAGAATTTACGCTCCGGATAACATCTTCACACCGGGCTGAACCCGAACAATAGGTACCCGGCTCATTCTCAATCAGAAGAGCAACCTTTCGCTCCTGAGCCAACGCTGCCATTTCCCCTAACTTTTCCAAAACCTCTTTCCGGAAATTTCCGGCATTACCTTCCGGCAGATAGAATGAAGAAATGATAAGATATTTGACCCCAAAAATCTCTGCCAGGTCCAACGATTTCTTACACCGGTCCATGTTGGCAATTAAGTCTCCCTTTAAAGATATCCGGTTAATACCGGTATCTAAAGAAGAAACCGAAAAACCTTTATCTGCCAACCTCTTCTTTAATTCTTGAGTCTGACTGCCGGAAAGGTCTAATAACTCTTTGCCCTCTACTTTACGCAACTCCACGTGGCTGATACCTTCTCCCTGCAGGACGGTCATAATCTCGTCGGTTTCCGAGCCGACTTCGTCGCTGACCGCGGTCAAAATAAAAGATTCTTCCTTCAGCCGGGCAGACTTTATCTTGCCCCTCTGCATCACGCAATCCGTACAGTTAGGGTTGTCGCAGAGAAAAACCTCCGGTTTCTTCCTTAAAGCCTCCAAGCCAACCTGCACCATCTTTTTAGCCTTCATCAAACGGACCACCGCATTGCCAATCTTACCGGTTTTCATTACGCCGGTCTCACGGAAGAGCCGGTCCATACCGATAAAATTCCGGTGCGGACCAGGAAACCTCTTGAGTACTTTGGTCTTCTCCTGCCCCTTCTCATCCCGGCACTTAACCTCCTTCTCGGAAAGGTACGGTACATCAGCATAGTCTTCAATGGTATGCAAGGTAGTACTTCTATCCTGGTCAACACCTAAAAGCAGGATATAGCCTCCCCAATCTATTAGTTTGGCAAAGGGCGTACCTTTTCCGCAGGCGGTTTCCGCTTTGATGTGGTCAACAACCAATCTCCCTGCTCTCTTCCCCCAGGCTGAAACCGAATGAGTTGGGTGGCCACTCTTCACCACATCAGGGCGCATACTGAACATCCTGGTAACCTCTGCCCCACCTAAAGGGTACGTCATCACCACCGTCCCTTCTTTACCCACTGTTTCCAGGATGGCATCAATAACCTTTTCCGCACCGCCTTCAACCTCACCCAAACTACTCAAAGCGCTGTGCACCATTACGATATTACCCTTCTTCAAGCCTAACGCCTTCAACCTTTTCTTTATCTCTTCTTTGGTAACCATTCTTGGACCCATTAATTTCTCACCAGATTCTTCACTGCGTTCAGAATGACAATGATTAGAGTATTTATAAAAGGGGAGAGGCTGATTTCTTGAGACATACTCAAAAACCAACGGGGCAATAAATTCGTAATGCTTGTTTCTTTTAACTTACCGGCCGGAACGGCTGGCTGCCTTTTTGGCCGCGTTTCTGATTCCAGTAATTATGGCGTCTAAGTCGCCCCTGGTCAGCCTGGGGTGCATCGGCAGGTTCATCTCCCGGCGGTAGAAAAACTTGTCCGCATTGGGACAGCGTTCCTTACCGCAGCCTAATTTTTTGAGCGCGGTAAAGTCATAGGTCGGCTGGTAGTGCAGAATTCCCTGAATCCCTTCCTCCTTATAGAGAACCCGCATAAAATCATCCCGGCTCGCACCTAATTCTTCCTCTTCCACACAGAGGGTGTATAAATGATAGACGTGGTAGCAGTTAGGGTCTTCATAGACCGGCGTAATCCCTTTCAGTCCTTTCAGCCCTTCGTTCAGGTACCGGCCGTTTTCCCGCCTCTTTTCGCTAAGCATGGTTAATTTTTTTAACTGAGCCCGGCCACAGGCAGCCTGGGGTTCATTCATCCGGTAATTGTTGCCAAAATGACCGTTGGTGTCCTCAACGTCAAAGTGGGAAGGGAGCCAGTAGTCAGTAACTCCTTCCTTGACCAGGGTGGTATCTCCAAAGGTAAACCTGGTCTGCCCTGCCGGCCAGTGGCCGATAGACATACAGCGCATTTTACTGATGGCATCAACCAGGTCATCGCGGCTGGTCGTAATCATGCCGCCCTCGCCCAAAGTAGTCATATTCTTTAAGGAATGGAAACTGAAACAACCGACGTCACCGATGGAACCGGCTTTTCTGCCTTTGTATTCCGCGCCGGGCGCGTGGGCGCAGTCTTCCAGAACATAGAGGTTGTGCCTCCGGGCAATTTCCATAATCGGGTCCATATCGCACATCTGACCGCCGTAGTGGACCACGTAAATCGCTTTGGTACGCGGGGTAACCTTCTCCTCAATTTTCGCCGGGTCGATATTGAAGGTACGCGGGTCAATATCAGCGTAAACCGGCCGGCCTTTTTCTTTTAATATCACCAGGGAAGTGGCGATAAAGGTATTCGGCGTAACAATCACTTCGTCGCCTTCCCTGATATTAAATACCTGGGTCGCCACGTGCATTGCGGTGGTGCAGTTACTGACCGCAAAAGCATGCTTAACACCGTGGACGTCGGCAAACTCTTTCTGGAAGAGTTGCACCTGCGGCCCCATGGTAAGGGAATCCTGTTTCATCGCCTTCAGCACCATCTTCTCTTCTTCTCCATCGTAAATGGAGCCGAAGAAAGAATACGGAACCTTCAGCGGCACCCCGTCATTCATCTGATAGCCGGAGGTAATACCGCCTTCCGTATCACTGCCGGTATACAAATCCTTCTTCTCTTCATTCTTTTCCATCGTTCACCTCCATCAGACGTTGGATGAGACGGACCAGTTCACCCACCGCTTCTTCGCAGATCTTCCGGCCTAATTCGGCGCTGGCTCGTTCCGGATAGCCCATTACACCGACTTTTATTTTGGGATGCTGGGAGATGTAAGGAAAAACCGCTTCATCGTCAACCGGCTTCTCCTTCACCTGATAGGCATCCTGGTCCCGGCGCATCATCGCCAAAATCTCCGGTTCATCCAGAACCACCGGTTCTTTAACCAACTCCGGATGCCAGTAGAGCATCAGGGAAGTCTCCATATAGCCGGCGTGAAAGTCTTTTTCCGCAAACGCCTTCTTAAAATTTTCGGATAATTTCCAGAAAAGGAATAACGCCACCGTTACACTCTTATCCGGCAATCTCTTCCTTAAGAAAAAATCTATCCCGTCTTTAATCGCCTGTTCGTTTTCGGTTCCGCCGTGACCCGGCACGATGATAATCTTCTTAAATCCCTGCTGACTTAAAGAAGTCAGGATTTCGCCAATCATCAGAGAGACTACCGGCGGACTGATATTAATCGTTCCCGGAAGGGTGCCACCGGAAAAGACATAGTTGAGAACCGGTGCAACTACGGCACCACTCTCGGCCGAGGCGCGATGGGAAATCTCAACCGCATTATGGATATCGGTGGAAAGCGGCAGGTGAAATCCGTGCTGTTCGCAAATACCGACCGGAAGCAGTATTACCCTTCCGTCTTTGATAGCCTGACCGGCCTCTTTTACCGTCATTTCTTCCATCAGTGTTGGTTTCTTCACTATAAACCTCCGTCTTATGTTTGTCATTCTGAGCAAAGCGAAGAATCTGAGATCCTTCGGCTGGCGCCTCAGGATGACATAAGTGCCCTATCCCATTCAAGGGATAGAGAACCCGTATTTTGAGCGGTCAACCACTACTTTGCCGGAAGAAACCGTATAGACTACCCGGCCAGCCATCTTTTGATTCAAAAAAGGCGTGTTCTGACTTAAGGATTTGATGTTATCCGTGGTCAGCGTCCATTCGGCTTTGGGGTCAAAGACGGTGACATCAGCCCGCAAACCTTTCTTAAGGGTGCCCCGGTCAGAAAGACCAAATACCCGGGCCGGTCTGACCGTAAGGCAGGCAATCAGTTGATTCAAGGGAATCTCTTTTGTTAGTCTCAATAAAAGGGGCAAGGCGGTCTCAAACCCCAGCATCCCGAAAGCCGCGCTGTCAAAGTCGGTCTCCTTCTCTTCCCGGCTGTGGGGTGCGTGGTCGGTCACAATGATATCCACCGTACCATCCCTGACCGCCACTTTTAGCGCTCTGACATCTTCTTCCGTACGTAAAGGAGGGCTGACCTTGGCGCTGGTGTTATATCCTTTTACCGCCTCTTCGGTTAAGGTTAAGTGGTGGAAAGTAACCTCGGCGGTTACTGGAAAGCCTGACCTTTTTGCCTGCCGAAGAAGGGATATGGAACCCGCGGTAGTAAGATGGGCAAGATGAAGATGTCCCCGGGTTAAGGAAGCCACCGCAATATCCCGGAAGACCGCCACCTCTTCGGCTTCCTTCGGAATAGCGGTTAACCCTAAGAGTGTGGCGAGTTTACCTTCATTTATTACCCCTTCCCGGGCCAGAGCCGAATCTTCCGGATGGTCAATGACCGGTCGGTTTACCATTCTGGCGTATTCCAGCGCCCGGCGTAAGACCTGGCTGTCCGCAACACATCTACCGTCATCGGAAAACGCCGCCGCACCGTTTTTTGCCAGGTCAACCATTTCCGTAAGTTCTTTGCCCTGCCGGTTTCTGGTAATCGCACCGATGGGAAGTACTGAAATGGGTGTTTCTTTACCCTTATTGAGTACAAAAGCCACCAGGAAACCGTTATCAATACAGGGATTGGTGTTAGGCATCGCCAGGATTGTGGTGTATCCGCCGCTGGCGGCCGAATCTGCACCGCTCTTAATCGTCTCCTCATCCTCCCGGCCTGGTTCCCGTAAATGACAATGTCCATCAATAAACCCGGGCGAAACAATCAGTCCTCCGGCATCAATCACCCGAATCCCTTTATCCGGAGTAATATTCTTGCCAAGTCTTACCACCTTATCACCGGCACAAAGAAGGTCTAAAACTCCATCAATTTTCTGCCCCGGGTCGATTACCCGACCACCCTTGATCAATAGATTCATCGCTTAATATTATACCACCAGTACATAATAGAAATAAACCAACCAGTCATTGCGCGGAAAGAACTGATTTAATGATATCTATGGAACGCCGGGTCGCACCGGTATGCTGACGGACAGCCTGACAACCTTTCTGCCCGACATCTTCAGCCCATTCCGGCTCGGAAAGACACCGGTCAAAGAAACGATAAAGTCCCTCGGGGTTGTTCACTAAAACCGCGCCGCCCGCCCGGATTAAAAGGTCTCCCTCCTCCCGGAAGTTCCAGGCATGGGGACCAAAGGTAACCGGTTTCCCAAAAGCCGCCGGCTCCAAGACATTATGTCCGCCATCACCAAAAATGGTAAGACTTCCGCCCACAAAGGCAGACTTACAAGAGGCATACGCCTTGTTTAGACATCCCATTACATCAAAGATTAAATACGGGGTATCGTCTTCCTGAACCTTTTCTTTACTCAAAAGTTTGGAAAGAACCTGAAATTTCAAGCCTCGCTGAGGCAGGATTGAAAATAGATTACTCCGTTCTAAATGGCGCGGCCCAAAAACAATCTTCAAATCCGGATGCCGGACTAATAGTCTTTCGGAAATATCTATCGCCATTTCCTCCTCTTCCGGATGAATGGAACCGAAAACAATTCCTAATCCCCCTTCTTCCCCCTTTTGCAAAGGGGGATTGAAGGGGATATTATTTACCCCTGCCTCTTCCTTCAATATCCGCTGGGCTACTGAAACTACCAAATCATACTTCAGGTTACCGGTCGCAGACACCCTCTCCGGCGGTGCCCCCAATTCTTTTATCCACTCTGCTTCTTCCCGGCTGCGCATGCCAAAAGCCTGGAATTGAACCAGAATCGGCGCCAGAATTTTTTGGATTCTTCGGTATCTGCGGTAGGCACGCGGAGAGAGACAGCCGTTAATCAAAACCGCGGGAATCTTTTTAAGGCTTAAATTAAATAAGAGATTGGGCCAGAGTTCTGTTTCCAAACTAATAAAAAGGCAGGGTCTGAACCGTCGGATAAAAAAGAAACCCGCCAGAGGCAGGTCGAGCGGGAAATAGGCCACCGGTACATCCGGAAACAACCGCCGGGCGGTTCGGAACCCGGTCGGGGTAGTGGTAGTAAGAAATACAGGACGCTTCAGTTCTTTTTCAAGCGCCTCAACCAGAAGGGTACTGATGTTTACTTCGCCTACGGAAAGCGCTTGAACCCAGATACTGCCGGAAACAGGCTTACCGGATGCGGGAAACCCCAGTCCTAAACGACTGAGCACCCCATTAAAACCGCCTCCACGGCGGAAATGACGGTTCAAAGTAACCAGAATAAAATAGGGAAGGGTTAAGTGGAAAAGAAGGTTATATAGGAAATACGCCTGCAGTTTACGAGTATGATAAAACGATTGTGATATTCTATCGTCCTTCAACATTAAGTGTTTTTGTTTTCTTTTTTAAGGTTCTCAGGGTAAAATACGTTATTAACCCAACGATGAACAATAAACTCCAGCCTGAATCTAACTTTATTTCCCCTTCTCCAAGCAGGTCTGCCATAAAATCAAGAAAAGGGAAAGTTGTAGTTATTACAAAGAAAGCAGTGTATTCCCTCTTCAGAACATTTTTGAATGAAAACGGCAAACCAGGTTTTTGCCAATTTTTGAATCGCGGCAGAAAAGCCGGTGTCCTTTCGGCCCAGGCCAAAAATAATGACCCAAACTTTTCTTCCAGAAATTTTTCTTCGGCAAAAATTATCCGCTCGTAATATAACCAGAATGCTAAAAGAGTTATTAAACCAAACCACCATACCTGAATAAATAATGTTATCCCTAAAAAAATTGCGAAATTCCCCAGATAAAGAGGGTGCCGAACCAGGGAATACATTCCGGTGGTATTAAGCACTTCTGCTATCTGTCCTTTTGTGTTTCTGCCCGATGTCCCTTTGGGGACATACCCTATGGTAAAACAACGTATAGCCAGACCGGAAAAAGATACCAATAAACAGGGAATCTCCCATAATGACTCCCACCCAAAAGTCCTCTCCAAATATTCAGAGTGTTTTAAAGCAATGAACATAATTGGAAGAATTAAAAAAGGCAGGTAACTTCGCCGTTCAAAAAGCCACCTGCCTTGCTTTTCTAATTCTTCACGAATGGTCATTTATTCACTCCAGACGAACCGGGATACCCCGGCCGGACAAAAACTCTTTTACCTGCTTAATAGTATACTCGCCGTAATGAAAGATGCTTGCCGCTAAAACCGCATCAGCCCGACCTTCGTTTAAAACTTCATAGAGATGTTCTAATTTGCCCGCCCCACCGGAGGCGATAACCGGCACCGTAACCGCCTCCGATACCTTCCGGGTAAGAAGAACGTCATAGCCGGACTTCGTCCCGTCTTTATCCATACTGGTAAGGAGAATTTCACCCGCGCCCAGGGTTACCACTTTCTTCGCCCAGTCAACCGCAGAGAGTCCGGTGGGCTTCCGGCCGCCGTAAGTGTAGACCTCCCATTCCTCCGGTCCGGACATCTTGGCATCAATCGCCACCACCATACACTGATTACCGAACTTCTCCGCGCCGGTAGCAATTAAATCCGGATTTTCCACCGCACTGGTATTCAGGGAAACCTTATCTGCACCGGCCCGCAGGATATCCTTGATATCAATAATATTCCTGATACCGCCACCCACGGTCAGAGGAATAAAGACCGAACCGGCTGTCTTCTCCACTACCTCCAGAAGAGTACCCCGTCTCTCAAAGGAAGCGGTAATATCAAGAAAAACCAGTTCGTCTGCTCCTTCCTGACTGTAAGTGGCGCCGGCCTCAACCGGGTCACCGGCATCCCTGAGGTTCTGAAAGTGTACTCCCTTAACGACCCGGCCGTCTTTCACGTCTAGACAGGGAATAATCCGCTTGGTCAACATAGGCCCCCTTATCTCTTTATTGTGCCAAAATGCCCCATAATTGTCAAATCGTCGTCGTCACTCCCCACCATCCTGTCGCAATCAGTTTTGACTTACCCTAAACTTTGGGTAATTCGATACGGGGGAGTTGTACGTCTTCAGCCAGCGGTGGACAAACTGGGCCTTTTCTTATGTGTTGAAGGAGAGTTGAACAAGGTTCGAACCGGAATCAGGCTTAAAATACCCCCCTTTTCTTGTTATCCCCCCTACTCCACCCTCCAGTCGTAATTAACTTTGACTTGACTTTAGCAAGGTGATAACATTTAGAGAGGCCAATTACAAACCCAGTGTGTATATTAAATATCAACAAGGAGGGTATACAAGATGCCTACTCGACAAAACAGATTAAGGTGGCTAGGAAGGTATGACAGCGGTATAGTACAGAAAACCAAGTTGGATATTATTTTATTTCTTTTTTGTTCCATCATTTTTGCAGTTTTTTCTTCTGGTGGGTCTGAAGAACAGCCGACGGATACAATCATCACCGTCATTGTTGATAAAAGAGGTGGAAGAGTAGATTGGTCACATACCAATAATATAATAACTCACTGTAGGTATGGCTATGACGGATATTATGATTTATGGACAATGAATCCGGACGGTTCTGGGGCGAAATGTCTGACAGGTAATAAACCGGGCATTCCTCAATTACATAATGGACAACCAACATGGCATTCCAGTGGTAAATATATTGTCTTTCAATCTCAAGACCCGGCCTTACCCCATACCAAAGAAATAGATTATGCTTACACCGAAGCAGGACATGGCTTACACAATAATCTCTGGATTACCAATCCCGAAGGCGACAAATTTTATCAACTGACAAAAATTAAAATAGGCGGAGCGATACTGCATCCCTGTTTTTCTCGCGATGGCAAAAGGCTTTTATGGTCGGAAAAGGTTGGTAAGAATTCATTAGATTGGGCAATTAAAATTGCTGATTTTATTGAAACTCCCACGCCCCATCTAGGAAATATAAAATCATATCAACCAGCGGGAAAAACATGGTACGAAGCACACGAGTTTTCTGTAGATGGCTCAAAAATTCTATGTACTATCGGGTCGGGTACCGAGGCTTATTACAATTATGACATTTGGGAAATGGATATGGCAACGCAAAAATTAATCCAATTGACTAATACGCAGGATGAGTGGGACGAACATGCCCATTATTCACCTGACGGGAAAAAGATTTCTTGGATAAGTAGCAAAGGATATCCGTATAACCCTTCCAAGTGGGGACTAACTCTCAAAACGGACTTGTGGATAATGGACGCCGATGGTTCCAACAAAGAAAGAATTACATATTTTAACGAGCCGGGTTATCAAGAATATACCGGCAAACAAATGGTTATGTCCGACAATAGCTGGGGCCCGGATGGGAAAAAAATAGTGGCAATCATAATGGCTCCAAAAATGGGCCGGAAATCTGCCCAGATAGTTATAATAGATTTGAAAAAGGCGCTGCTTCGGTCCAAAAAGAAGGTGGTATCCTATAATTGACTTTGGCAGGCTTGGGAAATTCCGAATAATCAATCCTTTTGTTTCTATTAGTCCAGAACTATATTGTAATATTTAAAAATTCGCCACTGGGACGAGTGGACGACTTCCGAACTTTTAAGTGGCTTGAAACCATCCCCTACCCTCAACAGATGCTATTGAAAATCAAGGACTTTCTGCAATTTTCACCTGATTTCTCAACTTCCTTCCCTAAGAATCCCTACTCCACCATCCAGTTACAATTCAGGATTTATGCTGAGTGTGTAGTGGGTGTTGACATAATTAAACTTTTATATTATTATATCAAACAGGAGGAAGGAATATGGTTACTACAACCGTAAGATTACCGGAAGAAAAACTAAAATTGACTAAAGCGATTGCTGGATATGAAGGCAGGTCTTTGAGCAAAGTCTTTGAAGAGCTGGTGGATGAATATATCATCATGCATCGGGAAACGATGGAACTTCTCAATATTCCGGGGTTTGAAATGGAGTGTCTCCAGGGACTGGAGGAAATAAGGAAAGGCAAAGGCAAGAGGCTTGGATGAAATGGGAAGTTCAATTATCCTCTAAGGCAGAAAAATATTACCACCGGTTACCCGAGAAAATAAGAAAAAAAGTTCTTACTGAACTTTTCAAGTTAAGTATACTGGATATAGTCCTTTCTCATCCGGATGTAAAACCATTGATTGGAAAGCTGAAGGGGTTTTATCGCCTAAGGGTTGGGAAATACCGCGTTATCTTCGGTCTCTTAAAAAATGAGGGCATTATCGCGGTGGTAAACATCCATCCGAGAGGCGATGTCTATAAATAAAAATGGAAGAGATGGACGGGTTCGAACTGGGGAGGGTGAAAACCATCCAAGATTTTCGGCAGTTTTACAAAAATATCATCATTAAGATAAAAGGAAGCCACATTACCATCAAAATGCCAACCGGACAATTAATAACCATTCCGGTAACAAAAGAGTTGAAGATTGGACTGTTAAAAGACGCATTACGAAAGGCAGGACTTACTGAAACTCAATTTTCGGAACTTTCATGAGGACATGGCATCAAACACCCTTACCTTGATTAGACAAAGGTTCTCTTTATTGATGACCTCATAGATTTCGTTCAAGTTTTGCTGATTTGGTTCTTGTTTGTTGTCAGTCAAGTAAAAGGTGTTTAATCCATGAAAAATAATATTTGCCCTACTATTTATAGTTTCGGGATTAAACTGCGATACGAAAAGTAGACTATATTTCACACTTAAATTGCTTATTATTG
Source organism: Candidatus Omnitrophota bacterium (assembly GCA_043797665.1). Classification (GTDB taxonomy): domain Bacteria; phylum Ratteibacteria; class UBA8468; order MWAK01; family MWAK01; genus CAZVUE01. The sequence goes on from JAZDPL010000085.1 coordinate 14,523, forward strand.
TTCTTCTTATCTGGATTATACTCTGCGTATTCCGGTCCATGGGAGCCACTCACCTGTAGTAAACGTCGGTACACTACAGAATTCGCAATGACTGAGATTCTTCGGCTTCGCCTCAGAATGACAGAAGGAAATTTTTAGCTGGGAGAGGTGGATGTATTTCGAACCTTTCAATGGTTAGAAACTATTCCTTACCCTTAACAGATACTATTGAAAATCAAGGACTTCTTGCAATTTTCACCCGATCTCTTAACTTCCACCCCTCCCTATGAATCCCCTACCCCACCATCCCGTCGCAAATAGTTTTGATTAGTATCTTAAAATGTGGTATGCTTTAATATGATTGGGTTCTATCTGTCTTTTAAGAGTACAATACTCACGTGCAAAATGCGGTGATTAAAAAAAAGAAACGTAACTTCACCCTAATCGAACTTCTGGTTAGTATAGCTATTATCACCCTGTTAGCAGCGATGATTCTAAGCGCAATCTCCCGAACAAGAGAAAAAACCCAAAGTATTGTCTGCCTTAATAATCTCAGGCAGTTAGGATTGGCAATTCAAATGTACACTCAGGATAACTACGAGAACTTACCCAGTGAAATTGGTTGGATAGATGAAGTGAGTAAGTATGTATATGAGAAAGAAGAAATCTATTCCTGCCCATCAGAAAAGAACAAAAGAGGTGCTACCGACTACGGATATAATGCCAAGGCAGCCAATAGAAAGTTGTCGGGCAGCAACCACGTTGGCATTTTTCCCCTTATCTTTGACCGTAACCCAGGGGCAGATCCGGTCCTGGCCGCTGACCCTGACCCGGGCAGTCCTAACTATTATGCTAATTTTTACTATGACTTCTGCTCCAACCGGCATTATGGCGGTACAAATTTCCTCTTTTTAGATGGTCACGCTACCTGGATTAAAGCTCCGATGAGTGCAGAAATTAACATCCTAAATTTTAATCCTGAGTGATAACCTGTTACTTTGCGTCTTTGACACAGCGGAACCCTAATTTTGTCGCCGCAGTTGTTCCCTTAAACCGTACAAAGGTAGAGAGTTCAGCCGAACCATCTTCAAATGATCCTCCTTTAACTACCTTCCAACGCTTATTACCGGCGCTGTAAGGAGTGGCGGTCCACTCCCGGACATTACCTGCCATGTCAAAAACACCAAAAGAACTGCAGTCAAATGGAAAACTGCCCACCGGCATTGTTGTCCCTCTGCTTGCTGGATCGCCCTGACTGTTGGCCATTGTGGGTTTATAATCATTTCCCCATGGATAGGTAAGACCTTCATTCCCCCGAGCCGCCCATTCCCACTCTTCTTCGGTCGGCAACCTTTTTCCCCGCCAGTTTGCATAGCTTTCGGCATCTTCACATGTAACATTGACCACCGGATGGTCGGCAAACTCTGCTGGATAACCACCGTCGTGCCAGATATCATATTTTGCACCCCTGGGATCGGCCGGTGCTTTGTAACCGGTCGCCTTAACAAAATCATAATACTGGCGGTTGGTAACTTCGTATTTATAAATATAGAAAGCCGTCATCTGGTTCTTTACAGGTTTTCCGTTCTCATCCCAACCCATAACGTATTCACCCCCGGGAATCAAAACCATGCTTTCTGAAGGCACTGAAACTGACGTTGTTCCTGTTGGCACTGAACTACCACCGCCTCCGGTACTCGGTACGGAATATTCCACAGTCGCTTGGGATTGAGGTTGGAGACCAACAACCCCCTTTTTCATTTCAGTAGGACTGGCAGTAGTATGCTCTTTTATTACCGTACTTATCTTGCGGTATATTTTGAATCCAAGCAAACTCAAACCAGCAATTACACCAAGAGTGACCAAAATTCGGAAAAGAATTCGGATCTTTTGAGGAATGGGGTTCTTTGGAGGAGATGATTTGATTAATTTAATTATCTCGGCCGCATCTTTTTGTTCAATAAGAATCTTCGGTGACATATTAGTATAATCACCTTAAAAAATTGGGCTCAATCAGTGTAATATGTTAGCAATTCTAAAAATTACTACCTTATAATTTATCCTATTTCTCAGAATAAGTCAATTATTTGGTTTACTGACTTTGCCAAGACTTTTCTGTAAAATTGGGTAATTATTATCAGAAAGGAAAAATGGGGCACCGCTGGGAGGATTGGACACTATCCGAACCGCCTTTCATAGACTGGATAAGTACGTTTATATCCCCAAGATGAGCCTGCCAGCTTAGGTTTCCGCTGTTTTTTCGGTCAGGTAAGAGGGAGAGGTGGACGGGTTCAAACTGGTATCAGACTTAAAAATACCCCCTTGTCTCCTGTTATCCCCCCTACCCCACCATCCAGTTACAATTAGTTTGGTTTTAGGAAGTCATACACTATGGCGAAAGAAGTCTGTATGGGGTCGTCCGTCAAGGCAGTTGCCAAACGCCTTCTTACACTGAAGTTCCGGTAGGTTCGCAATGACTGGGATTCTTCGGCTTCGCCTCAGAATGACAAAGGGGTAATTTTTAGCTGGTAAGGTTGCCAAACTCTTTGTCTATTAACGACTCCTGACTATTACATATCCAAGTACCCCACCGTCCAATCGCAATTAGTTCTTGATCCTGAAATTCCGACATAAGAAGTTTTTTAGGGTTAAAGCCTGTGCTGCACACGCCGGCGTGGGACACAAGTCAATTCCGCCGGACGGGGGAGGATTAAAACAGGAGGTGGCTACCATGACCGGAACGGGTGGCTACTTTAC
>JAZDPL010000031.1:0-7487 GCA_043797665.1 Candidatus Omnitrophota bacterium
TAGGGGATCGTAACGAGGAAGTGGAGGAACGAGACCAAATATTCACGAATTTGAGGCGCATAGTGTTGCTATGCAACGAAAATTCGGGGATATTTGGGCCGTTCCCCCCACTTCCGCAGTAGATCATCCCTAAGTCCGACAGGCTCCTAGGCTCTGTTCGGGCAGATTTGCAATCCGGCCCGCAAAGGGTTCCCGAAACGAGCCGCGGTTTCCCCGTTGCTCCGGCAGCCTGCTGCCGGAGTCGCTAGACGCGCCGAGCTGTCCCATAATCTCATCAGTCCTCGCTCCGCTCTTCGTCCATCACGCGCTGGATGACCTCATCGGGGATGTTCGCCACAGGCAGCTTTGCGAGTAGCTCCTTGGATCTCGGGCCCTTGCCGAGCGTGATGATGGCGTGGGTAACCGTTCACCGTTGACCGTCAACCGTTCACCGAAACAGACGTTCTTCGGGCTTCTTACGGACTGCGGTGGCCGAATATCGGAAAATACGATCCACCGCGGCGGACTTACGAGAAAAGGCTTTTCAGCTCCTTACGGACAACGGTAAACTGATAACGGTGAACGGATACGACAGGTAAGCCCGACAGACTCCCGGAGTGCTTTGCACGCGAAGTGCGGGATGAAGAGAAGACAGAGCTGAAGACATGCTTATCGACGGTTACGGCCGCTCCATAACCTACCTGCGCCTTTCCATCACGGATCGTTGTAATCTCCGCTGCCGGTACTGTATGCCTTTCGGCGGGGTCCCGAAGATAGCCTATGAAGAGATCCTGCGATACGAAGAGATCCTGCGGCTCGTGCGGGTTCTGGCCCTGTGCGGGATCAAGAAGGTGCGGATAACCGGCGGCGAACCCCTGGTCCGCCGCGGCGTGGTTGACTTTATTGATAGACTGCGCGGCATTGAGCGCCTGAGCGAGATCTGCCTGACCACCAACGGCACCCTTCTGGCGGATCGCCTGGACGCCCTCTACGAGGCAGGGATCAGGAGAATGAATATCAGTCTCGACACCCTTGATGCGACCAGATACGGCGGGATAACCTCGCGCTCCTTGTGGCGTGAGGTTTGGATGGGTATTGAAAGGGCGCTTTCGCTCCCTGAGGCGGTTGTGAAGGTCAATGTGGTGGTCGTGAAGGGCGTAAACGACGATGAAATAGAAGCCTTTGCCGCTTTGTCACGCCGCCTGCCCCTGCAGGTGAGGTTTATTGAGTTCATGCCCATCGGTTGCGGGAGCAGGTGGCGCCGGGACCTTTACATGCCCGGGAGCGAGATCCTGGGCCGCGTAGAAAGGACGGGAAGTCTGCTGCCCGTCCCTCAAGGAGAGAATACCGGGCCGGCGATGGTGTACAGATTTGCCGACGCACCAGGAGAGGTGGGTTTTATCAACCCGGTGAGCAGCTCCTTTTGTGCCCGATGCAACCGGATACGCATTACGCCTGACGGGCAATTGAGGATGTGTCTCTTTTCGGATAACGAACTGGACCTGAAGAAACACCTGCGAGCCGGCACGAACGACACCCGGTTGGCGGACCTGATCACGGCAGCCGCAAGAAAGAAGCCGCTCGAACACGCCGAGGGGGAGGACTTCGCAGGCTCCTGCCATCGCCGGATGTCACAAATCGGCGGGTAGGAGCCCTCCGGCCGGACCAACCGAGAATTCCCACGCCTAATACGTCCTTTTTGACCGCAGAGTTCGCAGAGACCGCTGATACGCCGGTTTGTAACTGTTCACCGTTCACCGAAACAGACATTCTCCGGGCCTTTTACGGCTTACGGACATCGGTGAACGTACGCGCCGGTTTTTTGGCGGACATCCTGTCCAGGTGGTGGGGTCGGGCCGCGCCGCGCTATGACCCTGATCTGTTGGGAGAAACGTTCCATAAATGGCTGTGTTGGAATCTTAGCGCGTCATTTTGCTTCCTGCCCCGGGGTCGGGCCAGGAGAACTTTACCCGGCAGATGACTTCCTCTCTATCCTGGTGTAAAGTGAGCAAACCTATGATAAAGAAAGTCGTAACAAAAACCACCCTGACAGATCCCTCCGCCGCAAAAAAAGATTTGTCTTACTGGCTGAGTAGGACTCCCGAGGAGCGGGTGGCAGCAGTGGAATATCTGCGAAGGCAATATCATGGAAGTTCAACCAGACTTCAGAGATCTGCTCGCGTTATTCAACAAACACCAAGTTGAATACATCATTGTCGGGGGCTACGCCTTAGCTTTCCACGGCGCACCTCGCTACACGGGTGACATAGCTATAGACATATTCATCCGGCCCGATCCCCTTAACGCCTCACGTATTATGGCTGCTCTTGATGAATTCGGTTTCGCGTCTGTCGGTTTGACGCCTGCAGATTTTGAGAAACAGAATACGGTTGTCCAACTCGGCGTGCCTCCGGTCCGGATAGATATCATAACCGCTCTCACGGGGGTCTCGTGGGAAGAAGCTTTTGCTAAACGGGCAACCGGGCAGTACGGTGACCTTTCGGTTTATTATGTTGGGCTCGAACAGTTCATTTCCAATAAGAAAGCCACAGGACGAAAAAAAGATTTGGCTGACGTGGAAGCTCTTGGAGAAGAATAGTCACAGGCCAAAGCCAAAGCCGAACCAGTCATTCGACCGGACTCCGTGGAACGGGGTTGCCTTCTTGCGGTAAGCCACAGGCCGGAGCCGGTCAATCTCTATCATGACTATTGAGTTAACTCATCATTAATCCATTGTGCTCGTACTCAGCGGAGCAGCGCTCGTTTATCAGTTGCGTGTTTCGGGTTTACCTCGAAGACTCGGATTGTTCTGATCTTAACGCGTAACCCGCAACCTGCAACCAAGGCGACTACGATTGCGCATGCGGCACAAATAACGCGGCATGGTGAGTTAACTCAATAGTTATGATCTCTATTAGGGTCTGATTCCCCGCAGCTTGCTGCGTGAAGTTGCAGTTGGTATTTCGGAATGCAGGCAACTGAAGTTGTTTTAGCCTTTGATACCCCGTCAGCTTGCTGCGGGGTAGTTCAATTCGGTCGCTTAGCGACAAAAAAGGAGAAAACATGTACTGTACGAATTGCGGAAATGAAGTCACAGAAAAGGCAGTTGCCTGCACGAAGTGCGGGGTGCCTCCTCGCTCCGAAAAGAAGTTCTGCTACAACTGCGGAGTCGAGGTGAACGCAAAGCAAGTTATGTGTGTCAAGTGCGGAGTCGGCCTGTCGGGGGGGTCGACCGGTAGCGGAAAGAAAAAGACCACTGCCGGTATCTGCGCGATTCTGGTAGGTGGCGTTGGCGTCCACAAGTTCTACCACGGCAGTTGGGGATGGGGGATTGTCTACATGCTTTTCTGCTGGACATATATACCGGCTATTCTCGCCATCATAGAGGGGATCATCTATCTGACGATGGATGAAGCCAAATACGATGCCAAGTACAACAGCGGAGACAAGGGCCCGTTCAAGTGGTGATCGAAACTGCCGAACAAGGCGCTGCACTGGACGGGGATTCCGCTATGCTCCATCCCCGCCAGTGAGATTTATCGAACCTCGCAGTAAGATGGACATACGAGCCCGAAGCGTGTTAAGTGAGATAAAGGAGGAAAAGCGCAATGCGAACAGTACAAGCCGAAATCGATGAGCAAGGAAACGTGCGACTACTCGAACCTGTGCACCTGCCGGCGGCGCGACGCGCACTTGTTACAATCCTAACCCGGACAAGCCGGAAATCCGAAATTCTAAATCCGAAATCCGAAACAAACTCAAATGACCCACAACGGAAGGCTCAAAAGAAACAGATTTAATCAGGAACTCAGGAACTCAGGAAAAGACAAATTCTTTCTTTGTCTGCTTTCCGTTCATGAGTTCCTGAGTTCCTGATTCATTTTGATTGTTTTTCTTGTTTTCTTTCGCCTTTAGGCGCTAATGGAATGAGAGTCTTGCCAGATAATGCACGAATATTTTCCCTTAGTGACTAAGAACACTTACCTTTGGGACGATAACACTTAAATAATCAGGAAGTTGCTATGGCCTGACCCCAGGGGTTGACTAAGAACGGCAACAAAACTGCCGTCTCAGGCGGCACGTGCTCACATCGCCCTGTTAGCAGGAAAGCGCGATGAGAATCCTTCTGACTTGTCTCTTTCTATTTGTAACCCTTACAGTTGCGGATGATACATGCACTTGCGGTGGAGAATACCAGGTTATTGGGCCACCGTTCAAGGTTCACGGTCGGCTGTCAATGTGGAATGGAAACCCGTCCATGCGCATATGGATTATCGGCACAAAGCGAATGCTCGGAATAAGAGAAGGAACACAATTGCCCGAAAACCTGGAAAAGTTGTTGATTGGTTTTGATACGGAAGTATATGGTGATTTTACTGTATGCCATCTCGCTCCTTATGCAGAAGGGGACATGCAGATCGTCTGTGTTCAAGCTGCCAGCAATCTGATTGTAAAAAAACGTCGATAAACTGCTAACAACTCCCTGAACCGGACGGCGGAATAATGGGGTCGACCTTTTTAGATACGGCGTGGCCGCCCCCGGGTTACTGAAGGATGACAAGATACAAATTACATAATCATAGCACCTGCACCCCGGCACCCGTGCCGGTTGCAAAATAACAGATTGACAGGTATTTGTTAAAACAACAGAATCTTTACGAGAGGAATAATGGATGCTCAATAATTTGATATTTAGAAGAGCTCAAGAGTGGATTATCTCGGGCACTTGTACCGTTAAACCACTTTTCGAATATATAAATCGTAACGGCAATTTACGCGAAGCACAAATTCAGGCATTACTTGTGTACTTATTTCTGAAAATTGAAGGCGGGAACAAACCACTATCAACTCTTTTTAGTGAAAATTTCTTCGGACACGATGAAGATTTATCAAATTTGAATATTAATCAGAATTTGCGGAATGTTTTAGAAAGTAACCATACCGCAAAAGCATTATTTGACCTTTCTCGCACTTCGATAAAGAGCAATGGAAATGGAAAGAAAAAACGGACAACTCTTTTCCCTGACTTAGAACAATATTTTATTAAAAACCCTGATAAAATTGATTATAAGACTGTAAGTAAGCGACTTTTTTATGGAGTAGAATATCCTGATTATCTTTTCAGTTTGCCTATGGGGGCGGGTAAAACCTTTCTCATGGCGGCATTCATTTATCTTGATCTTTACTTTGCCTTGAATGAGCCAGATAATCCCAGGTTTGCTCATAACTTTCTTGTTCTTGCGCCTTCTGGTTTGAAAAGTTCAATTATTCCAAGTCTTAAGACTATTGAACGCTTTGATCCCACATGGATTCTGCCAGAACCTGCGGCAACGAACATCAAGCGGATGATTAAATTCGAGATATTAGACCAGCCGAAATCGGCAAAGAAAAGCAACAAAGCACGAAATCCGAACGCTCAAAAGATATCTGGTTATCAGCCTTTTGACACGCTGATGGGGCTTGTCATGGTGGTGAATGCCGAGAAAGTTATTCTGGACAGGCTTGAACTATCCGCTCAGCTTGAATTGATTGAAAAAACAAAAGACGAGAAAGACCGACTTGCCAATGAACTCAGGAACATCATCAGTAAAATTCCAAAGTTACAGATACATATTGACGAAGTCCATCATGCTGCAACCGATGATATTAAATTACGTCAGGTGGTCAATAGGTGGAGCGTAAACGGTTCAATAAATTCTGTACTTGGTTTTTCCGGTACTCCCTATCTCGGCACTGGTGAAACCATAAAAATATCCGACGAGATACAACTTAAATTCACGCAGATAACAAATACCGTTTTTTATTACCCTTTAACAACTGCGGTAAAAAAGTTCTTAAAGAAACCACGCGTAGAGCAGACTTCCGGGCTTACCTCAATCCAAATAATGGAGAAAGGGGTAAAAGATTTTTTGAATACTTTCGGGGGTACTGTTTACAGTAGCGGAAGTATAGCAAAACTGGCCGTCTATTGCGGTAATATTGAAAGACTCGAAGAAGAAATATATCCGTATCTTATTGGAACAATGAAAATACACCCTGAAGAGATATTGAAATATCATAAAGGGAACAAGAAATATAAAACCACGAAAGAAGCAGAAACTGACTTTAATTCTCTCGATACACCGCTTTCAAAGAAAAAAATCATCCTGCTCGTTCAAATAGGTAAAGAGGGCTGGGACTGCCGAAGCCTTACCGGCGTTATTCTTTCGCAAAAAGGCGATTGCCCGACAAATATGGTTTTACAGACCTCCTGCCGTTGCCTGAGACAGGTTGACAAAGGTTCAAACGAAAAAGCGCTTATCTGGTTAAATGAAGAAAACGCCAAGTCATTGGATAAACAACTGAAAGAGGAACAGCACACCAGTATTCGGGAACTTTCATCTTTAGAAAAAGACGGCGATCCCGCAATGATTGAACGCTTTTCGCGTGTGGATTACCTGAAATTACCGAAGATCGATTTTTTCCAACTCAATGTTGAGTATGAAACAGTAGTGACTGAGCAGGAAGCACAACCGGAAAAAACGATTCCTCAAATCAATCCTGAAAACCACTTTGATACTGCGGTTATTGTAGAGCGTGGGCTTTCAAGAGACGGTCAGACTAAAAAAGACCTTCTTGATAAAATGGAAGGGGATAGAGCTGACTTTGATCACTGGATTTTTGACATTGCCCGTGGAAGCATGGGAAGTCTAAGTGCAAAAAGTTTATACCAATATGAAAACCCTCTTTCAACTATTTTTACAGGGGTTACTTATGAAAAAGCAGATTATCGCGTGCTTAATAATCTCTTCAGGCATGATGAAATAAAATCACGCATCCGGCTTGCTTTTCATAAGCATCGTGAACTCACTGTAAGGTCGGAGATTATTCCTCAAAGCGCCAGCCTGCTCGTGATAGAAAAACTTGCTCCCGTTGAAGATCACGATAAACTTTATCCTTCTGTAAGCGATACACGAGATATTCTACATGCGGATAAAACCGGAAAGGATATTTCAGTTTTACAAAAAGAGGTTGAAGACGCTCAAAGAAAGATGAAAGAATTTATCGCTTTACAGCCTAACCCCGACCTTTTTACTATGGCGGGACTTGATGTGGGGACAACAAAGACATTCTCAAAAGCCGTAGTCAGTAAAGACAAAACCTTTCATTATTTGCCGTACAATTTTATTCAAAGCCGTTTTGAGCTTAATTTTTTGAAGGAAGTCATTAACCTTGCAGCGTTTATGAATAATGGACTTGAGATTTATTATAATGGTGAAAAACATATTACCGAATTTTGCATTGTGTGTTATGAAAAGAAAAATGATCGTTGGCGCAAGGTTGGCAGGTACACGCCTGATTTTCTGGTGATCAATCGAAAAGACGAGAGTATCTATAAAATTCTCATCGTAGAGACAAAAGGAAGCGGTTTTGCCGATCAACCGGAGTTCAAAGCCCGCCGGAATTTTATGGAATCTGAGTTTCTAAAGATAAACAATGAGAAATTTGGCTACAGCCGGTTTGATTAT
>JAZDPL010000038.1:0-109118 GCA_043797665.1 Candidatus Omnitrophota bacterium
AACATCGCCGCCAGGATGGCAATGATGGCTATTACCACCAAAAGCTCGATCAACGTAAATCCTTTTTTTGTTCGCACGATTTTCTTCCCCATACCTATCATCTTATACCTCCATCCAAACTGAACACTCCTTCGGGTTTGATGAATCAAACCCCTACTATTGCTTTGCGCCGCAGGAATCACGGATAATGAGCCTGGGCTTAAGCAGAATCTTTTCTTTCTTCTTTCCACCACCAACTATCTTTTCTACTGCTATGTGCGCCATTTCTTCTTCCCTGACCGAAACTGAGGTTAATTTTGGTTCAAAAACTTCAGTCCAGGGCGTATTAAAATAACCAACGATTGCTATATCCTGGGGAATTTTAAGATTGAGTTTCCGGGCTGCCCGGTAAATCGCCTGGCAGTGGAAATCTCCGCCAGAAAAAATAGCCAGCGGTTTCTTTTCTCTCTTTATCTTTTCCAGAATCGCCTCTTCTCCTGTTTCCGTAAAAATGTCCAGGTTCTCTTCCGGAAGACCATTTTTTAAAAGGGCTTCTTTTTGTCCGGAAATTAACTGAACTTGAGATTTGTGATACAAAATAGGGAGAGTGTAAAAAATAATTTTTTTGTAGCCCAGGGAGATGAAATGTTCGGCAACCAATCTCCCTCCTTCAAAAAAGTCCGAGAGAATATAATCGGCTGAATATTTTTCTGTTCCCTCAAACCTGAAAACAAATATAACCTGCCTTCCCAAATAACTTTCAAGAAGATGAAAAGGAAAGTCGAAAAGCCCGTCAATAAGAAGAATGGCTGGTTCCCGTTCCAGTAAAGATTTAATCTTCTTAATTCTGCTCTTGTTGTCTTTAGAGAAATCAACCAGGAGGGGAAAATAATGGTACCGGGACAATCCCTGGACAATAGCCTTTGATAAAGGGCCGAAGAGATGTCCGGTCATCGGCATAATAAACCCGACCACTTCTTTATTGTTAAAATTAGGTTTAGCCTCGCGAACAAAAGTCCCTTTTCCCTGTTTGCGATATACCAAACCTTCCTGAACAAGTTCGGAGATTGCCTTCACCACTGTTATTCTGCTTACGCCATAGTCAGAGATTAACTGGAACTCGGACGGAACCAGAGCATTCGGCAAGAACTCCTTATTTTCAATCCGTTTTCTTAAACCCTCTTTCAACTGATAATAAAGAGGCAATGGTTGTTCCTCTTTAGTGAGTTTTTCTATTTCAATTTTCATTATATATATGTTATACCTCATGATATGTTGACATGTCAAGTGCGGCGATTCTGATATATCATTAGCAATAATTTTCGGGCTCAATAAATTGAGCTCCTACATTTCAAGTGCGGTACCAGGGGATGGTGAGTTTGAGGCCGTCTTCCAGGCTGACCGAGGGCTGCCAGCCTAAGGCTTTGATCTTTGCCCAGTTAATCGCATAGCGCCAGTCGTGGCCTGGACGGTCAGGCACGTACCGGATAAGGGAGAGGGGTTTGCCTAAAAGGTCAAGAAGAATTTTTACTATTTCAATATTGGGTACAGGGCTGTCCGTTCCGATGTTGTAAATTTCACCGTTTTTTCCCTGACGTAAAACCAAGTCAATCGCCCGGCAGTTGTCCTCCACAAAAAGCCAGTCCCTCTCATTTTGACCGTCTCCGTAAAGAGGAACCGGTTTATCCGCAAGCGCCAGAGTGATAAATAACGGAACCAGTTTCTCCGGATACTGCCGGGGTCCGTAGTTGTTGGAACTGCGGGTAATCAAAACCGGCGTCCGGTGAGTAGTATAATAAGAGAGACAAAGAAGGTCAGCGGATGCCTTGCTGGCGGAGTAAGGCGAGGAAGATCGTAACGGGCTCTCTTCGTCAGCAGTTCCCTCTTTGATACTGCCGTAAACTTCGTCACTGCTAATCTGGACAAAACGGGGAATATTTTTCCGGCGGCAGGATTCCAAAAGGGCGGCGGTTCCATTGATATTGGTCTGGATAAAGGGCGCGGGTTCGGTGATACTGCGGTCTACGTGACTCTCCGCGGCAAAGTTTATTATTGCATCGCAGCCGGCGACAACTTCAGAAACCAGTTTACCGTCGCAAATGTCGCCTTTGACAAAGATGTAGCGCGGGTTATCCGCAACCGCCTCTAAATTTTTTGGATTAGCCGCATAGGTCAGTTTATCCAGGTTGATAACTGAATCTCCGGGATAATTCTTTAAAAGATAAAGAATGAAGTTGGAGCCGATAAATCCGCAACCGCCGGTAACTAAAATGCGCATCGGAGATGCAAGGCTAAAGCCTTGCCCTACGGAACACCCCGTCAGGCTTTGCCTGACACCCCTCTACAAGAGGGGAATTTTGGGCGACAAGGGTGTTGGCTAAAAGAAGAGATTCAAAGGTGCCCGCGTCAGTCCACCAGCCTTTGAGGAAATCATAGGTTAATTGTCCTCTTCCCAGGTACCAGTTGTTGACGTCGGTAATCTCCATTTCTCCCCGGCCGGAAGGTTTCAGACTTCGGATAACGTCAAAGACCTGCCGGTCATAAAAGTAGATACCGGTAACCGCATATTTACTGGCGGGCGATTTTGGTTTCTCTATTATCCGGAGTATTTTCCCATCTTTAATCTCCGGACAGCCAAACCGCTCCGGATGGGGAACTTCCTTCAGAAGAATCTTGGCACCTTTCTCCTGCTTAGCATAATCGGAAACGAACCGGGCGATGGAATCTTCAAAGATGTTATCACCCAATATTACCACCAGACGGTCCGAACCGGCAAAGTCTTCCGCCAGTCTGAGTGCGGCCGCAATTCCACCCTCGCCCTCCTGATAGGTATAATGGATATGTTTCAACGCAAACTCGGTGCCGTTTCCTAAAAGTTTCAGGAACTCTCCGGCGTAGGCTCCACCGGTTACGATTAAAATCTCTTTGATGCCTGCGGAAACCAAAGCCTGCAACGGATAGTAGACCATCGGCTTGTCGTACACCGGCAAGAGGTGCTTGTTAGTCACCTTGGTCAACGGCAGGAGCCGGGTTCCCAGCCCGCCAGCCAGAATTACGCCTTTCATTTTTTGGGAATATTCAGTGAACGCCGTTAGTGTAGGGGTCGGATTCATCCGACCCGCAAGGATGCGGGCGTCATAAATGTCGCCCCTACAAATTGAGCCCCCACATAAACCGTTAAATTAGCACAATTACACGACGGGTGTCAAACGGTTGACGAAAAGATAAAGGAAAAGGTACAATATTTAAGATTGAAAATTTATGTCACCCTGAGTGAAAGCGAAGGGTCTAAAAAAGAGATTCTTCGTTATAACTCAGAATGACACATAACGTCTGAAGCCTGCGACTACCATTGGATTCCTGCCTAAGGCATGCGGGAATGACAGAGAGTAGACATGCAGGAATACGGGTTCCATTTCCATAGTCTTGGAAAGGGCGGGTCGCGATGTATACGGGATTGATAATAGTGCACGTTATTGTAAGCCTCCTGCTGGTGGGTGCGGTGCTGATTCAAAGTGGCCGGGGTGCCGCCTCATCAAATATCTTCGGCGGCGGCGCCTGGTCCACGGAAAACGTCTTCGGTGCCGCCACACCCGCTATCCTGAACCGTATTACCACGGTCATAGCGGCGGCGTTTATCGTTACCTCCCTCATGCTGACCATCTTAGGAGGAAAACAGCAGCGTTCCGTGATTAAGCGAATGGGAACCCAACAAGTGGTTCCCCTCCAGGAATTCCCTTTCCAGCAACCATTGGTACCACAGCCAACGGTACCACAACCGGTAGAACAACCGGAAAAGTAAACTAAGAGATTGCCACGTCTGGATTCCTGCCTAACGCATGCAGGAATACGGGTACCCTTTCCATAGGATTGGAAAGGGCAAAGGACGTCGGATTGTTTCCTGGTTACACCCTCGCGACCCGCTATGGCAGATTTTGTACACCTCCACCTGCACACCGAATATAGTCTTCTGGACGGGATGTGCCGGATTTCGGAAGTAACCCGCCTCGCCCGGGAATGGAAGATGCATTCCTTAGCCATCACCGACCACGGTAAGATGTTTGGCGCCATCCCCTTCTACCAGACCGCCTTGAAAAATGGTATCAAACCCATAATCGGATGCGAATTTTATTTAGCCCCCGGCAGCCGTTTTGAGAAAAAAGGCGAAAAGGCCGGCGATGCCTATTCCCACCTTACGGTTCTGGCTCGAAATGATGCCGGTTATCTAAACCTGATGCAACTATCCACCCTTGCCCATACTGAAGGTTTCTACCATCGCCCCCGTATTGACAATGAGATTCTGGAAAAGTATCACGACGGTTTGATTCTCTTAAGCGGATGCCTGAAAAGCGAAATCAACGCTTTCCTTCTCCAGGAAAACGAGGAAGGAGCAATAAAATCTGCCTCATACTATCGAGAAGTCTTTGGCCCGGACTTTTACCTGGAAATCCAGGATAACGGCCTGCCGGAACAGAAACAAGTATTACCGAAGATAATCGCGCTCGGCAAAAAGATTAACATTCCCCTGGTTGCCACCAACGATTGCCATTATATCCATCAAAAAGACGCTACGGCCCATGACGCCTTGCTCTGTATTCAGACCGGCAGTCATGTACAGGAGTCAAAACGGCTGAGATTCTCCTCTGACCAGTTCTATTTCCGCACACCCCAGGAGATGGAAATCCTCTTTGCGGAAGTCCCGGAAGCCATTAAAAATACTTCGGCTATCGCGGAAAGATGTAACGTAGAATTAGAATTTGGTCATCCCAAATTGCCCCGGTACCAACCTCCGGAAGGATTCACCCTGACCGAACATCTCCAAAATCTGGTTTGCCAGGGGTTGCAGAAACGGTATAACACCGACTATCACCAGCCGACCAAAGCACAAAAACCGATTGTGGACCGGGTCAAAAATGAATTATCGGTCATTGAAAGTATGGGATATCCCGGATACTTTCTCATCATTCAGGATATCGTAAATTTCGCCAAGGAAAACGGTATTGTGGTAGGACCGGGGAGGGGGTCGGCGGCCGGCAGTGTGGTTGCGTATCTGGTTGGAATTACCGATATTGACCCTCTGAAGTATGGCCTCATCTTTGAACGATTCCTCAACCCTGACCGGGTAACTCTGCCGGATATTGATATTGACTTTGAAGACAGCCGCCGGGATGAAGTAATCACTTATGTCCGGAAAAAATACGGCGAGAACCAGGTTGCCCAGATCGTTACTTTCGGGACACTCTCCGCCCGGGCGGTAATCCGAGACGTCGGACGGGTGATAGGGATTCCCTACGCGGACGTGGACCGCATCGCAAAATTAGTGCCGGAAGAACTCCATATTACGCTTACGGAAACGGTAAACCGGGAACCGGAACTGGCTAATCTCATAAATACCGATGAAACTATGCGGCAACTCTTTGAAATTTCAAGAACCCTGGAAGGCTTACCCCGGCATGCATCCACTCACGCCGCAGGAATTGTCATCAGCGACCAGCCGCTCTACCTTTACTCACCGCTCTTTTTAGGTACGAACAATACCATAACCACCCAGTACGAAATGAACGCTCTTGGAGATATCGGGCTCCTCAAGATTGACCTGTTAGGTCTTAAAACCTTATCGGTCATTAATAACGCCGTTAAATTGTTATCACACCGTTACCAGCGGGCGCTGAACGATTTTCCTCTCGATGACCATCGCACTTACCACATGCTTACGAAAGGCACCAGTTTCGGAATCTTCCAGTTGGAAAGCAGCGGTATGCGGGACCTTCTGCGCAAAATCAAACCAAATCACTTTGAAGACCTTATCGCGATTCTGGCTCTCTACCGTCCCGGTCCCTTAGGAAGCGGAATGGTGGAAAGTTTCGTGGAAGGGAAAAAGAATCCGGAAAAGATTTCCTACGACCATCCGATTCTGAAAGAGATACTGAAACCAACTTACGGGGTGATTCTGTATCAGGAACAGGTGATAGAAATTGTAAACCGTTTAGGCGGTTTCACCTTAGCGGAGAGTGACCTTTTCCGACGGGCGATGGCTAAGAAGATTCCCGAAATTATGGAGAAGAACCGGGAACAGTTCATCAAGGGCGCCCAAAAGAACGGCCTCACCCCGAAGCCGGCGGAAAAGGTCTTCAACCAAATTATTAAATTTTCGGGGTACGGATTCAATAAAAGTCACAGTACCGGTTACGCCCTTATTTCATACCAGACCGCTTACCTGAAAACCAACCACCCCCTGGAATTTATGGCGGCCCTGCTGACCAGCGAAATCGGGAACGCCGACAAGATTACCGAATATATTGAAGAATGCAGCCGGATGCACATCTGGACTCTGCCCCCCTGCGTAGAGGAAAGTTTCGCTCACTTTACCGTCTTTGGAAACGACATCCGCTTTGGCCTGGCGGCGGTTAAGAACGTGGGATTTGGAGCGATTGAATTAATCGTTCAGACGCGGGAAAAGGACGGACAATTTAAAAACTTCCTCGATTTCTGCCGCCGGGTCGATTTACGGACGGTCAACAAAAAAGTTCTGGAAAGTCTCATCAAGGCCGGTGCGTTTGACGTCTTCAATATGCCCCGGAACCGGTTAATGGCACTTGTTCCGCACGTCTTAAACCACACCAATAATTACCAGAAAAATGAACGCCAAAACCAGTTAACCCTTCTTGACGTGGCACCCGCTACCCCGACCGACCAGATTCCTAAAGAAATCGCCCATCTCCCGGAGTGGACTGAGGGCGAGATATTATCCGGAGAAAAGGAAGTTTTGGGTTTCTACCTTTCCGGTCACCCTCTGGCCCGTTACGAAAAGGTCTTAAAACGTTTTGCCGGCCAAAGCGTCCGGGATGTCCACTCCTTCAAAGCCGGGACTCTGGTCCGTCTAGGCGGCATAATGGAAAAAGTACAAAAACTCATCAGCAAGAAGACCCACAAACGTATGGCAAGTTTTGTCTTTGAGGACCTTTCCGGCAAGGTTGAGACGATAGCCTTCCCTGATGCCTTTGAGAAGTTTTCCGGGTTCATCCATTCCGGCAGTATCGTCTTTCTGGAAGGCAAAGTGGATAATCGAAACGGAAGCGTACAAATCCTGACCAGTGAGATTGTGCCGGTTTCCGAAGGAATCAAACGCTACGCCAAAAAGGTGGAAGTCTCTTTCTTCCCGGCCGGCCTGGACGAGAAGACGATAGAAAAGTTCCAGAAGATTCTGGAACAATACCCCGGTTCAGCGACACTCTATCTCAAACTTCTGTTTACCGGGAAACGGAGCGTCCTGATAAAATTAGACGGACATTACCGGCTCAGCCCGGATGAATCCTTTGTCCGTTTAACCGAGGAGGTCTTCGGCACCTCTTCCGTTTCTCTGTCGTAGGGAAGCTCTAACAGGGTAATCACGCTCCTGGCATGCCGTTCCCGGTATACCTTCTGAGGGGAATCTTCTTTCGCCCGAAAGACCGCGACCCTTTCGTAAGGTGGTTTCAGAGAAATTAAACCACCGGAAAATCCCTTTTTCTTCGCCTGCCTGAGAGCGTCTAACGCTCTTTCCCGAATAATCTCCCGGGCTTTTACCGGATGAAGATGGACCGCACCACAGTTCCGTTTGGCATACGCCGGGCCTGGTAATTCATCGCCTTTGCCCGGTGTGGTCCCATTTTTGACACTGACCGTTACTATGCCAGGCACCAGTGCCTTTGCCTCCCTGGTAAAGGCTTCATCTCCGGAAGCGAAAATAACCGGAATTTTCAATTCAGTAGCGCACATGGCAAACTGCCCGAATTCACCGATTGAGATACCGTTGATGGACAGGTCCAGATAGTCAAAGGTCTGGGTGTGAGGAAGATGGGCGTATTCGGTACCGGCTTTTGCGTGTTGCCCCACCCAGGCTACCGCATCATACGACTTATCCAGAAGAAAGGGCCAACCGGTAGGCCAGCCCCGCATCAACTTTACCCGGGGGTCAAGAATCTTCATGTTGATACCCCCGGCACCGTGACCATCCGCAACCACAACCTCGGTGGCCCCGCCTTCAAAAAATCCGGATACCGCGGCGTTAACCTCCAAGGTCAAGAACTCTTTGGCCAGTTCGTAGTACCTTGATTCAGGCGTACACCAGTTTTCGAAATCAAGAACCCCAGCCACCCCCTCTAAATCGGTCATCAAATATATTTTCATTTATCTCTTCTCCTTTTCTGGAGCCAACAGCCAGGTCTGGCTGATATGATACTCAGCCATGTTCGCCAAAAACTTCTTAAGATTATGGCCGTACCAGTCCGGATGATTGTGGCAATCAATAATTAACCTCTTTTTTCGAGTAGACATTCTTATCTCCTCTTTACTTTAAATAAGCCGATTCGACCTTTTTGAAGGCGGTGATAATGTCAGCCGCTTCCGGTTCGTCCCAACTTTCGTAAACCGTAAGGTTAAACTGGACCGCGGTAACTGCCAGGGCATTGGGACAGGGGAACTGCCGGTTCGGCTCTCCTTTATAAAGGGATGATGTCCAGGGATAACCGCTGGTACCAAAGACGCGGCGGTTGCGGTACCAATCCTGAGTATGGGGCAGATGACGGTAACTGGCAGCAACCGGCATACCCTCCGCTAACAAAGCCTGACAGAAAGTATCCTTGTCACAGTCAACCTTGTCCGTGTCTAATTGTACCCTCAAAAACCAGTAACTGGGTTCCGAACCCGGTAGTTTTGGCGGTAGGGAAAGCGCTTTTAAGTTTTTAAATCTTTCGCTCAAGGTAGCAACCAGCCTCCGGCGTTTCTTGATAATCCCGGGCAACTTTTTAATCTGTACCCGGCCGATTACCGCAGACAGGTCATTAAGGTTAAAGTTAAGGGAAGCGAGGCAGTTAGTGGAGCCTTCCGGCAAACCGAACGGTTTTCCCCGGTCAGCAGACCGGCGTACCTCCCAGTAAAGCCTTTCGTTTTTGGTGTAAACCACCCCGCCCTGACCACCGGTACAGTGGTGTTTCCCGAACATGGTGGAAAATGCCGCGATATCACCAAACGTCCCGACCATCTTTCCGTTTAGTTTTGCGCCGTGCGACTGGGCGCAATCTTCTACCACCGGAATCCGGTGTTTTCTTGCCAGAGCAATGATGGCTTCAATATCCGCCGGCTCACCACCGATGTGAGAAACAAGGATGGCACTGGTCAAAGGAGAAATCAGTTTTTCAATCTGTTCCGGACCGGTGTTGTATTTTCCCGGTTCTGTATCCGCAACCACCGGAATGCAATTGAGCATTACAATCGGCATCATTCCGCCGGGGTCAGTGATAGAACTAACAATAATTTCCGTAAAAGGTTCCAGGTTTAAGGCACGCAATGCCACGTAAACCGCGGTGGTCCCGGAATTGACCGCATCCGCAAAACCACCGTCCATAAACTCCGCGAATTCCCGGCAGTAGGCTTCTTCCGGTGGACCATTATAACCAAAGGCTTCACCGGAAGCGATTGCCTGGTCAAAGAGAGCGTTCACCGCTGCCTTCTCCTCATGTCCCAGAAGTCCTCTACCCGGAAATGGCTTTTCCCTGACCTTCGGGCCACCGTTAATCGCCAGATCTGTCAATTTTGTCTTTTGGTATGCCATAAGCCTCTACTTCTCACAACCTGTTCATTTTGACCCACTGCCTTCGGGTTAACAGTAATTCCGCCCTTCGTCCAGCATGGCAATGTAATTCGTCATGGGGATGTAATTCGCCACACTGTTACCGGTGCCCAGGCAATACCCGCCATCCGAGAGGCACGCATCGAGCGTCTCCCGGACTCGTTTTCTCACATCTGCTTCCGTCGCAGTGCACAAAAAATGCACGTCAATCCCGCCGAGTATTCCTATACGCTTCCCCCACTTCTTCTTCGCTTCCGTCACCGGCAAAATGACGTCTTCCCAGGAATGTTTCGCGTCTATCTTTACGTTCTCAATGAGTGGATCCATGATATCGTCCAGTTGGCCGCAGGAATGAAGGAAGTACAACTTGCCGTACTCATGCGCGATTTCCGCGCACCGGGCGTGCCACGGCAAGGATTTCTCTATTATTACTTGTGGACTTATCATGCAGCCGGTCTTGAATCCCATATCATCGCTTCCCCAGACAATGCCCATCTTTTTGTACTGCCCGATCCGCCTGGTGAATTCCACCAGGTTTTTTCCCACCTTCGAAAACATGGCGTCCACCAGGTCCGGCTGGTCGTAAAGCGCCATGGACAGCCCTTCGTATCCCATCAGCCACATCACGTATTCGAGGATATGCGCCGTCAGCGCGTAACTGCACATGCCCTCCGGCAGGTTCTTCTCGCACCATTCAAACTCTTTGAAATCCGCCTTCGCCGGGTCCGGCCAGGGATATTTTTCGAAGTCCTCCCGCGAGGTGATGGGACCGATGCCCTCGTCCTGCCAGGAACGGGCACCGCGGTTTTTGCCGTCTCCGGTCGTATCCGCCGATTTCGCACTCCTGGTCGGCCAGTCGTAGTTCGACGGGGATACCCGGACGGTTTCGTAGCCGAGGCGCCGGTGCAGCTCCACCCGCCAGCGCAGCATGCTCTCCCAGTCGTCTCCGGCCGGTTTTATACCGAAATAATCGCCGCAGGCCTGCTGCATTTCGACGTCGAGAAAGAGTTCCACGTTATACACGCGCTTCGGCGTTCCCTTCCTTAACACGTTGGCTTTGAATCCCTCGAAATCCGGCTGCACCGGTCTGGCCAGATACATCACCCCTCCTTTTTGTTATCCGGTTACTACCAAACTTGGCTAACGTTTTTGTAGTGTTTTTCTCCGTTTCATGATCACGCGTCCTTGGCCGGTTCCACCTTGCGGCATGGTATTGGGGAAGTCGGGGTTGAGAGTCAGACGGCGCGCGCTAATGAGCTTTGCGATGTTCTCGCACAAAACGTGAGCCCCGGGCCTGGCCGGGTCGGGCAGATAAACGTCCTTGACCGTTAAGGCCGTCGCCACCGGATTCGCGTTCGGGTTGAAGACCTCTGTCCATCCGTCCTCGGCCGCCTTCCCCCTCGGCCACGTCAACGCCTTGGGTCCGACCGATACCAGGTAGGGGGCCATGCCGGCCTCGCCGGGGGTGTAGTTAAAACGAATTTTGCTGATAGAAATCCCGTCGACGTCGGCGCAGATGTCAAAAACACCGTCCGATGACTTGTCGTAATAATCGGATGGGCGGATACCATCGACGACGATGTCGGAGAAAAACAGGTCGGACATCTTCCCAATCGGATCGGCGAAATCCTCCTCGGGCTTGCTCAGGTTGGGCTGGTCGTACATCTTGAATGTGTGGATGCCGCGAATGTTGCGGTAAACGCACCGGCGGATATCGCAGTCGACGGTCTCGCCGCCGGGGAAGACCTTCGTGCCCGGCAAGAGCCGGAGTTCGGACCATGTCCAACCGGGCCGGCATTCAATGTCCTCGACCAACACGTCGGTGATCGGCCCGAACGTAATACTGTATTCCTCCCAGTCCCACGCGTTGAGAGCAACGACGTCGTCGTTCGTCTTGCCGGCAATGTGCCGGATGATGCCGCGCGCCGAAGGTCCCTCGACGTGAATGCCATCGGCCGTTTCGTCGAAAGTGATGCTCTCTATGACAAAATTGACCGCGTTGCCAATCTGTATCGCGAATGGCGAGCAGTCACGGAAATGGACGTTTCGCACGGCGATGCCCGAGACGTTGTGCAGGAGGAATACCCCGTGCGAGCCGGGCATCGAGTCTTCCCTATCGTATACCCCGCCCCGTCCGCGCCCCTCGTTGTTCTGATCGCTCCAGATTCCCCCCTCGATGAAAATGTTCTCGTCGGCGCCAGCGCACATCCGGACGGGACGGTCCTGGGAAAACGCCACGCTGAGATTGCGGACCATGCACGTCCCCGCGCCGCCGACTATCAGGCGAATCTCGGTCTCGGGATGTACGATCAACCGATTGCCGCTTTGAAGTACGATGGGCCGATCGAGGTAGACCGGAGTGTCCATGCAGGGGATGAAAACGGAACCGTTTTCGTTTAGACAACGGTCAATCGCGTCCGACCAGACTTCGCCCTTCATCTCGTGGATTTCGCCCATCTTTTTTGCGTCCGGATTCCAGGCTTGCCGCCAGGTTGCCTTGCGAACCAGACGCCGGTAGTCGGTAACGGGCCTGGCCCGGCCTGCGTCAGGCAAGCCGATTCGACTTTCTGTTGCCAGTAGTTCTCGGTAAAGATCGTCTTCACTCATGGAGTCTTCTTTTCAAGGAGCGCGTTCAGAAGCGGACTGGTGCGCGTCTCCAGTTCCCGGTGCATGACGTCGGCGAGCATGTTCCAGGAAGCGAACTTCGGCGCGTAGAGCGGACGACCGGTCTCGGCGTCGTAGTTCTCGTTCATGTATCCATTCCGGCGGATGCCAGCGGCCAGAAGACGGATTATCTTGTCCGCCAGTTCCTCCGCCTGTTCAACGTAGCCGTAACGAATAAGCGCATGAAAAACGAAGTAATTCACCGGGAACCACACCGGTCCTTGCCAATTCGACGCCGTCATGTTGGTTTCACTGCTGTAACGCGCCGGGTTGCCCCAGACGGCATTATTGTAGTATTCGCTCCGCGCCGAAAGAGAACGGATGCCGTAAGAACTCCAGAAATGCTCCGGCCGCAGGAGATACTCCTCGATATGGCGTTGCGCGCGCTCCTTTGGAGCGAGACCGGAATAGAGCGCGAGCGCGGAGTGCCAGGAGAGAAAGGAGTATGCCCCGATCGCTCCAGGCAATCCTTCCAAGCCCAGCCCGACAAGGAACCGGCCGGTGCGGACGTCCACGTTGGTATAGCAGCCATGTTTTTCATCCCACAACGTACGGTTGACAGCATCACGGATCGCGCCGGATTTTTTCTCGTAACGGACGGCATCCTGTTTCCTGCCCAGAAGGGCGGCCAGCCGGCTCATCGCGCGGTATTCCATCCACAACAACGCTGACGCGCTGGCCGATATAATACTGCGCGGACGGTGGAAGGTAACGGCGGGATCGTTGTCAAAGCCGCTCTCGAACCACCAGCAGTAGAGGTTTCGGCCGGCCTGCCGTTCGGCCTCCCAATACCCCAGATACCGCTCCAGTTTCCCGTAGACTTCCGCCGGCCACGTCGTGTCGCCGGAGGCCGCGGCGTAGGCCAGAACGCCCTGCGCGAGAAACGGCTGCCCGGCACCTTCCGGACCGGGCGCAAAAAACGCCGCCGTGCCGTGAATGGCGACCGGCAACCAGCCGTCTTCCCGTTGATAATGAAAGTGGTTGCCCAGGACGTCCTTGAATAAATCACTCCGGCCGTCGTATGAAAGACGAAGGCATTGGTGAAAAGCATCCCACAACACCTGCACCACGTCGTAGGGCGGCCCCCAACCGGGACTGACCCAGCGGTACGGCAGCCACGGCGTCGGTTTCTTGATCACAAGAGGAGTTATCTTCCCGATATGCCGGTGAACAACATCGAAATCCTTTTTGATTGAACGAGTCATATGCTTAAAGGGGCTTTGACCAACTTTAATATCAGGGAATGAGAGTAAATTTCCCCAGCCGGCTCGTATCGTTAAAACCTCCCCCGAAGTTGGGTGACCAGGCAAGAAGTCGGGTAAACATGGGAGAAGTGCGGTAGAAGTTAGCGTAGAATGTAGTGCCTGCCTTCAATCCGCCGGGGAATACCTTGTCAAAGGGCACCGCAAGACGAACCACCCAGCGGTCCGGACCGGATGTGTCGGAGACAACGACGGCGCCGCTGTCCCACTTATCCGGCTTGTCTTGTTTGTACACTTCGTAGCCCATCGCAACATACTTCCCATTGGGAGCAATACACAACTGACGGTTGGCCTTTTTGCGCCCCAGCGCGAAGAATATTTCCCAGTCCTCTCCATCCCAAATCATATCGGTAGAGACGAGTTTGGCGGGATTTACCCATTCAGTCATCTGCACGTACAGATACTTGCTGTCGTATGCCACGCGCGTTTCCACTTTCCGGTCGGTTGCGTCTCCCGAGAGCGTGGACCAATTGCCGGTGTCTTTCGCCTGCAACCAATCCACCTGCGACAGGTCGCCTCCGGCCTCGGACGCCAGTCTCGGTACCTGTACTTGCGGTAACGGCCGGGCGTATTTCTCGGCCCGGGCGAGGTATATTTTCTTTCCTTCCACCATGTAATCCCAGAGACCTTGCTTGAAGTGAGCCACGCGCTGTTTCTCCTCGGGGGTCTGCGCGGTGTCAATCGCCTGCTGCATCAGTTTGCCGAATTCCGCCATCCGTTCTTCGGTGCCCAGAAAACCCCACGCCAGCTTCTCGGTCTGATGTTCGCTTGACTCTATCTTCTGGATTTCTATGGGGTAATACTTCGGATTTGAGTAAGTATCCTCTATCCGGCCATAGAGCTCACGCATCGGACGCGCAGCGGCCCCGTAGTAGCGGGTGAAGAATTCATCAATGAGTTTGTTGCCGTCTAAGGTGGGGTCATCGGCCAATTTCATCGTCACGTAATACTCCAAATGGTCCATCAAAATCCGGTCACCGTACTCGGCCTCCAGATAGATACTGCGAATGTCGGCTTTCGCAAACAGTCCCATTTGTTTCACTACGGTATGCGCGAATAAACCGGGGAAACAGTGGAAGTCGCCAGACCGCGCGGCAAGGGCCGGAAAGCAATAGTAGAGCCACAGGGACAGCGGCCGGTCCGGGCTGTGCCGCCGCCAGCCGGCGAGGATTTTACGTTCGTTCTTCTCCGTGGACGGGCACCACCAGTTGCGCGTGCCGAGACACATTTGGACGATAATGTTCGGCTCCAGATTTACCTTCTCCGGGTAGTACGTATATTCGTAATAGGCCAGGGTGCCAATCCATTTGTCCGGATGGGTCTTGCGGACCTCCCGGGCCACTTTGTTGACAAAACCGAAGATGTAATCGCTCGCTTTGCCGTTGCTGAACTGCGGGTTGTTTTGCTCCGCCGGGTTCAGCTCCGCCTGGCAGCGGGGGCATTTGCACCAGAACGCACCGTCCGCCGGCACCACGGCGAACACATCGCCCTGGGCGAAGGCGCCGGGTTTCAGTCCTTTGCCGTCAAAGTAGTCACGGGCGTCCTGAACAACCTGCTGAATAAACTCAGGGTTGGTAAAACACATCTGCTGCGGCTGACCGGCGTATCCCTGGGCGAACCAGTCCGGGTTGTCCTTCAGGAAGCGGTCGTAGTATCCGGAAAACGAGTGCACGACCTGGAACGCCTGGCCGCCCAGGCGCATCCGCAGTTTCCAGAGCTGCATGTCGCTCTGCGGTATCCACTGATCGGTTGTCCCGGGCATGAGGTACAGAGGCGTGTCAATACGTCGATGAATCATAAACGGGGCGCGCCGGATGTCGGATCCGCCAACCGCCAGGGTCGTCTTCTTCGGATAAACCGTTCCGATGTCCACTGGAGCATACCAGCGCACATCGCAGAAACGCTCAAGGAAATCGTAAACCGCGTAGAGCGTGCCGTTGCCGTCATACAGTTCCGGAAGAGTACCGGAAAACGTCCCCGATTTGAACGGAATACTCAACGGTGCGGAAATTTCCACGCCACCAGACAGCTTGGAATCCTTGCCCAGCAGTATCAGCGTACCGGGAAGAAAGCGGATGAGATACTCTTGCGGATTGAACTCTCCGGCGCTTACACCCAAAGACTTTGTGGCCGCGCTCTCGCCGACGAGAATCCGCGGTCCGCTGACTTGCTCCTGGTCAGTGACGACCGGCAGCGTCGCGCCCGTGATTTTGCGTACGTGTTCCTGCAGCTCCGCGGCGGCGAACCTGGCCGAGCGGGTTGGCTTGCCGGCGAGCACAATGGACGCGGCCGGATTGCCGTGGTCAACAATGAGGAACGGAGGGTATTTTTCTGCGGTTGCTCCATTGTCTGCTAAAGGTTGAAGCAAGCATGAAAGGAACATAGTGGATATCAACTTATATGACATTTTCAAATCATCCCCCTTTCTTTAAACTTTTCCTGAATTTCTTTATCGGTAAGAGCACGCTGGTAAATTCTTACCTCATCTATAATGCCGTTGAAATGATAGTATTCCGGTGTGGTATATCCCCAGCCAATGGTTATTGCAGCGGGCCCTCTGGGCAGTCCATCATAAGGAGAGGAAGCTACTTCCACTCCATTGAGGTACCACATTTCTTCCTCCCCGTTATAGACATAGACAACATGGTTCCAGGCATTGTTATCCACCTTGGGGCCATAAACAGTATCACTGCCTTCTGTCCCATGCAGTTGGGCAGCAAGCTTACCGTCATCCGTCACAAGCAGTCTGCTGTGACTGGTACCGTTAATATTGTTGATTATTCCGCCGTAACCCTGCTGATGGGGAGGAGTGGGGAAAATCCAGGCTTCAATACTGATTTCATTTAATGTCCGCAAGCTTTCGGTTGTTTCAATTACCACATAAGCATCCTTGCCGTTAAACTTGAGAGCCTTTCCCTTCACTCCCTCAACCCATTCCGCTCCGCCTTTAGTTGCACCCTGATTCTTGTTGCCGGAAAAGTCGCTGACTGCATCTCCCTTCCCTTCGTCAAAGCTCCAGTAGCCGACAAGCCCGGTATTTTCAACAGCCTTCTCCTGTGCGCTCAATTTTCCCGTGAGCGCTAAACCAAAAACCAATCCCAAAACAATCCCCTTCTTTATCATTTTTAACCTCCGCGTGATGAACGAAACTACCTCAATCTTTCTCTGGAGTAAATCTATGATTCACCGTAGGTGCCCCAATAGGTACATCATGGTCATTTAATATCAAATTTCTGCTTAACCATTCTACATGGCCATCTATGGCAAGATAATTCCCTCCTCCACTATGCCGAGCGGCTACATAGAATTCTGATGCTGGTGTTGCACTTGGGACAATATAAAAGAGCGCATAGCCTAAGTCACTTGGGTTAAGTTGGTCTCCTATAATAATGGTTCCGGAATCTTCAATCTGGGAGAGTTTTGTGCCCCAGCCAACTCCGTGGTCATCATAATAATATCCAAAATGCTGATAGTTCCAGCCATAGCCAATATTTCCATAGCTGGGGTCAATATATTTCAGAGAAGGACATGAAAATACATTGACTCTTGGTGACGGCTGACCAACATATTTACCAAGTAGGATGGCATGGAACCAAAAAACCCCCGGGTAGGGATATCCACCCGGAATGAGATATTCATCGTTATCCTGAGCATACATCGTTAAGGCCAGACCTATTTGTTTGAGATTATTCATACAGTTCGCCTGTCGGGCCTTCTCTCTTGCCTGGTTTAATGCCGGCAGCAGCATCGCGGCCAGGATGGCGATGATGGCGATGACCACCAAAAGTTCTATTAAAGTAAACGCAGATGCTCCAAATATTCTTTTTCTCCTCCTCATTTTATTTACCTCCCTGTTTTATCCCGCTCACCTGACCAGCCGCTTTTACTCTCTTTCATAATTGGTGGTAGAAGAATTCTTATCTTTTCATTTTGTCCCTCCATCAATTGCTTCATTTTTTTAGCCGCAATCTCTCCAATCTCTTCCAGGGGCTGGATTATTTTTGTTATCCTGTCACTGTATGGAATTTCAGGCGGAATTTCATCAAATGTAACCAACTCAATATTTTCTCCCGGAATAAGTTTTCTTTCCCGGAGTATTTCTATTACAAAAGGGACAAATGAGACGCCGGTGATAAACAGTCCTGTGGGAGCAAATCTCGTAAGCATCTGGTTGAGTTTGTTTTTAAAAAGAGAAACAACTAATTGTGATTTCTTATTTAACCGGGCAGTCACTACTAAGCCGGGTGAAGATTTTTTACCTGCTTCTTTCAAAACTTTACAATATCCCTCATACCGCTGGCAAGAACAGGCATTGTCTTTCGTCAAGCCTATAAAACCAATTCTATTATGTCGGTGCGAAAGTAAATATCTGGTGCCCATTATTCCGCCCAGATGATGGTCACTGCTTACATAATTTATATAGGGGTTTTTAACCACCCGGTTAATCACAATGACTGGTAACCCTTGCAGCATTATTTCTTCAATAATCCGGTAATGGCTTTCAAAAGGAGAAATCCAGAACAAACCGGTTAATCGGGAAAATGTTTCCCAGACCTTTTTCTGCTCTGTCAAAGGAGTGAGAATAAAGGTAAGATGTTCCCTTTTGAATTCAACAATCAAAGACTTTGTTATCGGAAAAAGAAATGCATCTTCCGGGTTATATCCAGGAGGAAAAACAACCTTAATAGTTCTGGGTTTAATCTGCTTACGCACCGACGGAAGAACAAAAGTCCCTTTTCCCTGTTTTTTGAAAACAGGTACTTCATCCTGCAAATCTTTCCACGCTCTCTGGACCGTTATCCGGCTTACCTTAAAACGACGGCATAGTTCATTTTCCGAAGGCAGGCGTTGTCCTGGCTTAACATTCTCAATCATCCTGCGCAGATAAAACTTCACTTTCTGATAAAGCAGCACGATGTTTACTCCCTGGTTAAGAATATTTTAATGTATTGTAACATATTAGCTCTCAAACAGTCAAATCCTTGCCAACCGGCTCCAGACTAATTGTAATGTATTGTAATATATTAGCTTAAAATAGTCAGTTGAAACCAATACAAACGCCTGATAATTTTTGCCATTTGCAATATTATTCCTGTCGTTTGGATTATTTGTGTGGTATAATAACAGTGTGGGTAAAAAGTTTATACTCCTAAAAATCGTTCCCGCTATTTTGCTCTTTTTAATCCCCTCCTTTATGAGTATCAAACGTTTAAACCAATCATGGGCAAAGGTAAATTTCACACAGTATGCCACAGCCAAAATCCCCACACCGGTCTGGAATACGCCAACCTTTCCTTTCTTTGTCGTTGATAAAAAAGGGGGGGTGGTTTTCAACGACCCCGGCTATATCAACGAATTAGAATTTATCGCCCTGCCCCGGACCGTTTTCAGAGTTAAAAACGTTCTGGCGCTGAAAGATTCCCTCATTTACCAGGTGACCACCGATGACTATCAATATCATACCCGAAGGGGGTTTTTTATTGACAGCAGGTTTGTAGAAAATGAATATGAAAAACAACCTCAGGAGAGACCTAAGATACTGCTTCCCCAAAAGACAATTATTGAAAACCTGGTCGCAACCCGGGGCAGTATCTACACCTGGGGTGGTAACTATCATAACGGAATACCCCAGATATTCTCTTTTTATCAGCCGCCTTTTGACTTAACAGACAACTCCGGTTTAAAGAACCGCTGGATGTTAAAAGGCGTTGATTGCTCCGGATTGCTCTATGAGGCAACCAACGGGTATACACCCAGAAATACGATTGCGCTGCTTGATTTTGGAATGCCTGTGCCCATCGCGGGACTGAGCATCAAACAGATTTCAGAGAACCTGAAACCCCTGGACATTATCGTCTGGCCAGGCCACGTCATCGTCGTCCTTAACAGGAACCAGGCAATTGAGAGCCGGCCTTATTACCAGACGGGCAAGATAAAATATCCGGGCGGGGTCAGGGTTCGTCAGATTAAAAAAGTGTTGTCGGAAGTCTCCAAAAGCAGAGTGCCGGTTAATAGTTATACCGACTTCGGAACCATGGGGAAGGGTAAATTTGTTATCCGGCGGTGGTACGGTCAGAAACTTTCAGGCAATATTCCGACAGGAACCTAAGATACAGATTATAATTATCCAACGACACCCCTGGTGGGGTCTGGTGGTCTACGGAAGGAATGTATCCGCCTTTCTTCATTACGGGAAGTAACCTCTCAAATTCTGCACGTATTTCTTCTTCGCTTTTACTCATCACCATCTTATCATAACCACCGATAAACTTTGCTTTCGGATACCTTTCCCGTAATTCCCTTATATCAACACCCGCCTGCCTCTCCAGCGGCAGAAAACCATCCACTCCCGCCTGACTGAACCAGCCAATCAGTTCCCGGATGTCTCCATCGGAATCAATAACGGGAACGGTTCCGCATTTTTTTATCACCGGTATTATCTGACGATAGTAAGGAAGGATAAATTCGTCAAAAAGCGGTTTGGAAATCATCGGTCCGTGGTTATAGGACATATCCTCAGCGAAAGTCATAAAGTCCGGGGTACAAATGGTGCAGAACTGTTCAAATGCCCGAAGGTTAAACTTTAAAAGGTCCTGGTTTATGCGGTGGATAAGTTCCGGCGCGTCATAAAAGGCGTAAAGATGTTCCGCAATACCCAGAAGGGTTCTGGGAAACCAGAAAAAACCTTCTAAGGTTATCCACACAACCAGTTCGTCTCTCTTTTGTTTCTCGGCCCACATCCGTATCGGTTCCGGGTCAAAAGGTTTTTCCGGATAAAGATATCTTTTCACTTTTTCTTCGTACTCAGATACAGAACTAATCTTTACTTCGGAAGGGAATTCCTGCCTGCGGGAAGTAATCCCACACTGCCGGAAATCATCCAATCCCAAATGGAGGCGGATTTCGGCGGCATCGGTCAGTTCGGGAGGCAATCCTTCCTGATGCCAGCGGTCAATGGTCTTATTCCACCAACCCGCCCATTCCACCATCGGCAGCCGGTCTACCGGCTGAAAGTTCATCACTGCCCGAAACCTCTCCCTGTTTTTCATTTCAATATAGTCGGGGCGACTGGATACGAACCTCTTCGCTCCGGCAGTTCGGGTTTAGCTTGGTCGCTACAACCCGAAAGCTCTGCCTCCGCTCATTTTCGGGAAGGGTGTTTCCCTTCCCGAATAACCTAACCCCACTAAGACTGCGTGGGGAAAGGCTTCTTTCCCCACACCCCTTTGGGGTTCGAATCTCTCCAGAGAAGTCGGGGCGACTGGATTCGAACCAGCGACCTCTTGGTCCCGAACCAAGCACTCTAACCAGGCTGAGCTACGCCCCGAAACGCAACTATCCGTATCTATTTTATTATACTTTGTGCTTTTTGGCTATCCTTATTTATTTATCACACCGCGCTGAGTTTCGGGGCTCCGCTTTTAGGGAAGGGGGTGTCCCCTTCCCTAATCTTCCATCCCCGACACCTACTACGAGAAGGGGCTTCCCCTTCTCTCATCCCCCCAGCCGGTTTTCTCCGGCTGAGCTACGCCCCGAAACGCAACACTTATGTCATCCTGAGTGCAACGAAGGATCTATGAGATTCTTCGCTCTCGCTCAGAATGACAACGTTTAAATACATTGCCCTTTGCTATGGGATAATAATCCGTTCTTCGGTTATTATTTTATCAACTTTGGCATCTTTTGCCAATATCGGGATTCTATCCTTGATTACCTGAAATTCATAGGCGAGGGCAATTTTCTTTATCTGGGCCGGAACCTGCCGCAGAAACCGGTCATAGTATCCCCCGCCGAATCCGATGCGGCCGCCTCCTTCGTCAAAGGCAATGCCGGGCATAACCACCAGTTCTATTTCAGGAGGCGGAAGAACCGGACAATTCTTTTTCGGTTCCAGAATACCAAAGTGTCCGGGGGTTAAATCGTCTAAATTCTGAATATGATAGAATGTCAGGGACCGGTCCCTGACATTTGTTCGGGGCAGACACACCTTTTTGCGCAGAACAAGCGCTTCCTTGATGAGCGGGAGCGTATCAACCTCGTTGCGGAAGGAAACGTAAAGGACAATCGTCTGCGCCTCCTGAAAGTCCGGGTCGCGCAAAAAGCATTTTTTGATACGCTCGCTCCGGCTGTTAACCTCTTCCGGGGAAAGCGCCTCTCTCTTTGCCCGAATCGTCTGCCGGATTTTCATTTTCTTCTCTTTTGTTTTTTTCATCTCTTTGAGGTTCTCCAGACGTTTTTTAATCTCTGCCTCCTGTCCTTCTTCGGTAGGAAAATAATACTGCCGGTCTTCCGCAAGATATTTCTGCGCCACAACGTGACCTGGAAAATCATGGGCGTAAAGATAACCCTGGCCGCGGCCTAATTTTTTGGCGCCAGGATAGGTGCCCACCCTCAGATACGGTGGAATGGGTAAAACCCTGCCCTGTTTAACGTCATCGTCTGCCTTCTCCACCGCGACATAGGAGGCGTTGCTCTTCGGAGCGCAGGCAAGGTAGGTGGTAGCCTGAGCCAGGGTAATCCTTGCCTCAGGCATTCCGATAAAGTCTACCGCCTGAAAGGTACTGACCGCCAGGGTCAACGCAGACGGGTCGGCATTTCCGATGTCCTCCGACGCCAAAATGACCAGACGCCGGGCGATAAATCTGGGGTCTTCGCCGCCTTCAAGCATTTTGGCTAAATAGTAAAGGGCCGCATCCGGGTCAGAACCGCGCACACTCTTGATGAAAGCGGATATGGTGTCAAAATGTTCGTCTTCCAGCCGGTCGTAGCGAATCGCTTTCTTGGCGGTTACCTCCTGGGCAACCGAAAGGTCAATCGAAATGGTCTTATCCGAACCCGGCGGAGTGGTTAAGACCGCTACTTCTAAGCTATTAAGCGCTCTTCTGGTATCACCTTCCGCAGATTTTGCCAGGTGCGCCAGGGCTTCATCTTTAATCTCAACCTTGTAATTACCCAGCCCCTTCTTTTTGTCCGCCAGCGCCCGTTTCAAAATGGAAACGATATCCTGGTCCGAAAGGGGCTTGAGTTCAAAAACCCGGGAACGGGAAAGAAGCGGTGTGGCAAGAGCAAAGAAAGGGTTATGGGTGGTGGCGCCAACCAGAACAATATTCCCCTCTTCCACGTCTTCCATAAAGGCATCCTGCTGGGCTTTGTTAAAACGGTGGATTTCATCAACAAAGAGAACCGTCTTGCGACGATGGCTCCGCTTCCTCTCTCTGGCTCCGGCCATTATCTGACGGATTTCCGTGACGCCGGAAGTAACCGCGTTGAGTTTTTCAAAGATGCCCTTGGTGTGTCCGGCGATTATGTGTGCCAAGGTCGTCTTACCAATACCGGGGGGTCCATAAAGGATGACCGAGGTCAGGGTATCAGAGATAATGGCCCGCCGGAGAAGTTTCCCCTCACCTAAAATCTCCTCCTGACCGACAAACTCGTTCAGGTTTTGCGGACGCATCCGGACCGCCAATGGTGCGGATTTGCGGGCTTCCTTTTCATCAACCGGAAAAAGTGTTTCCATCTTATGCTAAATCAAATATCAAAATAACACGTAGTGTCAGATCCTTCACTAGCGCTCAGGATGACAAAGATAGTTGTCTATGGCTTCCGCGGACTTCCGGCCCGCACCCATCGCGGTGATTACGGTAGCGGAACCGGTAACGATGTCACCGCCGGCATAGACTCCCGGGATAGAAGTCTGACCCCATTCATCCGTTTCTATCTCGCCGCGCTTCTTTAATTTTAGACCGGGTGTCGTGCGGCCAATAATAGGGTTGGGCGTAGTACCAATCGCCACCACCGCCTGGTCAATCTCAATCCGGAACTCGGAATTGGGAATAGGCATTGGTCTTCGTCTTCCCGAACTATCCGGCTCACCCAATTCCATCCTAAGACACTCCGCCTCTTTTACAAACCCTTTTTCATCGCCCAGGTATTGGACCGGCGCGGTCAATAGTCTAAACTCAATCCTTTCTTCTTTAGCGCGGACAATCTCTTCCTTCCTGGCAGGCATCTCTACTTCGGTCCGGCGGTAGATGAGATACACGTGGTCAGCGCCCAGGCGTAAGGCGGTCCGGGCTGAATCCATCGCCACGTTTCCGCCGCCGATGACCGCCACTTTCTTACCCACCTTTACCGGCGTATCGTAACCGGGGAAGAGATACGCCTTCATCAGGTTGACCCGGGTAAGGTACTCGTTGGCAGAATAGACGCCGGCCAGGTTCTCGCCGGGAACATTCATGAATTGCGGCAAACCGGCACCCGCACCGATAAAAACAGCCTGGTAACCTTCGCTAAACATATCCTCAATCGTCAGCGCCCTGCCCACCAGAACGTTAGTGGCGAAGCGGACGCCCAATTTTTTTAGAAATTCTATTTCGCTGGCAACGATGGATTTGGGCAGACGGAACTCCGGGATTCCGTAAATGAGGACTCCGCCCATCTTGTGGAATCCCTCAAAGATGGTAACGTCATAACCTTTTTTCGCCAATTCCGCCGCACAGGTCAGACCGGCCGGACCGGAACCGACTATCGCCACCTTTTTGGCGGTTCCATTTTTTTCTCCGGCTGGCGGACTATTTTCGGTATTACTTATACTCTGGGGCTGTTTCAGATACCAGTCAGCCAGGAACCGCTCTAATGCCCCTACGGAAATCGGGTCCCCGGCCTTGCCCATCACGCAGACCATCTGGCACTGTTCTTCCTGGGGGCAGACCCGGCCGGTAACCGCCGGCAGAAAGTTATTCCGGTGAAGAAGGTCAATGCCTTTCTGAAATCCGCTTTCTTTCAACGCCTTGATGAAAGCCGGTATGTCAATCTGCACCGGGCAACCTGCCACACAGGGCTTCTTCTTGCACTGCAAACATCTTGACGCCTCCCGAATCGCCTCTTCTTCGGAATATCCTAAAGGAACTTCCTCAAAGTTCTTTATCCGCTTTTCCGCCGGCTGTTCCCGCATCGGAACCGCCTTCTTTTCTGCTTTCATTTTCTCTATTTAGCCTTTTCCAATTCCGCCCAGCGGGCAAAAGAAGCCTTTTCTTCCGCCTTATAGGTATCAAGCCTCTCCATCAACAGCGCAAAATCAACCTTGTGTCCGTCAAAATCCGCTCCGTCCATACAGGTAAATTTGGTTTCATTGTCAGCCGCAACCCGGCAGGCGCCGCACATCCCCATACCGCAGACCATAACCGAATTCAAACTCACGATTGTTTTAATCCCTTTTTCACGCGTAAGTTCTACTACCGCTTTCATCATAACCGCCGGTCCGATGGCAAAAACCCGGTCAACCTTTCCTTCTTCTATTACCCCTTTAAGGACATCGGTTACCATACCCTTCTGACCGTAAGAACCGTCGTTGGTGGCAATCAAAAGGCGGTTTGAAACCGATTTCATCTTCTCTTCCCAGAAGACGTATTCTTTAGAACGAAAGCCTACGATTGAAATTACTTCGTTCCCTTTTTCTTTCAATTCCCGCGCCAGCGGATAGACCGGTGCCACACCGATTCCACCGCCCACCACAACCACTTTTCCGAAAATCTCCGTTACCTCGGTCGGGTTGCCCTGGGGTCCCAGAACGTCCGGGATGTAATCACCCTTTTGCATTCTGCCTAAAAAATGGGTGGTCTTGCCGATCTCCTGGCAGACCAGGGTAATGGTACCCCCTTTGCGGTCATAGTCAGCAATGGTAAGAGGAATGCGCTCTCCTTGCTCGCTGAGGCGTAAAATCACAAACTGCCCGGCCTCTGCCTTTCCGGCAATCAAAGGAGATTCCACCAGAAGATACACAATCTTCGGTCCCAGGTAATATTTGTCCAGAATCTTATTCATAAAATCATCAACATATCCGGGGTAACTGTTCTCCGGAAAGCGGCTCCAGAACCCTGGTCCCGGAAATCCGGCTGTGAAGAAGCGCCCGTCCGGCCGACCTGGAAACAACCCTTCCAATGACAGCGGCGCCTTTTCCCATTGGCTCTTTCCTCATCAAAGCCAGGACATTCTCCCCTTCTCTCTCGGAAACAAAAAAGACCATCCTTCCCTCACAGGCGAAGTACAACGGGTCCAAACCCAGAATTTCCGAAATCCCCCGAATTTCTTTGCGGAAGGGAATCGCACGTTCAAAAACCTCCAGCCCCCATTCCATTCCACTTACCACCTCAGAAAGGATAGTGGCTAATCCGCCCCGGGTTATATCCCGGATGAAATGAACCTCTTTCACTTTGGACAAAATCCGGCTAATCAAAAAATTTAGAGGCGCGGCATCACTCTTTACATCTCCGGAAAACGAAAACTGGTTGCGGGCAAGCAGAACTGCGCCGGTATGGTCACCCAACGGTCCATTAACCAGAATTACATCCCCTTTCTTAATTCTGTCTCTGCCGAGTCTCACATTTCGCGGAATTAAACCACAACCAGAAGTGGTGATATAGATACCGTCTGCCTTACCCGCCTCTACTACCTTAACGTCACCCGCCACCACTTTTACCCCGGATTTACGGGCAATTCCAGCCGCAGAGTTAATAATTTTCAAAAGGTCGCCGTGCTTAAACCCCTCTTCAATGATAAGCGCCATAGAAAGATACAATGGGTCAGCACCAACAGAGGCTAAGTCATTGACCGTTCCGGTGACCGATAGAGAACCGATATCTCCACCCGGGAAGAAGAGCGGACTTACAACAAATGAATCCGTAGTAAAAGCCAGCCTTCCGGAAACAGGAAAAACCGCACTATCCTCCAATCGTTTAAGAATTGGATTATCAAAAATCCTGACAAATTCTCCCACTAATTCTGCGGTTAATCGTCCGCCGCTGCCGTACCCAAGAGAAATCCTTTCTT
Source organism: Candidatus Omnitrophota bacterium (assembly GCA_043797665.1). Taxonomy (GTDB): domain Bacteria; phylum Ratteibacteria; class UBA8468; order MWAK01; family MWAK01; genus CAZVUE01. The sequence goes on from JAZDPL010000038.1 coordinate 26,344, forward strand.
CTCCCATCTATATTTAATTATAACTCATCAGGTTACGCCAAAACAACTAACTGCCCGAAGAAGAATTTGTGAGGAGTAAATGTTCTGTGTTAAAATACATAAAACGTGACGGAATAAAATGAGCCATTCGTTCCAGGACAAAATAAGTGACCCGCTGGTGGATACGGTCATTTCAAAGTATTCGGGCAAGCCCGGTTACCTCCTCCGGATATTGGAAGAGGTCCAGGAACAAAACAAACACAAATACCTGCCCCAGGAAACCTTAGAATACATCAGTCAAAAAACACGGCTTCCCCTTTCCCAGCTCTACAGTGTGGTTACCTTCTATGCCTTTTTTAACCTCAAACCTCAGGGAGACCATTCCATCGTTATCTGCCGGGGAACCGCATGCCACACCAGGGGTTCCAGAGATTTTCTGGAAGAATTAGCCATAATGTTAGGAGGGGAAGAGGCTTTCCGGAAAGGTGAGGAATCCTTTACCACCAAAGACTTGAAATTTACCGTAAGAACCGTGGCCTGTTTCGGCCAGTGTGCCCTGGCACCGGTAATATCGGTTGACGGCAATATCCACGGACACCTTACCCGACCAAAACTTAAAAAGATTATGGAACAAATTACGTAGGGGTCGGATTCATCCGACCCGCGGGCGCCATGAATGGCGCCCCTACAGATGAAGATAACAAACTTACTAAACATTAGAGAAACCGGGATGAAAAAACTCCAGCCGGATAAACCGTATATTGCGGTGGGAATGGGAACCTGCGGTATTGGCAACGGAGCCGATGAGGTTTACCGGGCTTTCGCTGAAATACTGGCAAAAAATAAACCGGATATCATTCTCAAGAAAGCAGGATGTTTTGGGTTCTGCGCCGAAGAACCCCTGGTGAATCTTTATCGGCCGGGTAAACCGCTCCTTATTCTCAACCGGGTTCTACCACAGGATGCAGAAAAGATTATGAAAAACATTACCACCGCAAATCCTGCCCCCTTAAAACCTCTCTGCAAAATTGAAGAGTGGGACCATTTAACCGGAACGGTTATCCATTACGGCAAAGGGCTTACCGAGGTGCCTGAATGGAACAAACTTCCTTTCTACAACGGGCAGAAGAAGGTTGTCCTGAGAAACTGCGGTCTGATTAACCCGGAAGATATTGAAGAATACATTGCGGTGGGCGGTTATCACGCTCTGGTGAAGGTTCTCCAGGGATATTCTCCGGAAAAGATAATTGCCGAGTTGAAAACTGCCAAACTGCGGGGCCGGGGAGGAGCCGGATTTCCTACCTGGAGAAAGTGGGATTTTCTGAGACAGGCAAAGACAGACGAGAAATACATTATCTGCAACGCTGATGAAGGTGACCCGGGTGCTTATATGAACCGCAACGAGATGGAAAGCGACCCCCATATGCTCCTGGAAGGGATGCTCATCGGTGCCTATACCATGGGTGCAAACGAAGGTGTTATCTATGTCCGGGCTGAGTACCCTTTGGCGGTGAAACGGCTGAAGACCGCCATCCGGCAGGCGAAAGATTACGGCTTATTAGGGGACAACATCCTGAATTCCGGTTTTAACTTTCAGATACACATTGTAGAGGGTGCGGGTGCTTTTGTCTGCGGTGAAGAAACCGCTTTGATTGAATCAATTGAAGGCAAAGCGGGAAGACCCAGACCCAGACCGCCTTTCCCGGCGGAAAAAGGTTTCCGCGGAAAACCCACCAATATCAACAACGTGGAAACCTGGTGTAATATCCCGGTCATTGTTTTGAAGGGCGGTTCGTGGTTTGCCGAAACGGGGACAGAGAACAGCGCCGGTACAAAGGTCTTCTCGCTGGTCGGTAAAGTAAAAAATACCGGACTGGTAGAATTACCTTTAGGGACCCGATTAGAAACCATCGTCTATCAAATCGGAGAAGGCAACAGCGGGGACCGGAAGATTAAAGCGATTCAGATCGGCGGACCATCAGGCGGATGTATCCCCAAAGAACTCTTTGCTACCCCGGTGGACTATGAGTCTCTGACCGCCCTGGGTGCCATCATGGGTTCCGGCGGAATGGTGGTTATGGACGAAGACAACTGCATGGTTGACATCGCAAAGTATTTCACCGAATTCACCTCTGCGGAATCCTGCGGAAAGTGCGTGCCGTGCCGGGAGGGCCTGTACCAATCCTTAAAGATTTTACAAGCCACCACCAGAGGTGAATCTGACGAAAGAGACCTGGCAGAACTGGAACTTCTGGGAAAGGTTATCAAAAATACCGCACTTTGCGGATTGGGTCAGACCGGACCAAATCCGGTCATTACCACGCTCAAATACTTCCGGAATGAGTACGAAGAACACATCTTGGAAAAAAGATGCCTTGCCGGTATCTGTGAAAGTCTTTTCCTTTCTCCCTGCGAAAACAGCTGTCCCCTTCACATAAATATCCCCGGATATTTACAATTACTTAAAGAAAACCGTATTGATGATGCCTATGAACTTCTCCTCCGTGACAACCCCCTGCCCGCCACAACCGGAAGAATTTGTTATCATCCCTGCGAGAATAGATGCCGAAGAATTGATATTGATACCGCGGTGGGAATGAGAGAAGTACACCGTTATATCGCTGATACCATCTACCAGAAAAAAAATGAGGTACCCATTTTAAAAAGGCTTCGGGAAGAAAAATTACCTCCCACCGGGAAAAAAGTCGGTATCGTTGGTGCCGGACCTGCGGGTCTGACCGCGGGTTTTTATCTGACAAGGTTAGGCCATGAAGTAACTATCTACGAATCTGAAAGTGAAGCAGGCGGGATGTTAAGATACACCATACCCGAATACCGGCTTCCCAAATCGGTATTAAAAAAAGAATACCGGTTGATAAAAGATCTGGGGGTACGTTTTCTCTTCAATACGCGCATCGGTGAAGATAAGCCCCTGGACAAATTGGTTGAGGAATACGATGCGGTCTTCCTTGCCACCGGCGCCCACAAAGAGATATCCCTAGAGATTCCGGGTGAAGATTTGAAAGGGGTGCTTTCCGGCACCGGGTTCCTGAAAGATATCGCGAACAACCGGATGCGGAAGGTCGGCAAGCAGGTCCTGGTGGTGGGCGGCGGAAATGTGGCGATAGATACCGCCCGTTCTGCCCTTCGTTCCGGTGCCCGGGTATCCATCGTCTACCGAAGGGAAAAAGAGGACATGCCCGCCTACAGGGAAGAAATCAAGGAAGCCGAATTGGAGGGGGTCAAATTCGTATTTCTGGCGGCACCCAGGGCGGCCAGGGGTGATACAAACGGAAGAGTCAAGGGGTTAGAAGTTACGAAAATGAAGCCCGGGGGATTTGATTCCTCAGGTCGCCGAAGACCGGTTCCCACTAATGAAACCTTCATAATACCCTGTGATACGGTAATCGTGGCGATTGGAGAAAGAGCAGAGCCGGGATTTATTAAAGACCTTGAGGTAAACAGATTCACCCTCCAGACCGGTAATCCCAAAGTCTATGCCGGAGGGGACCTTGTTACCGGACCAGCCACCGCAGTGGAAGCGATGGCTGCGGGTAAGAGGTCGGCTGAATCTATTGATTTTCTTTTAACCGGCAAACATAGATTTTCTAAATTATTCTCCGAATTCCGATATCAAAAGACTGCTCCGGCTGAACCGGAAGGTGGAAAAAGGAGTTCCATGAAGATATCCCCGGTGAAAGTTAGAAGAGAAGACTTCCGGGAAGTTACCTCAGGACTCTCCCAGAAAAAAGCTTGTGCTGAGGCGGTTCGGTGTCTCCGGTGCGATGTAAAAGAAAAAGAATGAAGAACGTAAAGGTTACGGTTGACGGAAAATGTCTGGAAGTACCGGAGGGGGTAACGATACTTTCTGCCTGCGAAAGCAATCGCATCTCCATCCCGACGCTTTGCTTTTTAGAAGGTATCAGCGAAGAAGCATCCTGTTCCCTGTGTGTGGTGGAAGTAACCGGAGCAAAAACGCTGTTACGTGCCTGCGTCACCAGAGTGACCGAAGGAATGGAAATATTTACCGGTACCCCTTCGGTGGAAGAGGCACAGAGGATAAACCTGGAACTCATCCTTGGCAAGCACCCCTTAGATTGTATGACCTGCGAAAAGGATGGTGGATGCCAGCTCCAGGATTTAGCCTACCGGTTTGGCATCAAGACCAGCCGGTTTCTTTCTCCGGAATATCTCTTTGTAAAACAAGAGGAAAATCCCTGGAGTACCAATCCTTTCATTCAGTTTACTCCGGAAAAATGTATCCAGTGCGGCCGGTGTGTCAATGCCTGCAAGAACCAGGCGGTTATAGAGTCTATCTCTTTCGCAGGCCGGGGACAAAAAGTACGCGTTACCCCTCCATCCTCGATACCATTAGAAAAGACACCCTGTCAGTTTTGCGGAGAATGTCTCCAGGCGTGCCCTACCGGCGCCTTAATTGAAAAGACGCGGCTCAGGCAGGGGAAGATTAAAGATTTCCTCCCCACCAACACCATCTGCGCCTACTGTGGGGTGGGCTGTAACATCACCATTTACCGGGACAAGGCTAACCGTCTGGTGATGGCCGAAGGCGTTACCGGCGATACCGTTAATAACGGAAGGCTTTGCGTTAAAGGAAGGTACGGACATGAGTATAGCCAGAGTTCTGACCGGCTTACTACCCCGCTCATTAAAGAAAACGGAAAGTTCCGGACCGCAGGATGGGAAGAAGCAATTCGTCTTACCGCCGCAAAGTTGAAAGAAATAAAGGAAAAATACGGACCGGAAGCAATAGGTGTCCTGGGTTCTTCCCGGTGTACCAATGAGGATAATTACCTTTTACAGAAATTTGCCCGCGCCGTACTGGGTACCAACAACATAGATAATTGCGCCAGGCTGTGCCACGCCTCAACCGTGGTGGGATTAGGTATGGCTTTCGGCGCCGGTGCGGCGACCAGCTCCTGTGAGGAAATAAAAGACTCTGACGTAATCTTCCTTATCGGGTCTAATATGACTGAAGCCCATCCGGTCATCGCCCAGATGGTTAAAGAACAACAGAGAAAAAAACAGGCAAAATTAGTGGTATGTGACCCCAGATACATTGATATCGCCAAGGAGGCAGACCTCTACCTCCAGCAATATCCTGGAACTGACGTGGCGCTGATAAACGGCATAATGAAAGTAATCCTGGAGCAAGGCCTGGAAAACAAAGGGTTTATTCAACAGCACACCGAAGGATACGAAGAATTTAAAAAAGAGTCTGCCGGATATGACCTGGAGATGGTGAGTAAAATTACCGGCGTTAAACCGGAATTGATAAAGCAGGCAGCGGAAATCTACGGAAGGGCAAAAAGGGCGATGCTTTTCTACACCATGGGCATAACCCAGCATACCACCGGAGTGGATAACGTCTTAAGTACTGCTAATTTAGTATTAATAACCGGCAACGTGGGGAAAAGGGGTGCGGGACTGATGCCTCTGCGGGGACAGGGAAACGTTCAGGGCGCCTGCGATATGGGTGTACTCCCGGACGTATTTACCGGTTACCAGAAGGTTACTGACCCTGATGCCCGCCATAAGTTTGAAACGGAATGGGGTGTCCCACTCCCGGATAAGCCCGGCATTCCGGTCACCCTCTTTTCGGAGAAGGCTCTTCAGGGGACATTAAAAGCGGTTTACATAATGGGAGAAAATCCGCTGATGACCGAACCGGATGTCCGCCACGTAAAAAAAGGTTTTGAAAAACTGGAGTTCCTGGCAGTCCAGGATATCTTCCTTTCGGAAACCGCACAGATGGCAGACGTGGTCTTCCCGGCTGCCTCCACCTACGAAAAAGATGGTACCTTTACCAATACGGAAAGAAGGGTCCAGTTCCTCCGGTCCGCTAAAGAAAAACCCGGACACACAAAATTTGACTGGGAAATCGTGCGTGAAGTTGCCTCGGCAATGGGATACAGGATGGAATATACCGGTAGTGCGGAAATTATGGAAGAGATCGCCAGGATGACCCCTTCCTACGCCGGTATCTCCCACGAACGATTGAAAAAAGGCAGTCTCCAGTGGCCCTGTCCGGATAAAGACCACCCCGGAACACTCTTTCTTCATAAGGACGGCTATTTCAAAAGACCAGGTGGAAAAGGTCTGCTATCACCGGTAGCCTATAAACCAGCACAGGAACTGCCGGATGAGGAGTATCCTTTCATCCTGACCACCGGAAGGATTCTTTACCATTACCACTCCGGACAGGAGACCCGAAGGGTAAAGGTACTGGATGATTTCGTTCCAAAAAACTACGTGGAGGTTAACCCTGAGGATGCGGCAAAAACCGGGATAAAAGACGGGGATATGGTCAGAGTTTCCACCCGAAGAGGTAGTATTTCGTTAACCGCAAGGATATCGGACCGGCCCAAACCCTGCGTAATTTTTATCTCCTTCCTCTTCCGGGAAACCAACGTGAACCTTCTGACCAACCCGGCCCTGGACCCTTTAGCCAAGATTCCGGAATATAAAGTCTGTGCGGCAAGAATAGAAGTGTGTTAATACAAAAAAAAGTAGGGGTTTGATTTATCAAACCCGCGGGTCGGATAAATCCGACCCCTACAACCTCCTGATGGAAAGGGTAAATATCGTTGTTATTTCTGAAGGAATACGCCGAACCCAGACCGATTTTGTAACCGCAGAAGTTCCTCTTACCCTTGAGGTCAATCAGAAAGAGATGGTAACCCTGTTATGCAGTCCCATAAACTTAAAAGAGCTGGCACTGGGGTTCCTTTACACCTCAGGATTTATCCGGAAGACCGCAGACCTCAAAAAGATAATTATTGACCAACAACGATGGAAAGCAGACGTAGAAATAGACCCTTCACTTTTCCCGGAAAAATTGCTCTTCAAGCGACTCTACACTTCAGGATGCGGCAAGGGAATCATCTTTTATAATCCGCTTACTTCCATTCACCGCCGGCTCTCTTCAAAATCCACCTTTCCCGGTAAGAATATCATAGAACTAATGAAAAAATTTCAGAAAAGTTCTCCGGAATTCAAACAAACCGGAGGCGTCCACAGTGCCGCATTGTGTGACCGGGAGAAAATACTGGTTCTGGCAGACGATATTGGCCGACATAATGCTCTGGATAAAGTTATCGGCAAAGCGCTCTTAAGTACCATCCATTTTGAAGACAAAATGACTCTTATCACCGGCCGGATTTCTTCGGAAATCTTATTCAAAATTCAGCACTGCGGAATTCCGGCCATAGCGTCAAGCAGCGCCCCTACCGACCAGGCGGTTAAATTAGCAAAAAAAGCCGATATCACTCTGGTTGGATTCGTAAGAGGCAACCGCCTGAACGTTTACAGCGGCGAAAAACGGATAACGTAACGGATTATGGCTGACAAAACCAGGGCAGGTAATAAAGGAGGGTTTGGCAAATTGGTCTCCCTGCAGGAAGCCAGAGAAATAATTACGGCCCGGATAAAGATACTTCCTAACCGGAAAGTTATGTTAAGCAGGGCTCTGGGCAGAGTCTTAGCTGCCGATATTCTGGCACCGATTGATGTTCCCCATTTTGCCAAGTCCGCTATGGACGGTTATGCGGTTATCGCTTCGGAGACCTTCTCCGCCACCAACGTCAGACCAAAACACTTCACCTTAGCCGGAAGGGTATTCCCGGGACAAACCTTTTCCAAACGGATAGCCCGAGGCCTGCCCCTGCGTGGGGTAGGCAGGGGTCAATGCGTGGAAATTGCTACCGGCGCTCCCCTGCCGGAAGGAACCGATGCGGTGGTAATGGTAGAGTATACGGAAAGAGTATCCGACAAGGTGATAATGTATAAATCGGTCGCACCCGGTGAGAATGTTATCAAAACCGGTTCAGATATAAAGAAAGGAGACCGTGTCCTCTCCAAAGGAACCCGCCTGTCGCCGCGTTTCACCGGACTCCTTTCCGCTCTGGGTATTTCCAGCGTTCCGGTCAAGGAGAAACCAAAAGTGGCGGTCTTCGCTACCGGCAATGAAGTTATCAAGCCGCCCGCAAAGATTAAAAAAGCGCAGATATACGATATCAACTCAAGAGCAATTATTGACGCGCTCCTTCAAGAAAACTGTTCGGTTTTTGATCTGGGAATTGCCAGAGACAATCGGGAGGAAATAAAGAAGAAAATCATCCGGGGAATTGAAAAATCTGACCTGGTACTCCTCTCCGGAAGTTCTTCGTTAGGCGCGACTGATTTAGTGGCGGAAATTGTAAACGAAATGGGTGAAATTCTGATTCACGGAATTGCGGTTAAACCCGGTAAACCCACCGTCGTCGGTAAGATAAGGGACAAACTGGTCATCGGACTTCCCGGTCACCCGATGTCAGCCCTCTCTAACTTTTACATTCTCATTGTACCCCTGTTAAGAGGAATGCTGGAAAGCAAGGAACCGGCAAGAAGGTGTGTGCCGGCACGCCTGTCCCGAAAAGTTCCTTCAACCATCGGCCGATACGAATTTTTACCGGTCAGGATGGTCAAAAGCAACGGCAAACAATATGCGGAACCAATCCTTAAAGGTTCCAGCGCCATCACCACGCTCAGTGAAGCGGACGGCTTTGTGGAAATTGAAGAAAACGTTGAGGTAATAGAAAAAGGTAAACTGGTACAGGTAAACCTATTTTGAGGTAACGAAAAAACGATGGTGGGAGAGATGCTTGTCCTGACGCTGCTTACGACGACCAGCGTCCAGGATTGCGGTTTGCTGGACAAGATTTTGCCGAAGTTTGAAAAAAAGTTTCAGTGCCAGGTCAGGGTGGTTGCGGTTGGCTCCGGCGCTGCCTTCCGGTTAGGTAAGGACGGACAGGGTGACATCCTCCTGGTCCATGAACCGGAAGGTGAACAGAACTTCCTTCGGGAAGGTTACGGTACCAAAAGATATCCGGTGATGAGTAACGAATTTATTCTGGTGGGACCGAAGGAAAAAGAATTCAAAAAAAAGAACGATTTAATGGAAATTTTACGAGAGATTTGCGATTCCCAATGGAGGTTCGTTTCCCGGGGGGATAATTCCGGTACCCACCGGAGAGAACTGCAACTCTGGAAGAAAGCCGGGGTCAAACCAAAAGACTCCTGCTACTTAGAAACGGGCCAGGGAATGATTGAAACCTTAAGGGTAGCCAACGAAAAAGGAGCGCTCGCCTTGACCGACAACGCTACTTTTTTCCGGCACCAGGATGAACTGAAAAATCTAAAGGTCTATTATATGGGAGGACAGGAACTGATTAACCGATACAGTTTGATTCCCGTCTCTCCGGAAAAATTCCCCAAGGCTAATCATAAATTGGCTTTAAAACTGGTGGAATATTTCTTGAGTTCAGAGGTTCAAAATTATATCAAAACTTTCGGCAGTGAGTGGGGTTACCAAATCTTTAAACCCGGCGTAAAATGAATAATGTTTTTTTGCAACGATACCTAGCCGAAAAATTGACATTGAAAAGGATGGCGGGTAACATAAACCGTCTATCTTCAACCCTAGCCAAGGCTTCAATTCAACTAAATCCATATCAAATCCATGCCGCAATGTACGCTTTCGATAGTCCGTTACAAAGAGGAGCAATATTATCGGATGAGGTAGGCTTAGGTAAAACTATTGAGGCGGGTATTGTACTTTCTCAATTATGGGCAGAAGGCAGACGTAAAATTATCATTATTTGCCCAGCTTCTATTAGAAAACAATGGCAAGACGAGATTTCGAACCATTTTGGATTAAACTCCGAAGTAATAGACGGACCAATATTTGATGACAGAGTTAATTTAGGAGACAAAATTCCTTTGACCTATGAGGGTATTTTTATTGTTTCTCTTAATTTTGCGTATAAGAAAAAGGGATTAATAGAAAAACAACCTTGGAATTGTGTGGTAATAGATGAAGCGCACAGATTAAGAAATGTTTACAAAGGGAGAGATGCTTCCAAGATGGCCTGGGAAATACGCAATATTATTAAAGATAAAGGTAAACTACTTCTTACCGCCACACCTCTTCAAAATAACCTGATGGAACTATATGGAATTGCCAGTTTTATCGATGACAAATTACTTGGCACACCGTATAGTTTTAAGAAACGATTTGTTGATCCACTAACCGAGAACAACAGTCTTTCTCAAGCTAAATTAAAGGAATTGCGCCTTCTTATAAAGGGTGAGGAGAAATTAAGTGGTGATAGGATTAGTGGTATTTTAACTCGAACATTAAGAAAGCAGGTAACCGATTATGTAAGATTCACCGAAAGAAGGGCTTTTACTCAAGATTTTACTCCCACAGACGAAGAAATAGAGCTATACAATAAGGTTTCTGAATATTTACAGCGACCAGCACTTGCCGCAATCCAGGCAACCCAAAGAAACTTGATGATTTTAGTATATAGAAAATTATTGGCCAGTTCTTCTTTCGCCATTGCCGGTACATTAGAACATCTCATAAATTTTCTGCAAAGGGAATTAGAAATGCGCCAAACTGACAGGTTGAGTAAACAAACGCAGGCTGATTTATTTTCTCAATCTAAGCTTGAAGATGAGGGGTTAGAGGAGGAAATTGAAGAAATTGATTCAGAGGATGTTGCAGAGAAGAAAGTAAGGGCACGAATTGACGAAGAGCTGTTTAGTGATGATGATATCCAGGACGAAATTGACGAACTCAAATCATATTATAATCTGGCGGTTAAAATAAAAGATAATTCAAAAGGTGAGGCTTTACTCAAAGCGTTAAAAACGATATTTAAGATTGCGCAAGAGAAAAATTGGCCACAGAAAGCAGTTGTTTTTACAGAATCCAGAAGAACCCAGGAATACATCCGCCGTCTTTTTGAACGGGAGGGCATAAGTTATACAATCTTCAATGGTTCCAATGATTCCCGTGAAGCAAGTCAAGCATATAAGAGGTGGAGTAGGGAATTTCCCGAATCTGCAGAACAAGGCTCTCCAGCGACTAATATTCGTCAGGCTTTAGTGTGCGATTTTGAAAAAAGTAAACAAGTTCTTATATCTACTGAAGCCGGAGCAGAAGGATTAAACCTACAATTTTGCAATATTGTTATAAACTATGACTTGCCATGGAATCCTCAAAGAGTGGAACAGCGGATAGGACGATGCCATCGTTATGGTCAAAAATATGATGTTTTGGCAGTCAACTTTTTAAATACAAAAAATAGGGCCGACCAGAGAGTATTGGAACTTTTACAATATAAGGTACATCTTTTTGATGGGCTTTTCGGCTCATCGGATGAGGTATTAGGCCTCCTTGAATCAGGTGTCAACTTTGAGAAAAAAATATTGGAAATTTACCAGACTTGCCGGACTTCTGAAGAAATAGATATTGCTTTTGCCGAACTGCAGGAATCGATTCAATCTAAAATCGCTGATGAGATGCTGAGCGTACGGAAACAACTAACAGAATATTTTGATGAGCCGGTCAGGGAATTGTTTGAGCAGACAAAATTTGAAATTAATAAGAGCTTGTCAATATTTGACAGAGATTTATTGAGGCTGTGTAAACTTTTTTACGGTAAGAAATTATCTAACTTGGATGATGAAGGGGCTTTGTACGGGTTTGCCGAAGGAACAATCAAGAAGATTTTAGCTTTTAGGGAACTAAAAAAGGACGAGACAGGAAAATTCATCCGCGTGAATAATGAAAACCCAATAATTTCCACTGCAATAAACGAATCTTTAAAACTCAATACATCGCCCATTCCCGTGAATTATTTTCTTTATACTGGGACTGATAGAAAATATACCCTGTTTGAACCATTCATTGGTAAAGAAGGCGTAATCTATCTTTTCAAATTAAAGGTTAACGGACTTGAAGAAGAAGATATATTGGCGCCGATGATGTTTATCAAGGAAGAAGGTGATTATAAATCTGTAAGTTTAGAAATCGCCGAAGAAATACTGTCCCTGGAGGCACAGGAACAATCTCAAAAATTGGATACGTCACCTCTTGAGGAAGAAAGAGTTTTATTGACATGGGGAGAGTGGAAAAAGCAAGTATTGGAAAAATACCAACGCCGGAATGAACGTCTATATGACCGAGAAGTAGACAGAATAAATCGTTATTATCAGGATTATAGTCTAAGGGTTGATGACAGAATAAAAAAATCTGAAGAAGAAAAGGAAGACCTGAACCGCAGGCGCGATAATTCGGCAGACCTTACAGAACGCAGAGAACTGCACAGGAAAATACAGGGAATGGAATTAAGATTAGACAGACTACACCTCGAACAGATAAAATTGAAGCAGGAAGCAAATCAACTCAAGCAGAGAGATTATGAAGAACTGGAGAATAAATTTGAGCTCAAAACTGAGGAAGAATTAATCGCGGTTACATTATTTAAGGTGATTTGACATGCGCGAAGAACGAAGAGAAGAACTAAGGAAGCAAAAAGATATCGGTCAATTCTTTACACCGCGGGTGGTGGTGGAGTTTATTTATGACATGATAAAAATCCATTTGGATAAAGAAGAAAAATGGGTGAAAGGGAAATCCCCTTCGGTTATAGACCCGGCTTGTGGTGAAGGTGTTTTTTTGAAAATTGCATTAGACAAAAAAAATACAAAACCGAGATATGTCTTTGGAATAGATATCGATGAAAAAGTAAAAGAAAAATGGGTTAGTATAAATCTACTCAAGGCATTTGGCTCAAGAGCAAAATTGGATATTCATTTTTATCATCAAAATGGTTTGTTACCCTTGCCTAAAAAAACCTTGAGATACAAAAAAGGCGGTTTAGCGGAATATGACCTGGTGGTAGGTAACCCGCCCTATGGTGGAGTGGGCTTACAGGAAATAACTCCAGAACTACACGATGCACTTCTTAAGTATGAGATATGGCGCAGAGCTATGAACCAAAATGGAAAAACTAAAGAACCCAATTTGTTTAGCGAGACACCGGAGGTCCTGGGTAAAAAACGGAAAGAACGCCTAAAAAAGTTCCCGATAGAAATACTGTTCGTGGAGCGTTTCATTCAACTTGTTAAACCTGGTGGCCATATCGCGATTATCGTTCCGGATGGTATTTTAAGTAATTCAAACCAGCATTATGTTAGGGAATTTATAGCCGAAAGAGTTAAGATAGACGCCATAGTTTCTTTACCTCGAGAAACCTTTAAGAATGTCGGCACATCCGCCAAGACAAGCATACTTTTTATGACTAAGTCCAAAGAAGATGAAAAAATATCTTCGGACTATAAAGTTTTTCTTGCCGCAGTTGAGAAATCAGAAAATTTAACTGAAATTTATAAGTATTATAAGGAGGTTAATCAAATGAACCCTGTAAAGAAAGATTTGGTAAAAGTAATTAATGATTCTGGAGGGAATGAAATAGCGATGGTGAGGGTAGATAAAACTTTGAAGGAAATGATGCAGGAGCTGCCCGCCGGTAGATTGGATCCACAATATTGGGATATACATCTTCAAAATTTATTATCTCAAATTCATACTAGACATAAGCTAAATTTGTTAGGAGATTTTATAGAATTTATCACATATGGACAAGTAGGGAAGCGTATATATAACAAGAATGGGGATATAAGATATATTCAAACAATCAACCTTACGAATAGTGGCGTCGATTACTATATAAAAGAAGCATTTATTGATGCAGGTTCACACAATGACCCCAAAAGAAGTCGTTTAAAGTACGAAGATGTTCTTTTAGGTAATGCGGGTATGGGAGGACTCGGTAAGTGTGTTATCTTCTTATCGAAAAATGAAAAGGTGAACATAAGTCAAGATATTGATATTTTAAGATTAAAAAATATCAATCCGTGCTATGTTTGCATTTTTATAAAATCCAATTTTGGAAATGCTCAAATTTGGATTCGTTCAAAAGGAGTGGGTGCGCCAAAGTTGCCATTTGATGAGATTAAAGCGATCAAGATACCTATTCTTGCTGATATTGTACAAAAAAACATTGAATCTGGATACAAAAAGGTTTCTATTTACCACGACAAGGCGATGGAAACCAAAACGAAAGGTAATGAGCAGGATTATAAGAAAAATATTGAAACAGCAGAAAAGATGCTTAAAGACCTCATCGTCCGCACTGAAGCAGTTATTCGTGGGGAAAGAAAGGATGTGGTTTGATGGAATATCATTTCTTTTTGGATGAAACCGGAGATCATGGATTAAGTTATATAGATGAAAATTTTCCACTTTTCCTTTTATGCGGATGTCTTGTGGAAGGAAATAAACTTAAAAAGATAGAAGATAAAATAAATGCTTTTAAATTGAAATATTTCAGGACTACAGAAGTTATTCTACATTCCCGGGAAATAAGAAAATGCGAAGGCTCCTTCCAGATACTATTTGATTTAAAAGTGAAAACTGATTTTTATGCAGATCTGAATAAAATCTTTGGAGAAACCGAATACAAAATTATAGGATCTGGTATAAATAAAGAAGAACACATTAAAAAATACGGTAAAGGTGCAAAAGACCCCTATAGTCTTTCGCTTTCTTTCATTATTGAACGGATGGTCTTCTGTTTAGATGGTTTGGACAGAAGAGCGGTGGTGAATATTAAGGTGGAGGTGAGGGGTAAAAAAGAAGATGAATTACTCCTGTCGCATTTTAATTCTATATTAGACCGGGGGACCTTTTATGTTTCCCGGGAGAGATTACAAGAAAAAATAGTGGGTTTTAAATTTTGTAGTAAACGTGAAAATATTGTGGGATTACAAATTGCCGATCTAAGTGCTTACCCCTTAGCGAGACATTTGTTGAACCCCAAAGAGCCATATTTACCGTTTAATGTGATAGAGAATAAGATTTACTGTAATAAAGATGGAGAATATGAAGGGTGGGGATTGAAACTCTTTCCATAAAAAATAGAAAGCCTCTCTTCCGAGAGGCCTCTACCGACCGGGAGACACCCCGATCCCTAAAAAGCAATTTTAGATTTTTATATAAAGGATACCGTATAAAAGGAGATTTGTCAAGTGAAAAACGAAAATGATAAAAGGTCTCGGCCGGAGATTTCTTTTTTAGTTCAGTATGTTTTGCCATTGTTATCTACGCAGTATGGTTATCCAAGACCAGAAGATTATGAGCATGTAAAGATAGCCGGAATAAAAATTAGAATTGCTTCAGGCGTTAAGAAACCAGACGTGGTATATTACTGGGAAGGTGTGCCAGTTCTGCTTATTGAGGCAAAAAAACAAGGGAAATCTGAAAGCGATGCACAGGACCAAGCATTATCCTATGTTAGAAATTTCCCAGTTGGTGATGAAAATTATTCTAAGGATGGTCGCCGGCCTCGTTTTGTCATTACAACTATAGGCAAACAGATAAATTTCTATATCCATAGATATGAAATAAGGGATCAGGACTTTAAAGACGGGCTTGAAAAATTGGATATTATACCTTCTTTCGCTGAAGTCCTTTCTGGATATGGGCTTTTGCCCGGCTATGTTCCTAAATCCCTATCGCTTTCTGATTTTCGAAGAAATTTTCTTAATGAATTAATGGCGATTTACAAGTTAGGAAAATTGATTACAAAAGACGTGATTTCTGCCGTGGTATCCCAAATAATTAGTTATTTAGAAGACCAGGCGAATTATACCAGCAGACAACCCTATGTTTCGCTGGATTCACACAAAGATAGACAATCCCAAATTCGCCAACTTTTTAATCAATATGACATAATTAATTCCTTAAATCCTGAAAATGCCAGAGAATTCAGACAATTTGTTCTGCGTTCTTTTCAAGGTACTAACCTCAACCAGTACATGACGGAGCAGTGTGTGATTGCTTTTATGATAGATATGATTGATATTCAACCAAATTGGAAAGTCTTAGACTTTGAATGTGGTAGCGGCGGTTTTTTAGCGGCAGTAATTAACAAAGGAAATGTCCCTTTAGAAAACATTATGGGTATTGACATAGATTCTCTTCCATATACAATAGCCAAAACTTATCTGGCGATATATTTTGGCTGTTTCGGAAAAAACAGCATTGATTCTATCCATGTATATCCTAAAAACGGACTTTTCTATTATGGTAATGACTGGGATTTGGTTATTGGTAATCCAGCGGGTAGTAATCAATACAGAAAAGATGATATAACCAAAGTGCTTGAAAATTTGGAAGCAGACATAGACCGGAACGGAAAACCAGACAATTTTTCTGAGTATAATTTTTCGGTTCAACAAGCGGTTCGTTCGGTTAAGGTCGGTGGCAAAATATGTTTAATATTGCCCGAAGGTTTCTTTTCCAATTCACAAGACGAAATATTAAGAAAGTATGTGGCTAAGCATTGTAAGGTATTAGCCATTTCAAGTCTACCAAGAGGCGTCTTTAAGATAGGTACAGATGTAAGGCAATCTCAACGAGGAAGTAAAACCGCGAGCATGAAAATGTCAATCCTTTACGCGCAAAAGATTATGGAAGTAAAAGATGAATCAGGTCTCAATCTATCCGATGTTGATTTAAATTACCCCGTTTTTCTATCCAGTATAAATCCTCCAGAAGGAACAAAGGGCGAAATTAAAGATTGGCTTGAGCCAAGATTAGTCGTTGTTTTAAACCAATGGCGCTCCTGGCAAGAAAACCTAATTTTGACTGACCCCGGTGAAGTTAAGATTGAGAGCCCTAAAAAAATCATCGGAAAGAAACAGCATAAAAAAGAAACAGAAGGACTTCTTTTTGTAACTATCCCGCCGGAAAAGGAATTACCTCAATACAAAAAGAAAATAGTTGCGAAAACCAAAATCAGCAGTGGTCTAAAAGAGATTTTCAAAAAGAGAAAATAAGAAATATGTCAAAATTCAAAGAGTTGAAATTTTCGAATCCTACCAAGGCAAGAGTTCCTCATTTATGTAATAACTGTTCTAATGCGATAAATGTAGGAGATACCTATTATTCAGAGAAATTAAAAGATAGATTTCTCCACTCTTTGCATGAGAAAAAATTTTGTTCTGATTGCCATAATAAATTCGGTAAGAATTTAATGAGAGTAAATTACTCCTCATGAATGCCTACCTGGGAGAAATACGGGAAGTGCTCCTTCTTTCCCTGGGTACCTGTACGGTCTCACTCTCCCTGGTCTTCATCTTCGGACTACCCTTAACCCTGTTCCTCTTTCTCAAGAAATTCTCCCGGAAAAATATTATCCTTGCTTTGTGCCAGTCGTTGCTGTTTATACCTTCGGTAACCCTCGGTCTTCTTCTCTATTTCCTTTTACGAAGAAATGGGGTTCTGGGCAGTCTGGAACTCCTTTACACACCCGGCGCCTTAATCATTGGCCAGTTTCTTTTGATTATCCCCCTTTTTGTTGCTTTAAGTTACCACCTGCTGCGCAGTCTTGGAACAGAATACCTGGAACAGGTCATTTCTTTAGGGGCTAATTTCTTCCAATTGGGGTTCGCTGTCTTCCGAAAGTGTCGCTCTCAAGTTCTTGCGGCCGTAATCATCTGCGGAAGCAGGGTGTTGAGCGAAACCTCTATGGCGATGATTCTGGGCGGGAACATTAAGGGACAGACCAGGCTCTTCACTACCGCAATAGTCCTCCACACAATGCGCGGTGAATTTGAAATAGCGGTCCTTCTCGGACTGGTATTATTCCTGATTTCGGCCGGCTTAGGTTTCCTCTTTATCTTATTCCAGAAAGATGGAACTGCAGATTAAAAACTTAGGCAAGAGTTTTTCTCAAAAAGAGGTCTTAAAGAACCTCCACCTGGAGGTTGATGAAGGAAATCTGGTCCTGATTGTGGGTAAAAATGGTACAGGCAAAACCACGCTTCTGAGAATTATAAACCGTCTGGAAAGGCCCGATACCGGAGAAATATTATATCGGTCTGAAGGAGAGGTAGGGGTCGGATTTAAAGGGAATTTCTATACAAGGGATTTACTCTTTCAAAGGAGAATGGTATTGGCACCCCAGACACCAATCGTCTTCCCCGGGTCGGTATATCAAAATGCCATTTACGGGGTAAGAATCAGACGCCAAAAGCCTGAAATTTCTGTGGTCCAGGACCTGTTGGAAAGGTTTGACCTTATTCCAGCAAAAGATTTGCCCGCCCAGAAGGCCTCCTTGGGACAGAAACAGAAATTGTCTCTGGTTCGGGCATTACTCATCCCTTGCGAACTTTATCTTTTGGATGAACCTGACAACAACCTTGATGAACCAGGTCTGAAAACCCTTTTTGATTTGCTTTCTTATTTAAAAACCAGGAGAAAAACTATCTTAGTCACCACCTCCTGCCTACCCCGACTGGCTCAATTAAACTATGACCATATCTATTTCCTGGAAGATGGAAAACTAATGCCCACCGCCTCTTAACATTTCAACTGCGTGGCCGAGAATCTCCGCAATAGCCTCGAAAGATTCCTTTACACCTGCGGGACTGCCCGGTAAATTAATGATGAGTGTTCCTTTTCTGATAACCGAGACCGCCCGGGATAAAACAGACCTCTTCCCGGTTCGGGTTATATTCTCATTTCTAATCATCTCCGCTATGCCCGGGACAGACCGGTCCGCCACCGCTAACGTTGCCTCCGGCGTTACGTCCCGTGGTCCCAGGCCGGTTCCGCCGCTGGTAAAGATTAAATCAACCTTCAGGATATCACTGTATTCCTTGATTTTTTTCTTAATCAACTCCTTTTCATCCGGAATTATTTCGTAGGCAACTAATTTTATACCTCTTTCTCTTAATAAATCCGTGAGTATCTTACCACTCCCATCTTTCCTTTCTTTTTTAAAACAACTGTCGCTGATGGTCACAACAGCAGCATTAACCCCATTAACCATTGGTTATCTCCAGAAGGTCACCCACCTGAATCACCCCGCCTTTCAAAACCCTGGCAAAAACTCCTTCTTTAGGCATAATGCAGTCTCCAATCTTATAGTATATGGAACAGCGCCGGTAACACTCCTTGCCAATCCTGACAACCTCCAAGAGTACTCCTTTGCCCACGGCCATCCGGTCACCCTCTTTAATCTTTGCAAGGTCTATCCCTTCCGTCGTTATATTCTCCGCAAAATCTCCCGGTTTCAATTCCAAAGACTTATTATTTTTATTTATCCTGGGACACTCTTTTTGCCGTTTGATGCTCTCTAAAGAAAGGAGGCTTACCTGCCGAACTTTATCTCCGGCATGCACGTCCCCTTCCAGACCGTAATCGGTAATTAAATTGGCGGTTGAAACCGGCTTTTTAGAGACCCCTTTAACCGTACTGATGTTAATGGAATAAATCCGACCTTGTTGAGTAGACACTATAACCCCTTTTGTCATTCTGAGGCAAAGCCGAAGAATCTCTCTTTTAGACCCTCCCTTTCCAATCCTATGGAAAGGGGACCCGTGTCTTTACTCAGGGTGACACCCTGACGGGTGTCACTTTTCCCGCCTCTTTTTTCTTTCAGGTAAATCTTTTCTATCACTATTGCCCGGTCAAACATTTTGCACATATCGTAGATGGTCAGGCTGGAAATGGCACAAGCCGCCAGGGCTTCCATCTCCACACCGGTCTTGGCATGAGCCCGGACCTCTGTTTCAATCTCAATCCTCCCTTTCTGAATCTTAAATTCAACCCCGACAAATTCTATGGCGATGTTATGACAATGGGGAATCAGTTCCGAGGTTCTCTTTGCCGCTAATATCCCGGCGACCCGGGCGCTTTCCAAAACATCTCCTTTGGGAACTCTGCCCTCTTTGATTAATCTGAGCACCCCCTCTTTCAACCTGACAACACCGTTAGCCCGGGCGCTCCGGTGAGTCTTCCCCTTCCGGCCGACATCCACCATTCCCTTCATTCTTCTCCTTTAATCTTTTTCCAGTCATCATTTGAATTAAGATTAAAAAATATCTTGTCCCAGTTTCCCTCTAAGTCCAAAAATGCTTTTTGGCCGCATTCCATCAGCAGGTCTTTAAGTTTTAATCTGCCCGCCTGAATACACTGCTCAACCAGAGGTAAGATACTCCGGCTATATATACTGCAGAGCGGTTCTGTACCTCCCTGGTGACGGGGAACCAAACAGGCGGGTCTCTTTTCAGAAAAGCAGGATTTCAATCTTCTCAAAATATCTGCGTTTAAAAAGGGCAGATCACAGGCTACAAAGAGCCCGGCAATATTCTTCATCATCTTCAGACCGGTATAGATTCCACCCAGCGGACCAATACCCTTTATTTCATCTTCCACGGTTTTAACACCAAAACGGACGTATCTGTCAGGGGAGTTGGTGACAACAAGAACTTCCGCGAAGTCTGCCCGTAACAGGGAAAGCGTATCTTCAATAATCGGACTCCGGTCAATTACCAGAAAGGCTTTATCAAGTCCATCCATCCGCCTGTTTTCGCCGCCGCTTAAGACCACTGCGGAAAGCTCCATTGAGGATGCCATTATCCCCCTATCCGGCACATTGACACCGGTGCCTTAGAGAAATCTGGTGATGCCAGTCCGTGGTCAGCCGGTTTTTGCAAG
Source organism: Candidatus Omnitrophota bacterium (assembly GCA_043797665.1). Lineage (GTDB taxonomy): Bacteria > Ratteibacteria > UBA8468 > MWAK01 > MWAK01 > CAZVUE01. Next base: position 46,742 of record JAZDPL010000038.1, read on the forward strand.
ACCGCATCCTCAATAAACTCCATCACCATTTTTTCCGAACCTTTCTCCAGAAGACTATGCAAATTGAAAGAGACCGGACGGTGCAGACAAAGGACTAAATTACCGCTCGCCGTAATTCTTAAACGGTTGCAACTGAAGCAAAAAGAACCGCTTAACGGACTGATGAGCCCAAAAGAACCCCGGTAACCGGAAACCCGGAAATACCGGGCTGGTCCGGAACCAAAAACCTTATCAGGACCGACCTCGCCCATCTCCTTTATCTTTTCCAGAACTTCGGTCCCGCTGATAAAATACTTGCTCCACTCCAGGGCATTGCAGGTGGGCATAAACTCGACAAAACGTACCACCAGATTATGATTCCGGGTAAGGCTGATAAACCCACCTATTTCATCGTCATTTATACCCTTAAGCATCACCACATTTATCTTAACCGGAATAAATCCTGAATCTAAAGCACACCTTATGCTTCGTACCACTTCCACAATCCGGTTGTGTCCGGTTAAAAAACTAAACCGTTCACTCCGCAAACTATCCAGGCTGATGGTTACCCTTTTTAGACCGGCTTTCTTCAACTCGACGGCATAACCGGCAAACAAGATTCCGTTGGTGGTCAGCGATAAATCCTGTACCCCGGGAATTTCAACTATTCTCCTGACTAAACCTGCCACATCTTTTCTCAACAGAGGTTCACCGCCGGTCAACTTAATCTTATCCACGCCTAATTTAACCAAACACTTTATCAGGCTGATAATCTCTTCAAAAGAAAGAATTTCTGACTCCCTGCTTAAACTTAAATCCCGGTGAGGCACACAATAGAGACAGCGCAGGTTACACCGGTCAGTGAGAGAAATCCGCACCGACTCTATCTTTCTGCCGCAGGAATCAATCAGCATCGCGTTTAATCCCCTACATTTTTAACTGATACAAACGAATTAAATAATTTGACGTAGGGGTCGGATTTATCCGACCCGCGGGCTTGATAAATCAAGCCCCTACACACAATTCTTATGTAAATTTACTTATTTCGTTTGGTACTGGTATTTGTAATGGGTGGAACAGGTACCCTCACCGCTGACCATGCAGGGACCCATCGGTCTTTCCGGACTGCACCGGGACCGGAACATCTTACATTCTTCCGGACTGATGGCGCCGATAATCACTTCTCCGCATCGGCAGGCCGGATTGACCTTTGCCTTTCCGGCTCCCGGAAATTTAAATTTGTGCCAGCCGTCAAACTGTTGGAACTTTTCTTTAATCTGTAAGCCGGTTCCGGGAATCTTTCCCAGACCGCGCCAGGAAGATTCACAAGACTGGAAAACCCGGTTAATTAAAGATTGAGCGGACCGGTTGCCTTCCGGCTTTACCGCCCGCCGGTATTGAATCTCAACCCTGGGCAGACCGCTTCTAATCTGTTTCAGGATAAAAGCTATGCCTTCCAGAATGTCTTCCGGTTCAAAACCGGTGATAACCGCGGGTTTTTTGTATTTCTGCGGAATAAATTCGTAAGGGTACGCCCCGATAATGGTACTGACGTGACCCGGGCAGAGAAATCCGTCAACCTGAACCCGGTCGGAATCAAGTAAGACCGCCATCACCGGTGGTATGGTCTTTATCACTGACAAGAGAAAGAAATTGTTTAGACGCCGGCGTTCTGCTTCCAGAATGGTGGCGGCAATCGGAGCCGCGGTCGTCTCAAACCCGATGCCCAACAATACCACTTTTTTGTCCGGATTCTCTTTCGCGATTACCAGGGAATCTATCGGACTGTAAATAAGACGGACGTCCGCACCCTTTACTCTCTCCTTCTCTAAACTGGTTCCTGAAGCCGGTACCCGCAAAAGGTCTCCGAAAGTAGTAACGATTACCTTCTTATCCCGGCTCAAAAAGCAAAAAGAGTGGATGTCCTCTTCACTGGTTACGCAGACCGGGCAGCCTGGTCCGGCGATAAGTCTAAGGTTGGACGGAAGCAGATTAGGCAGACCACTCCGGTAAACCGCCACCGTGTGGGTACCGCAGACCTCCATTATGGAAATAAGCCCCTTACCTCCGGCTAACCTTTTTATCTCCGTAACAATCTCTGGTACCATAATACAAACGAAGGATCGTCATTGCGAGGCAGGCTCCTGCTAACACCAGAATTATCGGTGCCAATAAACCCTTGATAAGCAGGTAGACAAAGGCGATTACCGGATAAAGCGTAATCCTTGTCAGGTGTTTTACCCAGAGATGTTGTGAGATAAATCTGGCTCCGATGGGTCCCTTCTGATAATACCAGTCAACAAACCTTCTGCCCGGGCTATTCGTTAAGAGATAACCATCCCGGAACCTTTTCAGTATCTCCACCTGTTTGGCTAAGGGAGAGCCAAACGCCGCGGTGGCTATAAAACACTCACCGAATAGACTGCCGGTCTCCTCCCCTGTTCCGGTCAGGGGAATTTCTAAAGTTGGGGTATCCGGGTCATCAGAAGTTACCGCAAGGGTTGCACTGAATGTCTTAAGTGAGGATATATCATAGGATGGTGCAAAAGTTACGGTGACGGTGTTACTTCCATCAGGTAAAATTGTTACTGTTTCGCTTCCACAAGGATTGTCACCACCGCTTACATCTAAAGAGAATGTTGAGGACGTTGTGTCTGAGGATGATGTCTCTGAGACGGTAATAGCTGTAATATTAAGGTCTGCGGTGCCCGTGTTAGATATAGTGAAGGTTTTAGGGTTTGAAGCAGTCCCTGCTTCTACCCCGCCAAAGTCGTAACTTGCGGGAGACACTTCAATTTCAGGATTCGTTGTAACAACTACCTCAGTATCAGTTTCAGTTTCACCGGTTCCGCTTAAAGAAACTGAACAAGGATTTTCATCCGGGTCATCAGAAGGGATGGATAAAGTAGCAGTTTTTGAACCAGAGGAAACGGGAGAAAAAACCACCTCTAAGGTTTTGCTTGCACTTGAAGTTATAATTTGGCCGGAAGCATTGTCATTCTGAATCTGCAACTCATCAGCATTGGTACCAGACAATGTTATTGTTCCAACAGAAAGGTCGCCGGCGCCGATATTAGATATGGTAAAAACCTTGGCAGTTGACGAAGTTTCTACCGTTACACTCCCAAAATTGTGGCTGGTGGGAGATACGAAAATATTGGGGTCTGTTGTTGTACCAGTCCCCCGAATGCTGAAATCATAAGGGTTCTCATCATTGTCATTGGTGGCAATGCTAATAGTAGCAGTGCGTATGCCTGAAGCACTGGGGTCAAATTTCACCTGGAAGGTAGTACTGCTATTAGAAGTAACTGGAGAGGAAGGTTGGATTGTTACCGTAAAGTCAGAAGCATGGCTGCCACTGATTACAATTATAGTGTCTCCGGTTAAATCTAAATCGGCAATACCGGTGTTCTGAATTGTAAAGGTATGGGTTACTTCGCCGCCGGTCACATCTACACTGCCAAAATCGGTTTCATCAGCGGTGCTCGGAGTAGTATCCCCATCTACGATTGTCTGGCTATTTCCCTGGAGGTTGATTTCGGGTGTCATAACAACCTGAACCGGAACGTTGGTATCGGTATTGGTGCCATCTCCCAATTGTCCACAGTCGTTGCCTCCCCAGGTCCAGACCGTACCATCATCTTTAAGTGCCATAGTATGGTCCGCTCCGCCGGCAATCGCAGTTATATTGGTAAGATAATCTATTCCACCGGCACCTTTCACCTGAACCGGAGTGTTGATACTATCGCTCTCCGTGCCATCTCCCAGCTGTCCATAGAAGTCCCATCCCCAGGTCCAGACCGTACCATCATCTTTGAGCGCAATGGTATGGTCCCCCCCACCAGCAATTGCTATTATATCAGTAAGAAAATCCTCTCCAAACTCGCCTTTTACCTGAACCGGAACGTTGGTATCGGTATTGGTGCCATCTCCCAATTGTCCACAATCGTTGCCTCCCCAGGTCCAGACCGTACCATCATCTTTAAGTGCCATAGTATGGTCCGCTCCGCCGGCAATCGCAGTTATATTGATAAGATAATCTATTCCACCGGCACCTTTCACCTGAACCGGGGTGTTGCTGCTGTCAGTATTAGTACCATCTCCTAATTGTCCCCGGTTGTTCTTTCCCCAGGTCCAGACAGTAGTACTATCAACACCGCTGGCATCTTTGAGCGCAACAGTATGGTTCTCTCCACCGGCAATCGCAGTTATATTGGTAAGATCATCTATTCCACCGGCACCTTTTACTTGAACCGGGGTGTTGGCATTAATATTAGTGCCATCTCCTAATTCTCCACAGTCGTTCCGTCCCCAGGTCCAGACAGTATCGGCATCTTTAAGGGCAATAGTATGGTCATATCCACCGGCAATCTTAGTTATACCGGTAAGATAACCTATTCCAGCCTGAACCGGTATGTTGGTATCGGTATTAGTATCATCCCCTAATTCTCCATAGTCGTTATCTCCCCATGTCCAGACAGTACCATCATTTTTGAGTGCAATGGTATGGTCCGCTCCGCCGGCAATCGCAGTTATATTGGTAAGATAATCTATTCCACCGGCACCTTTCACCTGAACCGGAGTGTTGATACTATCGCTCCCCGTGCCATCTCCCAGCTGTCCATAGAAGTCCCATCCCCAGGTCCAGACAGTAGTATCAACACCACTGTCGTCTTTGAGCGCAATGGTATGCTTCCTTCCGCCAGCAATCTGTACCATGGTCGCAAAGGAAGTATTCTCCAGCAAAATCAAACAAACTATTCCAGGCAATAATAGATGAACAAACCCGGCCGTTATTTTCTGCTTCAGGCTATTTCTTCGTAATATTCTGTATGTCTTCATCTTTTTGAGACAAATTAGCAAAATAGTTAATATGCTCCTTCCTAAATATTATCACCTTGTTGAAGGTAAGTCAAAACTTTAAAGGTAGTCGAACATGGTGTCCAGATAGGGTCCATACAGGGGTAGAATTGGGGTAAATATTTACTTCTGCATAAGACTCAGTACCTGCCGGGCTTCTTCTGAGGTCATCTTTTGAATGGCAAACCCGGCGTGGATAAGCACGTACTCCCCGGCTCTTACGGAATCAAGGAGACCAAAATTGACCGGGCGCCTGATACCCAGAATTTCAACGATACCGGTTGGAAACGCCTGCGTTTTCTCCGGCGGTTTAACTTCAATCACTTTGCCGATAACTGCTAAACACATAAATACGAGATTCTCCCCCTGAATGAACCTATCAGGGGTCAGAATGACAAAGACCTGGCTAAAAGGAGTTGCCCCAAACAGACACCGGAATCATTTATCGGAACCCGCTCCGGAATAACCGGCTCAAACCCGGCAATAGAAAGTCTTTTCAAAACAAGGGATAAAAGAAGCCGGTTCTGAAAAACTCCTCCGGAAAGAACGACCTTCTTTATTTTAAACTGTCGGGACAGTCTTTGGCAAACCGAAAAGATAATTTCCGCTATTGATAAATGGAACCGGTTGGCAATATCTTCCACCGGTACTCCTCTTTTTAAATCGGTTACCATGCCGGTAATGATGGGTCGCCAGTCTACCTTCACCCCATCCAAAACAAAGGGATACGGCAAAAGGTTTTCAGATTCAGATTTTTCCGCTGCGGTCTGAATCCTGACCGGCGCCTCTGCCTCATAACTCTGTTCATAACAGAGACCCAAAATCGCGGAGACACCGTCAAAAAGCCTGCCGGCACTGGAGGTAACCGGAAAAGGGTATCCTTTCTTTATCGCTTCCAAGACCGGTTTCCATAAATCCCCCCAACTTGATGTTGGGGTCCCCGCGGCAGATGCGCCTTCAAATCCCCCTACTTCCCCCTTTCCAAATCCTATGGAAAGGGAACCCGCCTTTAGCAAAGGGGGATTGAGGGGGATTTCCGGAATATTCTCTCCAAAACTCCGGTAGAGAAGACTTAAACCGGTCCGCCAGGGCTGGTTCACCGCCAAATCACCCCCGGGCAAAGGGAAAGGAAGAAAAAAACCTGCCCGCTCTAACTTTTCGTGGTCTCCGACAAAGAACTCTCCGCCCCAGGCGCTGCCATCTTCACCATAACCGGTACCGTCAAAAGCAACCCCGATTATTGGTTCTTTAATCCCTTTCTCCGCGATAACCGAAGCCACGTGTGCCTTGTGGTGCTGAATCAAAAGAAGAGGTATCTTTTCTCTTTGCGCCATCTCCTCAGCCAAACGCCGGCTCCGGTAATCCGGATGGAGGTCGGCGACTAAAAACTTCGGTTGAATGCCGAACATCTTTTGATAGCGAGACAGGGTCTCCTCTAAAAACTCCTGGTTTTCATAATTCTTCAGGTCACCCAAATACGTCGAAAGGAAAACGGTATTACCGGCGGCCAGGGCAAAGGTTCCCTTTTCCTCAGCACCAAAAGAGAGACCGGGCGGAAAGGTAAATCCAGTCAAAATGGGCAAAGGTGCGTAACCGCGGCTGCGCCGGATAGAGACCATCCCGGATTTCCCCAGGGGGGTTGTCACAAAAGGCAAAAATATAGAATCGTCGCAACGATTAATAATCCTGCGGTTATGAACCAGGAAATAGTCGGCAATCCCGGAAAGTTTTTCTTCCGCCTCGTCATTATCACAAATAATCGGTTCCTCCGAAAGATTGGCGCTGGTTGCCACCAGAACGTCCAATTCCTTCTCAAAAAGAAGGAAATGAAGCGGTGCGTAGGGCAGAAAGAAGCCGTAGTAATTATTGTCCGGGGCTATGGAGGGCGCCAGTAAATTATCTGAAGGCTTCTTTTTACTGAGAAGAAGAATCGGCCGGGCCGGACCGGACAGGACTCTCCGGTCTTCAGGAGAAAACAGGGCATACCGGGCTATCGTCTCACCGGATTCTGCCATTAACGCCAGAGGTTTTATCGGTCTGTTTTTGCGCTCCCGTAATTTCCTGACCGCGGTTTCGTTATGGGCGTCGCAAATTATGTGGAATCCGCCGATTCCTTTAACCGCTAAAATCCTGCCCTGCCGGAGCAGACCAACCGCTTTCTTAACCGCGCCCCCTTTTGTGGCAATCGTAACCTGCTGGTACCGCAAGGAAACTTCCGGACCACAGACCGGACAGGCAATTGGTTCCGCGTGGTATCTGCGGTCAGCCGGATTAAGGTACTCCTTCCGGCAAACACCGCAGATTTGGAACTCAGACATAGCGGTTTTGGACCGGTCATAAGGCAAACCGCTGATAATAGAGTAACGGGGACCGCAGTTGGTACAGTTAATGAAAGGGTATTGGAACCTGCGGTCAGTCCGCTCCTCCATTTCGGAAAGGCAATCAGGGCAGGACGCGATATCCGGAGGCACAAAGAGTTCACCCCTCCTTCTACTCTGGCTCCGGACAATCCGGAAGTCCGGGAAGTTAACCGGCGGAACTTCTTTAGTCTTTATCCGGAGAATTTCGCTGGCTGGCGGCGCCTCTTTGGAAAGGAATACCACAAACCGGTCAAGAACTTTACGGGTACCTTCAATATGAATCGTTACGCCGTCGCGCTGGTTCCGTACAAACCCGCACAGTCCCAACCGGGTGCTCAGGCGGTACACGAACGGCCGGAAGCCGACACCCTGTACCAGACCGGTTATTTTAATCCGGAAGGCTGTTCTCTTTAGGGGTTGATTAGTAGACAAAGCCAGTCAAACCATTCTTTAAAACCAGTACTCTGAAGAGAAGAAATTTGAAATATTGGAAGGGTTGCGTTCACCCGGTGGACATACTCTAAGCAGGCTTGCAGACTGAAAGGGAGGTAAGGAAGCAGGTCCATCTTAGAAAGCACCAAAGCCTTTGCCTCGCGAAAAAGTAAAGGATACTTCAGGGGCTTATCCTCCCCCTCGGTAACACTTAAAACTGCGACCTTGGCATCTTCACCGATATCAAACTCTGCCGGACAGACCAGATTTCCAACGTTCTCCACCAGAACCACGTCTAACTTGTCTAACGGAAAGTCACGCAGGCCGTAATGGACAAGTTTTGCCTCCAGATGGCAGGCGCCGCTGGTCAGTAACTGACTCACCGGAATACCCAAAGGCGCCAACCTTTCCGCATCCCGGGTCGTTTCAATATCACCCTCCAGAACCGCGAAACGCACCCTGTCTTTCAGTCCTTGCACTGTCTTTTCCAGGAGGGTGGTCTTGCCGCAACCGGCCGACCCGATTATGTTTAACAGCACCAGATTCTTTTCGCGCAGCAGAGTACGGGTCTTCTGCGCCCACTCGTCATTGGCGCCCATCAGGTCCCGGTAGACCCTAATCCTCTGCGTCTCCATCGCTAACGGTCAGTCCGTCTAAATAAAGTTCCTTTCCGCCCAGAATCTCCAAATCCCCGGAGCCGCAAGCACTGCATTGAAAAAGGACATCTTTTATCTCTTCCCGCTGCCGGCATTTCCGACACTCCGCCAGAACCGGGGCGGATACAATCTCAAGGATGGAACCTTCCAGATTCGTACCTTTCGCTAAACTCCGGTAGGCAAACTCCAGGTTATCCGGAACAACCTGCCGTAGTCTGCCCACTACCACCCTGGCACTTAAAATCTTCGGCACTGGTTCTATTTCCTCCAGTTCCGCACTAATCGCCTTTACCAGCCATTCACCAATCGCAAATTCGTGCATAGGGGGTTGCTAAAATAAAAAATCCCGTCCTGCCGTTGGAATACACCTCTAGACCCATAAAGTAGGTGGGTGTCATCGCAGGCTACTTTTTGCCCGCAGGCAATCGTACCTGACTCCGACTCCCATTATCAGGGTGTTGGCAAAAGGTTGTATCCCTGGCGAACAGGACAGGATTAGTACCTATTTTACTCCCCTCCCTCCCCGCTGTCAATAGGTAGGCATCTCACCTCACAGACTTAAGAAATTTCCTGATCTGGTCGTGACTTCCAACGGTGCCCCAGGTAAGAAAGTCCCCTTCTATTGTGAACAAGATTCTCAGCCGGATACCAGCTCTTATTTCCCATATGTCTTCAGTTAGTTTCTTCAGACCTAAACCAGCAGGTCTCTGTCCCATTTCGTAGAAAGTTATCAACCATCTGATAGCCTCTTTAACCGTTTTTTTATCCTGCGGAACAAGTTTTTGGAAGGTTTTTTCAAAGGAAGGAAGAACGGCATAACGCATTATAGTTTTTCTAAGTAACTATCAAACTCTTTTTGGTTCATAATCTTTGCCTTTTGCCTTTCTTTTCGGAAAAGTTCTTCCAGGCATTTAAGTTCTTTCTCCAAAAACTTCTCTTCCAAAACCATCGGTTTCACTTTAATGTAAGTTTCCTCTATTTCCACGTTCACATAGTCTCCCACCTTGATGGGGAAAATATTGCGTACATCTTCCGGAATTGTTATCTGAAACTTTTCCTTTACTTTTGACAGGCCCATCCTGATCCTCCTACTGTATTACAGTATTATTGTATAACATAAATATTCACAATGTCAATAGGGAGGAGAATCTCCGAATTGAGCCCTCCGAAAAAGAGACGAATATTCTATCAATCATTCCCAATTCGTCAGACAGTGTCTGCGGAATTTGAACCCATGCTCTCGTGGTCTCATTATTGCGGAAAAACAGTAATTCTGAACCGCCATCGCTAACCCAATCACTCCCACCCCCAATCTCTTCTGTACTTTATTCATAGGAACTACTTTTTTAAGTTATGGTATTGATTTTATTTTGGAATGACTGTGAACTTGCCGACTCGCAAAAATGGAATCATTTTCGTTGAGGTTTCAGTGATTATCCAGAGTTTTGCCGGCAAAAATGTCACCGGTGTCGGGCTATTCCAACTTAGCGTATCAACTATCTCGTTAGAAGAAAGGTTAACAACATTGACCGAAATATCCGTATCAGATTTCACATTCAAAATCATCCGGTACCATTGTGTATCCCAAACCCAGGTACCCAGTGTACGACTCTCTTTTTTATTCCCGTCTACAGACAGTACCAAGGTATAGGCGCCGCCGTTGTAACAAGCATAACATAGTATGACCGAGGGCTGCTTAAAATAGACAAAACTTCTCTTATCCGCCAGTTCGCTACCCAGCATTATTCCAAACCAATAGCCTCCGGCAGGTCTCAAAATGAAATCCAGAGTATACGTCCCTGTGTCATACATACTCGTTTCTGACCCCTGATGTTTATTATCATCAAATAAAAGTAACCCATCAAGATTTATGCCGTTTTGAAGTGCAGAAATAGAGGTGCTGAATAGCCCTTCTTGCTTAAATGTTATTATTTCTGGTGTCAGATTGCGGAGATAATCCAGGTCCGAACTTTTTTTAAACGTAACTTCTATATTCCTCTTTTCTTTTTCGGCTCCTTCCTGCGAAGGTTTTGTATCTATCTCCGTTTCCGCAAAATTGAAGTCGTCAAGGTAACATTCCGGTCCAGAAGCAGTAACCCCGGGATTAATAGCGCTTATCTGGAGGTCACCAGCATTATAAACGGCTGAATACTCTTTCCATTCCTCAGTTAACGACACACCTTTCAAAACTTCGGCACAACCGGAGAATCCTTTTTCACTGTAAAGATAAAGAAAAAGGGTAACTTCGCCCTTACCTTTTGCCCAGACACTTACCCGGTAAGAAGCCTTCTTTTTAACTTCGCCGTAAATATAGTACAGTGCACCATTTCCACCAAGTTTCACGCATCGATTTCCCGTGTGTGCGACTCCGTCAATTACCTCAATGGTTCCAGGCTGGCTGGGATTTAATCGCCAATGCCAAAGATAATTGGCTGGGTCAAATTTCCAGCCGGACAACAATAAGTCTTTTATCTCATCTTCACCAGCATCCCTTTTCGTCACTTGTTCAAAACTGTGGTTTTGAATCGGATTTTTTATTTTAAACATCTGCTCAACCCCTTCTGCAGACATCCTCAGAAATAAAAGACCCATCGCCACTAAAGCTATAACCCGTATCCCTGGTTTTCTTCCCATTTTTCTCCTTTCTGCAACAATATATTTATGGAATAACCTTTGCCACTCTGCCAGGCAGGTCCTCTTCGCTAACATTTTCTTCAAAAGATACGACTGCTTTCATTTGCCAGGTCTTCCCTGGATTTAGAACGTAAGGCTGGCACATAAACTCCAGGGTGGGAATTTCGTTAACGCTAATATTGGTATACTCCTGTAAAAGTTTTTCATAGGTGGGTTTAACGAAAAAAGCCGTTTTTGTTTTTTTACTATAAAGGATAAAATTTCCCTCTTTAATTGTTTCCGCCAAACGATACTCTTTTTCAAACTTTTCATTACCATGAGTATAAGGGGCATTCTCAACGGGAAAAACAAGGTTTTCTTTTTCCGGGGGCAAGGTTAAAAGTTGAATTATTATTTCTTTTGTGCCCGGTAATATTAAAGCATACTCCGAACCAAAGTCAAGCCAATTGTGAAACCAGAACGAAAAATATCTCGGTTTTTTACCGCTGTTCTTAATGGTGTAATTAATTGTTATTTCTGGTTTGCTTCCTTGAATATAATAAGTTTTGATAATTGTCCAGCCTTCACTGGTAGAAGAACCTATCTGAAAAGGAAAAACCTCAAATTTGCCCTCAAATTCAAGGGTTACCGTACCGCCTTTTATGCCCTTTTTTATTAATTTATAGGGAACTGATAGCGTCAACCGTCGTGGACTCCAAAGTGTGTCTTTGGCAATTCCGTGTCCCTTATCCGGGTAAAGTATATACTCTCTGTTATTGAACCTCCAGCCGACAATCTTTGCGGTGTCTGTGCGGTCAAAAACAATCTTCTGCCCTACGGTTTCTACAATAGTTTTGGTATCAAAAGGATCGGGATAAACCTTTATTCCTTCGGGAAATAGAACGGATGGAAATAGAAAAAGTAGGCATAAAAACCAAACAGGCATAAGAAATCTCCTTATTTTAAAAATTCTAATTTTCCCCATCATAAATGTTTCTCCTTTTGCCTATTCCAGTAATTTACCGACCAAGCCGGCTTTTTTGGCGGCAAAACTGCCGTCCGGTCTTTGGTACATATAAAGATAAGTAGTATCGGGAAATCTACCGTAGTACGTGTATTCTTTATCCCAGAGACGGAAGAGCAGAAGAATCGCATCCTGAACCGCATCGTGGTCTTTGCCCCCTACGTAAAGAATTTCCGACTGGTTAGTATCCTTGGTCACAATAATTGACCCTTCTCCTTCGTATCTGAGATTCCATTTGCCAGAAAGGATATTTTTATTGTTGATATCGACTATAATCATGTTGTCGCTAACCGGAGATTCCCGGTCAGTCTTTACCGGGATATCCATCTTCACGTAAGGAGTCAGTGTCTCACAGTAATACCGGAAATAATCTTGAATACGTAAGACCAATCTTTCTGATTCTTTATCATTAGCCGGATATACAATAGTACAGTTAGGGCTTTTTTTATCCTTCATCGCGGGGAAATTTAATACCTCTTTTTCCGGGGACAAAAAGGTTTTTGAACGTTGAATAACAACGATTTTGTTTTCTCCGGCAACTAAATTAGCTTTAAACAAAATACCGTTTTCTTTTTGAACGTAATCTTTTATCGGTTTTTCGTTTAGCATAACAGAGAAAACTTTTTTATTTTCCTCCAACCTTGCCACCATCTGGGTGGAAAAAGCTTCAGATACTTTCAAGGAAATCTGGGTGGTTGATTGATAGGCATCATCGGTCTGGCTGGCGGATACCACTGATTTCCCTTTTGGAGTAAAACCAATCTGTGCCCGGAAAATAGCCGGAGTTCGGCCGGGAATAACTACTTTGGAAATTATGGTATAAGTACTGTCCAATTCTTGCTCAGTTTTTTCGCCGGTATGATACACAAAAACATAACTGAAATCACCCAAAAAACGATTCTCTATGGTAATGTTACTGGTAATAGGCTCATCATCCGGATTTCCCAGGCACAATATACTTTTAACATCCTTTCCGTAGCGAGACAGCCAAATCTTATCATTGGCTTTTACCGGCACCAATGGTTCCCACCCGGTGGTAACTGTATCTAACAGTACCGGCATATACTTAAAGAACCGGGGAACACCGCTAAGAAAATTGTGCGGTGGAATGCCCCCAAGATAAAAACTGGAGAGGAGAACATTATCCCGGGCGATTAAAAAAGCCTCTTTAATCTCTTCCGGACTCAATGACTCCCAGTCTACGAGGTTATCGACGCTATAATCACGCCACCACGAAATACTCTTACGTCCACTGAAATACCGGGAGGATTCGACACATTCCGGGCCGTAATAAGGAGGATTTTCGTAAATTGCTGCGTCAGCACGAAACGAAGCCGGAAAGACACCCCAATCAAAATTACCGATGACACCCAGGGTGTATTTCCCTTTGTTATTCTTAAGGGTATGAGCATAGTCCATTATGTTAGCAATGGCGATTGCAGTATCAACGTAGGCTCCTTTTTCATCAAACGCTCTCCCCTTACATTTATCCAGTGCCGGCCCGCGATACTTACCGATATCATTGGCGGTATCGCAAGACCAGCCGTAAAGGTCTACCTCTTCCGCAACCTTTCTCATCCCTTCCTTCAAAAACTTTTCGTATTCCGTCTGGTACGCAAACACTTTATATTCATTATCGCTTCCAGTTACCCAGGGTTGATTGTATACGGTCACCACATCCGGGTCCATCTCCGGCGTAATCAGGGAATCTGGAAATTTTTCATTAACTAATTGCTGTTCACACCATGGTATCGCGATATAAAAACAATTGGCTACCTCGCCATCAAGAAACGCAAACCGTTCTTTCCGAAAAGCGTGGAATTTTTCCCAGGAAAAAGAAGTCGCTTTAAAAATCTCCACCGGCCTGGCAGGAGTGAAATCCCAGAGGTCTTTCTCTCCGTAAATATCACCGGAACGTTTGAATGGAGCATATGCCCAAGCCCAAGCGCCGTACAGCCTTCTTACATACTCTAAACGTACGGGGTGGTCGTAGCCGTAGTCAGCCCGGCCGCTGGCCCAAGTAACATTACATATTGAGCCTAAGTTAATCTTGGGATTAATATCCTTTAGGGGAGAAAAGTATTCCGGAAAGATATCGTAATATTTCTGCAGTCCGGCTTTAAATCCTCCGTATTCCGGTTCAAAATTATAGAGAACAAAAGTAACCGAATCTTTAACTTTATTATCCACCACCATTCTGGTTCCGTAGCGAATCTGAAAAGACCCAGGTTCCAGGGGAGTAATGCTATTTTCCAGGTAACTTAAAAGGTCATAAGCAGCATTACCCACGGCAATGCCTGATTTTCTTGAATAGACACAAGCCATCGGGAAGGTGCCAACCCATTTATTCCGGATATGTTGGGCTCCCGGTGATTTGACAACTGAATTCCCATCCCAGTACGTATATTCTTTATCTCCAAAAGAGGAGGCCAATTGCATCCCCAATTCCAACAAAATGGCCTTATTCTTTCCACCCATTTCAGGTTTAACTTTCCAGGTAATGTAGTCCGGATAAACGGTGATGCTGTGGTCGGCTTTTATGCACCCGGTCTTATCCGCCCATTTAAATAAAAGCGTATTGCCTTTCTGTTGGAAAGCAGAAAGACTCCCTCCGCTCAGGTCTTCTTTTTCCTTATTGTTAAAAAAGGTAATAAGACCTTTTCCCTCTCGTAAGATTGAACCCTTAAGATTATCCTTAAATTTAAACGTGCCGTCTGCCTTATTTAAGGAAAAAGAAAGTGCTTTTGTCTCAATTAAATAGCAACCTTTATCTTCTTTAATATCTGCCAGCGACACCCGGCAAAATATCAAAAGAAAAATAAACGTAAAGACACACTGACTCCATGTAATTCTTTTTCGTGATACCATAAAGCCTCCTCCTAAATTTAAAAATTCTCTTAAAATCCCGCATCAAGGAGCGGGTATACATCAGAATGCGGATAAACCGAATTGGCACTCTTTATGGTCTGAGCAGGTGCTCCAGTAATCGCCTTGACATGTCCGTCAACGTAAAGAGCGTTGTAAAGTGCTTTATGGTAACAAAGTGACGACCAGAAAGCATCTGCCAGGACACATTTTTGGGCATCTTTTTCGGTATCCAGAAATCTGGGGTCATAATTATAGAGGCGATAGAAATACGGAGACTTTGCGCCTTCGGAATAAGGAGATGTTCCGGCACGCATGCTTACGATGGCCGAGAGATTGTATGCGCTTGCTCCAAGGTAATTCTCGGAAGGTATACTGGGGCAGAAGAACATTTTAGCGCTTGTCCTGCCGATACTCCCACAATAACCGTTCACCAAAAGAATTCCTAAACCGGCTGCCGGTTGAGGCAAGCTATAGGGTATCCAGGTGAAGCAACTTGGATCGCTCGCCGGACCAATGGGGAGTTTTTGTTCCCAGTCGTTGGCGTACATCAACAAACTAAGTCCCAGTTGTTTTAGATTATTTATACACTGTGCCTGGCGGGCTTTCTCACGAGCTTGGTTCAATGCAGGTAACAGCATCGCGGCTAAAATTGCAATTATGGCGATTACCACCAATAACTCTATAAGGGTAAAACTTCCCCTATGTTTGGCACACACAATCCGCAATTTCAATCTTCTTTTCATAGCCTTGCCTCCATAGAAACTAACGAAGATACCGGATGGGTAACCGATTCTCTTTCAATAAGAAGGTGAGGAATTTTTATCACTTTTTCTTTCTTCGGGAACCCATTTTTAATAATATCCAAGAGAAATTGGGCTGATTTTTCTGCCATTTCCTTTGTGGGGATACGCATTGCGGTTATGGGAGGGATAACTGCATTCAAACCTTCCCAGTCACGAAGAGAAATAATGGAGAGTTCCTCGGGAATCTTCTTTCCCATCAGGACCGTCTGCCGTAATAAGTCAATACAGACCGCCGGGTGTTCAACCACGATTGCGGTAAGTTCCGGATTTGTTTCCAGATATCCCCGGGCGATTTGTGGCCCTGGAAAGTTTTTCCACTGTTCAAAAGGTCCGGAGAATTCCACGCTGATACACCAATGGGGTTCAAACCCTCCGTTTTGGGCGTAAAAACTTTGGTATTCCTGTTCTGTTTCCCAGCCCCGGTAGTTACATACTAATCCAATCTTCCGGTGTTCCATATTCCAAAGGTACTCTAACGCATCCCGGATAGCCTGGCTATCATTTCCCCTGACCAACGGCGCTTTCAGTTCTCCGGTGAGGAAATTATTTCCAAACCTAACGTAGGGGAACTCTCTTTTTTCTAATTCAAGGGTATTCTTTTTACAATCCTCGGTGTCTAAAAGGGTAATGATTCCGCCTTTCAGGTTCATCTGCTGGATTTCCTGGTAGAGGTCTAACTGGTCAAAGTAGTCTTTATTAAAACCAAGTATCTTCAGGTCAAATCCACGCAGAGTTAAAAAATCCTGAATATATTCCGCCGCCTTTGCCATTATTATCTCGGCCTCTTTAAAGTAAAAGAAACCGATAGATGGGGATTCCTTGTTGAGATTAATATCTTTACTTACGAAAGTGCCGGCCCTTCTGGTTCTATTTATTAACCCTTTCTCTACCAGACCGGAGAGGCCCTTCCGTACGGTCAGGTGATTTATTCCTAAAAACCTGCCCAGGAATGCTTCGCCGGGAATATTTTCTCCACGTTGGAGAAAGCCCTGTTCAATCATCTCGTCTAATTTGGTTTCAATCTGGTAGTAGAGAGGAATTGGGCTTGTCCGGTCTATCCCTTCTTTCAGTTCTATAAGCAGTTTTTTATCCATCTTACTATAATTTAATTATATCTATATATAGTTATACCATAATTATTCTGTTTTTGTCAAGGGGGTGCCCAAATCTAAGTTCTGTTGGGTGGGGGAAAAAAGGACAGGATGCCGGCGGCGATGAGAACTCCACCGATAACCAAACTGAGGCTGATACTTTCTTTCAACCAGAAGACGGAAATCAGGCCGGTCGTCAAAGGCGCCAGAAACTGGAGCGCCCCGCAAAAAATGGTCTTGAGGTTCTTCAGGGCATAAAACCAGAGAGAAAACCCAACCGCGGTTGGCACTATCCCCAGGTAGGTACCGATAAGCCAGGCATCTTTTCCCTGTGCCAAAGGGATACGGGAAAAAAGCAGGAATAAAAACAACAAAATAGTTCCGGAAGATATGGCTAAAAAAGTGCTGACGGTCGCTCCGTATCTATCAATTAGTCCAAACTTTTTACCCAGAAGGGAATAAAATGCCCAGAATAAGGCACCCGTAATCGCCAACAGGTTCCCTTTAAGATTTAACGGGACGCCGCCGAAACGGGCAACCACCATCCAGCAGCCGATAAAACCTAAAATTATTCCCAGTACTTCCCGGAAAAGTATCTTTTCCCGTAAAATCAGAAATGCCAGAAGCCCCATAAAGATAGGATTGGCATTCATCAGGATACTGGAGGAAGTAGCGGAAGTATACTTAAGGGAATAGAAAACAAACGTGCTCATCCCGAAGATACCCACCAGACCCAGGATAAAAAAATACAGCCAGTCTTTTTTCTTTACTCTGAGTTTGGTGCCGCCTAAAATGATGACCAGACCCAGGACCAGAGAAGCGACGAGAAATCTGATAAAGGAAAGGAGTACCGGATGTGCTCCCCTGTTTACCGCAATCTGGGCAAAAATAAAAACCGTGCCCCAGCTTATCGCACTTATCAGTCCGGCCAGAAAACCTGCGGAATTCATCGCGGAATAGCAGTGGCTCCGGAAGGGAAATCAATGATTATCAGACCGTAAAAGGGCAGGACCGTTTTGGGGATGACCGTAAGCCCGGCTTTACTCTTCTCTATCCCGAAACTTACCCGGCGCGGTCTACTCAACGGGTCAAGCACCGTACACACGGAAACCCGGTTTACTCCGGGAAGATGTACCTGGACCCGTCCGGAATCTGTACTTAAGTTGAAAACTACTATCTTACGCCTGGTTTTGAATTGCAGGTCTATGGGAAACAGATGCGGCGTGCCGGATACCATTACCGGAGGATTCTTTTCTGCCAAAATATTTATCAGGTTCTGAACTATCCTCTGGCGCTGGAAATTAGGATTCCAGAATGACCCCTCTTCATTAAGCGGAAAAGCGCTCACCGCAACCGTACCGCCTAATTCGTTTTTAAATATGGAGAGCCCTGTTCCCACCGGTTTATTGAAACAATCCACTACCTCGGTCCAGGGGTATGCCTTACCTCTCCGGCAGTTAAATTTCAAGATCCGGGTAAACTGGTTACAACCTGAATTAAATCCTGCCCTGACTCCGCTCGCCCCGGAATACACAGACCGCTCCACGGAATATAAAGATTTCTCGCGGTAAAGCCACCCCCCGGATTCAATTCCCAGATATTTTCCGAATCCCCTTTTAATCAGAATATCGGCGGATTCCGCATCTAACCACAAACCCTTCGTCAGTATTTCTTTTACCTCCTTATCGGAAAAAGACCAGGCTTTCTTTCCCCAGATAAGGTTCGCCGATTCTGATTCACCCATCTGAAAAGCAACCCCGAACATTCCTAAAAGATTGGCCGGTGGAGTTGACCAGACGATAAGGTTCTGGTAATCATCACCGGAATCAGTACGGATACTTTCCGCGGCATCTTCCTTGAAAAGCACACCCACGCCCTGTGACTCCATCTTTCGGTTAAACTCCTGCCCCAGGTAAGCCAGCCCCGGAAAGGATTTATCCAGAAGTTCTCCGATACCCTCTTCCTCAAAGACACTGTTACCGGTCATGGGATGGAGGTCAAGTAAAAGTCCTTCCGAGCCCATAATCTTGGCTAAAGCCATCTGAACAAAGGTAAGGGTGTCAGACTTGTTGAAACGACCAAAAGGGAAGTTCTCCACCTCAGAATAGGATTCCACCCATTCCGGACGCAGTCTTTTCTGGATATCAAGAAGGGCAAAAGAGTTAATAAGAGAGGAACCGGTAGTCTCTCCGTAACCGGCAAAATTGGGCCGGTGAACCGCCCGGCCATTTATGGCCAATGCCTTGAAAAGGCTTTTCCACTTTCTGCCTTCTGCGCTGTGGACATCCGGGTGACTGCTCATCAACCCTAGACGGGCTTTCGGATTTACGGACTTAACCGCATCCCTCAAGCGCCCCGCATTGGTTTCACTAATCCGGCGCCAGAGTTCTAACCAGGTCTTTCGCCAGGGATGGGGTTTGCCAGACTGCAAAATATTCTTCACTAATTCCGGACGGCTGACCTTTTTGCCAATCTTGTGACTAAAAAGGCTCATCATCCTTTCGCTAAAATCACCGCCCCAATCAAGGGGGCTGTGGTTATGGTAGCGGAAATCGTCTTCCAGCCAGATGGTATCAAAGCCTAACTCCGCCATTCGACGATACAAATCAGTAATGTATTTACGCCACTCAGGGCAGGCCGGAGAGGCGACCGCCTTTGCCATTTTTCCGGTCGGGGAAACCATCAACTCAAATCCCTGACCTTTACGCAGGGTCCGACCGCGGTCACAGTGCAATACCGTAATCCACGGATTGAGATTTATTGAGAGACCGGCTCTTTTCAAGAGCGGGATTATCTTCCGGAAATTGGCGGTTATCTCCTTTATCTCCGACTCGGTTGCGTGTCCCCGGTTCCACTCTTCCGCATTGAAGAAAAGATGGACTTCAAGAATTTTGTGCTTCCGGCAAAATCGCACTAATTCTTTAGCCCGGCTTAACGCATTCTCATCCGGCAGGATGTGAAACCGCAGACCATATCGGACATTATTGATAGACTTTTTATCCATACCTAATACAAACGAATTAAATATTTTGACGTAGGGGTCGGATTTATCCGACCCGCGGGCCCCGTATAGGCGGCTATCGCCTTTTACGGGGCGGGCTTGATAAATCAAGCCCCTACAAGTTATGCTACTTCTGGCAATGAGCGCAGAAGTACGTGGAACGGCTCCCGTCTTTTTTTACCATAATCGGATTTTTACAAATTCGGCAGGGCTTGTCCTTACGACCATAGACAAAGAGCTTTTCCTGAAATGTACCGTCCCGGCCGTCCGGTTTGACATAGTCCTGAATTGAAGTCCCGCCGGCAGAAAGCGCTTCCTTCAGTACCGATTGAATCGCCTGATAGAGAAGTTTCTGTTCACCTTCGGTAAGCGAACAGACTCTCCGGTCAGGATGAATCTTTGCCCGAAACAACGCTTCGCTGGCGTAGATGTTACCCAGACCGGCGATTACGGCCTGGTCCAGAAGGAACGGTTTAATTCTGGTTTTCCTGTCCTGTAAAATCTTCTGCCAGCAGGAAAAAGTAAATTCGGCAGAAAGGGGTTCCGGTCCAAGTTTCAGGTCCGGCTCCGGGTCTTTATCCAGGAGAGAGAAACCGCCGAAACGCCTTATGTCCTGGTAATAAAGGACAGAGTTATCGGTAAAGAAAAAAGCGAGATGGTAATTGTCAACAGGATAAATCCCCCTCAGTCCCCCTTTGCCCATCCGAGGGCAAGGGGACCCGCCTTTTTTAAAGGGGGAAGAGGGAAAATAAATCAACCGGCCGGAAAGTTTCAGATGGACCAGAAGATAACCGGAAGGAATCAGATTAAATATGAGATATTTACCGCGGCGCCGGATATCACCAATCTTTTTGCCGGATAATTCATGACAAAATTCTTTGGGTGATGGCTTTTTGACCAGGTTTAATACCTTCACCTCAACCCGGCTAACCTTCCTGCCGATGATTTTTTTCCGTAGTTGTTGCCGGATAGTTTCAACTTCAGGGAGTTCAGGCATATTTTTTAAATTTCTTCCGCGGTCTTAGAGGGATAGTCCGGCTTCCGGCAAAAGTCAAGGTAATCCTGCAGAATTATCTGGGCGGAAAGCCGGTCAATAACCTTCTTCCTTTTCTCCCGGGATAAGTCCGCAGCCAAAAGATAACGTTCCGCTAATTTACTGCTCAGCCTTTCATCCCATTCGGTAACCGGACAGACCACCAGTTTTTTCAATCTTTCAATGAAGGCGAGTACTTTTTGAGTCTGTCCGCTATTTTTGTTATCCATAGTCTTAGGTAATCCAACCACTACCAACTCGACCTGATAATTTTTAATTATCTCCGGCAGTCTTTTTTCCCACTCTTTCCTGGGAATAGCCATCAGACCCTGGGCTAAAGAACCTTCTTCATCGGAGACGGCTACGCCTAAATTCTCCTGTCCGAAATCAACACCCAATATCCGCATCGCAGTTTCACCCCCACCTCTCCTCTAATCCCTCTTCTTCCCCCTTTGCAAAAGGCGGGTCCCCTTCCCGTTGAATCGGGAAAGGGGGATTGAGGGGGATTTCATGGCTTCGGCTACCAGCAAGGCTTGCTTTACTTCTTTGACATCATGTACCCGAAAGATATTCGCACCGCCAAAGTAGGTCACCACTACCGCGGCAATCGTCCCGGCCATCCTTTCGGAAACCGGAGAACCGGTGATTTCACCGATAAATTTCTTCCGGGATAGACCAACCATAACCGGACGGGAAAGGACACTGAATTCTCCAATTTTATTCAGGATGGTAAGGTTATGTCCGGTGCTCTTTCCAAAACCGATACCCGGGTCAACTACAATCTGCTCCTCAGAAACACCGTTATCCAAAGCAATTCTTACCCTTTCTTCCAGAAACCGGGAGATTTCTTCAATTACGTCCTGATAGACCGGTCTATTTTGCATCGTGGCAGGTGTGCCCTGCATATGCATTAAAACTACTCCGCAGCCGGTTTCACCAGCCAGTTTCAAAATTCGGGTATCCTTTCCCGCGGTAATGTCGTTAATAATGTGCGCGCCTCTTTCCAGTACTGCTCTGGCTACCTCATATTTATAGGTGTCTACGGAAACAGGTATCTTTATTTTAGGAATAAGATTCTCCAGGACCGGCAGCAACCTTTTCTTCTCCTCTTCCACACTTACGGTCTGACTGCCTGGCCGGGTGGATTCTCCGCCTAAATCGATAATGTCCGCACCCTCAGCCTCCATCCGGAAAGCCCGGTCAACCGCCTTCTCTTTTTCTAAATAGGCTCCTCCTTCGGAAAAGGAGTCCGGCGTCAGGTTAAGGATACCCATAACCCTGGGCCGGGTACAGTCAATCTTCTTTCCGCGTACTAACCAGACCATACTCTTTTTGTCATTCTACCTTTATTATCCGGGAACCTGAAGGAGTATCTTCTACGGTTATCCCGCGGTCTTTTAAGACCTTACGAATGGTATCAGCCTTCTGGAAATCTTTTGTTTTCCGCGCCGATTCTCTTTCCGCAACCAGATTTTTTTCTTCTTCAGTCAATTCCATCTTCTCGTCGGTAAGAATCGCCAGAACCGTATCAAATTTCTTTAACGTTGTAGTGATTTCCAGTATATCCGCGGTTACCAACGAACCTTTTTCCAGCAGAGGATTCAGGTTAGTAATCAGGTTATGCACGGCCGCCAACGCCTCCGGAGTATTCAGGTCATCGTCAAGACCCGCTTCAAATTGTTCTATTGCCTTGTCTATCTCCCCTTTAACCGCAGGATTTTCTTTTCCTTGACTACTGTCTACTATGACACGGTTATAAAACCCCTGGATACGTTCTATTGCGTTCCGGGATGCTTCCAGGGCTTTCAAGGTGAAGTTGAGGGGACTGCGGTAATGCACTGAAAGGAGAAGATAACGAATGGCAACCGGGTCGTATCCTTTGGCAAGCAGGTCCCGGATGGTATAGAAGTTCCCTTTACTCTTGGACATCTTTTCATTGTCAGACAGAAGGTGGGCACAGTGCAGAAAGTACCGGACAAAAGTCTTGCCGGTGGCAGACTCACTCTGAGCGATTTCATTTTCGTGGTGCGGAAAGATATTGTCCACACCACCGGTATGAAGATCAAGGGTTTCACCTAAATACTTCATACTCATCGCCGAACATTCAATGTGCCAGCCGGGCCGGCCCGGTCCAATTGGCGTTTCGTAACAAGGTTCGCCCGGCTTACTCCTCTTCCAGAGAACAAAATCTTTAATATCTTCTTTTTCGTACTCATCACTGTCAATACGCACACCCTCTTTCAGTGAGGAAAGGTCTAACCTGGCAAGTCTTCCGTAGGAGGGAAACCGCGCAATTGAAAAATAGATGGAACCATCCTTCTCATATGTATACCCTTGCTCAGCCAGTCTTTTGACCAGAGCAACCATTTCCGGAATGTGTTCGGTGGCGCGGGGATAAATGTCAGCCGGTTTAATCCGCAGGGTATCCCTGTCTTCAAAAAAAGCCTTTTCGTAAATCCGGGTATATTCGGCCAGGGAAAGACCTTCTTCCCGACTGCATTTAATCGTTTTGTCGTCAATATCGGTGATGTTCATTACATGCGTAATTGCATACCCCCGGTATTCTAAATAGCGCCGTAAGACATCCTCAAAAACGTAGGCACGAAAATTTCCGATGTGAGCAAAGTCATAAACGGTAGGACCGCAGGTATAAAGAGTAACCCTGCCGGTATCCAGAGGGGTAAATATCTCTTTTTCCCTGGTCAACGTATTCCAGAACCTTAATACCATATGTACCCTAGGGGTTTGCCTTAACGAACGCAGGCTTCGAATCAGAGACCTAAACCGGGAAGGTTAATACCCATCTGACTGCCTACCATCCGGCTCACCTGACCTTGCATCTGATTGACCGCGCTATTGAGGCTGACCATCAATAATCTTTCCAGGGTCTGCTTCTGGGCCGGAACGAGCAAATCGGGTGAAATCTCAAGAGAAAGAACTTCCATCTTCCCGTTGATAATCCCTTTTACCCGGCCGTCCCGGCTGGAAAACTCCAAACGATGGTCCCGCAACTGTTTTTCCAGAACTTTGGCGTGCCCGCGCAACTTGTTCAATTCTTTAAGCCCTTGAAGAAAATCTCCCATAAACCTCCCCTTGTGTCATTCCCGCGGGTACTAAGCGGGAATCCATTATAGATTCCTGCCTAATGCATGCAGGAATGACAGATCGAAACGCAGGCTACGGGTCCCCTTACCGTTGAATCGGTAAGGGAACCTGCGACTACCTATTTTACGCTTCTTTTTTGATACTCATCACCTCACCCCCAAAAATGTTTAATATCCTCTTTACCATTCCCTCTTCATCCGGCGTAAGGGAAACAGGAACGGAAGATATTCCTTCCGGAGGTTCCTCGCTGGTTATTTTTGGGGCGGCAACCTCTTTCTTGACTACCTTCGCCTCTTTTTCAACCGAGGCTGCGAACCGTACCGGATAACCAAACTTCTTCTGCCAGATAGCAACCAAAGGCTGCTGGTTCCGGTCTAACAAATCCTGGTCGAACTGGCGCCGAAATTCAAGATGGAGTGTTTTTACGAAGGGACCGCTCTCAACACTCTTAAGATGTCCAGCCCGGAGCACGGGCAGAAGAAACGGATTTTCCTTACCAACCTCAGATAGA
This sequence comes from Candidatus Omnitrophota bacterium, assembly GCA_043797665.1. Classification (GTDB taxonomy): domain Bacteria; phylum Ratteibacteria; class UBA8468; order MWAK01; family MWAK01; genus CAZVUE01. Next base: position 71,078 of record JAZDPL010000038.1, read on the forward strand.
AAACCGGTCCAGGCTTCTTCAACCGGAACCTCTTCCGGTTTAGATTTCTCTTCAGGGCTTTGAGATTCAGGCCCTTTTGTCAAGTCCCCCCCACCTACACCTCCCCCACTTGGGGGGAGGATTTGGGGTACGGGTGATATAAATTCCGGTAGGTTCAAAACAGATTTCGGCTGTCCTTCTTTTAAGTTTAAAGATTTACCGAAAGCATCCGCCAATTTCAACAGGGAAACTTCTAATCTGGTCCGTAAGAGGTCCTCGTACTTTAACTTCTCCCGTTCTTCCGCCAGGGATTCCAGGAAACGGATGATTTCCTCCTGACTGAACTGGCCGATTATTTCGGAAAGCCGTTCTGCAACTTCCGGAGCCACCGTATCGGCAACCAATTCTCCGGCACCGAACTTTATCAGCAGGAGGTAACGGCTGAATTCCAAAAGTCCGGACGCAAACTGGAAGAGTTCGTAACCGGCACCGGTTACCTTCGCTACCGTCTCCAAACATCCTTTCCGGTCCCCGGAAAGAAGTACTTCTATTGTTTCCAGGTAAACCCTTTCGGGAACCAGACTCAGTAACCGCTCCACATCGGAAGTGGTAATTGTTTCTCCGTATCGGAAAGAAGCCAACTGGTCCAGGACAGAAAGCCCGTCGCGGAAAGAACCGGCTGCCGCCTGGCTGATACGGATAAGCGCGGCAGGTTCCGCCTTAATCCCCTCTCTTCCCGCAATTTCAGAAAGGTGCCGGCTGAGTTCGTTAACCGGGATAAGATGGAAATCATAACGCTGACAACGGGAGATAATCGTGGGCAGTAGTTTATCCGGCCGGGTGGTGGCAAAGATAAACTTGACGTGGGCGGGCGGTTCTTCCAGCGTTTTCAGGAGGGCATTAAACGCCGGGTCGGTAAGCATGTGTACTTCATCAATCAGGTAGATTTTAAACCGGCTCTTTACTGGTAAAAAACGCGTATTCTCGTTGATGGAACGTGCTTCATCGATACCCCGGTTGCTGGCACCGTCAATCTCCAGAAGGTCTAAACTGCGGCCATCCAGAATCTCCCGGCAGTTTTCGCATTCCCCGCAGGGTTCACCGGTGGGTACTCTAACGCAGTTAAGGCTGCGCGCTAAGATACGCGCGGTGGAAGTCTTACCGACCCCGCGCGGACCGGCAAAGAGATAGGCGTTGGTAATCCTGCCCTCTCCCAGCCCTTTAACCAGGGCGGTGACAATCTCAGCCTGACCCAGCACTTCGGAAAAAGTCTTTGGCCGGTACTTCAGAGCCAATACCTGATAACCCATAATTTTCTCTTCGAATCCCCTTTAGCCATATCAAGTAGTAGCGGCGTGGGGATTCGGCGCCCTCGGCTTTCACTACGCCTCAGGTCGGCCATTCGCTAATAACGCTCTTATTCATCGCGTTATCTGACTTCGCTCTCTTCGAATCCCCTTTAGCCATATCAAGTAGTAGCGGCGTGGGGATTCGAACCCCAGACATAGCGGGTATGAGCCGCTTGCTCTACCAGCTGAGCTACACCGCCGTATCCAGATATTATAACCAAAAAGGAGGAAAAACACAAACGGAATACAAATGAAGAGTAGGGGTTTGATTTGATAATTTTTTCGCTTTTAAGGTATATTAAATATCTCTTTTCTGAAAACATATATGCGCCCAAAAAGATACTGGATATATTTATTCCCCGGTTTGGTTGATTTCTCGCTGGCTTCTTTTTCCTTCTTTGTCGCGGTCAAAGCGACCCAGTTAGGCGTTTCCCCGATTACCATAGGAGGAATCGGTTCCGTCTGGGGAACAACCTACTTCGCCTCAAGTCTTATCTTGTCAAAATTGGCGAAGAAGGAGAACGTGTATCGTCTGATGATGACAGGTTGTCTCTTGTTTATATTGCTCACCATAGGTTTTGCCCTTTTCAATTCCCTACCATTCCTTTTTATTCTTACGGCCCTGACCGGAATAACCACCGCTCTCTTCTTTATCGGTTTCCAGGTATTCATGGGCGAACAAAACAATATGCCGCTCCATAAAGGAATCGCTTTCTATACCCTTGCCTGGAGTTCCGGCATAGCTTTCGGTTCCCTGGTCCAGGGAATCCTGCTCTCCTGGGGGCCTTTTATTTCTCTCCTGCCGGTATTCCTCAGTTTTATCGCAGTTATCTTCGGTTTGAAGTTGATAAAAAGGGGGACTGACAAATCAACAGATTTCCCAAATGTAGGGGGCGGATTTATCCGACCCGCGGGCTTGATGAATCAAGCCCCTACAGTTCGGATTAATAGGGGTATAAAAGATATAAATTCCTGCGGGTTCCAGGAAGACCCGGTAAACGACCGCATTAAAACGGCCTACGTCTATGTAGGATGGATGAGTATCTTTACGGCTACCGCGATCAGAATGGGGATAGGTTTTCTGCTCCCCAACCTGACGATGACCCTTTTTGGATTTTCTTCGGCTCTGGCTGGCCTGGCAATATTTATCAGTCTGATGGCCCAGGCTCTGGCCGGCTTTTCAATGATGAAACTTCCCGCCTGGCGCTACCGGCTTGCACCTCTTTTCTGGACGAAATTGATTGTGGTTATCGGATGTTTCCTCGCGGCCGCCTTCCCGGCAAAAATTACCATCTTCACCCTGACTATTCTGGTGGGTATCTATTCCGGACACGCCTACTACAACGGCGTATTTTATGCCCTTAACCAGCGGGACAAAAGCGGCCGGAACGTCGGTATAAACGAAGCCCTGGTGGGTGTCGCCAGCATTGTGGGACCGCTTACCTTTGGAATCTGTCTCCAGGCAGGGGTACCCTGGTTTATGATGGCGCCGGCGATATTTGTCCTCATCACCTTTGTGGCTCAAGCAATACTCTTGAAACTGCGGTTATCGGGCTCAATAAATTGAGCCCCTACATTTTCCAAAATGGAAACGGGGAAAATATTAGCGGTTTTGCAGAAGTATAACCAGAAACAGATTCTGGAGCATTACCGTCGGATTACCCCCGGGAAAAAGAAAGCCTTGATCAAAGATATCAGCGGGCTGGACTTGGAATTAACTTTCCGGGTTCATCGGGAATTCAGCCGGCAGAAAGATTCCGTCAGGACGCATCATGATATCAAGACTGCGTCCATCATCAGAATCCCGCAAACCAGAAGGGAAAAGGAGTTACAGGAAGAGGCACGGAATTTAGGTGAAAATCTGCTGAGAAAAAATAAAGTGGCGGTTCTGATTGTGGCCGGCGGACAGGGGTCAAGATTAGGTTATGACGGGCCGAAAGGTCTCTTCCCGATTTCGCCGGTGAAACAGAAACCTCTCTTCCGGATGTTTGCGGAAAAGGTAAAGGCTCTGGCTAACCGGTACCGGGCAGAAATTCCTTTGTTAATTATGACCAACAGGGAAAATCGCCGGACAATTGAAATCTTCTTTAAAGAACACCGCTTCTTTAGACTTAATCCGGAAGACCTTTATTTTTTTGAACAGGAGATGCTGCCCAGCGTTACCCCGGAAGGAAATTTGATTCTTAAAGATGAAACCCATCTCTTCGTAAATCCCAATGGTCACGGCGGCTCTTTGAAAGCCCTCTTCCGGTCAGGTATCCTCAAAACGCTTCTGGAAAGAAACGTCTCTGAACTCTTTTACTGCCAGGTAGACAATCCGCTGGTAAGGGTGGCCGACCCGGTCTTTTTGGGTTACCATAATATGGGAAATGCGGAGATGTCCCTTAAGGTACTGCGTCGCCGGGATGGTTTCGAGAAGGTCGGCATCTACGGAACGGTAAACGGAAAACCCTCAGTCGTCGAATACAGCGACCTTCCCCCGGAAGAAATGTCTGCCGTGGACGAAGAAGGTAGACTGAAGTACTGGCCGGGAAGCATTGCCATCCACATCTTCTCTCTTACTTTTATCCGGCGGCTGAACGAAAAAGGGTTCGCCTTACCGTATCACCGGGCCGTTAAGCCACTCCTTCCCACCTACGCCTCCTCCACAAGGGAGGAGGAAAATGGTGGGGGTGATAACCAACGATGTCCAGTAACTGCCTGGAAGTTTGAAACCTTTGTTTTTGATGCGCTACCCCTGGCGCAGAGAGTCTGTTGCGTGGAGACAATAAGGGAAGAGGAGTTTGCACCGGTAAAAAATCGGACCGGAGAGGATTCGCCGGAAACGACCAGAAGAGCACTGAGTAATCAGTATAAAAAATGGTTGCGGGCAGCCGGCGTAGAAACGGCACCGGAAGTCCTTGTGGAAATCAGCCCGCTCTATGCGCTTGACCAGGAAGAACTGGTTAGAAAAGTCCGCCGAAAAAATCTGCGCATATCTCAGGATACTTATCTGGGTTAATGTAATATATTAGCGTCAGAAAGAGCGTCGGTAAATCTTTGCCAACAAGTTTGCGGAGGCAGAAGGACAGTGATTTTTGTCTGCCGGAAGAGGGAAACCAAGTGTTTATCTTGGAGGGATTCCCCTGATGACAAACCCTTACCACTGTTTCTGCCGTAGCTACTGTCCGAAGTTGGAGAAGACTTACCGGCGCTAATACGATACGGGTTAATCAAAGTGCTATTTGGCTTTCAGCGAATGCATGGAAAATGCCTTGAGAGAAAAGGTGCAATAAACTTCGGTCTCATCCTGGTCCTCATAGACCCCAAAGCGGACTTCCCAGCAGTGCAGGTCCCGCCAGATGCTTATTTCCCTTCCCTCAAAACGGTCATCCTCTAAGTTGTACGTGGCGTACGCGTCCACCTTCCACCTGTTGCCTACCGGAAAGGAAATGGAGGGAACGATTGTCTCCGTATCATCCTGCTGATAATTATGCTGGAGACCACAACTGACGCGGTCGTTGTGCCAGGTACAGGAAGTAGACGAAGTATTCCAAACGCCCCGGTCTAAGTCAACCTCACTTTCGTTCCGGAAGGTAAGTCTACCCTGCGGGCCTAAAACGAAGAGGCTATGTAGGTCCCCGAATTTACCATCTTTCACGGAATAGTCAGCCTTAAGGTCAGATCTCATCTTCTCGGAACTCTTCCCATCCTTGTTGTAATTGAGCCGGTTAAGTAACTGAAAGGAAAGGATATTATCGGACTGAATCTCGTCGACCTCATCATAAGAGAAGAATTCGTCCGGGCCTTTGTCTGCCCACTGATTCAAAAAAGTAATCCGGGGTTCCAGATAATGGGTCAGGACGGCACCGTCGGCCCGGTTGAAACTACGGCAAAACTTCCAGTCCAGGTTAAATCCCGCCTGGGAAAAAACCCGGCCTTCTTCGTCTCCTTCTACGTCCTGGGAATAGTAGGTGAAGCCACCGGTTAAAAATGGCCTCCATATCCCACCGGCAAAGGGATAGAAGTCAGAAATACTCTGCGTATAATGTGCCCGCTGCGTCTCCTCCCTTTCCGCGGAAAATTCCTTGGAAAGATTACTCAACAACAGGTCTTCTTTCCAGTAGAAACCGCCGAATTTGCGGAAAGGTGAAGCGAAGGATAATTCCGGCAAATGCCGCGTAAGATTGTGTTCATCATCCAATTCCGCATTGGTAAAGAAACTTAAGGCATAGTCTTCCCGGTTCGCGGAATAGTAAAGAAAACTGTCCCGCTCAACGTCTTTCACGCTTTCCCGCCAGAAGTAATCTTCCAGGAAATCTTCGTCGGAAAACTTATGTAATTCCAGCAAAAAATCATCTTCTCCTTTTTCCCTCAAAAATTCACTCCGGTGCCAGGCTTCAATCCGATAGCGGTCTTCATCTACGTCCTGGTCGCGAATGAAATAAGTCTTCACCCGGGTTGGTCCCGATTCTCCGCTCTCCAGGCCGGGAGCAAAACCGATTCCCCTATCACCCCGCAGGTCAAAATCGCAGTAGTAACTGGATTCCGGGGTTGAGTAGAAAGTAACGGTTACCACCTGAGCACCGTCACGGGAACTCAACGTTGGAGCAATATTTAAACCAAAAGGTCTTTTCTCTTTACCGATACTTTGAAAATAACTGGGGAGATAAAAAACAGGTAACCAACCCACGCGGAATGTCGCTGACTCTATCTTTATTCCGCTATCCTTTTTAAGAGAGGCATTTTTAAAAGCAATCCGATAGTGCGGCGGGACAATCTCACAGGTAGAGAGATAACCGTTGTAAAGCAAAACTTCTTGGCCGCCGGATATTTCTATCCGCTCAACCCTCCCAAACCAGAGAGGACTGGAAAAATCCGCGGGTCCGGTAAAACCGTTGCCGGTATTAAAGTTATAGGAAAGTTCATCGGTTTCAATCTCGCCGAAAGGTAAAAAAAACCGTACCTTTCCCTGCAACCATGCCTCTTTGCTCCCGGGAAAATACCGGACATAATCAGCCTTTACCATCCGGTCACCGGACTCAATACAAACGTTTCCTTTTAGAATAATCTCCCCCTCCCTTGATGGGAGGGAACCCGACTCTAAAACAGCCTCAACCGTATCCGCCTGCCAGAGAACCTGGGAAGAAGCAAAAAGAGGGGTGAAAGAAAAAAAAGCGAAAAAGAGAAAGTAAGTTATTAGCCTCAAATAGTTGTACAAATGGTAAAATGAGCCCAAAGACTTTTCGGCGCTATACAAAACCTTATTTTTGAGCGAGACCGGCGAACTGAAGTGTCTCGTCTAAAGAACGGATACCGGAGGTAGCACCCATCTTACACACCGCCAGGGCACCAACCGCGTTTGCCAATTGAACCACCCGTTGGAGAGACCATCCGAAAAGATACCCGGCTAAAAATCCAGCCACAAAAGCATCGCCGGCACCGGTGGTATCCTTTACTTCCACCGGATAAACCGTTACCAGACCTTCTTCACCCGCAGCAGACTTAAAATAGGAACCCGCGGAACCCATCTTCAACGCTACCACCTTAACACCCGCTTTAAGGAAGAAGTCCGCAATAGCTTCAGGTTTATCCAGACCGGAAAGCATCTTCGCTTCTTCCAGACTGGGTAAAAAAAGGTCGGTAAAGGGTAAAATAGGACCAACCGCCTTTAACCACCGTCCGGTAGAATCCCAGGCAGTATCCAAAGAAGTTACCAGACCCGATTCCCTGGCCTGCCGCAGAATCATCGCGGCCGGTTCTCCGTCTAACTTCGGGGTAAGAAGAATCCCGGCTAAATGGATTATCCGATAATCTTTAAAAATCTTAGTCTCAAAATCCCCGGCACAGAAGTTCTGGTTGGCACCCAGGAAATGGAGAAACGAACGTTCGCCGGCAGGAGAAACCATTACCGCGGTGGCTGAAGTACGTTCTCCGGCAGACATCCGCAAGCCGGCGGTAGAAACCCCCTCAGAATCCAATCGCTCTTTCAAAAATTTGCCGAACCCGTCTTCACCCACCCGGCCCACGACACCAGCCCTGATTCCCAGACGGGCAAGTCCGATGGCGGTATTAACCGCACAACCGCCGTTATGCAGTTCAATCTCGTCGACCAGCAACAATTTGCCCTCTTCCGGCAAAGAACGGACCGGCCGTACAACCACATCGGCTACCGCAATCCCGGCACATAGTACACCCTTAGGGGCTGTCCCCTTATCCATAAATTTGTTGTATTATCTTACCAAATAAGTGATGAATAGGTCAAATTTGACGAAAAGAGAGAAATTGTAATATAATAGTGTGTTACGAATATTCCGTCTCCTAATCTACGTGTATGCCGGCTACTGCAAAAATAAGGGGTACTTATGGCTAAAAAAGAGCGAGATCTGAAAAAGAAGGGTTTAACAAAGAAAACAGCCGTGAAAAGTGTCCCAAAGAAGAAAAAGACGGAAAAGAAAAAGATTACACCGAAGAAAAAGCCCGAGATGAAAGAGAAGAAAGAGGTAAAAAAGGTAACGGGAAAAGAAAAAAAGACCAAAGAAAAAATAGTCAAAAAGGGCCAAAAAGTAGCCGTTCCCGTTGTAAAACCTAAGCCCTTACCTGAGCTCCAGGAACCTTACGTCAATCTTCGCTGCCGCCACTGTTCGTTAGTGGATGGTTACGCTAAAACCGAAAAGGCCTGTCGCCATTGCGGAGCAGAAATTTTTGAGATAGACATCATCTAAGGGGGTGAATAATCCTTGACCGAAGAGATAAAAAAAAGACACAGACCCATCGATTCCTTTGAAAAAATGTTCAAGCGGTTTAAACGCGAAGTAGAAAGGGAAAAAATTTTACAGGAGATTAAAAGCCGGGAATTTTACGAAAAGCCGAGCCGCCAGCGACGTTTAAAAAAGATGCGCAAAGCGTATTCCAGGTAAAAGGGTATTGGATGAAAATCTATACCCTTACCGCCAATCCGTGTTTAGACATCTTCTTGGAGGTTCCCCGGCTCGTTAGCGAAGATATCAACCGGGTGACCGCAGTTAGGAAAGACGCCGGCGGTAAAGGTATTAACGTAATCAGGGTCTTAAAAATTTTAGGCATCAAAGGGTTAGCCCTGGGTATAATCGGCGGTGAAAGTGGTTCCTGGATTGAAAACCGATTGAAGAAAGAAGAGATTAGGTCGCATTTCTTCCCCATTCCCGGGGAAATCCGCACTATTTACAACATCAAACAGACCGGAACCAACCAAACATTCCGTCTGAACGAACCCGGTCCCCGAATAACCTCAAAAACGCTTCTCCGGTTCCAGAGATTCCTCCTTTCCTTTCCTTACCCGAAAGGCTCCTTTTTTGCCATCTGTGGAACCGCGCCACCGGGTATTCCCGTGGATTTTTACGGACATCTTATTGACCGTCTGAAAAAACGGGGGATTAAGACGGTTCTGGATTGTGATGACCCCTTCCTGAGCAAGGGGATAGACGCAAACCCGGAGATAATTAAACCCAATCTCTTTGAACTCAGCCGTCTGGTCAAAAAAAGACTGAAAAACGAAGAGGAGATTCTTAACGCCGCTTTTCAGTTCGTCCAAAAAGGCATTAAATTAGTGGTTGTTTCAATGGCGGCAAATGGTGCGCTTGCGGTAACCGAAAAAGAAGCGTTTTACGCCCAACCGCCCCCGGTAAAAGTACGCAGTCCTATCGGCGCCGGAGACGCTTTTCTGGCTGGCTTGCTGGCTAAATTAGCCCAGAAAGAAAACCTCTCCGAAGCTTTGCGAACGGCGGTCGCAGCCGGTTCGGCATCCGTCCTTTACCCCGGTACCTCCTGCGGGTCTTTAGCCGATATCAATACCATCTACCGCAAGGTTAAAGTAAGGAAGTTAAGTCCAAGTCGCGGAATCCGATGAGGCTATTACCGGCGTCAATTTTAGAAAACAAAAAGGTTGGGAATCCGGATTTCTACCGGTTAATGCTCCATACGGAAAAACCTTTGCCCGCCCTTCCGGGCCAATTTCTCCAGATTCCGGTAAACGACACTTCATCCGACCCTCTCCTGCGCCGGCCGTTCTCAATCGCGGGTATCACGGAAACCAAAATAACCCTTCTTTACCGGATAAAAGGAAAAGGGACCGCCCTCTTGAGCAGGCGAAAGACAGGCGAAATAATCTCTCTTTTAGGTCCTTTAGGCGGATGCTACCCTATTCTTCCGCAACCCAAGATTATTTTAGCCGGCGGTCTGGGAGCAGCCAGCCTTCTCTTTTTGGTATCTCACCTCGCCCGGCAAAAAAATCCATATCCAGTTACTATCATTCTGGGCGCCAAGACCGAAGAACACCTCTTCTATCTATCTGACTTCCAAAAGTCCGGTTTCCCTGTCTTATACGCAACGGAAGATGGCTCCGCCGGTTTTAAAGGACTGGCAACCTTTTTATTATCTGAAAAGATACCCTCTTTGGATAGAAAAAATATCCTTTACGCCTGTGGTCCTAACCCGATGTTACGTGAAGTAAGCAGACTCGCAAAAAGGTCCGGTTGGCAGACTTACCTCTCGTTAGAGACTGCCATGGCTTGCGGCTACGGTGTCTGCCGGGGTTGTGCGGTACTAACCCGGGAAGGTTATCGCTTAGTCTGCACCGATGGTCCGGTCTTTGCTTCGGAACAGATTATATGGGAAGAATTTCCAGAATAATGGCAGAGAATTTGAAACTGAAATTTGCGGGAATCAATTTACGGAATCCGGTGGTCCTTCTTTCCGGAACCGCAGGTTACGGAAAGGAACTGAACGACATCATCGACCTCTCTCGGATAGGTGCGCTCATATCCAAAACGATTACCGAAAAACCAAGGGTGGGAAACCCGCCGCCCCGAACCGCAGAAACTCCGGCCGGACTGCTCAACTCAATCGGACTGGAAAATCCGGGTTTGGAAGAGTTTATCAAGGAAGCGGTCCCGTTTATCAAAAGACTGCCCCTGCCGGTACTGGTCAGTATTGCGGGAAACGAAAAACAGATTACCCGAATGGGAAAAAGATTAGAAGATGCCGGAATGGCTGCCTTGGAAGTAAACCTGTCCTGTCCCAACGTTTCAGGAGAATTCAGACCTGCCTCTCCCCGGGAGATAAAAAGACTGGTAAGTCATATCAGGAAAGCGGTTAAAATCCCTTTTTTAACCAAACTACCTCCGGACCTGTTTCGAATACAGGCTCTGGTAAAGGCGGCCGAGGAAGGTGGTACCAGCGGACTTACCATTGCCAATACTTTTCCCGCAATGACCTTTGACGTAAAGAAACGCAAACCACTACTGGGAGGGATAACCGGCGGACTATCCGGACCGGCAATTTTGCCTCTGAGCCTTTATCTGGTCTTCAAGGCGCGTGGTGTAACCAAACTTCCCATCCTGGGCTCCGGGGGGATTTACAACGGTACAGGGGCAGTATCAATGCTTCTGGCCGGTGCCGATGCGGTGGGATTGGGAACGGTCACTTTCTACCAGCCGGACGCGTACCGGGAAATATTAAAATCCATCGCCGAATTTAGGGGCCACAGGAAAAACCAAACTAAATGAGACAGGGGTTCTTTCTGCTGTTTGTACTCTTTTTCGCTGTCCGACCATTCATTGACGGATTAACCTATCCCCTGACCCAGTACCTTTTTCAGTTGGTCATCATTGCCGGGGCATTAATCTATTCGACTGCCATATTATCCGGGAAAGTCCGGTATCGTCCCACCGGTCTGGAACTGCCGGGTTTTCTTTTTATTCTGGTTACCGGAATCAGCACCGTCTTTTCCTGTTCACCCTACCGGAGTTGTATTGTCTTCTTACAGTACCTATACTACTTTTCACTTTTTTTTCTCGTAAACCAGAGCCTGGCTACCGAAATCCCGGTCAAGTCAACAAATCCCCCAAATGTAGGGGTCGGATTCATCCGCCCCGCGGGCTTGATGAATCAAACCCCTACAACGGTTCTGGTTGCGGTGCTCCTGACCACCGGTGCCCTGATAAGCCTTTATGGAATCCAGCAGTATCTCTGGGGTCTGAAAGATACCCTTAACTATCTGACAGAAAAAGGAATGGTCAACACTTTCCCTCCGGAATTTTTAGCCCGAATTTACTCCAATCGGGCATTCGCTACTTTTGTCTACCCTAATATCTTCGCGGCGTTTTTAATCGCTTTAATCCCGGTTGCTGCCTTTTCGTTGTTCCCCGGCCGATTCAAAGCGCCGGCTGATAGACTGAAGACCGTCGCGGGACTTCTTTTCCTGTGCCTTTTTGGCGTTACTCTTATGATGACGAGATCCGGCGGCGGCATTATGACCTTGATGGTGGTCTCTCTCATCTGCCTGAGCAGTCTCTGGGCATCCAAAATCGTTCCGGCAAAAAAAAAGTATCTACCGTTTCTTATTCTTATCGGGGGTTTTATTCTTATCTTCTGGGGTCTGACAACCCTGAAAATAGTACCGCACGACAAAGTCGTTTCTCTGACCGACCGGTTCTTTTACTGGCGGAGTTCTCTAAATATTACCCGCGAACGGCCTCTTCTGGGATTCGGTCCGGGAAGTTTCGGAGTTCACTATGCCCGGTTTAAGTTACCCCGGGCAATGGAAACCCAACACAGTCACAGTACATTCTTCGAAATCCTGCCGGAAGAAGGGCTTTTGGGTGTCATTACCTTCTTCTGGTTCTGGACATTCCTTCTGATTAAAACCGGCAAGAAGAAACGAACCAACATTGAAAACGGCCTCTTCTGGGGAACGCTCGGACTATTCCTGCACAGTCAGTTCGACTTTGACCTTGCGGACCCGTCGCTGGCGACCTATCTTTTTGCTTTGCCGGCGTTGATTACTCTGACCGAGGGAAAGGAACACCCCTGGCCCCTCTCTAAGAGGGGAAGGGAACCCTCGGTAAAATTGACCCGAATCGGAACAGGAATTATAATATTAGTATTACTCTTTTCCGGAATAAGAACTATTAGACTTTACCGTGCCGAAAAAATTTATCAACACGGATTGAACCTCTTCGCCAAGGGAGAAAACGGTTTGGAACTATTGGAACAAGCAGGATGTCTGGAACCCAAAAACCCAACGTACTGGGCTCAGTTAGGAAATATCTATTACCGGGCAGGCAAAGAATTGGGTGCCGTAAAAATTATGGAAAAAGCCGCTGATGCTTACCGTAATGCGGCGGATGCGGAACCTTACGCCGCTTCCTACCGGTTTCATTTAGGTTCGTCCGCAGAGGAGATTGCCCGAATGTCCGGTGACAAGCGGTGGGAAAGCGTAGCCAACGAGGCTTTTAAACAAGCGGTCTTACTCTATCCAACTAAAAAAGAGTATCAAAAAAAGGCGGAAAGATTGAGAGGGAACACCCCATGAAATATGCAAAATTGCGGATCCGGCGTCTGGATAAAGTGGAGATTTTTATCATCCCGGACGAAGTGGCAGTGACCACCGGCGATTACGTCATTATTGAATCTGAGAAAAGTGGCTCGGACCACGGCATAATACTTTCGGTTTATCCGGAATCCCCGCCGGGAATTGACGCCGCAGGTCTGCCTCATGTCATTAGAAAAGTAACCCCGGAAGACATCACCCAGATTGAGGGGAATTATCGCCACGACGAAGAGGCTTTCCGGATCTGTTCGGAAAAGATTACCGAAAAAGGAATCTCCAAGATGAAACTCCTGGATGCCGAGTATTCGTTCAACCGCACGGTGGTTACCTTTTACTACTTTGCGGAAGAACGCATTGATTTCCGGGAATTAGTGCGGGAATTAGCTAAGATTTTTAATTGCCGCATTGAGATGCGACAGGTAGGCCGCCGGGATGAAGCCCGGATGATGGGCGGGGTTGGAATATGCGGCCGTCAATTATGCTGTTCCCTGTTTTTACAGGAATTCAAGCCCATCGCCATGCGTATGGTAAAGGAACAGAACCTTCCCCTGGACCCGGCTAAAGTCTCCGGTCTCTGCGGCCGGCTGATGTGCTGTCTCGCTTACGAAAGTTCCTGTCCGTTAGTAGCCGGCGGTCCTGCAATCAAAAAAGAAGAACGGGAAAAAAACGAAGAGGTCTGATGGAAAAGTACTACCTCACCACCCCAATTTACTACGTCAACGCCCGGCCGCATATCGGTCATGTCTACACCACGGTCGCAGCAGATGCGCTTGCCCGCTGGGAAAGATTTTTAGGCAAAGAGGTCTTCTTCCTTACCGGCACCGACGAACACGGCAGTAAAATTGCCGCCTCGGCAGACGAGTCCGGCATCACCCCGAAAGAATTAGCGGACTCAATGGTTCAGCACTACCGGGATTTATGGGAGATTCTTGAGGTCAGGTTTGACCGGCTCATCCGCACCACGGAACCGGAACATGAAAAGATTGTTCAAACAACATTTCTCACCCTCTACCGGAAAGGAGATATCTATCCCGGTACTTACCAGGGTTACTACTGCATCTCCTGCGAAAACTACCTTACCCCGGCCGAAGGGAAGGTTTGTCCGGACTGCGGAAGAACGGTGGACCAGATTTCGGAATCTACCTACTTTTTCCGCCTCTCCCGGTACCAGGAAGCACTGAAAGAATACTTCCGGAACCATCCCGAATTTATTCAGCCTCCCCAGATTAAAGATGAAATCAATAACATGCTCACCCTTCCCCTGCCGGACCTGTCTCTCACCCGGCGCTGCGATTGGGGAGTCCCCCTGCCCGCCGAAATTATCTCAAAGGAGCCCCTGTCAATATACGTCTGGTTTGACGCCTTGCTCAACTATCTTTCCGGAGTGGGTGGGCCGGACGGAACCCATTATAAAAAATTCTGGCCTCCGGACGTTCACATCATCGGCAAAGACATAATCCGGTTCCATCACATTATCTGGCCGGCTATTTTAATGGCGCTGGAACTGCCGCTGCCGAAAAAAATCTTTGCTCACGGCTGGTGGCTCTCCGGCGGAGAAAAGATGAGCAAGTCCCGCGGAAACGTGGTAGAGCCCTTTGGATTCTGTCAACAATATGGTTCAGAATCTTTACGGTATTTCCTCTTAGCGGAAGTCCCTTTCGGCCTGGACGGCGATTTCACCGAAACCTCCTTTAAAAAAAGGTACAACAGCGATTTGGCGAACGATTTGGGCAACCTGATTCACCGGTTCAACCATCTTATCCGAACCAACTCCGGAGGCAAGGTCCCCCGACCGGGGGACGGCGGTACTATGGCAGAAAAAACCCTGAACATCTTCCCGGAGTTAATTCAAAAGATGGAAAATTTAGACTTTTACGGCTTTCTGGGAAAGGTGCGCCAGGTAGTAGCCTCCGCCAACAAATATCTTGACGAACAGGCACCATGGCGCCAGGGGCAGAATGCGGAAGAAGTCCTCTATAACCTTACCGAGGTAAGCCGAATCTTAAGCCTTTACCTTAAACCGGTTCTGCCCAGGACGGCCGAGCTGATTCGCGGGCAATTGGGCCTTTCTGATTTACCGGAAACAAAGGATGCGGTAAGGTGGGGATTAACGCCGGCGGGAGCAGACGTCAGCAAGGCTCCCCCGCTCTTCCCCAGAATTAAATGAATATGAATATTGACCGTATAAGAACAATCTTAAAAAATAAAGAGGCATTGCATGTTGAGTTTAAGGAATCTATTGGGGGTGTGCCAAAATCTTTGTATGAGACTATTTGTGCATTTTTAAATAGAGAAGGTGGAGATATATTTCTTGGCGTAGATAATAAAGGCGGAATAAAAGGATTAAATAATCACAGCATAAAAAAAATTACGGCTGATATAGTATCAACTACAAATAATGCTGGAAAGTTAAATCCTCCTTTTCTGCTTTTCCCGAAACAAATAGAGATTGAAGGGGAAAACATTTTACAAATCCAAGTGCCGGAAAGTTCAAGAGTTCACACCTTAAATGGAATAGTGTATGACAGAAGTGCCGATGGCGATTTTAAGGTTAAACACCCGGAGCAGATTGCGGCTATTTCAAACAGAAAAAGTGGATATTATTCTGAATCCAGAGTTTATCCTTACCTGACCATTAGTGATTTTGACAAATCCACTCTGAGAAAGGCCAGGAATCTAATCAGCAGTCAAGAGCCTGTACATCCATGGTTAGGTTTTGATACAAAAGGGATGCTCTTAAAAGCGGGCCTTTATCAAAAGGATTTTTTAACCGGGAAAAGCGGATATACTCTTGCGGCAGTTCTTTTGTTTGGAAAAGAAGAATCAATCCAGGGGATTATTCCCCATTACAAAATTGATGCATTGGTTAAAAAGAAAAACACGGACCGATATGATGACCGGGTTGATATACGGGTAAATCTTATAGAATCTTATGGAATATTGATGTCATTTATAGAAAAACATCTGCCTGACCCGTTTTATCTTGAAGGAGCGATAAGAATCAGTTTAAGAGAAAAAATATTCAGAGAAATAGTAGCCAATCTTCTCGTACACAGAGAATATACCATTGCTTTACCCTCCCGGTTAGTTATATATTCTGACAGGGTGGAAGTGACAAATCCCTGTATCCCGCATAAAAAAGGAGTGTTGACTGTTGAAAACTGTACTCCATTTCAAAAGAATCCTTTGGTTTCAAAATTTTTCACACAACTTGGATTGGTAGAAGAGATTGGTTCAGGTATAATAAATGTGAATAAATATCTCCCGCTATATCTTCCCAATGGTAAAGCAGAATTTATTGAAGATAATATTTTTAAAACAGTAATTAAATTGCCTGAATTATTACAAATATCTACCCCCCAAGCTACCCCCCAAGCTACCCCCCAAGTTGTTATAGGAGTGAGAAATGAAAAGATTGTTGAATTTTGTAAAATTCCACGGAAAAGGGAAGAAATACAAATATATATAGGAATTAAAAATAGGAAATATTTCCGAAATGAAATAATGATACCGCTTCTGAAGGTCGGAAGGATTAAGTTGACAATTCCGGAAAAGCCAAATAGTCCAAAACAAAAGTATCGATCTGTTATGTAAGAATAGCAACAATATCTATTAGGTCTTTCTGGTTTACCGGAAACAAAGGATGCGGTAAGGTGGGGATTAACACCGGCGGGAGCAGACGTCAGCAAGGCTCCCCCACTCTTCCCCAGAATTAAATAAGGACCGAATCCATATGAGCACTAAATTTATAACGAATCAAGAAAAATTATTAAAAATCAAGAGGTGATAATATGCAGAATCTTTTAGAAGAACTTAAAAAACTTTTAGAGCAGGACGAACGATTAGTTGTTGATGGTAAACTCTTGAAGAACAAAATAATTGAATCGGCTCTTAAACTTGATGCAAAAATCAAAGAATACGAATGCCAGGTTGACCGGATGATTTATAAACTATACGATTTAACAAAAGAAGAAATTGCTATCGTGGAGCAGTTTGGAATGAAGGATAAATAATTTTAGAGAAAATAAAAAATATGGTAAATATTGTCAAACAAGACATTATTGAGAAAAAGATATTTTTGATTAGAGGTCTGAATGTAATGCTGGATAAAGACTTGGCTGAATTGTATGGAGTAGTAACAAGACAGTTGACTCGACAGGTCCGCAGAAACATAGACAGATTCCCCGCTGATTTTATGTTTCAGCTCACAAGGGCAGAATTTACAAACTTGAAGTGCCATTTTGGCACATCAAGTTGGGGTGGAACTCGTAAACTACCTTATGCTTTTACCGAGAACGGCGTGGCCATGCTTTCCAGTGTTCTTAACAGTAAAAGAGCTATCCAGGTAAATATCGGCATAATGCGTGTTTTTATTAATATAAGAAAATTAGTTTCTACAAATAAAGGAATGCTTAACAGATTGAATCAATTGGAAGATAAGGTTCAATCACACGATAAGAAAATCAGAACTATTTTTGAAGTTATCCATAGACCATTAGATGCCAAATTGCTATCCCCGGGGAAACCATTTTCAAACAAAAAAGCAATCAGGGATGTTATTAGTTCTTGCAAAAAGTATATTTATTGGGTAGATAAATATTTTTCAAGAGCGGGGTTAGATTGGTTATCGGAGTCACTTAATACCAGTAAAGTAAAAAGTGTTAAAATTCTGATGTCGTCAGAAAAGTTGGATAAGCAATTTATGTCTTTATACAAAGATTTAAAGAAAGAACTTAAAAGTGATGGCGTAAAGTGCGAATTACGGGTTATAATTGATAATAAATTGAAGTCAGATATTCATGATAGATGGATTATTTCAGGAAATCTATGCTATAACATGCCATCAACTGATACTGTTGCAAGAGGGCAATATAGTGAAGTAAAAAGAACGGCAAATTTTCCGCCATTTGATGAATGGTGGGAAAGAAGTGAGAATTGAGGATAAAATTATGGGTACTAAATACAAACGGGTTGTGGTGAAAGTCTCCGGAGAAGCCTTTTCGGGAGAAGACGAATTCGGCATTGAGCCGGGGCCGCTGCGCAGTTTGGCGGAAGAATTGAAATCAGCGGTCAGCCTGGGCACCCAGATTGCGGCAGTGGTCGGCGCGGGAAACCTCTTTCGCGGTTCGGTGGTAAGCAAGGAAGGAATCGACAAAACAACCGCTGACTATATGGGAATGGTAGCGACCGTCATCAACAGCCTTGCCCTTCAGTCAATCTTAGAAAGGATGGGAATATCCACCCGGTTGCAGACCGCTCTGGAAATGCGGCAACTGGCGGAACCTTACATCCGGCGCCGGGCAATCAGGCACCTGGAAAAAGGACGCCTGGTCATCTTTGCGGGCGGAACCGGAAGCCCCTACTTCACCACCGACACCGCCGCGGCTCTCCGGGCAATTGAAATCGGAGCCCAGTTAATATTGAAAGGGACCAAAGTGGACGGCGTCTACTCTTCTGACCCGAAGAAAGTAAAAGACGCCCGGAAATACCGGCGGCTTTCTTTTGATTCGGTCCTCCAGAAAAACCTGAAGATAATGGATGCCACCGCCATCGCGCTCTGCCGGGAAAACAAGATTCCCATCATCGTCTTCAATTTCTTTCGCCGGGGCAATCTGAAGAAGATATTGACCGGCGCAAGTTTAGGTACGTTAATATCGGATTAAAAATTATCAGGGAGGTTAAATATGATGAAGGAAAGTATAAAAAAAGCGGAAGGAGAAATGCAGAAAGTTCTGGAATTCTTAAAGAAGGAGTTCTCCGCCCTCAGAGCCGGCCGGGCAAGCGCCAGTCTTCTGGACGGAGTTATAGTCTCCGCATATAACAGCCGTCTGCCGCTCAACCAGGTAGCCACCATCACCACTCCGCAACCCAACCTGATTGTAATTCAACCCTGGGACAAATCACTTGTCAGTGAAATAAGTAAAGCGGTCCTCGCGTCCAACCTGGGTCTGAATCCCATCGCAGATCCTACCGGCATTAAACTACCCATCCCCCCTTTAAGTGAAGAACGCCGGAAAGAGGTAATTAAAGTTGCTCATAAGGTTGCCGAACAGGGCCGGGTGGAAATCAGAGAAGTCCGGCGCCGCCATAACGAAGAACTGAAAAAACTGGAAAAAGAGAAGAAGATTGCCGAAGATGACCTGCACCACGGTACCGCCGAAGTCCAGAAGTTGACCGACAACCTGACCAAGGAAATTGACCGCCTCCTCTCCGCCAAAGAGAAAGAGATACTGGAATAGTTGTTTTAAGGATGGGATACATAATTGCCATTGACGGACCGGCGGGTGCGGGTAAAAGCACCGTTGCCAGGCTACTGGCTAAAAAGTTAGGCTTCCTTTATTTAGATACCGGTGCGCTCTACCGCTCGCTCACCTACAAGGCTTTGAAAGAAAATCTCGACTTAACCAACGAAGAGGTACTGGCGGAAATGGCAGGAAAGACCAGGTTTGATTTAAAGGAATCACCCGAAGGCTTGCGTGTCTTTGTGGACGGAGAGGAAGTTACTTCCCAGATTCGTACTCCGGAGGTTACCCGAAACACCTTTTATATCGCCCGTTCCCGGAAAGTTCGCACCGCCATCCTTCCGCTGCAACGCGGATTCGCGGAAAAAGCAAACGTTGTGGTTGAAGGCCGGGATACCACCACGGTGGTCTTTCCCCAGGCCACGCTTAAAGTCTACCTTGATGCTTCCTTAACGGAACGCGCCAACCGCCGGCAAAAAGACCTCCGGAAATCCGGCGTGGAAGAACCCTTGAAAAAAGTATCCGAGGAGATGGCGGAGCGGGACAGCCTTGATTGTTCCCGCTCCGTAGCTCCTCTGCATCAAGCCCCTGACGCTATCTACCTTGATTCCACTCATCTCACGGTGGAGGAGGAGATATCTAGTCTGGCGGCATATTTTCAGACTGCGTCTGACTCTTCCGTCCACCCTTCTGTCCCCCCATCTTATTGATACCCTGGCGAATCTGGCGCTCAAAGTACCGATCAAAGAGGTAATACTTTGCCTGTTTCTCCACCGGCAGCAACGCCAGTACTTTTTTAGTCTGTTCCTGCGTAGCAACCGACAAATCACCGCCTAACTTCTGGAGTTCTGCCATCGCTTTCTTTAAGTCCGCCGGATCTGCCCCTTTCTTAAGGAGTCCCGCAAGGGTATCCAGCATTTTATCCTTCTTTTCCCGATAATCCTTCTGGACGTTTTCCTGTTCTTTTATCGCCGGCGCTAATTTGACCGCTTCGTCGGTTGTAAGGTCCAGATATTCCACTAATTTGTATGCCCGCATCGCCGCCATCCGGTCCTGGAGCTTGGCCATCATCTGACCACCGCCTTGTTCACCACCCATTCCCGGACCCATTCCAGACTCTTCGTCGGGACCACCCATCGAGTTCTGAGAAGGCTGGCCGAAAGCCAGGCCTGGCAAAGACAGAACCATTACGACCAGTACCACTGCTATTTTACGCATTTTTCTTCACCTCCTTTCCATTTAGATTTCATTAAGAACCGCAAGGAAATCTTCCTGTTCCTCTGCCGAAAGACTTCCCAGAAAATAGTCAGGGTCAACCAATACCAGAAATCCCTGGTTCAGTCTGCTTTCTTCTTGTTCCAACAGAGCATTAACATCCTCTTCGGACAAAACAGACAAAACCTCCTCCCCGGGTTGGAGAGTTAATTCCCCTTTTTCCGCTACGCGGACAAGTCCCTTTTTCCCGGAAGTAGACACCTTTTCACCCTCAACGTTTCTGATAATTTCCGGAGTAATCGGCTTAGGTGCTTCAGTAATCAAACGATACGGGGACCCCAATTTCAGATTGGGGGGTCGGGTGTACTGAAAGAGGATTACGCTCCCTAATAAAAGAACCAGCCCAATCCCTACCGGTACCAGAACCATCCTCCGTGAGGCAGGGCCTCTTTGTTCCTGGACTTCCGGGAGCAAAGTTCGTATGGGAGGCATCATCGGAACCGGTTCCAGGGGAAGGGAAGAAAGTTTCGTCCGGATGATTTGATATTCACCCGATATTTCCCGGCAAAGGGTACAGGATTTCAAATGGTTTGCTAATTTCTCTTTCTGCCGGGGAGACAGTTCTCCCTCCATATCCAGAACTATCCACCTCTCAAAATTTCTACACTGTAGAGTAGACACTGTAATCTCCCTAATCCCCCTTCTCCCCCTTTACAAAAGGGGGAATGAGGGGGATTTTATTTTTTCCCACCTGCTTCCGCAGGTTCTGCAACCCGAAGAAATAATGGGCACGAGCAGTGGCTGTCCGACAACCCAACGCCTGCCCGACTTCAGCAAAAGAGAACCCCTCGTAAATTCGCAAGTGGACGGCTGCCTTCTGTTGCGGCGGTAAGACCTCAAGAAGTTTAGCCATCTCCTCTGCCTTCTCCCGACGATGCAGTGCTTGTGCCGGATTATCATCTTTGCTCTTTATCCTTTCTGCCTGTTCCAACGGCAAGGAAACATATCTCCTCTTTTTTAATACCGCAAAGGCGTGGTTTAAGCCAATCCGGTAAAGATACGTCTCAACCTTTGCGTCACCCCGGAACCGGTGCCGGGAAGAGAACGCGGAAGACATCGTCTCCTGAGTAACATCCAGAGCCTCCTCGCGGTTACCCGTGATACGCAACGCCAACCGATAGATTCTGTCCCGGTTCTCCACCAAAAGGCGTTCGAATTCGGATCCATTCATCGTATTTAGATAAACAAAGGAGCAAAAACGTTTAACGGGGGGATAATTTTTGTCTTGTTTTTATGCCTTCACTACTTTGGGGTGCGATTTCTTAATCGCATTTCGGGTATCAACAACCAGTAACGAATGAGCGGTAATAAACTCGTAGTCATAGCAACTGTGGTCGGTAACGATGAGAACCACGTCCACCGTCTTTAAAAGTTTTGCGGTCAGGTCCTGCGAAACTAAGTCAAACCGGTATTCGCGCAGTCGGGGTATCCTGGGAATGTAGGGGTCATTATAGATGACCTCCGCACCTTTTTCTTTTAAGAGTTTGATTATCTTAAGCGCCGGAGATTCCCGAAGGTCATCCACGTCCTTCTTGTAGGCAAGGCCCAAAACCAAAACCTTCGCTCCCTTGAGACCCTTTTTCTGATCGTTCAGACCTTCCATAGTCTTCTGGATAACGTAGTAAGGAATGGAAGTATTAATCTCACCGGCCAATTCAATGAACCGGGTGGTAAAATCATACTGCCGTGCCTTCCAGGTAAGATAAAACGGGTCTATGGGTATACAGTGCCCGCCTAAACCGGGACCGGGGTAAAAAGCATGGAATCCAAACGGTTTTGTCTTGGCGGACTCAATCACTTCCCAGACGTTGATATCCATCCGGTCGAAAAGAAGTTTTAATTCGTTGACCAGGGCGATATTCACCGAACGATAGATATTCTCAAGCAGTTTGGTCGCTTCAGCCACCCGGGGCGAAGATACCGGTACTGTTTTGGAGATTATCCGGGAATAAAGAGCGACTCCGGCCTTCAGACATTCCGGAGTCACCCCGCCGATGACCTTGGGAATGTTCTGAACACCGAAGGCTCGGTTACCCGGGTCTTCCCGTTCCGGGGAATAGACCAGGAAAAAATCTTTCCCTACCTTAAGACCGGCGCCGGATAAAATGGGCAGGACCAACTCTTCGGTTGTGCCGGGATAGGTGGTGGATTCCAAAGAGATAAGTTGACCCGAAGCCATATTATCAGCGATATCCTGGACCGACTTCCGGACATACTTCATCTCCGGTTCCCGGTTTTCGGTCAGAGGCGTAGGAACACAAATGATAATTGCGTCCATCCCCTTAAGCCGGGTCACATCCGCGGTAGCAGAAAAACGGTTCTGATAGGGTTTCCACAGAGAAGCGGGCAGGTGTTTAATGTAACCCTTTCCCTTCTTCAGGTTCTCAACCTTCTCCGGGTCGGTATCAAAACCGGTCACCCGAAATCCAGCCTTCAGGAAATTTATGGCCAGGGGCAAGCCCACGTACCCCATCCCGATGATGCCAATACTGGCTTCCTTCGCCTTTATCTTCTTTATCAAATGGAGCACAGACATTTCACCTTCCCCCTCAATAGATGGGTGTACCATCACGCCTGGTCAGTTCCCGAAAGAGCGCCATCAACTTCTTGGTGTAAAAACCAGGTACTCCCTTTCCCACCCGGCGGCCATCAATCCTGATAACCGGAATCACTTCGGCGGCGGTGCCGGTCAAAAACACCTCGTCCGCATTGAAAAGGTCATGCCGGGTAAAAGGAGCTTCCCGGGAAGTAAGCCCGGCCCGGAGAGCCAATTCTAACACCGCCTGCCGGGTAATACCGGCCAGAATACCTAAGTAAAGCGGAGGAGTCAAAATCTCCTTTCCCTGCACCAAAAAAATATTGTCCCCCGTACATTCCAAAACCAGCCCTTCCTGATTTAGAAGGAGCGCCTCGGAAACACCGGCGTTGTTGCCCTCAATCTTCGCCAGGATATTATTGAGGTAGTTGAGAGATTTAACGCCGGGAGTAAGCATCTCCACTCCGGTACGCCTGGTGGATACCGTAATGATATCAATCCCTTTTTCGTATAATTCCTCCGGGTAGAGTTGAATCTTACTGGCGATAATAAAATAGGAGGCTTTCGGACACTTCCGGGGGTCCAG
This sequence comes from Candidatus Omnitrophota bacterium, assembly GCA_043797665.1. Classification (GTDB taxonomy): domain Bacteria; phylum Ratteibacteria; class UBA8468; order MWAK01; family MWAK01; genus CAZVUE01. The sequence continues at coordinate 94,395 of JAZDPL010000038.1, forward strand.
TCCCAAATCGCCTTTTCCCCGGGTAATAACCACCCGGATGTAAGCATCCCTGAGTTTATTAGCCCGCAAGGTCTCTAAGATTGCCGCGGTCAGATTTTCCGGACTGACCGGAATTCTAAGCATGATGGTCTGGGCAGACCGGTACAAGCGCCGGATATGCTCTTTCAACCTGAAAACCTGCCCGTTATAGGCGCGAATACCTTCAAAAATACCGTCTCCGTAAAGGAGCCCGTGGTCAAAGACCGAAACCTTCGCCTTCTCTTCCGGCACTAACTTCCCGTCGAGATAAATCAACAATCCCATTGATAACCCCCGATTCATTTACTCATTAACGTTTACTATTTTACCATTTTCCAGACTAATAGTACGAGTGGCGAAAGAATGCGCAATTTCCTGATTATGAGTGGCGATAATAAAACCGGTTTTACTTTCATCTCTTATCTTATGGAAAATTTTCAGGCACCGCTTCGTGTTCTCCCGGTCTAAATTCCCGGTCGGCTCGTCCGCAAATACAAAACCGGGGTTGTTAATCAACGCCCGTCCAATCGCAACCCTCTGCTGTTCGCCCGCGGATAGTTCTTTCGGTAACGCCTCTCTCCGGTCATTCAAACCCAATTGAGTTAAAATACCTCCCGCTTTTTCCTGTAAGAACCCTAAGTCCTCACCCCGACTTCCGATTAAAGACGGCAAAAAAATATTTTCCAGAACCGTAAATTCAGGCAGAAGGTTGAAAAACTGGAAGACAAAACCAAAGGAGCCATTGCGCAAAAGAGACTTTTCCTTATCGGAAAGGTCCGAAAAAGGCTCCCCATCCAGAAAGACTTCTCCTTCGGTAGGAATATCCAATCCCGAAAGAAGGTTCAGAAGGGTCGTCTTGCCGGAACCGGACGGACCAAGGAGAACTACCACCTCTCCGGATTGAAGCGTCAAATCGACGCCGTCCAAAGCAGACACCCGCTGGTCGCCCTCCGAAAACACCTTCTTCAACCCCTCCGCCTTTATTTCCATATATTAAATTTTATTCTGAACGTAACGTAACCGCCGGCGCCACCCGGGCTGCCTCCTGAGCCGGGAAGAACGACGCCAGAAGCGCGATAAGAAAAGCGGACAGGCAAATCCACAATACATCTCCTGCCGGCACTTTAATGGGCAGATAATAAAGATCATAGACCGCACCGGGTAATTTAACCAACTGATAATGGTCACCCACATAAGCCAGTGAAAGTCCTACGGCCAGACCGCTTACCACCCCCCAGAGTCCGGTCAAAAACCCCATCCAGAGAAAGATTGCCCGGATACCGCCCCGGCTGACCCCCAACGCACGCAGCACCCCGATCTCCTTGCTTTTGCGCCAGACGGTCATCATCAGGCTGGTGGCAATATTAAACCCGGCAACCAGAATAATCAGGGTTAAAATAGCCGCCATCGCTCTGCGTTCCAGCGCTAAAGCGGAAAAAAGAGCCCGGTTCTTGTCAATCCAGGATTCAACGATGTAAGAAGGCCCTACCACAGAAGCAATTCTGCGGGCAGACTTATCCGCGGCGTAAATGTCATTTACTTTAACTCCCAACGCCTGCGGTCTGTTCCCGAAAGGAAACAGGCTGTAACTTCCCGAGAGAGGAATAAAAGCCATACTGGCATCAAAATGATAAAGTCCGGTATGGAAAATTCCGGTCACCGGAAAGAAACTTGGCGCCGTCCCGGAACCGGTAATTATTGCTAACCGGTCTCCGGTCTTCACCTTGATATTGCGGGCGAGTTCCGAACCAAGGATTAGTCCCTGTTTTCCGGTTGACGCGGAACTTTCAACGAGATACCTTCGGAACCCGGTAACCGCATCTTCCTTCTCAAAATCTATCGCCCGGATTATAACCGTAGTTAAAAACCGCTCCGAACGAAGAATAGCCTGCGTTTCGGAAAAAGGCGCCCAAGAGACAACTTCCGGACAGGAAGCGACCTTATCCTCTATTTCGGACCAGTCAGGAATACCTCCCAACACTTCAACCGTCACGGGGGGGAGGATACCGATAATTTTCTTTTTCAGGTCCCGGTCAAAGCCGGTCATCACGCCTAAAACCAGAACCAGGCTGGCAACTCCCACCGCCACGCTGATAATCGCAAAGAGGTTGGTCAGGAAAAGGTATCCCAACCTGCCCCGGCGAAAATACCTCCGCGCAATAAAAAAAGTGTAATTCATTAAAAGTCATTGCACGGGTCCCCTTGTCATAGGATTGACAAGGGGGGACGAAGTCCCGTGGCAATCTCATCCTTATTTTACCATTTTTCCCTTTGACTTGACAAAAAACAAAATTTCCGGTATAATATAAGTGATTATAATCGCTCATAGTAAACACCGTGCTCGCTGTCATTCCCGCATGCCTTAAGCGGGAATCTATAAAATCTATGAAACCAAAACTAGACCAGGAAAATCCGGTTTATCTATATCTCCAGTTGTCCGACCTATTACGCAAGCAGGTCGCCAAACTGCCGGACGGACACCGGTTCCATACCGACCGGGAGATATGCCGTCTCTTTAAAGTAAGCCAGCCAACCGCCCGGTCTGCCCTGGCAATTCTGGTAAAGGAAAGACTGCTAAAGAGAATTTCTTCCCGGGGCACCTTCGTTCAAAAAGGAGCAGGAAATACTATCAAACGAAAGAGTATGGCAATAGGTGTCATATCACCCCTGGAATCAGATTACCCTCATGTTTTAGGGATTAAGGGAATTGAAAATGTAGCCGGTAAATACGGGTACCATATAATCCTTTCCGATTTCGGTCTAAACGAAGAGTCAAACGAAATTGCCGGATATGAAAAACTCCCGGAGTTGGTAGAATCCCTTAAAAGAAGGAAAGTGGATGGAATAGTAATCATATCATTATTCAAAAAAGAAGATTATGAGGCACCGCAATGCCTTCAAACCCCGGACGTCCCTTTTGTCTTGATAAACTGGTCCATAACCAAGCCGGCTATTTCCTCAGTCATCGCCGATTATGAAGATGGCGCCTATAAAGCAGTTCTGCATCTTCTTGACTTAGGATACAAGACCATCGGGTTTATTGGCGGACCCAAAGACCGCAAAGCAAACATTGACCGATTTAACGGATACAAAAAGGCTTTGGCAGAAAGAAAGATTGAATACAAACCCGAATTTGTCTACCCGGAAAATCCTGACTTCGATGAAAAGTCCGGCTACGAAACAACGACCAAAATTCTCCGCCTCAAAGAATTACCCCGGGCAATCTTTGCCGTTACTGATGCTCTTGCTCTCGGCGCCCTGAATGCGATAAAAGACAGTGGGCTTAAAGTTCCGGAAGACATAGCACTGGTAGGATTTGACAATTTACCCTTATCTACTCATACCAGGCCAACCTTAACCAGTGTAACCCAGCCGTATTATGAACTCGGCGTCAATGCTATGACGTTACTCCAAGAAAAGATAGCCGGCAATAATAATTACCCGGTAAAAATGTTGATACCCTGTAATTTGGTTATCAGGGAATCTTGTGGGTACAGTGATAAAAATGGAGCGAAAAATGGCTGAAAAAATATTCGAGCGGCCGCCAAACCTTGGCGTGGTTCAACACAGCAGGTCATTCCTGCACCCCCGCCCTCTGTCATTCCTGCACCCCCGCCCTCTGTCATTCCTGCATGTTTTAAGCAGGAATCCAGTCTTTAAAAGGGCCAGTTTTACATTGATAGAGTTGCTTGTGGTCATCGCCATCATTGCGCTTCTGGCCGCGATGCTGCTGCCGGCGCTTTCCCAGGCACGAGAAAAAGCAAGGCAGGCAAGTTGTATCAGTAATCTGAAACAGATAGGTTTAGCGTTTGTAATGTATGCTGACGACTCCGACGACTATACCCCGTATGCTTATGACCCAAATACTGGAGGAGATGGACCGCTTTGCTGGAATTCAGCGCTTTCACCGTATGTTGGCGGAAGCGGGGAAAAAAGAATCGGAATTGATATAATAAGATGTACGAGCGCCCGAGCTTTATGGTGTACTTATGCCATGACATGGTCCGTCGGTTACAAAAAACTTACGCAGTTGGCTCAAGATCCAAAATATTGGTTAGTAGCCGATGCTAAGTATTACGCCGTTGCCACAGCCGGTTGGTTACCAATAGATAATTTAGAGCTACGACATAGTAGTATGGCAAACGTTCTTCTTGCGGATGGCCATGTGGAAAGTATGAATAAGGAAAAGTTTAATATGTTATATAACTCCGGTGTAACTGAAGTTCCCTGAGGTAATAAAATAAAATGAGAAATTTGCGCATTGCATTGTTACTGTTTCTTTTGTCAGGTAGTTTAAATGCGGAAGGTGGAAAAACAGCACAAAAACAAAATCTGGATTTTTCCAAGATAGGAATTTACGGGGATTGTTTTGATTTTTGTGACATAAACCTTCCGATTCTTTTTTATTTTGGGGAAAATAAGAATGAAGAGAGTTTAGCAGAAAGGGGGAAGAGTATAGCAGAATGGGGGGTGAAGGGAAAAATAAACATAGTAGAAATGTATCCCTTTGATAGAGTCACGCCCTCCTACCTTAGTATCTCGGAGTATATTGCCAATACGGATAAGATACTGAGTAAATTAGATTTGAAGAATATCCACGCTATTTCTCTGAGCGAAGAGAATATAATCTGGAAAGGTGCCCTACCCGTTCTCAACAGCCTTTATGAGCATATTAAAAGTAATTATGATGTGATGGTCTATCAATGGCTGACGCCTATTAATTATGCTCCAGAAGCCAAGTTGAAAGCCGATGGTTGGGTTATTGATTCGTATGGCGTTAAAAAAGAACCATTTCGAAGACTTCTAATGAAACATTTAGTAACCGGAAAGTCTGTTCTCTGTTGCATTTGGGCTTCGCCGGCTCACGGAGGTTATGGTAACTTTGAAGAAATGTGGCCATCTTCTCAGGAACAGGTAGAAGTCTGCCAAGAATTTAATATTCCGATGTTCTTTTACGCTGTTGACCTTAAATACGGAAGTCCTGCTACCTGGGTACACTCCGATGATTCTGAAATAGTCAAGTGGCGGGAATGGTTTTTTAAAATATTGGATGAATCCCATAAAACAGATACAAGTCAATTACCCCTTCCCACTGCGAATTATTCGGCTGGTTCTGAGATTGAAATCGCTGGAGACAGAAATAATTCTTATCAATACACCGAGGATTTTGCTGGTGAAAAATTTATGGACCACGCTACCATTAATGGTTTTTTAAATCTAAGGTGGGATGGAGAACAAGAAGTCTTATTTATCGAACCCCAAAAAGCCCGGTTGGCTACACTGACTTATCACTTCGTCTCCGACTTTGAAATAAATGAAATAGAAATAACTCTTTCGGGACAGTTACGGGGTATTTCTAAAATTAACCTGGCTGTATCTTTAGATGGTCGGGAATGGAAGCATGCAACCGAAGTAAAAGGAAAACAGAAAAGTAAGGCAGATGGGTTTAACATCACATCATCAACGATTGACGATAAAGGATTTAAAGGAAAGGAATTCTATGTAAAAATATCAGGAGAAGTACCCTCAGGAGAAGGAAATTTTATTCTCCTGAATACTTTCCAAGTTTGTACATCCGTGGCTCCTTCAGAACGGAGGGAAATTTTTCTAAAATTTGACCAGGAAGGGAAAATCTATTACGAAGATGATTTCAATTCACAAAAATATCTGCATTTAGCCGAGATTCTTAATGAAGAAAGGATAATGTGGGAACCAGGTTATATTGGTATAGGTGGGAGAGCTAATTACGGCAATGTAGTATCTCTGAAACAGAAATTCATTGTAGATAAACCTTTGGAAAATCTTAAAATTTTTCTGGAAGGTACCGCCAATGAAAAAAACCTCGGTTCTTTTAACAATTTGGCTTTTTCTCTGGATGGAGAGAAGAAAATTATTGAAGAGACAACGAAAGGCAAGAAGGTTGATGGAAATCTCACCTGCTGGGAACCGCTGGTACTTGAAATAGACAACGCGCAACTTTCCGGAACCCGGGATTTCTGGGTTATCATAGAGATGTACAGTAACTCCGGCGTAGAAACACCTAATCCTACTAACAGAGTTTATAAGTTGGAAGTGGAAGGTTCAACGAAATTTTAAAGAAGGAAAAAAAGGGGGAAGTCGTGAGAAAATTAATGGGATTAAAAGGGATATTGATATTGTTGATATTAGGATGCGGTTGTATATCTGGTAACACCTGTTTTGGGGAAGTAGAAAAGAAAATAATTGAATTAAAGTCAAACTCGAAAGGGAAGATTTTTTATGGGGATGATTTTAAGACGCAAAAGTATCTTAAAGATACATCTAAAATTGAGGAAGCAGGGAATCTCGAATGGTTAGAGGGCAGAATACTTACTTACGGAAAAGAGGGTTATCCGGTACATACCAAACTCTATTACCACTTCTATTCCGAAGTTCCTCTTTCCTGCGTTGAAATTAGAGTAAAAGGATATGCTAACGCAAAAAGTTTGGGTTCTTCCAACGTGATATTTATATCGAAAGATGGAGAAAATTGGGAACATAAAGATTCAACCAGTGATAAAACCAACCTTGACCAGGGGGGAACTTATCAGGGCGAGTTGGTAATTGATACTGGGGATGCTCCCAAATACAAAGAGATAAAAGACTTCTGGGTAAAGATAGAAATGAATAGTGTAAGTGGGATTAAAACCCCTAACCCAACAAATGGGATAGAAAAAATTCAGGTTACCGTAATCCCTGTGCTTAATACTGAAACACCGTATGTTTTGAGTCCCAAAACAGCGGTAGTCACTATCACTCCAGAAGGAAAGGGAAGATATCTTTATGAAGATTCTTTTGATACGGAAAAATATTTGGATGATGCCGACGAAATTACACAATCAGAGGGTAATCCTTTAACGGTTAGCTGGAAAAATCTCCGGCTTGTCGGTTTAGGTAAAGGATACGGAAATGCCACCCTGGTTTATAAATTCAGCTCTCCTTATCCCATGAATAACATTATATTTTCTTTGCTTGAAACTACCGATACCAGAAATTTTGGCGGGCATATGACTATTGAAAGATCGCTGGACGGTTTACATTATCAGATACTGCATCCTGACACTCCCTCTGAAATTACAGATAAACAACTGGGAATTCCGGCGCGAAACTCTCGTAAATTCAATCTTTCTGATAATCAGGATTATCAAAGAATAAAATCTTTCTACCTTAGAATCAAAATGTGGGAAGGCTGCGGAATAAAATTTGATGCGGGAGCAGTAATGATAGATAACTTTAAGGTAGAGGCCGATTTGGACCTGAGCGCCCATTCAAAGGTTATTTCTTTTACAGGCTCTTTTAACGCATTAAAATCAACATTGAGAACTCTTTACTTGAAAACAAAATGGTTAAGTGTAATTGCTAATCCCTCTGGAAAAGTATTGAACCGGGCAGAAAAAATGTATCGAGATTTTGCTATTTTGGATGAAGATATCAAAAAAGAGATATCCGCCGGCCTTGAAAATTTCGAAGAATTGGAGAAAAAGTTTAATAAACTTAAATCGGAAACCAGTAAGATGGAAGAAGAAATAGTAAGTCTTACACAAAATAAGAAAATTGAGTACTGTTTGGGTATCCAATCACCGCTTAATAAGGTTTTTAAGGACCGAGACTACCTCGGTCCAATGGGGGATACCGTTAAAATCTCTATGGCAAGGAACGAATATGAAAATTTCCAAATAATAGTAATACCCCTTAATAAAAATTTGGAAGATATTAAGGTGGAATTTTCGGATTTATTAAATCTTCAAACAGGGAACAAGATAAAAAAGGAGAATATCAAATACAATGTAGTTGGTTATGTAGAGGTGAAACCGCCTCTACCCTATGCAGTAGAGTATATAGGTTTTTGGCCGGACCCACTTTTACCAGGAGAGCGTTTTGGGGTTAAAAAAGACGCAGTGCAACCTATCTGGATAACCACATATGTACCAGAAGATACTCCGCCCGGCGAATATGAAGGTTGGATGACAATAACCCCCTCCAATTCCTATCCAAACAAAGTAAAAGTAAAAGTTCAGGTTTGGAACTTTACTCTTCCTAAAGAGACACATTTTCCAACGTCATTCTGGATGTTCAGGTATATGATAACGACGTTTTATTTCCTGAACGAAAAACAATTACCCTGGGAAATATACAAGAAATTTCTGGATATAGCCCTGGAACACAGGCTGACACCGTTCGATTTTACGATTCAAGGAGAAGTAGAACCTTATATAAAGATATACCGCGAACCAGACGGTAGTTTCTCTTTCGATTACACTGACCTTGACCGGTACCTGAGTTATATCTTCCGGAAAGGGGGCAATGCTTTTAATATCGGTTTTGCTTGCTGGCACTTCCAGTGTTTCACCGAAAGGGTGCCTGTTCCAGGTATTGATAGAGCAACCGGAGAAAAGATAAAGATTGGGTTTAAGCACCGTTCGCCGGAATATTTAAAGATGCAGGAAATATATATCAAAAACCTTTATGAACATCTTAAAGAAAAAGGGTGGCTTGACAAGGTGTACCTTGAAGCGTTTGATGATGCACCGGTAAATGGCCAGACAAATGAGGTTATAAAAGAGTTGTACGGTCTTTCCCATAAGGCGGCGCCTGGCCTCTTAACGTATATGGATTTAGCCGGTGGCCCCCAACAATTCGAAGAACTGATTGGCTATCTTGATATATGGATTCCATTTCCCGATAGTTACGAAAACAACATGGACTTTTTTATAAAAAGGAAGGATGCCGGCGATAAAGTGTGGTGGTTTGTTGCCGATAGCCCTTATCCGCCTTGCCCTACTTTTCATATCCCCGTTAGCGCCATTGACCCCCGGATAATATGGTTGATGGGGTGGAAGTATAATATAGACGGCTTTTTGTATTGGGGCCTTAATATCTGGGCTTTTCATGATGAGGGAAATTTGGAAAAAGATTCTTCCAAACGATGGCCCAATAATCCATGGAAACTAACACGCATTGGAGATGGTCTGCTTATATGGCCCGGTCCACAGATGGAACCTTTAAGTTCAATACGACTTGAATCCATAAGAGATGGACTTGAGGACTATGAATATCTTTATCTTCTTCGCGAAAAAGCAAACTTACTGAAGGATAACTCCAAATACGCAAATATTCTTAAAGATGTAGAAAATATTTTAAAAATTGACCCGAAAGTGGTTAAAGATGTAACTCATTACACTCACGACCCTTCGGATATCTACACCTTTAGAGAGAAAATAGCAGGGTATATCGAAAAAATAAACGAATCTTTATCAGCAAAATGATCCCTGAACGCCTGCGGGTTCTAATCCTGTTTTTTCTTTTCGGATTTTATCCTGGAGTATCCACCGGAGGTGAGGAATTTATGAACAGGGCGAAAAACATGCGGACGTTAATAATTAATACGGTCTCTGCGCAACATGATTCAATAATATTGAAAGAAAGGCTTGACTTAGATGTCACTCTAATTTCCTGCGGGTCTTCTTTTTACGGGATGGATAGGTTAGATTGTCCTACGGTCTACTGGCATTTTTTGGGGAAGAGTGAAAGTGAAACCGTAAGCGAAATTCAGTCTGCTTTGGAAAAGAATTGGGAATTAATAATTCTTGGTCCTGAACCTGGATGGAATATCTATCCCCAGGAAATTAGGAGTAAAATTTTGGAGAAAGTGAGTAATGGAACAAAACTCTTAGTCTTTTCTCCCCACCCGGATTTTTACACCGGGATTAATCAAAAGGAGTTGGACAAAGAAATGTACGTTAGTCCATTTGTAGCGCTGGCCCAGGAGGAAAAATTCCAGTCAGAAATCTATCTTTACGGCAAAGGTAAAATTGCAGTTTTAAAAACCGAAATGGACCATTGTTATGGTTATCTCACTTCGTATTCGCGGGATAAGGGTACTTTTGAGTACAAACTTGTTCGTGTACTTCGCTTCATTGATATTTTTGTTCATGAAAAAGTCCCATTGATTAAAGAAATTTCGATGGAGCAGGCTGCTCCATTTCCAAAAATTCGGATAAGTTTAAATTCTTATCCAAAACAGGTTAGACTAATAGTAACTGTTTACGACAGTGACCACGAAACAATAAAAAAATGGACATTTGAACAGGTCTCTTACAGCAACGAAACTTTTATACTAAAAAATGCGTCTTTAAGCGATGGGGTGTATTTCATAGAAACGGTTGCCTGTAAAGGAAAGGTTACCCTGGATTGGGCAGGTGGTTGGTTTGAAATTAAAAATTCATCAGGTTTAGAAGACGTTACCTTAGACAAACGAGATTATAAAGTAGGTGAGGGTTTAGAAATTCCCCTTAAATACAGAGGAAAGATTGACAAACCTTTACTCAAAGTTACTTTACAAGATAGTTGGATGCGCAATTTTTATGAAGAAGAGTTTTCTTCGTTACCAATTAAACTTAATATAAAGATTCCGGAAGGCTCCCTCTCAGTTCTAAATTTTATATCTCTAAATCTCTTCAATAAAGACAAACGTCTTTGTTCTAAAAAAATAGAGTTTACCTTACCGGAGAATCATCCCCACAGAGATTTCTACCTTTTCCTGTGGGATGGTAGAGGAGCTTCAGACCAATTCTGGCATTCGCAGGATTATTGGAATAAAGTGAGAAATTTTGGTATAGATGGTGTTTCTAATGTGGGAAGCGGTAGTAAAGCCGGAACTGAGGAGGTTGCACGCTCTCTTAGTTTATATAACCTTATCTGTATTCCGGAACCTCTCAGTTTTCAGAATATTACCTTGGAAAATATGTTTTCTGAAGATTGGGTTAGAAAACAGGAAGAACTGGCTAAAGACGCCGCCATATCTTTTCACCCTTATGGTACTCCTGCGTATACATTAGGTGACGAAATTTACATTAACCCTCTGAGACCCGAAGGCCGATTTTGGGATTCCGAGATGGTCTGGAAAGAATTTCAGGATTATCTTAAAGATTTATACTCTGATATTGAGAATTTGAACAAGCAATGGGATTCCAAGTATAAATCTTTTTCAGAAATAAAGTTCCATACAGAGGAGGAACTCCTTAAAAATTGGCGCAATCCTTCGCCGTGGGTAGATTTTCGTATGTTTATGACCCAAAAATTTACTTCCTTGCACCAGAGGATGCGGAACATTATTAAAGGAATATCTCCCGATACCTTTGTTGGTTGGGATGGTACAGAACAATATTCCAGTTATGACGGCTACGATTGGTGGCAGTATACTCAGGGATTTCAATTTAACAATTCTTACGCCAGTTATGTTATCAAAAGTGAGTACGCTAATAAGATGTTTAACGGATATGCAATCCGTTCTTTTACCGGAAAAGAAAATTTACGGGGTTTCTGGATGAACGATATAGATTATTCCTTGGGCGCTAAATATGTACCTTGGTTCACACTCTTCTTTGGATTTAATAGTATCTTTTGGTGGCATGCAACTACCACCGGTCTCGAAGTAGAAGCCTTTAATTATTTATACCAACCCACACCAGTCTTTGACAAAATCCTACAGGAGGTTCAACAGATTAAAAAAGGCCCAGCAACTCTTCTTAGACATGCGACTTTAGAAACAGACCCAATCGCTATCCATTATTCAGAAAACAACTGGCACGCAAGCAATCTTTCAACAGGTGTACCTCATCACATAAACAATCTTGGTTTAAAGGAAGAATTATGGTTTTCCAGAGATTTATTAAGCCATGAAGCAAAAATAAAGGAACCGGAATTTAATCAATTCTGGAAAGGGATTGAACCTACCGGTCACTACGCCGTTTCGTCAAAAAATTTTATTACTCTAATGAATGACTTGGGATTTCAACCAAATATGGTAAGTCGACAACAAATTGAAGAGGGTGTCCTTTCTAATTATAGAATCCTCATTTTGCCATACGTTGAATCTCTTTCTCAAGGGGAAGTAGAAAATATCAGAAAATTTGTTCGCGAAGGTGGGATGATTATTGCCGACTATCGTTGTGGTATCCGAGATATGCATGGTAAGTTTCATACAGACGGAGGGAACCTGGATGAAGTTTTTGGTATAAACCAAAAGACCTATCAGGTAGAAAGAGGAATAAAGAAAGTAGTGGTTGATGGATGGCTATTTCCCCCAGGTAATTTCACTTTTTCCGCCTCTTTTGAAATTACCTTTTCTCAACCAGGTATTGAGGTTACCACAGGTAAATCTTTTGGTTGTGACGAAAAAGGGACCCCTGTTTTTATTGCTAATAAATATGGGAAAGGGAGCGCCCTTTATTGTAATTTTGACATTTATAATTACTTTCACCTTCGGAAAAAAGGGCAAGAAATTCCAATGCGAGAATTATTTGGCGCCTGGATTCACGACTATAGAACTTCTATTGGCGATAAAAGACCTGTTTTTCAAGATGGAACAAAAATTGGACAAACGGACATCTTTCATTTTAAAGACGGAATGATTACGTATATAGGCCTTTTGAGAGATTTTACCCCTGAGGATCACCGGACTTGGGAAGTTGCGATTCCAGTTTTAACAAGAGGGCATCTTTATGATGTTTTAACAAAAGAATATTGTGGTTTTGGAGAAGAGATAAATACGAAATTAGAAGTTGCTGAACCTAAATTGTATGCGTGCCTTCCCTATAAAATTAAAGGTTTAAATATTCGGGGGAAACAACGGGTGAAACAGGGGGAGAAAGAAGAAATTCTCATTGAAATTCTTACTGATCCTGATGCTAAACCGGAAAATCACGCAGTTTATATTAAGGTCAGAAAACCTGATAACATTGAGTGTGTTTATCTTGAAAAAGTTATCTACCTTAAAAATGGCAAAGGGAAATATATTCTTCCGATTGCTCTTAATGATCTACCCGGCAAATGGGTATTAGATGTAGAAGAGGTAATCTCTGGCAAAAGTGAACTGTTCTCTTTTACAGTAAGTCGATAGGGATGAAAAACTCGCTTTTGATAGTCACGCTGTTGATGCCCCATTTTTATTTGCCTATAATGGGAAATTTTATATGACCTACATTGGTTGGGATATGATTGGTTATCAAACCGGTCTTGCCTTCTCTTCCGATCTCAGCAGATGGTATAAAAAAAGGTTTTACAAATAAGGAGGCACAATGGAAGTCTTTTCTAATCTCAACGTTCTGACTTCAGAAGAGATTGACTCAATCTATGGAAATGCGGTCAGGATTTTGTCGGAGATAGGTTTCATTGTGGAAAACAAGAACCTACTGGAACTGTTTGCTTCCCATGGCGCGGTGGTAAGTTTTACCGAGGAAAAGGTGAAATTCCCTAGGAAATTTATTGAGACATTTCTCTCGGAAATCAGCCCCGCGTATGATGAGGTGGAAGGGTTAGAAGTTTCCTGCCTGCTTCCTTACGGCAGGCGAAGAGAATATTCCCATGGGCTTGAGGTCACCGCGGGAACTTATCCGCAATATTATCTGACCTTAGAAGGAGAAATCGTCCCCCATACCCAGAAGACAGTCAGTGATATGACCCGTCTGGCGGATAGTATGGAAAACATTGACCGGTTAGGGGTAATGGGTACCCCTTCTGACGTGCCATCTGCCTTAGGTCCTTTATATATGAGGCTTATCGCCTGGAAGTATGCCCAGAATAAACTCAGCGGTTGTGGTGAGGTACGAAATTTAGAACTTATTCCCTATGTTATGGAAATGGGCAAGATTGTATCGGAAGCCAAGAACGCTCCCTTAAAAAGGTATACCTTTGCTGAGGTTGAACTGACTTCACCCTTAAGATTCAGCCGGGTTGAATCAGAAATCTTTGTCCGGTTTCAGGAGAAGGGACTCCTGGCCGGTATCGGTTTTATGTATTCGGCTGGCGGGTCCGCACCAGTAACCCTGGCGGCTACGGTCTCTCTTAACTTAGCGGAATCTCTCTTCATCAATTTTCTCTACCGTTTCTGTTATGGACTTAAGAAAACCTGGTTCCAATGTAATTCCTCGGTCCTGGATATGAAAAATGCGATGTTCCCGTTTGGCAGACCGGAAAGAGGTCTGATAATGCTTGCCATGGGACAGTTAGCCAGACATTTTCAGGCAGGCCTGTGGGCAAGCGCCGTCTACCCGGATGCGAAATCACCCGGACTGGAGGCAGGAATCCAGAGCGCCTTCAATACTATTCCGGCGATTATGGCCGGCTCTGCCGGAATAGAATGTTTTGGTCTCTTGTCCGGTGCCGAGATAAACTCCCCGGTTCAGCTGGTAATTGACAACGAATACGCCGGTGCCTTAAAGAGGTTTAGCCGGGGGTTTGCAGTGAACGAAGAAACCCTTGCCTTTGACCTGATTAAAAAGGTTGGCCCGGGCGGGTTCTTTACCGGTGAGGAACATACCGTTGCCCACTACCGGAAAGAACACTGGCAGCCAAAGATATTCTCCCGGGAAGGCTTAAACTCCTGGCTCAAAGGGAACCGGAAGGTGGAAGTGGACATAGCCAGGGATATCTGTGAACAGACACTTAAAGAATATTACCCGCAAGGTATCAATGAAAATACCGAAAAAGAACTCTTAAAAGTCATTGACCAGGCCGGAAAAACCCTGGTTAAATAAGGAGAAAAAAATCAAACTTCCCTTCATAACATCCGCATCATATTCTCCTTAGTAATAAGATGGATGTCAGATGTAGATTCCAGAAACGGACGAATATCATCCATAATTCTCTCCCATGAAAGCCCCTCCAACTTTCTTTGTAAAACCGCTC
>JAZDPL010000044.1:0-23097 GCA_043797665.1 Candidatus Omnitrophota bacterium
GAGAGAGCGCTTCCATACGGGTCCTGGACCGGGCCAATATCGTTCTGGGATTTGACCGGCTTGGCTTCTCGCCGGAAATTCTCCCGGCGTATCTGAGGCTACTGGAACTCCCTTACGGAATGATTCTGGTAACCGGACCGACCGGCGGCGGCAAGACCACCACCCTCTATGCGTCACTCAACAAGGTGCGCACCGGACGCAAAAAAATTATCACCCTGGAGGACCCGGTGGAATACCACATCTCCGGAGTGACCCAGGGTCAGATAAACCCCAGGTCAGGCTTCACCTTTGCGGAGGGACTGCGGGCTATCCTGCGTCAGGACCCGAACGTAATTATGGTGGGCGAAATCCGGGATGCGGAAACCGCCGGAATCGCCATGCAGGTCTCCCTTACCGGGCAACTGGTCTTCGCCACCCTGCATACCAATACCGCACCCGGAGCGGTAACCAGACTCATGGATATGGGAATCGAACCCTATTTAGCCAGTTCTTCTCTTTTAGGTGTCATCAACCAAACCCTGGTCCGCCATATCTGCCTCAAATGCCGGGAGGAGTATCAGCCGGAACCGGAACTTCTAACTGAAGCCGCCGAAGATTTGAAAAAATTTGAAAGACTGAAGTTCTACCGCGGAAAAGGTTGTCCGGACTGTAACCAGACCGGCTTCCAGTCACGGATTGGTCTCTTTGAACTGATGGCCATTACCCCCAGAATCAAGGAGATAATACTCCACAAGCCTTCGGCCGAGGAAGTAACTACCGCTGCCCTGGCGGACGGAATGATAACCCTCAGGGAAGACGGCTTGAAAAAAGTATCGGCCGGCATCGCCACGATTGAAGACGTGGTCCGGGTTACGCGCCGGGAATAGTATTTAATACGCAGGCTAAACCTGCGGCTACCAAATGTTTAACAAAAATGACCGGATTCTCAGGGCAGCCCAAAACGGCGATACGGAAAAGATATACGCCCTGATAAATACCCTCGCGGATGTCAACGCCAGAGATAAAGACGGCAATACACCTTTGCTGCTGGCAGTCTCTAACGGGCAGGGCGAGGCAGTAAAGGCGCTGATATTCGGAAAAGCGGATGTTAACGGTACGAACCCCGACGGCAGTACCCCTCTGATGTTCGCAGCCGAACAGGGATACCTGGAAATTACAAAATTACTGTTAGAACACGGTGCAGACGTTAACCGGAAAAATAAAGAAAACCATACCGCCCTGATGATATCTGCCAGACAAGGCCATCCGGAAATAATAAGGATACTGGTCAAGGGCGGAGCGGACTTTAATCTCCACGACAAGGACGGCAATACCCCGCTGATGACAGCCGCGACTCGCGGTCACACCGAGGTCGTAAAAGCATTGCTCAGCGTCGGAACGGATATAAACGCCCGCAATCACATCGGATTTACCGCCTTGATGTTTGCCTGCTGGAAGGGCCGGACCGATTCCGTAAAAACATTAATAAATGCCGGTGCGGACCTCAACATAAAAAAAGAGGACGGTGTTACCGCGATGATGTCCGCAGCGGTAGCCGGTCACGGTGAAATCATCCGGATGCTCAGAGATGCCGGAGCGAAAGGATAGGTAAAAAAAAGGAGAACGCCATGTTAAAATTCATTAAGAAACTGAGAAACATAAACAAATTAATGTTCGTTATTATCATCTTTGCATTAGGGTTTGGAACATTCAAGGTCTATTTCTTCAGTCCGCTGACTACTTTAAAAACCAAAGGACCCATCTATGCGAATATCGTTCCCAGGCCGGACCCCACCACCGGCGTCTTTCCAACCCCGGAGTATTTAGCCAATTCTTACGCCATTATCCAGCGGCTTACCGGTGAAACCGACCCGGAAAAGATTACCTATTTCATTGGAAAGGGAAGAGCCATTAGAAGTGATTACGAACAGTTTTACAAATACTGGCTAAAAGGCTTGAACGATGCGAAATTGGAAGAGGTTATGGTCGAACAGTCTTACCGGCCCGCCATGGAATTTTTTGACCTCCGGGACCGGGAATTCGTACCGGCAATCGTAACCGGAAATACGGAAAAAGCCAAAACCCTGGCCCGGGGAGCATTAAAACAAAAGTATCGGGAGTATCAGAAAAAAATAAACGATATCTTTTCCCTGGTAGCCAAACGACCCGCCGAACCAAAAGGACTCTATCGCTTCTCAACCCCGACCACCATCCTGATTATCATCGGACTGGTAATGCTGGTCATCGTTTTAGGATTGGAGATGTCTACTTACCGCCGGATAAAAAAACCCCTGGGAAGACTGGCCGCTCTTGCGGACAGGTTAGCGGAAGGAGACACCGGAGTTACGGTGGAACCCCGCATAAACGACGAGTTGGGCCCGCTCTTTAGTTCCTTCGGAAGGATGACGGCGAGCATTAAGGAAAGGTCCCTGGCCATCGAAAAAATAGCCTCGGGAAATTTGAACTTTGAAATCAAAACAAGGTCCGATAAAGACGTCTTCGGAGACAACCTCCTCTCGCTCCGCAAAACATTGCGTGGACTTACCACCGAAACACAGGCGTTGGCAAAAGCTGCGGCGGAAGGACAACTCAGCAAGCGGGGCGATGCGGAAGGCTTTAAAGGGGAATTCAAAGAAATCGTCCAGCAAATCAACGACGTTCTAAACTCCGTCACCGCTCCCCTCCAGGTAATAGCGGATTACATTGAACGAATAGCCAGAGGGCATCTCCCTTCCCAGATCCCGTATAATTACAAAGGAGATTTTGAGGTCATCAAGAATAATCTTAATACCTGTCTCAGCGCCATAAATCTGGTCATAGACGACACCGATACCTTAGCAAAGGCTACCGGGGAAGGACAGCTCAACATACGGATAGACGTTTCCAGACACCAGGGAGATTATCATAAAATCGTCCAGCGGACAAATGAGATGCTGGATGCGATTACCGGTCCCCTGAGCGTAATCGGTGATTATATCGAACGGCTGGCCCAGGGTGATATCTCTTCTAAAATAACCTACAGTTACAGCGGTGCCCTTGAGACGCTCAAGAATAACCTCAATACCTGTATCGATGCCCTGAACCGGCTCACCGCCGACATGGAAACCATAACCAGAACCGCAACGGAAGGCACACTTGCCAGGCGCATAGACCTTTCTAAACACCAGGGGAACTACCGCACCATCAGCCAGAGTATTAATGATGCCCTGGATGCGATTACCGGTCCTCTGAACGTAATCTCTGATTACGTCGAACGGATTGCCCGCGGCGACATCTCTTCCCCGATAACCTATAGTTACAGCGGGACATTTGAGGTGCTCAAAAACAACCTCAATACCTGTATCGATACCCTGAACCGGCTCACCGCGGACATGGAAAACCTGCCCAAAACCGTGGGGGAAGGTGAACTTGCCAGGCGCATAGATCTTTCTAAATACCCGGGGAACTACCGCACCATCAGCCGGAGTATTAACGATACCCTGGATGCCATTAACGCCCCCCTGAACGTGATTTCCGGTTATATCGAACGGATTGCCAAAGGAGACGCCTCAGCTAAAATTTCCGAAACCTACCCGGGCACCTTTGGAATCATCACCAACAACCTCAACGCCTGTATTGACGCCATCAATCATTTGGTGGATGAAACCGCAAACCTGGTTAAAGCGGTGTCGGAAGGAAAATTATCCGCCCGCTCTGACCCCTCCCGCCACCAGGGTGATTTCCAGAACGTTCTTCAGGACATCAACCACATCCTGGGCGTGGTAATCAAGCCGATTAACGAAATAGTCGTCCTTATGGAAAAGGTAGCCGCCAGGGACCTCACGGTCCGAATAACCGGCGACTACCCGGGTGATTACGCCCGAATCAAAGACCTCCTCAACGCCGCACTCGATAGTTTCAACCAAACCATCCAGGAAGTAACCGGCGCCACAGAACAGGTAGTCTCAGCGGTTAATCAGGTTGAAACCAACAGCCAGACGCTGGCACAGGATGCCATGAAACAGGCCGGGGCGGTCCGGGAACTTTCTTATGGTCTGAAAGAGATGTCGGAACTGAACAAACAGCACGCGGATTACGTCAAAAATGCCAAAGAACTGGTCGAAACAACCTGCAGCGGAACCGGCAAAGGGATGGAAAAGATGCAGGCTCTTTCCGGAAGCATTGAACGGCTCAAATTTTCTTCTGACCGGGCGGCAGAAACAATTAAAACAATTAATGATATCGTATTTCAAACCAGTCACCTGGCACTGAACGTGGTTGCCGTGGCGGAAGAGGTAAGAAGTCTTGCTCTGCGCAGCGAAGAGATGGCGAAAAATACCGCCGGTCTGATTGAAGAATCCCAGAAGAACGTCGAAGGCTGTGTGGCAAAGAACCAGGAAATGATGCGGAGTCTGGAAGAAATCAGCCGCCAGGCCCAGAAAGTGGCCGGAGCGGTCTCGGAAATTTCCGCCGCTTCCCAGCAACAAAACCAGCGCGTTGACCAAATATCCAATACGGCCGGCGAACTGAACCAAGCCCTTCAACAGAACGCGGTCAGTTCCGAAGACTCCGTCAGCACCGTAAAAAAACTTTCCAGCCAGGCCGGAGAGGTAAAGAGTATGGTAAAGAACTTCCGCCTTTCTGTTGAGGAAGAATTTAAACCGGCCGAAACCACTCCGGAAAAACCGGAAGAGTATCCGGACATTACTTCTGATGAAGACCAAACGAACACCCTGCCTGCTAACGCAGACACCCCTCTGGAAGAGGGGAAGAACACCCTTTCGGTCGACGCCGGTAAATAAAATAATAATTTTTCTCCTCGTCTCCTCGCCCCTCCCGGCCGAAAACGTAGGGGTCGGATTTATCCGACCCGCGGGCTTGATAAATCAAGCCCCTACCCCGGTCAAATTAGGCCTCGAAATACTAATCGAAAAAAAACCGGATTTACTGAAAGGCAAAAAGGTGGGACTCATCACCAACCGGACCGGTGTTGACAGCCAACTCCGCTCTTCCATTGACCTCATCATCTCTTTGCCTGACGTTAAACTGGCGGCACTATATGCACCGGAACACGGAATCAGGGGAGGCTTACGGGACATTATTCACCACAATGTGGATAAAAAGACCGGTGTCCCGGTATTCAGCCTCTACGGTGCCACCAGAAAACCGACCCGGGAAATGCTCAAAGACGTTGACGTTCTGGTATTTGACCTCCAGGATATCGGTTCCCGAACCTACACCTATATTTCTACCCTGAAACTCTGCATGGAAGAATCCGCAAAATACCGGATACCGTTCATCGTGCTGGACAGACCCAATCCGATCAACGGCATCCTTGTTGACGGACCGGTCCTTGACCCGGAATTTGAATCATTCATCGGTACCGGACCAATCGCCTATCTGCACGGGATGACTATCGGCGAGATTGCCCGATACTTTAACGAGGAGTTTCAAATCCACTGCGACCTGGAAGTCGTCCCGATGGAAGGATGGCAGCGTACGATGACCTGGAGAGACACCGGACTTGTCTGGACTCCGCCCTCACCCAATATCCCCGAACCGGACTCAGCCTGGTTCTATCCGATTACCGGAATCCTGGGCGAATTATCCCTGGTAAACGAAGGGGTGGGTTATACCCTGCCCTTTAAAATCGTCGGCGCACCCTGGATTGATGCGGAAGAAATCTCCGGACTTTTAAACCGCCGGAACATCCCCGGCGTCTATTTTCAACCCTTCAATTTCACGCCCCTTTCCCACATTCATAAGGATAAGTTCTGCGGTGGGTTTAAGATTATCATCACGGACGAAAAATTATTAAGACCGGTAGTGGTTGGTTATCACATTATGGACGTCCTTTTGCGCAAATATCCCAAACAATTCAACTTTTCGCTTCCGGTATCGAAAAAACGGCTCCGGACATTTGATAACTCAAATGGTATCGACACAATCCGGCTAAGACTTGAAAGTGGTGTACCGGTGGACGAAATTGTGAAGACCTATCAGCCCGGGCTGGAAGAATTCATAAAGAAGCGCGAACGCTACCTGCTCTACTAAGGGGTTGTTAAACAATAAAATTGACTATTTGGAGTCCCAGATTTGAAGTCAGTGCAAGGCGCGACACGGGTCCCCTTGTCATAGGATTGACAAGGGAGGTTGCTGTGCCCACTGTGGCACATAACCGAGGAGCAACGCCGCAATGGCCCAAAGATGGGACCCCTACCTTGATGGTAGGGAACCCGTCCCAAAGGGCCAGGTCGCTTTTGGGCTGCGACTGCGTCGCTCATTACTTCCGTACCACAGGGGGTACGCCAGCTTCTTCGCTCCTTGTCTCGCTCCAAAATCGCCTCTGGCAAATAGTCAATTTTATTGTTTAACAACCCCTAATGAGAGAAAAAGAATTCCATTTGGGCAGATTGCTTACCGAACAGACCCACCCCCTTACCGTAAACCTCAGTTACGCGGCACAACAAAATCCGTTACAAGGGCTCAAACAGATACTGTCCGTGGACTTTGATATCGTAAAAATACTTCGTAAGACTGACCTTGAAACCCGGGTGGAGAAAGTAACCGAAGAGATTATCTCCGCCATTCAAAACGGGAGACACATCATCTTCACCGGCTGCGGCGCTACCGGTCGCCTTGCCATACTTGTGGATTCGGTCTGGCGAAGATTCTGGCGTAATCTGAAAAAGAATTATCCCGATCTAATCCCTCATTTCCCCGGTTTTGAAAATATTACCCGGAGTGTTATGGCCGGCGGTGACTTTGCCTTGATTAAATCGGTCGAGGGATATGAGGACTTTGCTGATTTTGGAAAACGCCAGATCCGGGATACGGGTCTTTCTGCCGGAGACTTAGTATTTGCGGTTACTGAGGGGGGAGAAACAAGTTTTGTCATCGGTACCGCCCGGGCAGGCCTGGAATCCGGTGCCAAAGTCTACTTTGTCTACAATAACCCCGACCGCATGCTGATGAAATTCAGCCGCTGCCGGGACGTCCTCTCTGAGAGCCGCATCCAAAAGCTCTGTCTTGCCACCGGACCAATGGCAATTACCGGCTCCACCCGGATGCAGGCGGTAACCACCCAATTAGCGGTTATCGGCGTTTCCCTGGAGATTGCACTGTACCGGCTGCTCCAAAAATACATTCTTGCGAAAAAAAAACTGCCCGGATTAGGTACCCCGGTCCGGAAATTTCACACCTGGACAGATGAGTTTTCGGCTCTGCTGAAATCACTTCATTCTGAAAGTAATCTGCAGGAACTTACCCGAATGGCTCTTTTTGAAAAAGAAATATACCAGGCGCACGGACTAATCACCTATCTGGCTGACACTTATGCCTTAGACCTTCTTACCGATACCACCGAACGTTCTCCCACTTTTCTGGTCCCTTCGTTTATCCGGCGGGGCGACCAAAAATCCCCGCCTTCCTGGTCCTTTGTAATCCGGCCGGAAACCTCAAACCGTACCGCCTGGTTCAACCTGCTCCAGAGGGATTTCAACGACGTCCGCTGGTATAAGGGGTTGTCGCATAAACTTGACCGGAAGGAGATTCTCCGTTATGACCTGAGACGGAATAGTCTTAAAGAACGGCTGCGGGGGCCCTCTGACGGTTTTGTCTTGTTCCTTGTTGGAGATGAATTTGAGCACCAGCCGGAGATTCTCCGTCTCTACCAAGACCTATGCCGGAAACACCGGAAGAAAACCGAACGGTTCGGCATTTTCTTTCTCGGCACGGCTGAAAACTACAAAATCCTCCGTAAGCGCCTCGCTACAATGGGTATCACCTCCCGGGTCTTTCCGGTCATTATTCCACCCGGTACCGGTTATTTAAAGGTTACCGAACATCTGGCTTTTAAAATATGCCTCAACTCTGTTTCTACTCTCACAATGGTATTATTGGGAAGAGTACTGGGCAACTGTATGATTTACGTCTTCCCCGGCAACAAAAAATTGTATGACCGGGCTACCCGTTACGTTGCCCGGATGACCGGCAAGTCATATGCAGAATCGTGTGATGCGGTCTTTCGGGCTACCGACTATGTGAAAAAGAAATTATGCCGAGGAGAGGAAACCGGTGCACCGGTTCTGTTAGCCGCGGTCTGCCTTATGAAAAAGTGCCCCATCCAAAAGGCGGAAGAATTACTTCGGAACCGTAAAGATTACCACACCCTCTTTCCCCGGTTGTCGTAGTTTCAGCCGATAGTATAAGGGAACAGATGAAACAGCAAAGTGATTATATCACGCTGGAAAGTTTTTTAGGGGTACAAGACCAAAGATTGTCCTTCCTCTTTGGGAGCACACTCTGGAATGTCACCAACCTCCAGTTCAATATCCACAAAATCAATTCCGGTACCAAGCCTCATATCCATCCGGACTTCCAGGTTATCTATTACTTTAAAGGCACCGGTACCCAAACTATTGGGAACAAAAGATATGATATTGTCCCTCAATCCGTAGTCTTTATTCCGCCTCATAAAGTACATTCCTTCCAGCCTTCTGTTGGGAATATCGTGGAAGCCTTCACTTTACGGTTCACTTTTATTTGGAATTTAGGGGAGAAAAAACGGGAAATAGAAAAAGATAAGGATATCACGGAAATTATCCGGATTCTCTATACTAAAAATCCCAAGTGTATTAAACTCAACTTCCAGGAAGCGGAAAAAGTCGATGAGATTATTCAAAAAATAACCGAGGAATTGAATCTGAAGGAGTTTGGGCATTCTCTGGCGTTAAGAGGCTATATTTTACTCATTCTTCGATATTTCCTTTTAGGTGGGATAAAAAAGGGAGAAGGAACTAAACTTCTTTCCAGAACACAAATTGTTTTTCTGAAAGCAGATTCCTTTATAACCCAGAATGTAGGAAAAGTGCTCACCCTGTCTGAAGTGGCAGATTACTGTTGCATTTCGCCCAGTTATCTCCAAAAAATCTTTAAACAGTTTTTAGGCCGTAGTTTTTTAAGATATACCGCAGAAACAAAGGTTGAATATGTTAAAAATCTTCTCAAAACAACATCCCTTTCCATAAAAACGATTGCCGGAAGATGTGGAATCTTTGACAGTAATTATTTTACCCGCCTCTTCAAAAAGATTGAAGGCTGTTCTCCGACGGAATTCAGAAGCAGATAATTCTCCATAATTGTGCTAATCTTTTCCTCTTTTGTTCTATAACTTCCTTCCTTCTCTGCGGTATAATAGAAGCATGAAAATAAATTTGTCAGGACTGATTCCGGCCATAGTAATACCCTTTCAGACAGACTTCAGTCTTGATGAGGAAACAATGAGGTTGTACGTCCAGAGAATAAGTTCCTGTGGAATTAAAGGTCTTGCAGTAAATACTGATGCCGGTGAAGGCCATTTCCTCCTTCCGGAAGAAAGAAAAAAGATAGTTGTTCTTGCAAAAGAAATTGTTCCGGATAAAGTTCCGGTAATTTGCGGCCTGGGTGGGGCCACTACCTTTCAGGCTGTGGAAATGGCGAAAGAGTTTAAGGATTTAGGAGTTGACTGTTTTTTGGTCTTTCCTCATCCGGCTTTTCGGGGAGGTGGCAATAATAAAGATAAGGTGGTAATCAACTACCACCAGCAAATTGCCCGGGTCGGAATACCTCTGATAATCTTCCAACTTCAGGAAGAACTGGGAGGAACACATTACGGTTTAGAAACCCTGGCGGAACTGACAAAAATAGATGAGGTGGTAGCAATCAAAGAGGCCTCTTTTGATGCTTTAGAATTCAAAGAGACGGTCTCTTTTCTAAATTCCTTGCGTAAAAAAATAGTCATCCTTACGGGAAACGATAATTTCATTCCGGAATCATTTCTTTTGGGTGCGAACGGTGCCTTAATCGGGTTTGGTGCCATTTTCACTGAAATTCAGGTCGAGGTAATTAACCTGCTACAAACGAAAAGATATAACCAAGCCCTGGCGCTTTTTGACAAAATTTCAGAAATATGCCGGTATTGTTTCCGGGCCCCGGTAAGAGATTACCGGGCCAGGATTAAAGAAGTACTGGTTGCTCAGGGTATATTCAAAACAAGTTTGGTGCGACCTCCTTTGCTCCCCCTTTCTAAGAAAGAGAGAGAAGAAATTCGGACTTTAATACAATTGAATAATTAACGGGGTCGGATTCATCCGACCCGCGGGCTTGATAAATCAAGCCCCTACACAATTCTGGCATTTATGGAAAAAAAGTTATCTAAATTAAAAAAACTGCACGACTATTTTTCAGTTACCTCCATCCCCAATAATTTTTCGGAGATAATAAAAGAAGAATTGGAAATCAATTTGGAAGGCAAATACGGCCCATACTTTCTTAAGAATCCGATCCTGATTGCCCCCGGGCAACTCACCGTGAATACTAATCAGATTTCAAGGATAAAAGATGCCGGTTACGCGGGTTGCATCCTGAAATCTGTGGTGGGCGAAGACAAAAAGGGTAACTGCTCTATGGGATGTCAAAGAAGAAAGGCAACTTATACCCAAACAGTTTATGATACTGATGACCGGAAAGGCTCCTTTCCCATTATTCACTGGGATGGCCGGGGTGACACCAGAACGCTTTCGGAATATCTTCTGTTTGCCCGGGAAGCAATAAAATATTCTGATGTAGGGGTCGGATTTATCCGACCCGCGGGCTTGATAAATCAAGCCCCTACAAGTATTGATGTAAATTTATTTAATGCGTTTGTATTAGTTGCCTCAACCCTTTGCCATTTACCTTCACCCAGGGAAGAGATTAAAGAAGAAGAGTGGCTTTTTACGGCCAAGAATCTTTTTAGCCTGGGATACAACCTTTTAGAAATTGACTTCTGCCCTTCTTTAAAAAAGGAAGACGGTTTAATTGTGGAAAAAGAGAATATCCTGCGGTGGTATAAGACTGTCCCTTCTCTGATAAAATCTGCGTCTCCCCGGATTATGGTCTATCCTAAATTACTCAACCTTGATTGGGGTTTGGATTTTCAAATCCGGATGGTGGCAGCAGCACAAGAAGGAAAATCTGATGGTATAATAGTAGCCAATAGAATCTTCAAGGAAGAGTATAACTCTGCCCACGGAGGAAAAGAGTTGAGAGAACGAAATTTGCGTATGGTAAAAGAGATCAAGAAAACCTTCCCGGATATCCCCATTTCTGCTACCGGAGGAATTTATTCTGGCCGGCACGTCTTTGATTACCTTAATGCCGGTGCAGAAAATGTTCAACTCCTAAGTTATATTATGGGTAAAGTCAACACCCCTTTTGCCAGAAAAACAGGTAATAAACTTGAAAAGGTCTTCCACAATCTAATGTTAGACCCGGAAGACGGTCTTATTTCGTGCATGTTACAATTGTGTCACCCTGAGCGCCGGCGAAGGGTCTCGTCTTTTGGATGAGATTCTTCGGTAAAAGATGCCTCAGAATGACACCAGAAAAAGGAGGCAAATGGCTATAAAAAAGTTAGTGCGGTCCAGGCACAGAAACAGTTTCACCCTGATCGAGCTTTTGGTCGTTATCGCGATTATTGCGTTATTGGCGGCGATGTTGCTACCGGCGTTAAGCCAGGCTCGCGAAAAAGCCCGTCAGGCAAATTGTCTCAGTAACCTGAAACAGCTTTACATCCTCCTGTGCATGTATTCACAGGACAATGACGGGTACCTGATTCCTGCCAACTATCAAGGGGTATCGGGCACGACGTGGAGTGAACTTCTGAAAAAAGCATCCTATCTCAAATATGATATTTATAACGACTGGCGGGGGGGCTACGGCGGAATCAACGAGCCTGTTCAGTGCCCGAAATGGGCAAAGCGTATCTATGGGTCCGGATCTGTAAAATACAGTTACTGCGTCAATAGTCACCAGTGCTTCAGGGCATTAGTGCCGGAGGATCCGGCTTTAGGCTACGGATGGCGGAAACTGGATAACGTCAGCCGCCCTTCCGAGCGTTTCTGGGTGTGTGACGGATCAACCTCTTCCGGGTATGGATATGGCGTTGCGTGCAGGTATAACGACGCATCTCCAATGACCACTTGGATAGATACATCAAACTCTCCGTACATGGGCAACTATCTTGACCGCCATAATGGCGGAATCAATCTCCTTTATTTTGACGGTCATGCGGCATGGTGGAACGGGCCTCTTCCCGGACAGGCTACACAGCTCTTTGCAGATAATGCGATAGTTCCCTGGTAAAGGAGGAAAAATGAAACGGATATTTATTGGGGTGTTGTTCGGTTTGGGATGGGAGGCGCTCGTTACAGCAGGAACGATAGGCGGTGTTGCGGTATCCGTAGAAAAGACGGTGAGTCCTGCAGTGATACAGGTGATCGAGGATAAAGCGGCGCAGATGTCTTCAGATCCAGGTCCCCTGCAGAGTCAGACCGTTTTCCGCAAGCAGGTGCGTATGGATTCCGGTATTGTGAAATTCTGTCTCTGGTACGGCTGGTGTCCTGATGCACCGAATGCAGACGGGAGTAAAGGAACGCTGGAACGGTTCGGAGTTTGGATGCCGGGCAAAGCGACCTGGCACTACAGCGAGGCATTCAGGCCGACGGTTGACGGAAGGTCTGTTATTGTATCCGTCCCTGCGCAGATTAAAACATGGACTGAAGGCGCTTCAGCCTTTACGGAATTTTCGTGGGACGACCCGAACGTCAAAACAAAATTTCTCTGCCGTCTTGCCGGCGGAGACGACCGACTCTTCTGCAAATGGGTTTTTGAACCGGCTGAAAAGAATGCCTCCGGAGCGATCGTTATGACGCTTAACACGGTTCCAGGAGGATTCGGCAAGGCATCCGGAGAAATTCTGCGGGACAAGATTCTCGCAACTGCCCGGAAGGAATATTCGGATCAGATAACGAAAGACAATGTTGAAAAGAGCACAGTTTTTGACCTTGAGACCAATGCACGCGATGAAGTAAAGGGCCGCCGGACGTTTAAGATTATGCCATCAGAAAGCACATGGCTCTTTGTAGCGGACAGGGTGCTGGATCCGGAAACAAATCCTGAATCCGAAGGAGGGGGCGGGCTGGTCTTTATTCCCGAAGAACTGAATTCTATCATTGTGCCCATGACACACTCGCAATTCCCCATTCAGATTGAAGCTGCTCCCGGTGTAAAGACCCTTCGTTTTGCGCTCTTCAGCTTTTTCAAGCAACCAAACAGCATCGGACTCCAGCAGATTCGCACGCGTTCCGGGGAGACACTTGAACTTTTGAGGAAATGGTGAAGGAGAAAACATGAAGAAGTGCGTGTTGATGGGTGTCTTTGCCGTTGCCGTGGCACTCTTTTCTTCCGTCGGTCTCACAGCAGAGGAGGAACCGGCAGGAATGTTCCTGAAGGCGAACGGCCGCAAACTTCAGTGCATCGCAATTTCTGACGATACGAATTCGGTTGCCCGTTTCGCCGCGGAAGAACTGCAGAAATACTGCGCTCAATCCTTCGGCGTGAAACTGCCGATTGTTACTGCGTCTCCGACCGTACCAAAACCGGCTTTTGTCATCGGAAAAAACGTCATTACGGATGCGTTGGGACTTGATACATCCGGACTGCCCAGGGAAGGGTTCTACTTGAAGACAACCGATGACTATGTGATTATTGCCGGCGACGACCATCCGCTCTTCACGTACAAAGAGATGAAGGAAGGATACTGGCATCCGAAGTATGACCGGGACGCAGCCACGCGCGTTGGAACACTGTTCGGTGTGTATACCTTCCTCAAGAAAATCGTCGGCGTTAACTGGTATTTCCCCGGTCCCCTCGGCGAGGTTGTTCCGGCACAAAAAATGTTGAAGATTCCTCCTATGGATTTTACGGTGGGTCCGTCCTTCACTCAGAGGAAAATCTGGGTCGGCAACGACCACACCGGTACGACGGAACTACCCATGCCGGAAATTTCCGACAGCAGGTTCCTCACCGAACATGTCTGGGGATTACGCAGCCGTCTGGGATTTTCCTGGGCGTGCCAGGGCAGCCACGGAATGTGGTTCTGGGGAGGTCTCTTCGGCAAAGACCACCCGGAATATTTTTCGCTGGTTGACGGGGAGCGGACGAACGATTGGGGCTGGATCGGTACGAACAGAACAGGAGCTGGCCGTGATTTCTGCTGGGCGAATCCTGCAACCATCCACCAGCAGATTGAGGAGATGCGGCTGTTTTTCGGAGGGGAAATCAAGCGGCATATGTGGGTCTGGACCTATTCCGACATAAATCATTTCCCGATTGGTGCTAATGATGGGACTATGCGTTACTGTGAGTGTCCGGATTGTTCTAAATGGTACTATCAAGATAAAAACGGTAAGCGGATGGTTCAAGATGCCTACTATTACCATGTAGCCGAAGTTGCCAAGGCAGCGCAAAAGGAATTCCCGGGCAAATATATCGTCGTCCTTGCTTACGGGAGCGCCAACCGCTTCTATCCGCCGAAGAATGTCAAACTGCCGGGGAACGTCAAGATTGCCCTTGCCGGTGCCTTACCGGCCGCATTGGCAGAACCGAAGGCCGCGGATGAATGGAAGAAATTATTTGAAGAGTGGCGTTCCAAGGCGCCCATCTGTATGGTCTGGATGTATACCGATAGTTTCCGCAGTAACGTTCCGCACCTGCCGCTGGTGATTCCGCATCTGGTTGCCAAGGAGATAAAAGCGCTGGCCGGAAAGACAGAGGGATTTTTTTTCTGCGGAGGAGAAACGGAAACTGGGCCCTACACCCAACCCGAATACTATCTTGCCGCAGAATTGATGTGGGATGTAAAGCAGGATACCGAGGAACTCCTTGACGAGTTCTACCGGTCGCTCTACGGAAAAGCGGCCGGTTCGGTGAAGGCATGCTATACCTATCTGGAAAACCTGTGGCTGGAGGAATACCCGAAGAATTACTCCGGCATGAGCGCCAAATCGCCGGATCAGGCGGAGATTTTCTGGCAGCAGATATTTACGCCGGAGCGGCTGGTGAAAGCACTGGCCTTTATTGATCAGGCAAGAATGTCCGTGGAAAAATATTCGCCGGAATGGAACCGGGTGAACCGCTGTGAAACACAGCTTCTGCAGTCGCTCGGCTATTCGTTGAAAGCCGGACTGAAGACAAAGGTTGCCCAGGAAGAAGCGGCAGACCAAAAAGCGCTTCCGGTGAAAGTAGGGAACCCTCCCCCGCTGATTGACGGGAAGATTGACGACCAAACATGGAACCGGCCTCCGGACGGCAGGATGGTGTATGTCAGCAACGGAGCCGAAGCAGACCAGCAGACGCTGGTGTGGCTCGCACAGGACAAAGACAATTTTTATATCGCGGTCAAGTGCATGGAATCGGCGATGAACCAGCTCGCCGCAAAAAAAAGCCCTTCTCCGGAATCTTTTATGCAAACCATCTTTGGCGATAATGATGACGTGGAACTTTTTTTTGATACCACCAACAGTTGTAGTAAATATTATCAGATTGCTCTTGACCCTACCGGACAAACCTGGTCTGCAGGACCGAAGGGTTCCGACATCACCAAGGTTGATTTCAGGTATGCCGCGGGAATGTTTGATGCATACTGGACTGCCGAATTTGCCATTCCTTTTTCCCAAATCGGCGGCACCCCTGCGTCGGGGACACGGTGGGGTATCAATGTCACGCGGACACAGCGGCCGAAAGCAGGAGAGAAGGAAACAAAGTACTATGCCTGGTTTCCCTCGGGAAACTTTCATGAAGCGGCAAAGTTCGGAAAAATTCAGTTCTAAGAACCAGCGTGTGGCGTGAGACCAACGTGAGACCAATAGGATATCCATGAAAAACAAAAAACCCCGGCTCTTTGTCAACAATCCAAATTGTAAACCGGCTGTTTTGGCGGTCGGAGCGCCGTTTGCTCAAGGAGCTTTTTCCGCTCAGGCGGGACTGTCGGCATTCCACGACAAAGACCGGCTTCCCCTATGGTTTGAGCCGAGAAGTTTCTGGCCTGACGGGAGTCTTCGCTGGGCATGGATGCATATGGAAGTTCCGCCGGGCGAATCGGAGATTTTCCTGCGGGAATGTGAGCCTTTTCGGCAGAACTCGGTCAGTCTCCGGCACACGAAGAAAGAATCCGTTCTTGCCGTCGGAACTCATAGATTGACCGTTTCTTCAGATGGAAAAATAGGCTGGCAATACGGGAAATGTTCCTGGACGGTCAATGACCTTGGCGCCGCTCTCGGAACCGGCGAATATACAATTCCGCGGGAGGTCGCCGTACAACTTCTTGAACCGGGCAATATCGCCCCGCTCCTCAAAATCACCCGAACCGCGCCCGGCGACCGCCGGCTTGAATACCTCGTGCGGCTTTTCCCGTCCGAGGGGATTCTGTCGGTAACACGGCGGCTTTCTTCTCTTTCGCCGGAGAATAAGATACTCCGGGGAATGCAGGTGGTTCTTGCGACAAACTCGGCCGGCCGATGGGAAATGGATTCTCTCTCCCCGGAAGACAATATCTCCGTTCTCTGTTCCTCCCCGGGAACCTATGTTTTCAACGGCACCGAACGGCAGGGCTATCCGCAATTCCTGTTGAAAAACGCCGGCGCAGGTTTCTTCCTTGAAAAAGCATGGCAGCGCTTTCCGGCGGGTTTACAGGCATCATCAGGGAAAATCGTGCTTGATTTGTACCCGTTCACCGAACAAGGGATTCTCTTGTGGTCAGGCACGAATCTCCGCCACCGGTTTATTCTCGCGCTCGGTGCTCAAGGTGTTGACGGTTTACAACGCCCGTTCTTCAGGTGGGATTCTGAATATATCTGCAGTACCGGGGCGATGGGGCTTTTGGCACCCTGTACTGAAAAAAGCCGCTATTTTTTTACCGGTTATGAAACTGCCGTGGAATCCGCCTTTTCTTCGCTCCGCCGGTCATCGCTCGGCACTTCCCGCCCGCCTCTGGACGGCCCTGCAGTTCCTCTTGAACAGGAAGAAAAACAGGCGCCGGAGTATTTCGGGCTCCAACATTATGGCGATTGGCCTCTGGAATGGGGACGCTATGCAGGACCTAACCCGCATCACCGTATCTATGCCGATAACGAATACGACATACCCTTCGCTTTTTTTCAGCAGTTCGCGCGCACCGGCGACATCCGCTATCTGGAAATTGCCCGTGAGGGAATTGTTCACATGGCCGATGTTGACATGGATATACTGCACGATAAAATGTTTTACCACGGCTACTTTGACTACGGAGAAGACCACAATAAACATCGGGCAACTCCCGGCGTGGGCGACCATTCCTGGACCGAAGGACTCTGGTGCGCTTATTTTCTCTGCGGGGATATCTGGGCTCGGGAGGCTGCCGAGGCGATCGGACGCTCGCTGATGAAAGGTTTTGCAGGCGAAACCGATGATGCGGTCATGCGGCATTGGTTCTGCTGTGAGAGAACCGTCGGCTGGCCGATGATACAGCTTTCGGTCAATGCGGAATCCAACGGTGACCGCTCTGTTCTCGCTAAAATTTCACAGATGGCGGATTTTTTAGCACGATACTTCAGCGATCCCGACGGGATGTTCCTGCAGACGGATTCCTTTGACGGGAAAAAGTTCAAATGGTTCCGGGCAGGAGCACAGGACGGGACCAAAACTCTCATGCTTTCCATTGTCATGGAAGGGCTTGAGCGTTACCACCGGCTGACCGGCGACCCGAAGGCGGTTGAAGCAATGGAGGCAATCGCCGGTTTTCTCATCAGCAGGATGTGGGATCCGGTTGCCTGCATGTTTACCTATGAACTGAACGCCTATGAACGGAAACATCGGTCGCTTGATCCTGTCCCAGGGATTCTCCCTGTTCGGCCGCTGGCATATCTGTATGAAATGACCGGCAAAGAAAGTTACCGTACCATCGCGAAAGAATCGTTCTTCGGTGCCTTCTGGATTCTTACCGCCAGCGGTTCTCCACCGGACAGAGAAGGAAATTCTTCGAGCATCAATTCGGCGCGGGACCTCGGCATCATAATGCGGTCTGCAAATGCGGCACTCTACTGGTTCTTGAAGTGGAAGGAATCTGAAGAAGAGGACAGGCGAAGCCGCATGGTTCCGGCCTCAAGCCGGTCATGGAGATTCGCCGGCACACCGGAACAGCTCCTCCGGGACGATTTCTTCTCTCTGGAAAACGGCTCTCCGGTTTTTGTTGAAGGCGGCGTGCTCTCTACGTCCCCCCGTTTCAACAGGGATGGCGAGCTGATTCAGGACGGAAAAAGTTTCCTCTATGGCCGATTTCAGAAACCGCTCTCCACGCTGTGCGGAGCCGTTTCTCTGAAGGTCAGAAATCCATGGGAAGGAGATACAAAGTTTGCGGTCTGCCAGAGAGGGTGGCTGCACCTTTCCGGTGAACAATTCACCGCATCCGCGGTCAGTATCATCAGTTTCTACGGAAAAATCCAGGCACGCCTGTATGATGCGGAAAGGAATCTCGTTGAATCCGTGGAAGCCTCATGCGGGGACTGGCAGCCGGGCGAAGTCCATACGGTTGCTCTTCGTTGGAACGAAGAAGAAGCCGTTTTCGTCGTTGACGGGAAAGAGCGCGACAGACGTTCCCTTGACCGGAGACTCGGCGGCAGTTTCACACGGTGTGCGGTCGGGTATCATCCGGCACACTGGACTTTTGAAGGAGAAATAGTTGAACTGAATATTTCCATTGGAAAAATAGATAAAAAACTTAGGGAGAGCGCGTGAACATAGAGCGACAGGGCAGTACTATTACGGTAGGGAACGGCTCCTGGATGTGCAGTCATGACCTGAAGAAGGGAGGCGCTCTGTGCGGAATTTCCTTCACGCATGGCACGCACGGCAACCTGCTTGCGGCGCCGCTGGAAATGGGCGTCGGCTATTTCCTTGATATCCACGAGAGCAATCCTTCTGTCCGAGTGGAAGAAAAAAAAGACAGCATTGTGGTGACGTTTACCGGGACACTAAAAGAGAAGAACGGCAAAGGGGACATCGGCTATCTGCAGTCATGGGACTACCGTGATTACGGAATTCATCGTCTCCAGCAAATCTTTCTAAATACAAAAACCGTTAACCCGAAAGACCTTATACTGAATCGCTTCCGTATTTCAAAAGAATATGCAAAAGTCCAGGTATTGCCGAGCGACAATGCATGGCAGGACTGGCGCGACGGCATGTCGGAAGAATTTTCATACAGCATTGTTCCGGAACTTTTCGGATTTTTTGCGAAAACCGGGGCGGGTATTCAATTTATCCGGGGAGACGATACAACGATCTGGGGGTATGACCCTTCCGTAATGAGAACTTCTCTCGGGGAAGTTGAATGTACGAAGGAAAACCACATCTCATTCTGTTTTGAACTGCGTCCCTGGACCAAGGTATCTTCTCTTGCAGATGTACCGTCTGCCGGTAAAGAAAGTCTTTCGTTCGATTCGTTTCTCGGGGTCACCAACTATAAATCACGTCCGTATCTTCCCCACCGGGAACTGGTCATCGACAGCCAGCCGTTTCTTTCCGATGCCGAAATTCATGATCTTGCGGACATCGGTATCAATGTCTTGCGTATTCATGAAGGGGCAAATTTTGTGAAGTTTACCGCGGACCACTGGATGGACGGCACATTTCCGCCGTTTGACGGCGAACAGCTGACGGAGATGAAGCGCCTTATCCGCACCGCTCACTCCCACGGGATCAAGGTCATTCCGTATTTCATGCCATCCGGAGTGCACCCAGTCTCTCCGGCCTTCAGGGAGCACCCGCGCGAGTGGCAGGCAATGAGAATACCGAACAGTACTCTCGTTTTCTCCTCCCCGGGCGACGGCCAGGTATGGGAGACTTATTTCTGCATGGCAAGCCAGTGGCATAACTGGATATTGGAACATGTCACCACCGTTCTGAACGAATATGGATTTGACGGTTTCTATTTCGACAGCGTTAGTTTCGCAAACTGTTACAATCCGCTTCACGGGAGAGTACCCCATCAAAGCCTGAACGACGGGCTCAAACTTCTGATGACATTAAGGAAACGGTTCCCCGACAAGGTCATTTTCAATCACCAGATGAGCTGCGGGGTGAATGTGTTATATGCCAATATCGTTGACCATATCATCAACCTGGAGGAATACGGACTCAAGACGCCCGAAGAACTTCGGCCTTTTCCGTTCGCCGTTACCGTCCAGCGTGCTTGCGCATCGGTAAGTTCGGTACCCCAACCATTCCTTCCCAAGGACGGCGAGGCAGTTTCGCCGGGACTGGTGATGGTCAAGTACAAACCCGGCAGGGAGCCGGTACCGACCCGCAAACTTGCCCGCAAAGGTTTCCCCTATTTCCTTGTCCACGGCATTCTTCCCTATCTTTACACATTCATGGAAAAATTGCCGCTTGGATACAAGAATTCAGGTGACCGCGTGACTGATACGGAAGGGTTCTATTATTTCTATCGTCTTCTGAAGGTATTGGACCGGTATAAGGTGCAAAGATACTTCGCGCCGGAAGAAAACGTTCTGGAACCTTCAGAAAAAGATGTAGTATCGACAGTTCTGACGACCGAACAAGGGTACATCGTGCTCATCACTTCTACCGCGGGCAAAATACTAAAGGATGTGGAAATAACCGTCAATCAAAAAGCTCCAGCTGATATTCACCGGAAGTGGAAAACCGTTTCCCTTATCGCTTCAACCCGTGATACGGAAGTGTCGCTGAAGAAAATCGGCCGTAACAGTATGTTGTTGATGAAAGAACTTCATCCGGACGAACTTTATATCGTTGAAATAACTTACGGCGAAAGGGAACTTCGTGGAAAAGCCCTTGATGAAAATTAAACTGGCTCTTTCCGGAAGAATATTTGAACAGGATTATAAGGAAAATATACCATTAGAAGAGTTCGTTGAAATTGCTTCGGAAATAGGATATCAGGGGATAGAATTAAGAAGGACGCAAGTTTCGTTAGAAACTCCTTCCTGGAAAGTAGAAGAGTATGTAGAAATGATAAGAGACAGCGGTTTAGAAGTAGTCTGTATGGAAACAAGAGGGTATCCGGTATTAGAAGATGAAAATATCTTTATCCGATTTTTGGAATTGGCGAAAAAGTTTGATTGCCAGATTATTAAGATGGGCGGAGATCCGGTCAAAACGACACGGTGCGCGGAAATAGCCGCAGGCTATGGCATACGCCTCGGGCTCAATAACCACATCGGAACCGAGGAGAAGCCGGGCTGGACAGAAACGATTGAACGGACCGTCGCCTACCTCGGACAGGTGAATCATCCCAACTTTGGTATACTTTACGATGCGTGTCATCTATTTATGAGTGGAAGTGAATATGGCGCAGAATCTATCAATAAAATAAGCGACCAAATCTTTTATGTGTTAATTCAGTACCTGGTTGAAACCAACAAGAAAAACGCGGAAATCATATTTCACAACCGTTACTTTAAAAATGGGATTTTTGGTGAGCCGAACGGTCCTGATTTTAATCAGGTATTTAAGGGATTAAAACAGAATAACTATCAAGGCTACATAGGGGTTATCTCACCGATGTTAAAAAATATTTCTCCGGAGCAGGTCGCTACAATTTACTATCGGAAAATTAAAGAAAAAATAGAGAAAATATGGCTAAGTTAAAAGTAGGAATTATTGGTCTTGGCGCTATTGCTTCCTCGCATATCAAGGCCATCAATGCCATTAGAGAATTAAGGCTCCATTCAGTCTGTAGAAGAAACAAAGAAGAACTGGATAAATTTTGTAAAGAATACAGGGTCAAAGGTTTTACCGATTATAGAAAACTTTTGGAAGAAGGGGTTGACATTGCCGTTGTTGCCGTACCTCATCATCTTCACTATGAAGCAGGGATGAAAGCACTTGACTGCGGCTGCCATCTGGTAATGGAAAAACCCTTCGCTATCAGTATAAAACAATGCCGAGATTTATACCAGAAAGCAAAAGAAGGGAATTTAAAGATAGTAACTGCTGATTCCTCTTATTATCTACCCCGGATTAGAAAAGCCAGGGAAATAATCAACTCCGGAAAACTGGGGAGATTTATCTCGGGGGGTATCATAAACTATAAAAATTATTTCACGCCAAATAGACCAGTCTGGTTCTTAGAGCCAGAACTGGCTGGTGGCGGTCAATTGCTTAATGTTGGCGTACACCGAGTAGGCCTTGTACGAGCCCTTATAGGCAGTGGAGAAATAACTGTTAAGGCATCCGTCGGTTTTTTTCAGCCGAATTGCAGGATAGAGGGAAATGGTTCTATTTTCATAGGTTATGGAGATGGTTCTGCGGTAATGTTGGAAGAAAACGGCTATTATAAACTTAACCCCCATCTGGAAAAATGTTGTCATTTTAATTTTGAAAATGGGGTGATTAATCTTTCTGGGAAATTTAATGTTATTTATAAAAACGGAGCCGTAGAATATTATGAAGCGGACCAAGCAGAAAACAGACCGTATTTGCCACATTACCAGGAGATTGTTTCTGCCATTAAAGAAAACCGGACTCCCTACCCGGGCGCAAAAGAAGGCATCCTGGATGTAAAGATTATTTTAGCGGCTTATGAATCCGCAAAAACCGGTAAAGAGGTTAGATTAGATAACGCAAGGTGGAATATCAAGTGAAAGGAGAGGAGATACTATGGTTAAGAAGATGCTAAAGCGGATGGTTACCCCCCCCTTCTGGATGGGGTACGGATATTAGTGCCCAAAAATTCTCAAAATGTGTGGACCAAGTACAATCGATTAACAGGTAAACTTTTTCATTGAAATCCGCGCCCTTCCCTTCCAGATATTTGATAACCTCGTCGGGGCCTTGATTACATAGGTCAAGAAGAGCAAAATCCTCCAGATCAAAGTAAAATATATTGGATAGAGGGGTGTTTTTCTTTAGATAGTTATCGATCAGGTAGTGTAAAAGGGAAGTCTTACCATAATTCAGGTTATTATACCTGAAAAAAGCGTAAAAAATGATATTTCCTTTAACAATAAATAGCCGGATTAGATTGTAATTACTATGAAAATTGCATATAATATTGGTAACAAAATCTCTCTGGCAGAACCTTCCCTAAAAGGGAACATTGTGCCCGATGCCCAAAGGAATCAGAATTTTGCACATATCGGTGGGAGCCCGCAATCTGACTCACTTTGGCGGTATCTTTTTTATTCATCAATTCTGCAAGAAACTGAGACTCAAGTGGCATTTGCAGAAAAAGGTTCTTTTTCATCAAGGGCTGTAGGG